>BJGX01000001.1 GCA_014191035.1 Candidatus Saccharimonadota bacterium
TTCAGGCCAATTGGTAGAGAACAATTATCCTACCTCTATGAATGCAGGAAGTAGCGGTACTGTTACCTTAAAAATACGAAACACAGGCAACATTATTTGGTATAAGTCAGGCTCATATACATCTGACATATATACAGAGCCATTGAACAGGGTCAGTGCATTTAAAGCCGCCACTTGGCCCAGCTCTGCAATAAGCTCAAAACTTATTGAAGATTCTGTAGCACCAGGATCAACAGGAACATTTACTTTTGCAATTCAGGCCCCACCGACCAATTCTACATATCAAGAAAGTTATAGACTTGGTATAACAAATCTTGGTTGGTCTAATCTTGTCATAAACCAAACTATCAATGTAGTTAATGGAGCACAGGTGACTCAGACGCCAGTCTATAGACACTATAGTCCTAGCCGGGGAGCCCATTTCTTTACGACTGATTTGAATGAATCGAATGCAATACGGTCGCAAGGTTGGAATTACGAAGGTGCTGCCTGGAATGTAAGTACTTCGGTTACATCAAAACCAGTTTACAGGCACTATAACCCCAGTAGAGGAAGACACTTCTATACCACAAGCCTAACCGAATCTAATTCCATTCGAACCCAAGGCTGGAACTATGAAGGAATTGCCTGGTATGCTTCACCAACAGCTACAAGCGCACCAATTTATAGACATTACAGCCCGAGCAGAGGTGCTCATTTCTACACCAAAGATCTTAATGAGTCAAACATAATTAGATCCCAAGGCTGGAACTATGAAGGCATTGAGTACTATGCTATGAACTAGTTTTCGATAGATGAAAAAGTCAAAATACATATCATCAATAGCATCGGCAGTAGGGATTTTTATATTGCTGCTTCTAATTGTTATCAGTATATATACGCCAGGTGCCCCCCAAAATAAAAAGCAAAATAGTTTAAATGACAAAAACTCAAAAAAGGCTGAAAATATTTTAGAGTATCAAGACCCTTCTATAGCTGATCAAAAAAGCAGTGTAATTTCCTTTAACAGCAAAGGCGATAAAGAATCTTTTTTAAAAAGTAATTCTATTAATTCAAACGACCTAATTCAAATACCTTCAACAAATAGTTATCAAATAAATTTATCTCAAGAGCAACTAAGTGAATTAAATGATCAAGACAAGATTAAGATTTACCCAAACGTTATTTATCGAGCAACTGCTACACCTAACGATGAGCTGTATTCACAGCAATGGAATTTAGCTAAAGTATCGGCGCCATCAGCTTGGGATATCTCAAAGTCTTCAGCTTCAATAAAAATAGCTGTAATCGATACTGGCTTCGCAAAATTTCATCAGGATTTAGTTAATAAATTTGATTTGGCTTCTGGTTATGATTTTGCGAATAACGATTCCGATGTTGCTGCTGGTACCACAAACATTAATGGGGCTTATGTATACCACGGAACATCTGCCGCAAGTTTGGCCGCCGCAGAAACAAATAACTCCGTAGGCTTAGCAAGTTTAGGGTGGGGCTCTAGAATAATTCCAATTCAGTCCCTAAGTGATGACGGCTTTGGCAATACTTTTACAGTTTCTGCAGGGATATATCACGCAGTAAACAATGGAGCGAGCGTAATAAGTCTAAGTTTAGGCTCAACCGTTCCAGACTCTTTTTTAGAAAATGCAATAAATTATGCAATCTCAAATAACGTAATAGTAGTCGCTGCTTCAGGTAACGAATCCTGCAATTGTATTAATTATCCAGCCAATTATTCAAGCGTAATAGCGGTGGGATCTAGCGACCCAAGTGATGTCAGATCATCTTTTAGTAATTTTGGCAACAATCTAGATATAGTGGCACCCGGATCGGGCGGTGTTAGGGCTGCAACTATGAACTCAATTAATCAGACTACTCTTTATTCCTCTAATTTCAGTGGGACATCATCATCAACCCCTCAGGTAGCGGGCTTAGCTGCACTTATTAAGTCGCTTAGGCCCTCATCGACCCAAACAGAGGTTGAGTCATACATCAGAAACGGAGCAGATAAAGTTGCAGGTATGGCTGGTCAAAATTTTAGCACTAGTTATGGATATGGAAGAATAAATGCTACAGCTTCTTTGGTTAGGGCTGGAGCATATTCGTGGCAATTACAATCGCAAAGTTCTGATAAAAACTTAAATTTACTTCCGAGAGGGGAAAAATCTACGTTAACGGTAATAGCGAAAAATACCGGCACACAGACCTGGCAAAATTCGGGCCCTAACCCTGTAAGGCTAGCAACTTATGCGCCTCAAGATAGGGCCAGTACTTTCTATACAAGTAATTGGATATCTCAAAGCAGAGCATCTAACTTATTGGAATCAGAAGTCGCACCAGGATCAAATGGGACTTTTCAGTTTGACATTCAAAGTGGTTCAGCCGCTGGGCAGTATAATGAAAAATTTAATCTAGTAGCTGAAAACATAGGTTGGTTTAATGATGCAGGCTTGAATTTTCTAATAACTTTAATTAATCCAAGTAGTTCTGCACAAATTGTAAGCAATACCTACACGGCCTCATCCACTGCCACAAGCATTACACCTTCTCAGATTATAATAAAAAATACTGGAAATGTTACTTGGTTCAAAACAGGAGTTTATACGGCTGACCTTTATATCAATCCTTACAATTCCACAAGTCCTTTTCAGGACTCAAGCTGGTTTAGTAGTGCTATTGCATCCAGAATGCAAGAGAGCTCTGTCGCACCCAATTCAAATGCAACCTTCAATTTTAGTTTAAAATCGCCTCAGATCAACGGTAGCTATACTCAGCAGTACAGGCTAGGAATTACCAACCTTGGTTGGTCTAATCTTTACCCTACACAAAACATTAACGTTTCGGGAGGAACGGAGGAATATAAGCCTGTCTATCGTCACTATAGCCCTAGCAGAGGTTCTCATTTTTATACAACCGACTTGAATGAATCAAATATAATTCGCGCTCAGGGCTGGAATTTTGAGGGAATAGCTTGGAGAGTATCGCCTAATCCAAATTCAAAACCTGTCTATCGGCATTATAGCCCTAGCCGCGGAAGACACTTCTACACGACAAGCCAAAATGAATCAAATACAATCCGATCTCAAGGCTGGAATTACGAAGGCGTTGCTTGGTACGCTTCAGAGACAACTACAAGCCAGCCGATATATCGCCATTATAGTCCAACCAGAAGAGCACACTTTTATACTAAAGATTTAAATGAATCAAACATAATTAGATCCCAGGGCTGGAATTTTGAGGGAATAGAATATTATGCATTCTAAATAGCGACTCTTTAAAATTGTATTCATTCTGATATACTATTATCTGTTGATATGAACAAAAACTCAAAAATATACATAGCAGGCCACAAAGGCTTGGTCGGCAGCGCAATAAAAAGAAACTTAGAAAAAGCTGGCTACAAAAATATTATTGGCAAGTCTTCGAGCGAACTCGATCTGACTGATCAAAAATCAGTTTATGAATTTTTCGAAAAGGAAAAGCCAGAATACGTGTTTTTAGCTGCTGCTAAAGTTGGTGGAATAATGGCCAACAATACTTACCGCGCTGACTTTATTTTTTCTAATTTAGAAATCCAAAACAACGTCGTAAGTGCGGCCTACAAATATGGCGTAAAGAAGCTACTATTTTTAGGTAGTAGTTGCATTTATCCTAAAATGGCGCCTCAGCCAATCAAAGAAGAAAGCTTACTTACCGGTGAACTTGAATATACCAATGAACCCTACGCAATTGCTAAAATTGCAGGCATTAAGCTAATAGAAAGCTACAATATCCAGTATGGCACAAACTTTTTGGCAGTTATGCCAACCAATCTTTATGGTGATAATGACAATTTTGATCTAGAAAAGTCTCACGTTATGCCTGCCATGATCCGTAAGATGATCTTGTGTAAATACATTGAAGATGGTGACTATGAAAAGGCTGGAAAAAACTTAGGACTTGAAGATGCCGACGAAAAAGTAGTCTTAGATTTTGTAAGCAAATACGGAATTTGCAAGAAAGATGGAAAAGTTACCATAGCACTTTGGGGTAGTGGTAAGCCCTATCGCGAATTTATGCACGTTAATGACATGGCCGATGCTTGCATACATGTTATAAGTAATGTAGATTTTTCAGATCTTTCAGAAGGTATGGAAGAAATCAAAAATACTCATATTAATATAGGAACCGGCAAAGACTGCACTATCAAGGAGCTTGCAGAGCTAGTTAAAGAAACAGTTGGATTTAATGGGGATATTGAATTCGATGCTACCAAGCCAGATGGCACACCTAGAAAACTATTGAGTGTAGATAAACTCCATAGCTTAGGCTGGGAGCACAAAATAGAGCTTGCCGATGGTATTAAAATGGCTGTTTCTTGGTACAAAGACCAAGAAAATAAGATATAATATAACTCATGCATACTGAAACAGTAGTAATTAAGCCGAAAGGTAAGCTTTCAATCAGCTGGAAAGAACTTAAAGCTTACCGTGAACTATTTTTTTACTTTGCCTGGCGCGATGTAAAGGTTAGATACAAGCAAACTGTCATTGGTGCTAGCTGGGTTATTTTACAGCCCCTTTCGCAGATGATAATTTTTACGATTTTCTTTAATAAAGTTGCAGGTATCGGCAGTGGTAATGCAGCAGTGCCCTATGCAATCTTCAGCTATACCGGCTTACTTTTTTGGAACTTATTTAATGGATCAATTACCAGGGTAAGTAATAGCATGGTTGATAACCAAGGGGTAATTACTAAAATCTACTTCCCGCGAATCATACTGCCATTTTCTTCTGTAATTGTAGGACTTATAGATTTCTTTTTTGCATTCTTGGTCTTTGTTGGGCTAATGATTTGGTTTAAATTTCCACCCACCTTGGAGGCAGTTGTTTTGCTAATTCCCGCAATACTATTTACATGCCTAACGGCCTTAGGGTTGGGAATGTTTTTTGCAGCACTTAATGTTAAGTACCGCGATGTAAAACAAATTGTGCCTTTTTTATTGTCGATTGGACTATTTGTGACGCCGGTAATTTACCCAGTTACAAGCATTCCTCAACAGTTCCAGTGGTTGCTTTACTTAAACCCAATGACTGCAATTATTAATATGATGCGCAGTAGTTTCTTGAATACATCTCCAATCAATTGGCCACTAACATTCCTATCACTAGGAGTGTGTATCGTAGCTTTTGTAATTGGTTTTGTATACTTTAAATCAACCGAAAGGGAATTTGCGGATATTATATGAGAGAGCCAGTAATTACAGTCAAAAATATTTCCAAAAGCTATAACATCAGCCATGAAATGAAGGCTAATACTGGCACTGTTACTTTTCGTGATGCAATAATAAATACTCTAAAAAAGCCCAAAGAACTTTTGACAGGCCACCTTATGAAGAAGGAAAAGTTCTGGGCCCTAAAAGGAATTGACTTCGAAATTAATAAGGGTGAGGTAGTTGGAATTATTGGCAAAAACGGTTCAGGTAAATCAACCCTTCTTAAGATAATGTCCCGTATTACAGAGCCAACTACAGGTGAGATAGTTATGAACGGTAGGGTTGCCAGCTTACTCGAAGTTGGCACCGGATTTCACCCAGAGCTTACTGGTCGTGAAAACGTATATTTCAACGGATCTATTTTGGGAATGAAAAAGAAAGAGATAGATGCTAAGTTTGATGAGATTGTTGCATTTAGCGAAGTAGAAAAATTTTTAGATACACCGGTGAAGTTTTATAGTTCGGGTATGTACGTGCGCCTAGCATTTGCAGTTGCAGCACATCTGGACCCAGACATATTAATAGTTGATGAAGTTTTGGCAGTTGGGGATGCGGCTTTTCAGAAAAAGTGCTTAGGTAAAATGAAGCAATCTGCAGCCGAAGGCAGAACAGTATTATTTGTAAGCCACAGTATGAGTTCGGTAAGTAAATTGTGTAAAAAGGCAATTTTCTTAAAAAACGGTAAAGTAGTAAAACATGGCCCAGTTGAAAAGGTAATTGATGCTTATTCTAGAGAAGATCTAGATATAGGACCAACAAGAAAATTTATTAAGCCCAGGGGGTCCGAAATATTTTTACAGGACGCCTCGATAGTTGATTTAAAAAATAAAAAAAATAATATTCTTAATTTTGGAGATGGTTTCAATATTGAAATAAATGTAAAATCTTCAAGACAGATTGATAATATAAGAGTTGGTATTGGCATGATGCATGAAGACATAGCTATAAGAACTGTGTGGTCCGAGCCTTCATCGATAAATGCGGGATTGTACAAGTTTAATTTTAAATTTGATGATTTACTTCTTGCTACAGGTAATTATTACTTTAATATTGGGTTAGACCACCACAGAGAGAATATACAATATTTTGATAATGCCTTAAATATTGAAATTACCGAAGGCATAAAAAATAAAACCAACGCCAATGTACTGGCTGATTATTCCAGCAACTCAGGTATTATAAAAAACCAGCCAGGCTACACTTTAGAAAAGGCTTAGAATGAATTATTTTGATAACTATTTAAACCAAAAATTTGAATTTGAAATAGAGATTGATTTACTTTTCAATAAAAATGACGAACTGATAATTTTAGATATTGGGGCTTGCGAAGGTGAAGAGTCAATAAAGTTCGCAAAAAAATATCCCAATTCAAGACTTTTAACTTTTGAGCCAGTACCAAGTAATGTTAAAGTAATTAAAAAAAATTTTAGAAAATATAAAGTAAATAACGCTGAACTTTTTGAGCTAGCTCTTTCAGACGTGGATGGCATTACTGACTTCTACGTATCAAGCGGTAATCCTGAAACAAGAAAAAAAGACGACTGGGACTATGGTAACAAGTCAAGCTCTCTGCTGGAGCCAGCAAAAACCAAAGATGTTCATCCTTGGTTGAAATTTAATAAAAAAATTAAAGTAGAAACCGCCAAATTATATAAAGTCCTTAAGAGGTCTGAAATAAAATGGGTTGATTTTTTATATATGGATGTTCAGGGGGCGGAATTAAAAGTTTTAAATGGGATGGAAGATTACTTATACAGAACTAAGGCAATATGGCTTGAGGTTGAAAACCTTGAACTGTACAAAAACCAACCTTTAAAAAAAGAGATAGAAAAATATATGAAGAATAATGGCTTCTATTTAGTTAAAAGCACTGTAGACAATGTTGCAGGTGACCAGCTTTATATTAATTCAAGGCTCGTTAATCAATCAAAATTTAAAGAATACAGAAGTATTAAAAATAATAATCTTGAAACAAAAGTTATTCCTAAAGTATTAGAAAAAATTAAAAATAAAATAAATACAGGAACCGAAGATGTTTTTTTAGATAATGAAAGAGTCGGTTTTAAAGTTTCAAAAGGGATGCTATGGGCCTATACTAAAGATGGATATTATGAAAAAAATGTTCTGCACTGGATTCAAAAAATATTATCAATCCAGGACAGTCCAGTATTCTATGACATAGGCGCTAATAATGGATACTATAGCCTGGTAGCACTACTATTAGGCTCAAGTGTTTGTGCTTTTGAGCCTACAATTAGTAGCTACAAAATATCAAAAACTAATATAAATAATTTAAGAAAGTTCACTGATAGATCTATAGAAATTAATAACCTAGCCCTATCAGACAAAAAAGAACAAGGATATATAAATATATACAGTTCCAGTGGAAACAATTCTATTGCAGAAAGAAATATACCAAAAAATCACGAGCTTAAATATATTAAAAAACAAAAAATAAAAATAGATACACTTGATAGCTATTTAGAATGCAAGTCTGCCAAAAGACCCACTTTTATTAAAATTGACGTAGAAGGAAATGAGCTCATGGTACTTAATGGGGCTAAAAAAACAATCGAGAAGGATAGACCATCACTGATAATTGAATATTCAGAGTCGACATCAAATGACGCAGGATATAATAGAAAAGACATATATAAATTTTTAAGCAAATTAAACTATAAAATATTTGGTCTGAGTGAAACGGCAAATAAAATAAAATTAATTAAAAATCCTTACGGCAGTAAAGAAAAAATTGATAATTTAGTTGCTCTAAATATGCAGGATTATAATAAATTGGAAATCTTTATATGATATGTTAAGTGTAATTATCCCTGTCTACAACCGTGAAAATTATATTAAAGAGTGCGTTGAAAGTGTCTTAAGTCAAAATAACGCTGGATGTAAATATGAATTAATAGTTGTTGATGATGGATCTACGGATAATACGCCTAGAATATTGTCTAGATTTAAAGATAAGATTATATACAAGAGAATTGAAAATTCGGGTAGGCCCGCTGTACCAAGAAATGTGGGCCTAAGACTGGCAAAAGGCGAACTGGTGGCTTTTCAGGATTCTGATGACGTATGGCTCGAAAACAAACTCGAAGAACAACTAAAAGACTTTAGTAATAAATATATACTTTCCTATGCCAATGCTAAGATTGTCGACAAAAACAGAAAACCTCTAGGTAGAAATATTATAAACAATCAGCAGGCGTATAGTGGTAATGTATTTGAATACTTACTAAAAGAAAATTTTGTATCCACCCTTACTGTAATTGCCAATAAAAAAGTTATTATGGATTTGGGGGGATTTGATGAATCGAAAAATTACTTGGAAGATTATGATATGTGGCTTAGGATGTCCTTAAAAGGAAGATTTATTTATACGCCCAAGGTCTTGGCTGAATACAGAATGCATCAGAACAACATAAGCTCAGGCTCAGAAAAAGCTGATCTGCAAAAAATGCATAAGATAATGAACAGGCTTAATAGAATAACACATGGTAAAAATAATCAATTAGTCAAAAAAAGAAAGACAGAAATAATATCCAGATTAACTGAAATTTCTGGTGGAATAGAAAAATATAAGTGGAAAATATCAGGTAAAATGTAATTATGAAAATACTTCATACAGTAGAGTTCTATGAGCCATTCAAGGGTGGTGCACAAGAAGTTGTAAAACAGCTGAGCGAACGAATGGTGGCTATGGGGCACGATGTTACGGTTGCAACCACAAAGCTTAAAGAGCGTAAAAGCAAAACTATTAATGGCGTCAAAATAGAGGAATATGATATTTCTGGAAACGAAGTCAGGGGATATGCGGGCGATACTGAATCCTATAAAAAGTTTTTACTAAAAAATGAATTTGATATTGTGATGAATTATGCGGCTCAGCAATGGGCAACCGATATTTTCTTCGAAGTAATAGATGAAGTAAAAGCGGGCAAAGTGTTTGTGCCATGTGGATTTTCGGGCTTATATGACCCTGCCTATAAACAATACTTTAAGAAAATGCCAAACGAATTAAAAAAGTATGATGCCACAGTATACCTTGCCGAAAAGTATCGCGATATTGATTTTGCCAAAAAATATAAAATAAAAAATTTAAACATTATTCCTAATGGTGCTGGAGCAGACGAATTTGATACTCCACTTAATTCCAATATCAGAAAAAAGTATGGGATAAAAGACGAGTCTTTTTTGGTTACAACAATAGGTAGCCACACTGGTGTAAAAGGGCACTCAGAAACAATCAAGATTTTTAAAAAATCTAAAATTAAAAATAGTACATTATTAATAATCGGTAATTTATTGGATGAAGGCTGTGGTCCTGGCTGTTCAAACAAAGCCGCGAAGTTTAACAAGAGTATAATTAGTAAGCTAAAAAAACAGAAAATAATTGTAAAAGACATTGTCCGCAAAGATACTGTCCAGCTATTAAAAAGCTCTGATTTGTTTTTATTTCCATCAAATATAGAAGCCTCACCAATTGTACTTTTTGAAGCTTGCGCTGCTAAAACGCCATTTTTAGTTACAGACGTAGGCAATAGTAAGGAAATAATAAAATGGACAAATGGTGGCAAATTACTACCAACACATAAAGATGAAGAGGGCTTTTCGCACTCAAAAATAAATGAAAGCGTCGCTGAACTACAAAAAATTTATAATAACCCCAAGCTTAGGGAGCAAATGGCTACACAAGGCTATAAAGCCTGGAAATCTAAGTACAGCTGGGAAAAGATAACCGAGCAATATTTAAAACTTTATAATAAGGTTTTAAAAAAATGATAGTAATAAAACTTCAGGGCGGTTTGGGTAACCAAATGTTTCAGTATGCCGCCGGCCTAAGCGCTGCACATAATTTAAAAACTAACCTAAAAATAGATCTGTCTTGGTTTAATAATTTGAACGAAGTGGATACCCCACGATTTTATGAGCTAGATAATTTTAACCTAAATCAGGATTTTATAATCTCCAATCAATATTATTTTATAAATGATCCACTAAAAAAGAGATTATTGAGTTTCGGTAAGGTTGGGTTAGATTCCTATAAAGAACCGCATTTTGAATACGACAAAAATTTTATGAAAATAAAAAATAACACTTACATAGAAGGCTACTTTCAGACAGAAAAATACTTTAAAAATATAAGGACCGAAATTTTAAAAAGCTTTAGTATTAAAAATGAACCATCTGTAAAAAGTAAAGAAATAATTAACCTAGCTCACAAAAATGAGTCTGTATCTTTGCATGTAAGACGCGGTGATTATGTTACAAACAAAAACGCCAGCAAGTTTCATGGGCTAATGGGTGAAGAGTATTATAAAAAAGCTATATCTATAATTAATAAAAAAATAAAAAACCCTAAATATTTTATATTTTCAGATGAAATTAACTGGGTGAAGAAAAACTTTGATTTACCAAAGAGCTCTTTATTTGTTACTCATAACAAATCGGGAATTGAAGATATGCGTATAATGATAGAGTGCAAGCATAATATTATTGCAAACAGCTCATTTAGCTGGTGGGGGGCCTGGCTAGGACGGAATCAAGATAAAAAAGTTTTAGCACCAAAGGTATGGTTTTTAGATGATAAAACAGATACTTCTGATATAATTCCTAGAAGATGGAAAAAAATATAAAATTAGCCTATATAATATCTGCATATAAACTTCCAGATAATTTAGTCAGGCTGGTTGATAGGCTGAATACCCCTAATAGCAATTTTATAGTTCATGTAGATAAGAATTCCCCACTAGAAATATATAATGAGATTTATAACAGGTTAATATCATTTGAAAACGTTCATTTTATTAAAAGACACAAGAGTCCCTATCGTGGATTTGGACATGTTAAGACTACACTCAATGGTTTAAGGTACCTTTCTGATAAAAAGATTAACTATGATTACCTTTTTATACTCACCGGGCAGGACTATCCAATAAAGTCAAATAATTATATTAATAATTTCTTAGCTAAAAATTATGGCAAGTCATTTATAGAATATTTTTCTATGCCAACAGACAATTGGCAAAATGGTGGTATGGACAGGATTAATAACTATTTCATCCATACTAAAAAAGGCTATAAAAAAATACCCAGAAGAATCATGTCTTGGTTTGTCAAAAAGGAAATACCAAACTCTATTGAACCCTGGGGCGGATCAGGTTATTTTACAGCTTACAGAAAGCATGTAGATTACATTTTGAAATTCATTGAAGATAACCCAGATTATCTAAGATTCTTTAAGCACGTGGACATTCCCGATGAGATTTTTTTTCAAACGATACTTTCTAATTCAAAATATAGAAAAGATTTAATTAATGATGATATTAGGTATATAGACTGGAGTAATCCAGCCGAGTGCCCGGCGGTTTTAAGAAGAGCAGATTTTAATAATATTAAAAGAAGCAAAGACCTGATTGCTAGAAAGGCTGACTCAAGTATAGATTCAGAAATATTAGACATGATAGATGAGGAGCTTCTAAATGACTGATTTGATATCTGTAATCATGCCTGTATATAACTCTGAAAAATACTTGGCCGAATCTATAGAAAGCATTCTGAAACAGTCATATAAGAATTTCGAGTTAATAATCATTAATGATGGATCAAGTGATGAGAGTCTTAATATTATTAATAAGTATAATAAAAAAGATAAAAGAATAGTTGTAATAAATCAAAATAACAGAGGAATTGTAGAGTCTTTAAATACTGCAATTGAAAAGTCACGAGGAAAATTTATAGCTAGAATGGATTCTGATGACATTTGCGTAATAGACAGATTTAAAGAACAGGTTTCGTTTTTGGAAAATAATAATAAAGTAGGCTTGGTTGCAGGCTGGGTAAAGTTAATAGATGAGGATGGTAAGGATTTGGCACATGAGTGGGCAGAGGACCGCAAGGCTCAAACAGAAGAAGAAATAAAAGCTATGATGACAAAGACAAATTGTGTAGCTCATCCTACAGTTATGGTAAGAACCGAACTGATGAAGAAGTATAAGTATAGAGAACAGAAAGGTGGTGAAGATTATGATTTATGGTTGCGAATGCTTTCTGATGGGGTAATAATATCTAAAGTCAAAAAAAATCTTTTAAAGTACAGAATCCACGACAAATCTATTACTGGCATGTCAAATGCCAAAAGTAGTTTAAAGAAAATAATAAATCTTAAAAATAATTTCTTAAAATATCAAATTAGTCGCAGAAAATGGGGAGAGATAGAAAAGAATGTGTTAAAAAGTCTTAGGTCTGACTATATAAATTATTATGCGGACCACTCTAGTAGTAAAATTATAAAATACCCGTCTAAGGCATTGCGTAAATCGGCAAGAGCTTACAATAAGTCTAAAAAAATTAAACCATACTTTGCAGAAAAAAAGATATTAAAAGAAATGATTCCTAATAATCTAGCAGAGAACGATAAGAAAAATGTACTCTTTATTTTGCCATGGATGACAACAGGTGGGGCCGATAAGGTTGCCCTGGATATCGCTAGTGGGCTTAAGAATGAATACAATTGGCATTTTATTACTACCGAGCCAGAAAATGATAATAGCTGGAGTGATTATTTTTTGAAAGTCTCTAAAAATATCTGCCATATATCTGACTTTATTAAATTTCAAAGAAACAAAACATACTTTATAAATAATTATTGCAAGCTCAACAATATAGATAGAGTAATAATATCAAATAGTATAAGTGGGTATATTTCTCTACCGACAGTCAAAAAAAATATAAAAGAAATAAAGGTATTAGATATTCTGCATGGAGAAGGGGGAAGAAACGATAACGGTGGAGCCCCTAAATTTATGCAGCCATATGAAGTTTTTATAGACAAGCATATTGTAGTGTCTGAATATTTAAAAAAATACTTAGTAAATACCTACAAAAACAAAAATAAAAAAATTACAGTAATACACAATGGCGTAGATACAAACTTTTTTAAACCTAGCTCAAAAGAAGCGAAAAACAAAATTTCCTGGATAGGAAGATTTTCAGAAGAAAAGAACCCACTACTTTTTGCTAAATTAGCCCAGAAAAATAAAAAATTTGATTTTGTAATGGCTGGCGATGGTCCAATGTATGAATTGGTCGAACAATATATCAAGGATAATCAAATACATAATTTAAATCTACTAGGTAAAATCAAAAACTCAAAAAGCCTTATTGAAGAATCACGAGCTATTGTAATGACTTCTAGAATGGAAGGTTTACCAATAGTAATTCTAGAGGCAGGATCGATGGGTAAGCCGGTTTTTGTCCCTAATGTTGGAGGAATACCTGAGTATGTTGTTAAAGGTGGAAATGGAATAATGCATAATAATGAAGATGAATTATTTAGCAATATCAGTAAGTATTTAAATAAGAAAAATACTTACTGGGAAGCTGAAAAAATAAGAGAAAATGTTATAAAAAAATATAGCCTAGAAAAAATGCTTGATGAATATAAAAAAATTATTTAGATAACTTCAATTTAGAAATTATATTAGAGGCTGTTTTTGGCCAGTTAAAATCTTTTTCAACGATCTTTCTACCATTTTCGCCCAATTTAGTGGCCAGGGTACTATCTGAAAGTAATTTTTTTATACTTTTTGATATATCGTTTTGACTATACTCGCATACTATTCCGGTATTGTACTTTCTAATTAATGAAGCCATGGCGGTGCAGTTTGTTGCTACTATAGGTCTTGAGCTTGCCATATAGTCAAAGAGCTTAATTGGCAAGACTGTATTTGTATAAAGTGTTTTTTTATGAGGTATGACACAGATATCACATTTTGATATGAACTTAGGAGCTTCTTTATAATTAATTTTTTCAAAGTCAATCCAAGATTCTTTGCTGTACTTTTTAATTAATTTATCCAGATCTCCTCTGCCATCAATGTTGTTGAGAGCTAGCTTTAGATTTAACTCAGGTATTTCATTTTTAAGCTTCATGCATGATTTGATTAGCATTTCAGCACCTCTACCTGGACTGGTGCTACCAATGAGGCCAACAGTTTTAGTATCTGGTAACTTGGATACTTTAAAGTGATTAGGATCAGATGCGTTTGTGGCGTTGATTATTTTGCTAGTCTTTATTTTTGCAAATTTATTCAAGCCAGGGCTAGATAATCCTATATAATTAAACTTATTAAGATTAGTGTATAAATTATCATTTATTTCATTAACTTCTTTGTTGCTTATTTTTATTTCCAGATCTTTGAATTGAATTTTAGGGTCATCATGATAGTCAAAGTATAAAAGGGTGGCTATTTTGGATATAAAATTTATAACCTTTTTGTTAAGTGGATAGCCATTGCTGGCTACGTACTTTTTATCATTGGCAATCAAAAAGCTTCTGACATTTTTATCTTTTAAGGCGAATTTGATTAAGGACTTATAATTTTGTAATGAAGCCGGATCAATGTATTTATAATTCGAATAAATATTTTCTAAGGCTTTGCTTATATAGAAAATCCTAACCTGCCCTCCATCTGGAGCATTTTTGCTGATTTTGGGCCCAATTATGTATAAAGTTTTTTTATTCATTTACCTAATATTGCTATAATAGTCTAAAGATGAAAACAAATACCTCAATTATTATACCAAATTGGAATGGCGAAGATTATATTATTGATTGCCTGGATAGTCTTAGTAGGCAGTCTTTTAAAGATTTTGAAGTTATAGTTGTAGATAATGGCTCAACTGATAATTCATTGAAGCTAATGGAAGAAAAATATCCAAAAGTTAAAATAAAAAAATTATCATATAATACGGGCTTTGCAGTAGCTGTCAATAAGGGAATTAAAATGTCTAAAGCCAAGTATGTTGTATTGATGAACAATGATACCTATGCCCATAAGAACTGGCTTAAAGAGTTGGTTGAGGCAATGAATTCTGGAGGCTATGGATTTGCAGCCTCAAAAATGCTCTTTTACGATAAGCGAAGCCATATTAATACTGCAGGGGATGACATAACAAAATATGGCTGGGCTACACAAAGAGGATTTGGAAATAGAGATGGTAAATTATTTTCAGACAATAAAGAAATATTTTCTGCCAGTGGAGGCTCGGTAATAATACCAAGAGACTTATTTAAAGAAGTTGGCTATTTTGATGAAAAATTCTTTGCATATCTAGAAGATGTTGATTGGTGCTACAGAGCTCAGTTAATGGGGCATAAGGGTTTATTCGTCGCAAATTCAAAAATCTACCATCATGTAAGTGCTACTACTAAGAAACTTTCAACACTAGGAGAGTATCTGACTGTACGAAATACCTTGGCGATGGTTTATAAAAACTTCCCTCTGCAATTAAAAAGAAAATATTTTTTTTATATTTTATATGCACAATTGGCTAGGCTGTTTATGGACTTAAATATAAAAAGAATTCTATCTTGCCTAAGAGGCCAGATTGGGTTTTTACTGATGATTCCTAAATTAAAAAAAGACCGTAAGAAGCTATTGAATAAGAAAGTTGTTGATGTGGAATATTTGGATTCTTTTGTAGTTAGATCTAGACCGTTTAAGTCCTTGCTATGGAAAGATAAATGAATAAATTAACTATTATTACAGTAAACTATTTTTCAGCTGATCTAATTAAAGATCTTTCAAAGAGTCTGCCTAGCAAAAAAGATATTCAGTATGACTGGATTGTGGTGGATAATTCAGCCGACGAAAGCCAAGTTGAGCAATTGACAAAAATAAAGAATATTAATCAAATAATTACCCCAAACAAAAATTTAGGATTTGGAGCAGCAAATAATTTAGCAGTGAAGAAAATAAAATCTGAATATGTAATGTTTCTTAACCCAGACATTAAAGCAAAAAGTTTAAACTTAAAAAAACTAATAAATTTATTTGAAAATGATTCAAAAATAAAGCTGGTAGGGCCAAAGATACTAAATACAGATGGTACGGTTCAGCTTTCTGCCTCAATTAAATATCCTTATTGGTGGAGTCATAAGCTTGATTATTCTCCAATGGTTAGAATATTAATTAAAAAACTAAAGTTTAATCAGTATCCTACATTGCTTAGCGAGTATGAACTAAAAAAAAGCCAGTCTGTTGTTGCCTTGCTGGGGGCTTGCATTATTATGAGAAGAAAAGATTTTGTTAAAATCGGCGGCTTTGATGAGGACTTTTTTATGTATAGAGAAGAAACCGACTTAGCAAGAAGAATAAAATGTTCTGGTGGAGAAATATACTACTGTGCCGATACAGCCTTAACACATATTTCTGGTGGCGCTTCTAAAAATAATTTTTATGCGGAATTAAATAGGGATTATACAAAAAGTGAATATGTTTTTCTTAGTAAATGGCACAATTTTATATATGTTTCTTTCTGTTGGATTATGGGGTGGTTGAGCTCTCTATTAAGTTCAATGATATTTGCTTTGCTTTCGCTTTTTAGACCATCAAAAAGAAAAGACTATATTAAGATATCAGAGCTATGCATAAAATCTTTTATTCAACATTCAATACATCCATTTGCATTAGGTTATTACAGGAAACGTAAATAATATGAGGATTGGATTTGATTTAAGAACACTTCAAGGGCATTCACGATACAGAGGTATAGGCAGAAATGTCGCAATGATTTTAAAAAATATCTCTAAAATTGATAAAAAAAATACTTATATATTTTATTTATTCGAGGGTTTAGATAACCCATTAATAGATCTAGAACTGAGTAAGTCTTTTATATATGAATTGAGGTATGTAAAAGAAAAGGGGTTACCAAAAAAGAGAGTTATTGGCATTCTTTTTGATGAATTTAAACCAGTCGATGCCACCAAAGATCAGCTTGATGTTTTTTACCAGCCCGATGTATCTTACGGAATTCCTAAATCAGTCAAATCAGTTTTAGTTTTTTATGATTTAATACCTCTTTATTTTTGGCACAAAAATAAGTTTCGTAGAAATCTGATTTTATATTATAAAGACGAAGCAATTAATAGGCTTTTTAGAAGAAGATACTTAAGGACAATAAGAAACTACAAAAAAGCAGACAGAATAATTTCTATTTCTGGTTTTTCTAAAAAAGATCTAATTAAAAACTTTCCTGAAATAGATGAAAATAAAGTATCTGTTGTCTACTTGGCTAGTGATAGTGTATTTAGTAAGAAGCCTATATCGCAAAAAAAATATCCTCATGACTTTATTTTATATGTAGGTGGTGCTGATCAAAGAAAGAACATTGATGGGCTTATTAAGATCTTTTATAAACTAAAACATACACATAAGAAATTAAAATTAATTCTGGTTGGTAAAGAATTTAATGTCGAAAAAGAGCTAAGGCACTATCCTTGGTTTCATGAAATAAAAGACGATATGCACTTTAAAGATATAATTTTTATGGAATATGTAGATGATACTGAATTGATAGGATTATATTCAAAGGCTAAAGTTTTTGTTTTTGCTAGCAAATATGAAGGTTTTGGTTTGCCAATTTTGGAGGCTATGTCGATTGGTGTTCCTGTGGTTGCATTCAATAACTCATCAATACCTGAGGTTGCTGGAAGTTCAGCAATACTATGCGATAATAATAATCAGTTTGTAGCGGCAGTTTCAGAATTAATTGACTCCTCAGCTAAAAGAAAAGAGATAGTAGAAAAGGGCGTTGAGCAGTCAAAAAAATTTGACTGGCTAAATACGGCAAAAGAAACTTTAAAAATAATTGAAGAAGAGGCAATGAAATGAAAATATTATATGAAGGCACATCATTGTTTGCGAATAAACGCATTCCCCAAGCTGGAATAGCTCACTATACATATAATATATACAAAAATCTAGTTAGCTTAGACAAAAGTAACGAATATGAAGTTTTTGGCTTGAACTTTTTTGGCAGGCCCAATGATTTTAAAAATAATTTTCCTAAAAACACCAAGTTTAATTTGATTCGTTATATTCCTGGAAAGGTATGGAATGTGACTAATCGAAAATTTAAAATGCCGCCACTTGAAGTGTTGATGGGAAAGAAGGCTGATATTTTTATATTTACTCAGTTTAGGATGTATCCGACGATATTTGCTAAAAAGAGATTTACAGTTATTCATGACATAGCATTCAAGCATTACCCAGAATATATAGAAGCCAAAAACTTAAAGTTTCTAGAACGAAGAGTGCCCGAAGCTATAAAAAAATCAACTAAAATATTAGCAGTTTCTGAATATACAAAATGGGATATAGTAAAAACATATAGCGCCGATCCTAATAAAATTATTGTTACCCATAATGCAGTAGATACGGATAGGTTTAAAAGAACTCAATTAACAAGCAAAATAAAAAATAAATACAAATTGCCTGATGACTATATACTTTATCTAGGAACAATAGAACCACGTAAGAATATCGCAAATTTATTAAGAGCTTATTCGAAATTACCTAAAAATATAAAAGACAAATATCCGTTAGTGTTAGCTGGTGGAGGCGGCTGGAACGATGATGAAATAAAGTCAGAAATTGAAAAAGCTAAAAAAGATGCGCAAATAATCCAAACGGGCTATGTAGATGAGAAAGACATACCAGCGCTATATAGTGGGGCAGAGTTGTTTCTGTATCCCAGCCATTTTGAAGGGTTTGGAATGCAAATATTAGAGGCAATGGCCTGTGGCACTCCTGTACTTACTGCTAATAACTCTTCTCTTCCAGAAGTAGGCGGAGATGCGGCTTATTATGTAGATGACAAAAGCATTGATTCTATAAGAAATGGGATTGAAAAGCTATTGAGCGAGCCAGACCATAGAAAAGAACTTGTTAAAAAGGGCAAGCAACAAATTAAAAAGTTCAGATGGAAAGAATCGGCTCAAAAAATAATTGATGCAATAAACGAATAATTATTTATCTTTAAGGTCTTCAAGATCTGCATCGACCATCATTTTTACTAATCCCTCAAAGGTAATTTTTGGTTCCCAATTGAGTTGCTTTTTGGCATGAGCAGGATCACCAATAAGAAGGTCTACTTCTGCAGGGCGGTTATATTTTTCGTCTACTTGCACATAATCTTCCCAGTTCAGGCCAACATGACCAAAGGCTTTTTCACAGAATTCTCTTACTGTGTGAGTTTCGTTGGTGGCCACAACGTAGTCATCTGGATTTTTTTGCTGAAGCATTAACCACATCGCTTCTACATAGTCTCCGGCAAAACCCCAATCGCGTTTGGCATCCAAATTACCAAGATATAGTTTGTCTTGTTTACCAAGCTTGATTGCTGCTACGGCACGAGTAATTTTACGTGTAACGAAGGTCTCACCTCGTCTTGGGCTTTCATGGTTAAATAGTATTCCGTTGCAAGCAAACATATCATAGCTTTCACGATAATTTTTGGTAATCCAGTATGAATAAACTTTGGCAGCGCCGTAAGGTGAGCGAGGATAAAACGGGGTCTTTTCAGTTTGTGGAACCTCTAAGACTTTACCAAACATTTCACTCGATGATGCCTGGTAGAATTTAGCCTTAGGAGCAGCCGTACGAATTGCTTCGAGTAGTCGTAATGTACCTGTACCAGTTACATCGGCCGTATATTCAGGCACATCAAAAGATACTTTTACGTGGCTTTGGGCTGCTAAATTGTAAACTTCATCTGGCTGAACTTTGGCAACAATGTGCTGTAAAGAGCTACTATCTGCCAGATCACCATAATGAAGTTCGACTCTATCAAAGATATGTTCGATTCTGCCGGTTGTGAAGGTACTATTCCGACGCATTATTCCATGTACTTCGTAGCCTTTTTCTAAAAGTAGTTCAGCCAAGTAAGAGCCATCCTGTCCGGTTATTCCTGTAATTAAAGCTACTTTTTTGTCTTTTGTCATTTTCCTCCTAATTAGTTCGTCATTTTTAAGATATAATATATCCTATCATATTATGAAAATATCTAAACCTAAAGTCTTATACATTTCGGGATCGTGGCCACCAATAATGTGTGGTGTGGGTGACTACTTATATAAGCTTACTCATTATATTAAAACCCCTTGGGCAGTAATAACAAGCAAAGAAGCTGATGCAGAAGATAATGTATTTAATATTGTCAGAGGCTGGCAGAAAAACGACTGGCCTTATATAAAAAAAGAAGTGCAAAGCCTTGATCCAGAGATTATTCACTATGAATACCCATCAGTAATGTACGGGCGCAAGCTATTTCCTAATTTGTTACCCAATTACCTAAGAAAAGAATTTCCTAAAAAAAGGTTAATTGCTACAGTTCATGAGTATCACGATGCTTCATATTTAGGTAAAAAAAGAATTGAGCTCACTTTAAAGCACTTTGATGAGATTATAGTTACAAATATTGAAGATAAGAATATGCTTAAAAAGAAATTCCCTAAAAAGAATTTTGAAATAATCAGAGTAGGAAGCAATATTGATTACGATAAACTTACCAAAGTTTCTAAAAAAGAATTAGAAGCAGAACTTAATCTAGGGGATAAAAAATTGGTTACTTACTTCGGTTTTATTGACTCAAGTAAAGGTGTTGAAAATTTAATCAATTCAATGGCAGACTGTAATAAGTCTGCAAAGCTAGTTTTGGCGACTGATCATGACCCAAAAAACCCTTATCATAAAAAAATAAATGAATTGATAGTTAGCTCTGGTTTAGATATTCATTGGACAGGGTATTTAAGCGATGAAAAAGTATCGCACTTATTACAAATAAGCGATTTGGTAGTTTTGCCATTTGATAGCCCAATTAGCACAAGGCGAGGCAGTATGATTGCGGCAATAGGTCATGGATGCTGCGTAGTAACCACTGGTCCATCAGAAGAGATATTTGTACATCAGCAGAATTGCTATCTTATGAAAGACAATTCTGCTAAAAGCATCTCTGAATCGATAAATTATTTATTTAAAAATGAAAGTTTGCTAAACAAGATTAAGTTTGAAGCTAAAAAAACCAGCAAGCTATTTGAGTGGGGTATAATAGCTCAAGAACATGATAAAAAATACAAAAGAATTCATAAATAAATCAAAAACTGATTTAGACTTGTTACTTTTAGGTCTATTAATTTTATCTTTGCCATTTGAGCGAATTCCGTCATTTGATTTATACGGGGTAACTATAAGGGCAAGTTTAGTAATTGGCCTGGCGGTGATATTAAGAGCAGCCTATTTGCTAATTAATAAGAAAGCAAAATTAAACAAATCTTTGACAATGATAGTATTGGTCATTTTTATTTTTTGGATCATATTGATTATTCCAGAATCAATTAATTTCCAAAGGGCCATCCAGGTGGTTGCTTATAATATTTTTGTAATTCTTTTGGCAGTATCGGTGTATCTGATTTATAAAAAAGAATATTTAAAACACCTTATTAGTTTACTGTTTATTGTTACTTTGTTTGTTTCGGCCTTCGCTTTTTATCAATTCTTTGGAGATATTATTGGAGTACCATATGAATACACTGGTTTGGCTGAACGATATACATCTGGACTTTTTGGCTTCCCGCGTGTTCAAGGATTTTCTTTAGAGCCACTATATTTTGGATCTTTTATGCTTGTACCAACAATGCTGGCTTTGGCGCTGATTGTGACCAACGATAAGTCTGTAACTTCCAAAAAAATACAGTACTTCTTACTGTTTGTATTTTCAACCGTAATATTTATAACAGTTGCCAGAGGTGCGATATATGGAATGGTTGTAGGTGTTATAGTTTTGGCAATAATATCGCTGATAAAAAAGATTTCAACTTGTAGAAGTCTAGCCGTTGGCTTGGCAGTAATAGCCTTGGCATTTGGAGCATCATTGCTGATTATTAACTATGGAAGCAGAATTCCGTTGGATCTGTCGAAGACATTTGGTAAACGGGGGGCGGCAGCTTTTACCCAGCAGCTAACAAGAACTACCCTTAACGATACCGATGAGCGAGCAATTGCCCGAACGCAAGCGATTGATTTACTGCAAAACAATAAATCTGCTTGGGTATTTGGTTTGGGACCGGGGCAGTTTGGCCCTTACATACAAAACAACACCAAAACTGCTGATGGGTGGGCCATTGTGAACAATTTGACTCTAGAATTAATTGTTGAAACAGGCTTGGTTGGCTTTTTATTAATTGTAGCTTATTTCCTGAGCTTAGTATTTATTGGATACAAAAAGGTTAGCAATAATAAAAAAGACTTACTTAGTTCGGCTGTTATTGCTGGACTTATTGCTTATTTATCAACTCAGGCCATTCAGTATCAAGGCTTTTCTACACTATATGTAGTTCATATTTGGGTAGTAGCCGGATTACTAATGGGAGTGGCCATAGGGAACTTGACCACAAGATCCAAATGAAAAGCTGGATAAATAATATTTATTGTAGATTAGTAAAAAAAGACATAAATAGAGCTCTAATTGTAGCTTTATTTTTTAGTTTGCCATTTGATAAAACCCCTTCTTTTGAAATATTTACTGTTACAGTAAAGCTTAGTTCAATCATAGGGATACTAATAATAATAAGAGTTGCTTATTTATTAATTAAGAAAAATATAAGATTCAAAAATAACTTTTTATATACTTTGCTATTTTTGTTTATTGCTTGGATATTTTTAATAATTCCAGTCAGTATAAATTTTAAAAAATCTATAGACTTTGTATTTTTTAATAGCTTTGTGGTTGTTTTGGCTGTCTCGATAAGTTTAATTTTTAAAAAAGAATATATAAAACTAGTAATCTTGGCAATATTCTCATCAACATTGATAGTTTCTATATTTGGTATTTTTCAGTATTTTGCAGATTACCTTGGTGTCAGCAATAATCTTATTGGGCTCGCCGATCTATATACTAAAAAAACCTTTGGTTTTACCAGAATAACATCCTTTTTACTCGAACCATTATATTTAGCCTCATTTATGGCATTACCATTGTGCTTGAGTGTGTCACTTTTTATTACTAAAAATAAAGTTAGTACAGATATGAGGCTGAGCCTACTTATATTTCTATTTAGTTTTGTAATATTCATGTCTCTTTCAAGGGGAGGTATATATGCTTCTATAATAGCGATGATTTTTATTTTGATAGTCTCGCACACTAATAAAATATTAAATTATAAAAGAGTAGGTATTTTGGCACTGATTTTTTTAGGTAGTTTTGTTCTAAGCCAGCTTACGGTTAGTGTTTTTAGTAAAAGCCCTAGTGATTTTACAGAGGGTAAAAAAGGAGCAAACGCCTATTTGTCCCATGTTATTGATCCACAGAATGACCCATTAGATACTAGAACAGCAGCTAGGGCTAGGGCAATCAGAGAAATAAAAGAAAATCCGTCGAATTTAATTTTTGGAATAGGCCCGGGTCAATATGGACCATATGTTACGGGTAATAAACAAATCCAAGGAAGATGGCCGAGCCTAAATAATCTGCCTCTTTCTGTAACACTGGAGCTAGGGCTTGTCGGTATTGTGCTGGTCATTGTTTTTGCCATCAGCATTTTTATTTTATCAGTTAAGAAATTTTATCGTGAAAATAATTGGAATGCCAAGATATTTCTAATTTCGCTACCTGCGTATCTCTTGGCTCAAGCCATATCCTATCAGACGTACTCGACTCTATACATTATTCATGTTTGGGCTGTCATAGGCGTATTGATGGCAATTCTTATTAACGAGCGAAAAAAGTTAGTCTTTAAGGTATAATAATCCAATGAAAATACTAATTGATGGTAGAGGAATAAAGAAGACTGGAATTGGAAGGTATACGGAAAATACCTTGCGAGAACTCTTGTTATTAGACAAAAAAAATGAATATGTATTATTGGTTAGACCCGAAGATAAGGATAATATTAATCTTAAGGCTGAAAATTTAAGTTTGGTTCAAGCAGATATCGAATGGTTTGGTGTTAAAGAGCAGACTGAGCTTTTGAGAATAATTAATGAAATAAACCCAGACCTAGTACACTTTACTAATTTCAATTTTCCAGTAGCCTATAAGGGCAAATTTGTTATTACTATTCATGATTTAACTTTATTGCATTTTAAAAATTATCGATCTTCGCTTGCTAGTAAATTGTTTTACAAAGTAAAAGACCAAGTAATGCGCAATATTGTTCTACGACAGGGGATTGGTAAAGCCAGCTCAGTAATAGTGCCAACTGAATATGTTAAAGATGATGTTTCGAAAACTTTCAAAGTAAGAAAAAATAAAATACAAGTAACCTATGAGGCAGTTGAGCAAAATTTTGCAAGTCCAGCCATTAATTTGGAAAAAAGGGGAATAAATAAACCATTTATTTTGTATGTCGGAAATGCATACCCACATAAAAATCTTGAAAGAATGATTTTGGCCTTCGGCCGTCTTGTAACGAAATATATGCTTGATTATCAATTGGTAATTGCCGGCAAGAAGGATTCATTTCATGAGGGGCTTGAGGCTGCAATAAAAGAAGCCGGCCTAGAGGACAGGGTAGTGTTTACTGGCTATGTTACCGACCGCGAGCTAGCAGGCTTATATAAAAATGCTAAGCTTTATGTTTTTCCATCGCTTTCTGAGGGGTTTGGATTGCCACCACTTGAAGCTATGGCCTATGGACTACCTGTGGTAAGTTCTAATTCAACTTGTCTCCCGGAAGTTCTTGGTGATGCCGCTGTATATTTTGACCCAAAAAGTATTGTTGAGATGTCTAATGCCATGGTTTCAGTTTTGACAGATGATAAACTTTCATCTGAACTTATAAAAAAGGGCCAGAAGCAGGTGAAAAAATATAGTTGGAAAAAAACCGCAAAAGAAACCTTAGCCATATACGATAAGGCTTTATTAAAATAAATTTATTTATTTATTGGCTATATTTGAGTCATTAATTAGATTCTTAACAATATCCCACATTTCATTCTGACCTTGCTGTTTTAGGTGCCACCACCATTCAGCACCCCAAAGATCGAACTCGCGTATTCTAGTTTGTCTGGCGTATTCAATATTTTCTGCAAATTGTTTCGGGTTCATTGAACGCATTGCCTCGGCATAGTCTAGATATTCATTTCCCCTTGGTCCCCAGGCTTCTGCTTGAAGCTCATGTATTTTTATCTCTTGGTTTTTTAATGCAGATATTATGCCTGCTTTCCACCAAAAATATACACCATTTTGTGGGTACTTATAGTAGCCAATCTCTTTTTTCCACGACCACTTGTACATAGAAAATCCAAAAATATCTCCAAATGGACCTTGAACAGGAAAACCGTATTGATCTGATTGTGATATGAGAATCGGCCGGGTGTTATCTATGCTTTTTAGAGCATCAAGCTCTTTTTTTAATTGCTTTCCAGTCAGCATATTTTTAGGGCACTCACCAAAAGCTTTTAAAATAAATTCATTCTCAAGCTGCCACTTATTTACGGTTGGGTTGTCTTTGTATCTTTTTGCAACTTCCTCTACATATTTGACTGCAGACTTTGATGTGGCTTCTGTGTCTTTTGTGTTAATCCAGTCTGGATAAAAACATTCTGGGTAGCGAATATTCTTTTGTCCCACAACTACTGTTACTTTTGCATCTCTTTTGCTGGCTTCATTAATCATCCAGTCGAGTTCTGTGAAATCGAAACTTCCTTCGGTAGGCTCAATCCTGTTCCAGTAGGCGGGGAGGCGTAATTGCTTAAACCCCAAGCCATCTAAAACATCTATATAGTTTTGCTGCCAATTGCTACCATAGCGCTCAGCTTGAATTTGCGAAAAGCTAACTCCAATTACTTCTGGCTTAAGTTTGTTAAGCCGATTAAACCTAAGCATCAATAAAAATGTTTCAAAAAGAATGATAACAAATACAATTAAAAGTATTATCAGGGCTTTTTTTGTGGCAGATAAATTTTTGAACTTTTTTAGCATGTATGTATTTTACCTATAACAGCAGTAATTAACAAAAATAAAAGCTAGCTCACTTGGAGCTAGCTTGTTCGATATACCAAGGATGATTAACATCATCGCTGGCTCGGAAACGAATTGAATTCTTGATTTCTACACAGAACTTTTCGTAATCTTCGTTTTCTTGTTTAATCATTAGGTAAAGTTCTTGAATCTGTATTTTAAGATTGGTAAAAAATTCAATGTACAAATCCTCATTTGGAATTACCGATAGCAAAACTTTGAGGATCCTAAAGTTCTCTTTTGTATTAACACCTTTTTGGATATCCGCAACAAGATTACGGATTGCCATGAGCTGCACTTCGGCAGTAAAGACATCTATAGTTCTTGGCAAAGATGAAGTATTATTAAGTTCAATCATTTTTTTGACGTATAGAACACCAAAAAGCATAGGCTTGAAAATATTCTTTTCGATTCTACGGTTTAGCTCACGCTCAATAGTTATGGGTGAGAGCCTGTGAATGTTTCTCATATCCCATATGTCTTGCTCGATTGAAGCATAAAGCTTTGTAGCGAATCGCCGCCGTTTTTGGAGTGATCCTTCACTACGAGTTTCTCGGCCAATTTGCTTTTCAAGACGTGTTGCAATTGCTGTGTACTTAGCGCTTGCAGCACCAGGGTTGATTCGACCACGTTTGTCGGTAAGGCCTGGATTGACCTCCCACGCTTCAGCAATTGGTTTGGTGCGCCTTCCACTTATTGCAAAGCGTAGCTCATCAATCGAACTTTCTAATTCTGCTTGCTTTTCTTCTGAAATCTTAAGCTGATTCCAGTTGGCAAGGATCATTGTTCTTGAATTGTAAATAAACTGTAGGTAGTAAAGGTATTCAAGCTTGGTAGCATTGATCCTCTCGCTGCCATTTAGTCCGCTCGAAAAAAGCGTTGGAAGAAACAAAGATGCTGTGTACTCACTTGAGTCAGAAGGTTTTACAAGGGTAATAATTTCACCAACCATATTGATGTCGTCTGACTTTGTAACAACCTCAAATTTCCAGCCGCTGCCAGGTTCTCCGGCGCAATGAATTGGCTTAGTTACTAAAAACTTATCTTTGTACTTTCTGCCTTTTGGTTCAAATACATGAGAGGGTCCGTACCAAACATTTGAAAATCCGCTCATTCGTCTCCTAGGATTTTGGGGTACTTTTGCGATCTGCAAAACTGGAATATTATACAATTTTTTATAGTGTTAATCAATAAAAAAGCCCCAATAATGGGGCTATCGGAAATTACCTTTCCGCTTTATTAAACCGAAGCTTGCGCCTTTGCTTTTCTGTAGTGCCACCCCAGACACCAATTTCATTATTGGAAATCGCGTATTCGCGACACTTATCGATAATTGGGCATTTCTGACAGATTTTTACTGCTTCACGCTGCTCACCGATATAAAGAGAGTAGAAAAGTCTTCGGTTTTCGAAATTACAGATGCCTTCTTCCATCCACTGGGATGTTAAGTTATCTACATACGGCTTCATACTTCCCCCTTGGTACATTCAGTGTGGCTACTGAAAGTTAAATTATATTAAAACATTTTGTATCTTTAGTCAATCTCTTTGATATTGACCAAAATGGCCTCAACAGATATAATCACTTGGTAAATATAAATATTCCGGGGTAGCTCAGTGGTAGAGCAGTTGGCTGTTAACCAATTGGTCGCTGGTTCGAATCCAGTCCCCGGAGCCAGTATGAACGAACAGAGGTTAAAGCCTCTGTTTTTTCTTTAATAGCGATAATTCCCCGTTCTAACCTTAATGAATTCTTTCTCTAGCGCTGGGTATGCATCTGCGATAGGAACAAGCCATTTATTGGCTTCGAGAAGCAATTTGCCATCTAATATCGAAATATTCTGACCCAATCCAGAAAGAATCTCCTTTTTCTTTTTTAAGTCACCAAGTGAAAATTCTTTCTTAGCATAAGTTGCAAAGTCGAAGGTCTTTTCGGTTAAGCAGGGCGGGAAAGTTTACTTATCTGAATGCGACGCGGCATATCTTGATAGTCCAGCCACCGGAGCCAAACATAAACACTATCTTGTAGATCATGGTGTTTTTACTTTATACTTAAAAGCATGAAAACACCCCCGGCCCCAAAAGGATATAATACGATAAACCCATTTGTGTTCACGAAAGGCGCACAAAAATTTATAGAATTTGTCAAAGAAGTATTCGGCGCTGTTGAGCGAGAGGACGCTTTCACACTTGATACCGACGGACTTATCCTACATTCAGAGCTTGAGTTGGGGAATTCGGTATTGATGTGCGTCGACACGAAGCCCGATTGGCCAACAACCCCTGCGTTTATTCAGGTATACGTTGACGATGTTGAAAAAACGCTTGCCACTGGCGAGAGCTTAGGGTCGACAATAGTAACGAGGCCCACGGATTTCTATGGCGATACGTTTTCTCGTATGCTCGACCCGTTTGGCAACTTATGGTGGATATATCAGCACAATGAAGTAGAGGTTGAGCGGAGTGCGGAAAGACCAGATGCAGACCAGAGTGCCGAATGGGACGCGTCAAGTGATTCGCTGAACTATATACACGATACAATTATGCAGGTTATGCCAACACTTGGTAAATGAAAAACAACCCAACCTCAATCACAGGCCAAATTAACCAAAAAGCAATTGATCTTCTTAGTGATAGTCCGGAAGGAATACGATGGAGTGAAATGCTAAAACTTATTCAGAGTGCGTACCCTGAATTTCACCCAAAAACAATAAATGGAACTGTTTGGAAGTTGGTAGAGAATAACCCCAAAGAGGTCTATAAGCCTGAAAAAGGACTTTTTAAGCACACTAAGTTTAAGTAGCTATCGGCAAATTTTAATATTTTTAAGGTAATTTATTAAAATTCCTGCAAAAGCTATCTGGAATATTAGTTGGCTTTGAATCATAAAGCCGCTATCTAGCGATAAGTAAAAGTAACTAAACAGACCACTAGTGAGCATGACTAGTATTAAAAAGTATGTTAAGTAACTTCGGCCATTTCGAACTACCAAATAGAAAGATGTTAAAAGTTGAGTAACAAATAGACTTGTGCCAAAAAATTTATGAATATTTGCAAGAACAGTGTGAGGAGTTATGGTTAAGCCCACCATAAAAAGGGCCATAATAATAAGTATAATTTTTAGAACTTTTGCGGTTTGACACTTATCCTTAAGGCTATTTGAGGCCAACCAAAGAAAAAAAGCATAGCTTAAAAAGGCAAGCGAATAGGGAATGACTGTTTTTGCAACTGCTCCAAAATAGCTAAACCCATTGTTTGCAGACAAACTTTCCGGATCAATTAATACGCAAAGTAGTAACAACGACACGGCGATAGTTATACCCATATATATGTATTGGTAGCTTTTTAGCGATGTAAGCTTTTTCATAAAATATTAATATACTTATATACATAAGAATTATAGTGTATATTTTAATTAATGGCCAAAAAGAAAAAAGCAGTCAAAACTAGGCATTTACACCCATTAATCGCCATATTGATTTTGTGCCTTTTAGCAATTGCAATATTTCTAATTTTTAATAACTTGCAGGCAAGGAGATTTCAATCAAATCTAAATAATTTTTACAATACCACAGACATCCCTCTGCAAGGCCCCCTGGGTGAATTAATAAGAAGTGAACCAGTAGCAACTGACCTGCAAAACGGAAGCGCAAATAGAATTATTTATAGAACTCAAAAAAAAGATGGAACAATAACATTTTCTTCCGGAATGATTTATATTCCATCAAAAGCCGCAGCTAGCCCTAGGCCAATAATGGCATGGGCCCACGGAACCATTGGAATGGGCGATTCGTGCGCGCCATCTCGCCAGAAGGTTCCAAATGTTAACAATGGAATTACATGGGTGGATTCAATGCTAGAAAAGGGCTGGGTGGTTACTGCCACCGATTATGCGGGCCTAGGTACGCCCGGAACAGAGGCTTACTTGGTTGGCCAGGCCGAAGCTAATGATGTCTTAAATAGCGTTAGGGCGGCTAAAAACTTCAACGGTAGCGACGCCGGGAATGATTATGCTGTTTGGGGGCATTCACAGGGAGGTCATTCGGCTCTTTTTAGCTCGGCAAGGGCCCGTTCATATCTTCCAGACTTTAAGTTAGTTGGTACAGTTGCATCGGCACCGGCAGCAGAACTGCCATCGCTTTTTAGTCAGCAAGAAAACACCGCTGTCGCCTGGATTATTGGCCCAGAAGCAAGCTTGTCTTGGCCGGATAATTACCCGGGAATAAATTTGAGCTCAGTATTAACTAAGCAAGGCCTTAATAGCTATAAGGGTATTGCCGAAAAATGTATCAACCAAGCTGCAATAGATGGCTTGATTCGCCAAAGGCTTGGGCAGAAGTTTTTTAACGAGGATGTGTCAAACAATTCTGCCTGGCAGACTATTTTAAATGAACAGACTGCCCCGACACTAGCACCGAATCAGCCCTTGATGGTTGCTGAAAGTTTGACTGACAATGTAGTGCTACCAAACACAACAGCAAAATACATACAAAGATCTTGCCAGGCAGGCTCTAACCTTACGCAGCTTTGGCTGACAAACGTAAATCACATTGCTCTGCAATCAGTTATATCGCCTAGCGTAATTAATTGGTTAGATGATAGATTTAATGGCAGACCTAACATATCTAATTGCAACCAACCTTTACCGATAGCCCCGGCACAATAATATCCTGTAAAAATATCTGCTAAAGGTGTAATATATAGGCATGAAAGATAGTATTAACGATATTTCGAATCAGACAATAATTAGAATTTTGCTAATAATTCTGTCCTTTGTTGTTGGGATTTTTTTAGTAGTTACACTAAGACAGCAATTATTATGGCTTGGAATTTCATTTTTCTTTGCTCTGGCTTTAGAACCTCCAGTTAATTGGATTAGTAAACGATTGCCTAAGCAAAGCCGTGGTCTAGCAGTATTTTTTGTGGTCGCTTTTACTATTTCTGCAGTTGCTTATTTAGTATCTTTAATTGGTCCTCCCATCGTAAAGCAGTTTAGTGAAATGATTACTAATTTGCCTGCTTACTACCAAAGCTTTATAAATGATAATAATTTGGTTTCGAATTATTTACGTACGGTTGATGTGCCGAAAAGTTTATCTGTGAACGGTCAAAGTATTGCTAACTTTTTTGCCAGCACGGGCGGTGGGGTCAGCAGGGTATTTAGCAATGTCTTTAGTAGTATTTTTGCTTTCTTATCAATTTTGGTTTTTACATTTTTCATGGTTTTGGAATGGCCAAAGTGGCACGACATAGTATGGAAATACCAAGATCCTAAAAAGAGAAAAAGAAGAAAAGAGCTTTATGCACGTATGCAAAAAACTGTTAGTGGTTATATCGGTGGCAATCTTTTGACAAGTATTATCGCTGGAATAGTTGCAGTGATATTTTTTGCAATTTTCAAAAACCCATATGCTATAGCCCTGGGCTTTATGGTAGCAATTTTTGATTTGATACCAATGTTTGGTGCGTTAATAGCGGCAATAATTGCTGTGTCGGTTGTGCTAGTTTATGGTGGGGTCAGCCAGGCAATAATTACAGCTATATTCTTCCTTGTTTATCAACAAATTGAAAATAATATTTTGCAGCCTTATGTATTCTCTAAGACCGTAAACATCTCGCCATTAATAGCAGGGGTAGCAGCTTTGTTTGGGGCATCGCTTGCAGGGCTTATTGGGGCATTGGTAGCAATCCCAATTGCAGCATCGCTTCAAATACTCGTAAAAGACTATTTAGACACAAAATACTCTAATACTTCTAAATAACTGTTTATACTTGGCGGTAATTAATTTAAAATGGATATACTATGGATAAACACAATTTTGATAATGAAGCTATAAAAAAGCACTTAGAACTTAAGGGCAAGATAGAAGTAAACCCTAAAGGTAGTGTACAAAACGAAGATGATTTAAGTATTTACTACACCCCAGGTGTAGGAGCAGTATCGAAGCTACTTTCAGAAAGCCCCGATAAAGCCAAGGACTACACAATAAAATCCAATACTGTAGCAGTAGTATCAGATGGCTCTGCGGTGCTGGGCCTTGGCAATGTTGGCCCAGAAGCAGCAATGCCAGTTATGGAAGGAAAGGCCATGCTGTTTAAGGACTTGGCTGGTGTGGATGCGTTTCCAATTTGTTTGGACACTCAAGACGAAGATGAAATAGTTTCTACAATCAAAAATATAGCACCTGTTTTTGCAGGGGTGAATTTAGAGGATATTGCGTCGCCAAAGTGTTTCGAAATCGAAAGAAGATTGCAAGAAGAATTAGATATTCCGGTCATTCATGATGATCAGCATGCTACGGCAATTGCTGTTTTGGCTGGACTAATAAACGCACTTAAGGTTACCAATAAAGACAAGGGTAATTGCAAGGTGGTTATCGTTGGCTCTGGAGCAGCAGGAAGCGGCGTTGCAAGACTCCTAGATAAGTGGGGCATAGGTGATATTATTATGGTAGATAGTAAAGGCATTATTTCTAGCCAGAGAGATGATCTAGATGAAAATAAACAAAAGCTACTAAAGGTAACGAATAAAAATGATATTAACGGAAGCCTTGCTGATGCTATGGAAGGAAGCGACATATTCTTGGGGTTATCACAAGGCAATCTTATAAACGCTGGTCATATTTCAAGTATGAACTCAGACCCTATAGTATTTGCAATGGCCAACCCAGTGCCTGAAATTGAACCTAATATAGCACTTGAAGCCGGAGCTAAGGTTGTGGCTACGGGGAGGTCAGACTACCCAAATCAAATAAACAATGTTTTGGTTTTTCCGGGTATGTTTAAAGGTGCTATCAGCACCAAGACTAAAGAAATCACTGACGAAATTAAATTAAAAGCCGCAGAAAACCTAGCATCAGTAGTTGAGAAGCCAAATACAGAAAAAATAATCCCAAGTGTTTTTGATAGTGGTGTGGTGGAGTCGATTGTTTCGGCATTTTAAGTAAGCTTGAGCACTATAAGTAAATAGGGTAAAGTTTAATTAGTAATTAATCGAGGAAATATTAAATGCCTACTAAGAAAACCACTAGCCCAAAAAAACAAAGTGCAATTAAACAGCAAACGATTTCAAGCAGTAATGAAAAGAAAACAAATACGATCTCTATTTTTGCGATTATTTTAACTTTTCTTTTGTTCACAATACCTATTGTTGGTTTAGTTCTAGGAATTATTGCACTCGTACAAATCAATAAAAGAAAAGAGGGTGGTAAGGGGCTTGCGATTGCCTCTATTGTGATATCAAGCATATTTATAGTTTTACAAATTATATTCTGGATATTTATAGTTTCCCTGGCGAGTTTAGGTGACGGCATAACGAATGGTCGAAGATCATTCACCTTTAATAAAGATGGCAATTCAGTATCGCTAGGAGGAAATGTATCTCTTCCTTCTGGTTTTCCAAGCGATGTACCAATCTATCCAGACTCTAAGATAAAACTTTCTACAAAGTCAGATAAGGGAGACTATTCCGTTACACTAACTACTCAGGATGGACAAAGTAAAGTGGCAGATTATTATAAGACCGAAATGGTATCAAAAGGATGGACTTCTGGAGATGAACAGGCTCTGGGCGAGATAGGACAAATGAATGCCGTAGGAACCTATACAAAGGGCGATCTTAAAACCACTCTAGTTGTCTTGCAGGGACAAAATAGCCCAACAACAACTGTGTTTATAACAGTCAACAAGTCTAACCAACAATGAAACTTACCAAAGAGGACTACCTAAAGGTATTGTTGCCGAATAAAAGGGAGATACTGATACTACTTGCGTTGGTTGCCGTAGTTTTTCTTACATTCGAATTTAACTTAATTTATTTAAAAGCTACTCAAAACTCAATATTTGCAGATACGGCGTTACAGCAGAATTTTCGTGATCAAATAGATAGTTTTTTTGCAGAAAATAAAGTTGCCAACACTATAAGCCTGGTTGTGTTTTGGTCTGGAGTAGGTCTGGTTGCTTACAGCATAATTTGGTCAGTTTACTCGTTTTTTACAGAAGCAAAGAACGAAACCGAAGTTGCCGGAGGCTATGTTAATCAAGAATCTAAACATGAAAAATTACAAAGAACACTCATGCAGGCTGGTATTTTAGCAGGCATAATTGCGCTTGGGCTTTTGAGTTTAAATGTTACTATACCGTTTTTTATAGGTCTTTGGACAAACGGAATTTTGATAATACCAGCTGAAATAATAAATGGAATTCTACAAATCTTGGCAGGATTTATAGGAATGATAGTAAATTTCTATTTATTTAAAATGCTTATTGATTGGATAGAGTTACTAGACTGATTTAATTTAGTATTTTCTAATTAAGCCTATCAGAACACCCTGAATTTTAATTGGGGTAGAGGGCTTAACAATTATTGGTTCCATTGTTGAATTTGCGGGCTGTAAACGTATATGATCCTTTTCTTTGTAATAACGCTTTAGTGTAGCTTCGCCATTGTTTACAAGGGCAACTACGGTGTCGCCATTACTTGGAACTTCTTTTTCTTGCACCACTACGTAGTCGCCGTCATGTATTCCATCTTCAATCATGCTCTGACCTTTGACTTGAAGGACATACGAATTTTTTGACCCAACCATAAATGCAGGCACTTCGAGGGTTTCTTTATGCCCAGAGATTGTTTCTATGGGGCTACCAGCAGCAATTAGACCAAGAATTGGTAATCCAACTCCAGGTTCATTTACGGATGCTTCTACATCTTCGACTGGAATAAGGGATCGAGCAGAATTACTTCCTTTTTCTAAAAATCCTTTATCAACTAGTGTGTCGATGTGCTGAGCAACAGTAGCAACGGAATTTAACTTTAAGCCGTTTGCGATTTCTCGATAGCTAGGCGAATATCCCTTTTCTTCAATAAATGTTGTTATGAAGTCTAATGTCTTTCTTTGCTTTTTAGTTAGGGCTGTTTTCATTTTTCCTCCTTTTTATTTATTTACATTTTACCGAAAGTAATACGAACTTGTCAACAAGTTAGCATAACAAATATTTATTAGTCACAGCTTTGTCTAAATATATTTTACAGATTGCAACAGATAGTAAATTATTTTTCTTTAAATATTCCCTTGACATCAACACCTGGGTGGCATAACCTAGGTTACATAAGATTAATTAAGGAGGAAATTAAAAAACATGGCTTTTTCACATGTAAATTCAAAAGGACAAACATATTACCTACACTCAAGAGAAGTTACTCTTAAGGGTGGACGACTGCAAAGAATTTACTTCTTCGCTAAAGAAGTTAAAGACGGCGCTATCGATGAAATGCCAGAAGGCTACATCGTAGTAGAAAACACTCGAACTGGCCTTCCAATTCTTAAGAAAGGTTAGATATAGTTTAAAACAAGCTGAGCCCCTCGGGGCTCTTTTTGTTTTGCATATTTACAGGTATAATATACACTTATATTTGGTAGGGGCCCGTAGCTCAGTGGTTAGAGCAGTCGGCTCATAACTGATTGGTCGTAGGTTCGAATCCTACCGGGCCCACCATTTAGAAAGATTAGAGAAGTCTAATCTTTTTTGTTTGCCCTCTTGCTCCAGTATCATAAGCACTTTACAATTATTATGTGGGGAAAAATAAAGATCCATACAGGTACTATGAAAAAGACCATCCCTACTTAAGTACTCTCAGTGTTAAAAAGAGGGTGGATTATAAGCGCAAGCAAAAATTTGCTTTAGCGGTAGTTTTGATTTTTTTATTTTTTTTAGCTGAAATAATTATTCTTTGGGGGGCATCTAACACAAGGGTGGCCTACAGCCCTTTAAAATCTAATATTGTAAGTGGCGTAAGGCCTCCCAAGGCTAAGTTAGAGGTTAAAAAGGAGGCTGACCAATCTCCACCGCCACCTATACTAAAAGAGGCTGAGATGTATTTAGTTATTCCTAAACTTTTAATAAACACTCCTCTAGAAGCCAAAGGCACAACAACATCTGGTGAAATTTTGACCCCATCTAAAAATACTAACGTGTCTTGGTTTAAGGATGGAGTAAAGCCTGGGCAGAATGGCAGTGTACTTATGGCAGGTTATTACGGCAGTGAAAACGCCGGCATTTTGAAAGATGCAAATAAGCTAACTGCAGGCGACGAAATAGAAGTTAGGCATAAAGATGGAAGAACTCAGAAATACAAGGTGTTGGAAAAGGCACAGTATCAACCTAATGAAGAAATTAAGCCCGAACTCTTAAAAAAAGATGATGCAAAATATCTAGGTCTGTTTCTTATTACCAATCCGGCCTTAAGTAAGATTGGCTTAGAATCGCAAAGGCTAGTTATATATGCTAAATCTGAATAATTGACTATAGGTGTTTAATCAAAATAAAATAAGCTTAACTATAAAAGGGATAAATTTTTGAAAGATAACCAACAAAATAACGGCGATATAGAACCAGAAAGTAATATTGATAAAGATTTAAACTTTGAATATGAAGCTGATATTAATTCCAGCACCATTAAAAGTTCAGAACCATCAGAATTTGAAAAAACAAAATCTAGTAAAAAAAGAACTAGCGGACTTTCAGTGGTATCATTGCTTTTTGCAGTTATCTTACCTCCATTGGGCTTAATAATGTCGATGATAGCCAAAGCTAAGGCAAGAAATTCAAACTCTTCTACAACAGTAGCTAATGTGGCATTAACAATATCTACAATTTTGTTTATCGGCTTGATTAGTGTAGGTGGAGTAATTATTTACCAAAATTATAATCGCACCCTAGATAGCCAAGACAGTGCAAAGAATAAGCAGCAAAATGAACAGACGACCCCAAGCAATTATAGTGATGATCAAAAAAAGGCTATCGAGATCAGCGAAACATTTTTGAATTATATTAAAAATGAAAATTATCCTGCTGCATTTAATCTTTTAAGTCCGGATTTGCAAAAAGAATATATAAATGGCGAAAGCGATTTTTCAAAGGAAGTCACAACTGCTAATTTAAAGCTAATTGACTCTTGGAAAGTCACAGAAGTAACTTCCAATGGAAAGGGAGATAGGATAACTATTAAGGGTACCGCAAACTTTAGGGGACCTACGCCATCGGGTAATTTCGAATTTGCGTTTTATAAGGACACAGATGGCTCCAAGAAGATGTATTTATGGCAAATATCTCCAAATACATAGACAAGAGCTGTGAACCAACATAATATTAGTACGATGTTTAAAGATATAATAAACTTAGATTTGAAAGAAAATACCAAAGCACTAATTGTAAGTGATATTCATTTGCAGCTTCCGATTACTAGAGAGCTTGAAATGATTCAAGGTTCATTGGTAAGCAGAATTAATGAACTATCAAAAAGCAGAAATGCAATATTGATACTTAATGGTGACATCTTGGAGCTTTGGGAAAATAAGGATCAAACCGTAGCGGATATATTGGATGGATTTTCGAAACTCACACAGGCAATAAATAATTTTATAAAAATTAAAAGCCATAAAGTTATTTATGTTGTTGGTAACCACGACGATATAATATCTAGAAGTTCATCCGAACAGAAATCGCTGCATAAATTGTGGGGAGCAGAAATATGCAGAACTCTCCACACTTACATAGGTAAGGATAAAATTCGAATTGAGCACGGGCATGAAAGCGACAGCTATAATGCAACTTCAAATCAGCAAGAGCCTAAGGGTAAAAAACTTGTGCAGAATACTTTACCCATTCTCTTAAAGACTATGCCTAGTCTTTTTAAAGGAATTGGTGATGTGGTTAATCGCTCTCTTTTACCTAGCTATGTGCTTAGTAATCTTGCCTATAAAATTGTTGCGCCAATATGTGTACCAATTGTTTTAATAATTTCGATATTCCTTTCAATTGGGTTGTCAGATGACAGATATTGGAAAGCTGCTGTTCTAGTTTTTGTTTTGCTTTGGGCGGTCTTTTTAATTGCTGATGTTTTATTAAGATTCGTTGCCAGTTTTGCACTTGGTGGTGGATCGACTTATATGAAAAAAGTTGATAAATACCAAAAAGAGGCAAAGTTCGAAAAAATAATCTACGGACATACACACCAAGGCTTAATTGAGAAAAGAAACAAATACACATATGCAAATAGTGGCTGTAATGACGTTGTGGCATTTCCTAAAATTGGATGGATGGGGCTCGTGCGATTTAATAGGTATGTTCAGCTTAGTAATTTAAACATTGATAATTCCAAAAAAGATTATCTTAAGTATCACCAAGAAATAGTTCCTTTGGTAGAATAGTATTATGCGTAACTACTTTAGATCGGGCAAAATTATTTTCTGGATTGGCCTATTCCTGGCTATATACATGTTTGTAGTATTGGCAGTTGAGACAAGCCAAAACTATAGCTTGCGAAATAAATCAGACAATTTAGAATCTCAAATTGCTAAACTCGAACAGCAGATAGAAGATTTAGGTTACAAAGTTACTTATTATAAGACCGATTCTTACAGAGAAAGACTTGCTAGAGAGAAGTTAAATGTGGCTGCCCCTGGAGAAAGCGTAATTATTATCAAGGACGACAAAAGAAATGAAAAGTTGGTAAAAGAAGATGAGGCTTCGATTAAGAACCTAAAAACCGATGAGCAAGCCTTGAGTGAAAAACCTAATTACCAACAGTGGTGGGCATTTCTTTTTGGAAATTAAAAAGACCTATAAAATAGGTCTTTTTATGGTGGCTGAGGGAGGAATCGAACCTCCGACCTCAGGCTTATGAGTCCCGCGCTCTAACCATCTGAGCTACTCAGCCATAACGTAATTATACTAACTTTAGCCGTAAAACTACAAAAACTCTTGCAGGCAAGAGTTCTTTTTTTAAATTGGTAGCGGGGGCAGGATTTGAACCTGCGACCTCCAGGTTATGAGCCTGACGAGCTACCGGGCTGCTCTACCCCGCGTTAAACAAGGTATATTTTACACTCTATCTGTAAAAAGGTCAATATAAGCTTAATAATGAGCACAAATTGAACTATAATATATTTATGCTAAATGAATTCTACAAACACCTTCAGACATCCAAGCTGCTTCCACCAAAAAGCAAGCTGCTTTTAGCTGTTTCTGGTGGTGTTGATTCAGTTACTTTACTTCATTTGCTACATAATCTCCGCAATAATTATGGTTGGGAAATTGCTTTAGCGCATTATAACCACGGAGTAAGAAAAGACGCTACAAAAGACGCATTGCTAGTTGGCGATTTGGCTGATCTATATGGCTACCCTTTGTATGTTGGAAAGTATGAATACACTGATTTTTCTGAAGCGGCTCTAAGAAAAGCAAGATATGATTTTCTTGAAAATCTTCGAAGAGATATGGGCTATGATTATATTTTGACAGCGCATCATAATAGCGACTTTTTAGAGACAGCATTGTTTAATACTGTCAGAGGCTCAGATAGAGAAGGAATGGTTGCGCTAAAAGAGAAGCGAGGCCGGCTGTTAAGACCAATGCTCCCTTTTTCTAAGCCTGAAATTATTGTATTCGCCAATTTGCAGGAATTACCATATAGAGAAGACAGTACAAATAGTGACGTTTCATATAGTCGAAATATGGTTCGTAATGTATTAATGCCTCACGGCAGCATGAAGTTTAGAAATTTTCACCATAACTTGAACCAAAGGCTTGCCAAGCTAAAAGATACAAATTCACGAATTAACCAAGGCCTTTCTAGGCTAGCAGAATCAATAGTGGAGTATGAAGACACTAAATCAATGCAACTAGATATTGAAAAATTTAATTCACTGCCATTAGTTATAAAAAATAATTTATTAGTTTATCTTGTAAAAAGATTAAAGCCTGCTCACGGCCTAAAAAGAGTTAATATATCAAAGGCAGTAAAATTCATCGAAAATTCCAAAACAGGGTCTCAAATGCCTTTGCCTGGCGGGTTGCAACTGATTAACACCTATGGTAAGTTTGTAATCACTTCTGAACCTAAAGAATATGAAGAGAATTTAGAAGATATATTCCATATTCTTAGTCCAGATAAGCCTTTTCAAAATGAAATTTTCAAATTAGCTATAAATAAAGACACTAAAGCCGGAATCAAATTGCCTAATCAAAAGCTATATGTGCGCTACAGACAGGCAGGCGATAAGGTTAGTCCAATAGGTATGGAGGGTACAAAAAAGCTCCAAGATGTGTTTGTGGATGCTAAGATACCTAAGCACCTGAGAAGCATGTGGCCAGTGGTTGTAAATTCGACCAACGAAGTAGTATGGGTTCCGAATTTAGTTAAAAATAGAAAGTTTTTTGATCAGAGCTCTAATAATTATCAGTATTTAATCTGCGAGGTGATATGAAAAAAATTCCTAAAAATGTTTGGTATGCAATTATTACGTTGTCTATTTTAATTTCAGTGGTTGTGTTGTTTGGTAATGGCTCTCCATTGAGTAAGCCACCAGCCCAGGTTCCATTTAGTACTGTATTGGACCAGATTAAACAAGATAAAGTCGAATCAATCCAAGTTTCAGGAGATGAGCTTACTGTTAATCTAAAGGACGGCACAAAGCAGAAGTCATATAAGGAAAGATACAAAAGCCTTAGTGATTTTGGTGTAGATTATAATAAAGTCAAAGTAGAAGCAAAAAACCCTGACAATAATAATATTCTTTTAGATGTTATTTTATCGTTACTTCCAATAGTTATTATTATCGGCTTCTTCTATTTCATAATGAAGCAAGCCCAGGGCAGTAATAGCCAGGCAATGAGTTTTGGTAAGTCTAAGGCCAGAGTTTCTGGCATGGATAAAAATAAAGTCAAATTTAAAGATGTTGCCGGTGCGCAGGAAGCAAAAGTGGAGCTCCAAGAAATTGTAGAATTTCTAAAATATCCCGGAAAATTCGAGGCCCTAGGAGCAAAAATTCCGAAAGGTGTTCTGCTTTTTGGTCGTCCAGGTACAGGTAAGACATTGCTAGCTCGCGCAGTAGCAGGTGAGGCCGATGTTCCGTTCTTTACAATTTCTGGTTCAGAGTTTGTTGAAATGTTTGTCGGCGTCGGCGCAAGCCGTGTAAGAGATTTGTTCTCAAGGGCCAAGAAGAATGCACCTTGTATTATCTTTATAGACGAAATTGATGCAGTAGGTAGGCAGCGTGGCGCAGGCCTAGGTGGTGGTCACGATGAACGCGAACAGACACTAAATCAAATTCTTGTGGAAATGGACGGTTTTGAACAGGGCACCAACGTGATAGTTATGGCCGCTACCAATCGACCAGATGTTCTTGACCCGGCCTTATTACGACCCGGTCGATTCGACAGAAGAGTAACTCTGGACACCCCAGACCTTAAAGCAAGAGAAGAAATTTTGGAAGTACACACCCAGAAAAAGCCTCTCGAAAAAGACATTGATTTTAGTGAAATTGCACGAAAAACTCCAGGAGTATCAGGGGCTGATTTGGCAAATATCGCAAACGAAGCTGCTATTTTTGCTGCACGTTCTAATCGCAAAAAAATTACTCAAGCCGACTTCCATGAAGCTATAGAAAAAATAGCATTGGGTCCTGAACGCAAAAGCCATATATTAAATGATAAAGAAAAGAAAATCACAGCCTATCATGAAGCAGGCCACGCATTGTTAGGACACCTATTGCCAAACTGCCACCCAGTACATAAAGTTTCGATTGTAAGTCGTGGAATGGCAGGGGGCGTAACATGGAGCTTACCAGTGGAAGATAAGCACCTACATTCCTTAGCGGACTTTAAGGATGATATAGCCATGGCCCTAGGCGGAAGAACTGCTGAAAAGATTATCTTTGGAGAAGAAAACATAACTACAGGCGCAGAAAGTGATCTCAAGCACGCCAATGGTCTGGCACGTAGAATGGTTACTGAGTATGGTATGAGTAGGGCACTTAAAAATCGCTTCTTCGGGGATGAACAAGGATCTGTATTTTTGGGCAAATCTTTCTCACAAGACAAGCACTATTCAGAAGAGATGGCTGCTAAAATTGACGATGAAGTAGCAAAGATAATTGATGAAGCTAGCAAAAAAGCAGAGGATACTCTGTCTAAAAACAAATCTAAACTTGATCAAATTGCCCAAACCTTATTAGAAAAAGAAACAATTGAAGGTAAGGACTTTGATAAGCTAATGGAAAGTCCAGCCTCCAAAAAGGTGACTAAAAAATCTGATACCAAATCTAAAACAAAAAAGTCCTAGAAAAATATGCAATTGCCGAGCCTTAAAAACAAAGTGTTCGGCTCTTGTATTATTTATAACAAATCATTCTAGATGTATAATAACTTATCGTGAAAAACTTACTTGCTAAAATAAACAAATCAAGAACAATGGGGGTAGCGGCTGTATTAATATCGCTATCCTATTTCTTGAGTCGTCTTTTAGGTCTTTTCAGAGATAGACTTCTGGCCACCAATTTTGGCGTAAGTGCTCAAACCGATGCATATACGGCGGCTTTTAGAATTCCAGATTTTTTATTTACTTTAATAGTATCTGGGGCTTTTGCAGTTTCATTTATCCCTGTCTTTATTGGCTACTTGGAAAAGAAAAAGCAAGAAGAGGCCTGGGAAGTTGCCAATTCTATACTCAATATCTTGTTGCTAGTTGTAGGGGTAGCCTGTGTGCTGTCTTTTATTTTTGCCGAACCTTTGGTTAAGTTATTGGCTCCAGGGTTTGATCAGTACAGAAACCAGTTAACAGTTAATATAACTAGGATCTTGCTGGTAACACCAATATTTTTCGTACTATCTAGCGTATTTGGGGCAATACAGCAGTCATTCAATAGATTTTTAGTTTATGCGATGGCGAGCCTCTTTTATAACATAGGCATAATTATAGGAATATTGTTTTTTAGCAAATTTTTTGCGGCTAATGCAATCTACGGTGTTGCACTAGGTGTGGTAGTTGGAACAGCTCTCCAGGCTATCTTGCAGCTATTTGGAATAATTGGCTTAGGCTTTAAATATAAACCTAGCTTTAAATGGCGAAATAGAGGAGTTACAAGAATAATTAAACTTATGATTCCTCGCTCAATTGACCTGACTGTCGACCAGATTAATTGGATAATTCAGTCTGCAATTGCATCAAGCCTCGCTTCTGGTAGCTTATCTTCATACTACTATGCAAACAACTTAAAGAATGTTCCTGTTGGCCTGTTTGGTGCCGCAATGAGTACAGCCTTTTTCCCAAATTTGGTTAGGGCTGCAAAAAGTAAAGATAAATCAAAATTGCCGGCCGCCATAGTTAGAGATGTAAGTTTGTTAATGTTTTTGGTAATACCTTCTGCATTTATAGCTGTTGTAATGAGAGGTTATATAGTCAGAATTCTTTTTGGCTTTGGCGATCAGGCTACAGCAGATACGCTGGGCTTTCTGGCGGGCTCAATCGTAGCTCAAAGCATGCTCTTTATGGTTGCAAGAATATTCTATTCACTTGAAGACACAAAGACTCCTCTAATCATTAGTACGCTCACAATTATATTAAATGTCGCATTAAGCATACCGCTATCAAGGATTTATGGAGTGGCAGGATTGGGATTGGCACTTTCAATATCTGGTCTTTTAGAAATAATCGTTTTATTTGTCCTGCTTAAAAGAAAGATGGGCGATTTTGGTGTTAGATCGATTATAGTTTCGGCTACAAAAATAACCACAGCATCATTAGCAATGGCTGGTGTAATGTATGCCTCAGTCAGATATTGGTTCCCACTTTATAAGGATCAAGTTGGATTTACTCAATTAGCGCCAAAATTTGTATTCATATGTTTGGTCGGCATAATAATTTACTACGTCGCTAGTAAGTATTTAAGAATACCCGAAATAGTTACAGTTACTAAGATTGTAAAAAGAAGCATAAATAAGGTGGTGCATCGTGGATAAAATAAGAAACTTTTGTATTATTGCCCACATTGACCACGGCAAAAGTACGCTGGCCGATAGAATGCTTGAAATAACTGGCACGGTACAAAAGCGCGATATGAAGGCTCAATTATTAGACCAGATGGATCTAGAACGTGAGAAGGGAATTACTATTAAGCTTCAGCCGGTTCGAATGCAATGGAAAGATCATGAGCTGAATTTGATAGATACTCCAGGACACGTGGATTTTACTTATGAAGTGAGCAGAAGTTTACAGGCCTGCGAAGGCGCAATATTAATAGTCGATGCATCCCAGGGAATCCAGGCGCAAACCTTGGCTAATGTTTATTTGGCAATGGAAGCAAACCTTACAATTATTCCGGTAATAAACAAAATTGATCTTCCGGCAGCCGAGCCGGACAAGGTTGCGGATGAAATCTCTAGCCTTCTTGGCTGTGGTCCAGAAGAGATTATTCGTATTTCCGCCAAAGAAGGTACAGATGTCGAAAAGGTCTTGGATAAAGTTGTAGAGATGGTGCCATCACCAACTGGAAAAGTTGAATCCCCATTAAGGGCTTTGGTGTTTGATTCGGTTTATGATGAATATCGTGGTGTAATTTTGTATGTTCGAATAACTGATGGTAGCTTAAAGAAAAATGAAGCTTTGACAATGTTTGCATCACAAAAAGATACGATTGCACTGGAATGCGGACACTTTAATCCAACTATGTCTGCCGATGCTGATTTAACTTGCGGACAAATTGGTTATATCGTAACCAACTTTAAAACCACTGCCGATGCTCGTGTGGGTGATACTGTAATATCTAAAACTAACCCAGCAGGCGAGGCTTTGCCTGGCTACAAAAAAGTTCGACCATATGTGTATGCAGGCTTTTATCCAACTAGCTCGGAAGATTATCAGAATCTAAAAGATGCACTAGAAAAGCTGACCCTGAATGATTCAGCACTAGAATACGATCCTGAAAGCTCTGTTGTGCTTGGATTTGGATTCCGAGTTGGTTTCCTTGGACTTTTGCACTTAGAAATTATAAAAGAGCGCTTGGAGCGCGAATACAATTTGAGCTTAGTGGTGACCAACCCAAGTGTAGATTACAAAGTAATCACTAATAACGGAGTAGAGACTGACATTAAGAGTGCTGGTGAATTACCCGATGTAACTCAAATTGTTGAAATCAAAGAGCCTTGGATGAAGGGTGAAATTATTGTGCCTTCAAGATTTGTTGGTAACGTGATGCAGCTTATCACTTCAATTAGGGGTCTGCAGACTAATCTAGATTACATAGATGAAGGCCTGGCGTTAATTAGTTTTCAGGCGCCAATGGCAAACGTATTAACAGACTTTTATGACAATCTAAAAAGCACTACTTCTGGTTATGGATCGTTTAGTTACGACCTGGACGAATACCGAACCGAAGATTTAGTTAGGGTCGATATTTTGGTCGCAGGTGAGCCAGTAGATAGTTTGAGCTTAATTGTTCATCGTTCCGAGGCTGAAAGAATCGGCAATCAAGTTGTTCTAAAGCTCAAAGATGTTATTCCGCGCCAGCTTTTCGAGGTTAGCTTGCAGGCTGCTATTGGTGGTAAAATATTGTGTCGAGAAAACATCCGCCCAATGGGCAAGAATGTAACTGCCAAATTATACGGTGGTGACATTAGCCGTAAAAAGAAACTTTGGGCCAAGCAGAAGGCCGGTAAAAAGAAGATGAAAATGATCGGTAAAGTCGAAATTCCACCAGAAGCCTTTATGGTAATGCTCAAAAAAGATTAGTTTGTTTTTAGTAATTTATAGTTCTATAATTCTTATAGTAATTAATTAGGAAATACTAATGGAAGAATATCAGCAAGTTAAACAAGAGCTTAATAATAAAAAATCAAACAAAGGTTTAATTGCTACTTTAGTAATATTAATAATTCTAGCCATCGCAGCAGTTAGTGGTACCTGGTACTATATGAACAATAAAGCCAAGAAAGATAAAAAGGCCCAGGAAGAGCAAATACAACAGCTTCAGAAACAGATTGAGGATCTTAAAAGTCAAGCTACTACGACTCAGTCTTCACAAACAAAAAGCTATACAACTAAATATGACAAACTTAAATTTAGTTATCCCGCCAATTGGTCACTTACTGACAACTCTCAATCAAGTAGTACAGAAGTTTTAAATACATATGGCGTAGTTGGAACAGATAATGTAACTTTAAAAAGCCAAGATGGATTTGAAGTGATTATATTAAGTGGCGGGTTAGGAGGTTTTGCGTGCCCGCCTAACTCAGCTCAAAAAATAGTTAGTGAAAAAGTTAATATTTTAGATGGCTCATATTTTCTTAATTATTTAAAGAAAGAAAATAGTAACAATATCGATAGCATTTTTATCGCAACTAAACCAGAACAGTGCGCTAGTGATTTGAGTTCAAAAAACTTAATTACAAAAGATACGGGTAAGGGTGCAATTTTATCAGTTACGGCTAAATACCCAAATAATAGCAATATAAATATTGATCAATTAAAAAATGACTCAGATTTGAAGGACTTTAAAAACTTACTTCAAAGTTTAAGCTATTAAAAATACAAAAAAGTCTAATTAGCACTCTTGACATGAGAGTGCTAATTTTTTAATATAGATATTAGTTAGCACTCTATGGTGTTGACTGCTAAAAACAGTAGTACTACTATATTAACAGAATGAAAAAACGACAAAGCGACATTTTAGCCGAAATTGTACGGCTGTATGCTGATAGCGCCGAACCGGTCAGCTCTCGTGAGCTCGCCAATAGCTTCGGGATCAGTTCAGCCACTATTAGGGCAGAAATGTCTGCACTTGAGGATGCTGGGTATATTTACCAGCCCCATGTATCTGCAGGGCGAGTGCCTACTGATGTAGGCTATAGGTATTTTGTAAACGAATTATCTAACAAGCCTTCGGTTTCTGGCCGAAGTATCCAGACCATATCAAAGCGAGTCGACAGCCTTAAGGACAGAACAGATGGAGCAATTAAGATTGCCGCCGAGACCTTGAGCGAAATGACTGGAAATATGGCCTTTGCTACTCTTAGCGATTCGGTTTACTTTCATGGAATGAGCCAGCTATTTAGTCAGCCAGAGTTCTTGGATGTAGCCCAGGTTGGTCAAGCAGCAAGATTTCTAGACGCCATGCAGGGATGGCTTGCAACTGCCGATATCGATAAGATGCAAGTTTATATCGGTAACGAAAATCCAGTAGCTCGTGCCAGTGGACTTACGATGATAGTAAATAGATTTAGTAGTCCGTATTCGGACCGAAGCTATATCGGAATTGTTGGTCCTACCCGCCAGAGCTATGAAAAGGTTTTGAACCTGGTAGATGGTACAAGTAAAGCACTTCAGGAAGTATTTAGTGAGTAATTTATGAAGCAGAATCCTAAAATGAAAAGAAATATTAGAGACAAGACTGCCGAGTACGAGCAGAAGATTGGTGAACTAACCGAATCTTTGCAACGGCTTCAGGCAGAGTTTGAAAACTATAAAAAGCGCCAAGCCGAAGAGCAGGCCGCTACTATGGTTCGTGCTAAAGAAATGGTCTTAACAGAGCTTTTGCCTGCGCTAGATAATTTTGATTTAGCTACATCGCATTTGCCAGCCGAACTCGAAAGCAATTCTTGGGCGCAAGGCATGCAATATGTTGGCCAGCAACTTACCCAAAAGCTTGATGAGCTTGGGGTGAATAAGATTATGCCAGCAGGTGAGCAATTTGATCATAATTTTCATGAAGCAATTGAGCATGTCCAGTCTGACAAACCGGAGGGCATCATTACCGACGTGATCACTCCGGGTTATCAGATTGGAGATAGGGTTGTCCGGCCAGCCCGCGTAAAAGTAAGTGGCGGAAGTAATAATTCAAATAAGCAACAAAAGGAGAATTAAATGGGAAAAATAATCGGAATTGATTTAGGTACAACTAACTCAGCTATGGCGGTAATGGAAGGTGGTGAAGCTACTATCATTGCTAATGAAGAGGGTGGGCGAACTACCCCAAGTATTGTGGCTGTTAATAAAAATGGTGAGCGTTTGGTGGGACAAACCGCTAAGCGTCAGGCCGTGATTAATCCAGACAACACTATATTTAGTGTAAAACGACTTATTGGTCGAACTATCGATGACGAAGAAGTTAAGCGAGATATGGACTTAATGCCTTATCAAATAGTTAAAGCCGATGGCCATGTAAAAGTTAAAATGGGCGATAAGGATTATACTCCAGAAGAAGTTTCTGCAATGATTCTAAGTAAACTTAAGGCCGACGCCGAAAAGTTTCTTGGCCAGCCAGTAACTGAAGCGGTTATTACTGTGCCTGCTTACTTTAATGATGCCCAACGTCAAGCTACCAAGGACGCCGGAAAGATTGCCGGACTTGAAGTAAAAAGAATTATTAATGAACCAACTGCGGCCGCATTAGCATATGGACTAGATAAGCAAAAAGAAGAAAAAGTTGTAGTTTACGATCTTGGTGGCGGTACCTTTGACGTTTCTGTATTAGAGCTTGGTGATGGTGTATTTGAAGTAAAAAGCACTAATGGTGATACTCACTTGGGTGGTGACGACTTCGATTTACATTTAATTAATCATTTAATTGCCGAGTTTAAGAAGGATCAAGGAATTGATCTTAAGGCCGACAAAGCTGCTATGCAAAGACTTAAAGAAGCTGCCGAAAAGGCCAAGATTGAACTTTCGACAACCAACGAGACTAGCGTAAACATTCCATTTATTACTGCTGATGCCGAAGGCCCTAAGCACCTAGATATGACCTTGAGTCGTGCTGATTTCGAAAAGCTAGTAATGGAACTAGTTGAAAAGACTCTTAAACCATGCGAATCTGCCCTGAAAGATGCGGGAGTAACTAAAGAAGATATTAATGAAGTTATCTTGGTTGGTGGTATGACCCGTATGCCTTTGGTGCAAAAGAAGGTGGAAGAATTCTTTGGCAAAAAGCCATTACAAGGCGTAAACCCAGATGAAGTTGTTGCTACTGGTGCTGCAATTCAGGGTGGCGTACTTGGCGGTGACGTAAAAGACGTACTACTGCTAGATGTAACCCCACTAAGTCTTGGTATTGAAACTTTGGGTGGTGTAAGTACCAAGCTGATTGAGCGAAACACAACTGTACCAACTAGTAAGAGCCAGGTATTTAGCACTGCTGCAGATAATCAGACTAGTGTAGAAATTAACGTTTTGCAGGGTGAGCGTGAAATGGCCAACGACAATAAAACATTAGGAAGATTTGTGCTAGACGGTATTCCACCATCTCCTCGTGGTGTTCCTCAAATTGAAGTTAGCTTTAATATCGATGCCAACGGAATTGTAAATGTTAGTGCTAAGGACAAGGCTAGCGGTAAAGAGCAGAAAATTACCATTACTGGTGGCGGAAGCTTAAACGAAGAAGAAATCAAAAAGATGCAAGAAGATGCCGAAAAGTTTGCCGATGAAGACAAGAAGAAGAAAGAAGCTGTGGAAGTTCGTAATCAAGCTGACACACTAATTTACACTGCTGAAAAGACTTTGGCCGATGCAGGTGACAAAGTAAAAGAAGAAGATAAAAAGACTATTGATGAAGCGGTGGCCGCACTTAAGGAAAAGAAAGATTCTGAAGATCTAGAAGAAATTAAAAAGCTAACTGAAGATCTAAATACTAAACTTATGAAAGTTGGCGAGCAAATGTATAAAGAAGCAGATAGCGAAGAAAAGAAAGATGAATCAAAAGATGAATCTAAAGATGAAGATAAAAAAGGCGACGATGCCGAAGAAGGCGAAATTGTAGACGACAAAAAGGAAGAAAAGTAACAAGTAGTTGCTAATAAGTCGGTATGAGTAAACGAGACTACTACGAAGTTCTGGGTGTAGATAAGGGAGCATCCCAAGAAGAAATCAAAAAAGCCTTTCGCAAAAAGGCTGTTGAACTACATCCAGATCGTGGTGGCGATGAAGCTAAATTCAAGGAAGCTAATGAGGCCTATGAAGTCTTAAAGGACGAACAAAAGCGCCAGGCCTATGACCAATTCGGGCATGCAGCGGGTGCTGATCAGGCTGGCGGGGGTTATGGTGGTGGTAATCCTTTTGGTTCTGGCTTTGGTGGCTTCAATGGGCAGGGCTTTGATCCAAATGAAATTCGTTTTGATTTTGGCGGGGGCGGCGGCGGACTTAATGACATATTTGATATGTTCTTTAGAGGTCAGCAAAACCGTACTCGCGATGTCGAAATGACACTAACAATTGATTTCCAGGAAGCTGTAAAGGGCGTTACAAAAGAAATTAGTTTGCGAATAGCCGATAATAAAAATGGCGGTCGCAAGCAGGAAGATGTAAAGATTAAAATTCCTGCAGGCATAGATAATGGCCAAGCTATTAAGCTTGAAGGAAAAGGCGAAATAAATCAAAACGGTGACAGAGGAGATTTGTATGTGCGCATTCAGGTTAGACCAGACCGTAGATTTGAGCGCGAAGGTAGTAATATAATCAGTAAAATAAAGATTACAATGACTCAGGCAGCACTTGGTGATGAAGTTCCAATCGAAACAATTAAGGGTGAAGTCAAATTCAAAATCCCAGCCGGCACTCAGCCAAATAAGATTTTTAAATTAAGTGGCAAAGGCATGCCCATATTAAATACTGATAGGCACGGTGACCATATTGTTATTTGTGAAGTTGAAGTTCCTACTAAGCTAAATGCTAAGCAAAAAGAGCTGCTTAAAGAATTTGACAAGACAATTAAAAAACGTAGATTTTGGTAGTTTAGCCTACAAAAACACCATTTATAAAAAGAATCATTAAGACAATAGACGCAATTGCAGAAGAAATAATATAAAGCCAAAATATCCAGCGGTTCTTACTGAAGAATATTGATAAACAAATAATTATTGGAAAAACAACCATATAATAACGACCTATACTTTCCATTGTCCCAGTGAGTAATGGCAATACAAAGTTTAATATAGAGAAAACAATATAGCTTGCCCTTATTTTATACTTATAAAAAAGGTATATTACAAAGATAGCCATTGCAACTATCAGTAAACCCAAAATGTCATTTGGCTTTATACTTTTAAATTTTATTAATTCTATTATGGGATCAAAAATAGAGCTTAAAAAAAATGGCGTAAATTTACGGTCAGGCCAACTAGTTCTGTAAGCCTCGAAGTATAAATAAAGACCCCCTCTAAACATCTGAATATAAATAAAATATAATATTGCTCCTAGCGGGGTAATTACAACCCAGAGAATTTTAGGTAAAGATCTTTTTATTGACCAGTTACTTTGGTTTAAGAATTCAACAAAAAGTGCGGGAGCTAATAGGATTCCTGGAAGCCTAATTGAACTAGCAAAAATTGCGATGATACAAGCTAAAAGCCACCTCTTATTACGAGCGAAATAAAAAGAAGAGATTATAGCTAGTAAAAAAATAGATTCTGTATAAAGAGATAAGAAGAAAAAACTGAAAGGAAATAAAAGCAGTATAAATTGAGAGTATTTCGCTACCTTTCCTTGATAATCAATTTTTATTATTTTCTTTAAAAAATTCAATGAAAAAGCAAGGCAGAAAACATTTAATATAGTACCAATAATGATTATTGAAAAAACATTGTCAGTAAATAGTCTGAAAGGGTAAGATATGTAGCGAATAATTATTGGGTAAAATGGAAAGAATGCAGTAACGCCTATTCTTGCATTTTCATACCCGTCCTTTGCAATGGTCAAATAGCTACTAGCATCAAATAGACTTAACCCTCCAAAAATTTTACCCACCAAAGAATTCTCATATATTGGACGAGTTTTTAAGGGGGTCATAAAGTTATAAGCAATTATACTCAAAATTAAATATGATAATACCCAAATCCATAAATATTTATTTTCTAATGATTCCTTAATAAATTTTTTCGCTGAATTTATTATCATTTATATATATTAACAAATATAATTTACAATGATGATTATAGAAACTATACTTTTACATAAGTACTATGAAATTTGGTTTTGATATTATATTTTTGTCCATAATCGCTGCTTCAACTGTTGGCTGCTTCTTTTTGGGAGAAGAAAAATCCCAAAGATTAATGATTGGCACAATTGTTGGTGTGGCTGCTTCAACTCAGCTATTACAGCTACTAGATAAAGTAAGCTTTTTGAAGGTTAATTATGCAGGAGTTGGAATGAACGGATTGCTTCTTTTGCTGCCAATTTTAGTTGTTCTTTTAGGTAAAAATACAAGAGATTCAAAATACCCAAAAAGTAAAATTAAGGCCATGATAGCAGGGTTTTTATCTAGCTTTACAATTCTAGGATATTTCATAGCTAACCTTCAAGATTCAACAAGGGAAAATATCGTTACGGAATATAACCTTGCTGCAATGGCTTATGATCTCAGAATTATTGCCTTAGCACTGGTAATTATCTGGCTTTTCGTAATGTACTTAACAGTTGGTAAAGCTAAAAAATAGTTGACTAAAACCTATTTTTATCTGTAAAATTGCTGAGTTACATTTAATTCTATTATTTAAGTAGTTTTTGAATTAAAATTAAAGTATAACCATTAAGAAAGGAGGTATTATGAAAATACTGATACTTTCAAGACCGAACAGAAAAAACGGTGCCGAAAGACTTTTAGAAGCAGCCCAGAAGCGCGGTCATGATGTTAGAATTGTTGATTACACCAAGTGTTATTGCAACGTAGTAAAAAGTAAGCCACAAGTATACTACGAAGGAAAGCCACTTGAGGGAATTGACGCAATAATTCCACGAATTTCTATTTCTAGCCAGGCCTACGGTAGTGCCATCATTCGTCAATTTGAGATGATGAATGTCTTCTCTACCACTGGCTCATTAGCATTTATTCGTACCCGAGATAAACTTCGAAGTATGCAGCTTTTGGCTAGACACGATATTGATATCCCAAAGACAGTCGTAGCTAACAATACTGGCGCAGTAGATGAACTAATCGCTATGGTCGGAGGCGCTCCACTGATTGTAAAAGTCGCTCGTGGAAGCCAAGGAATGGGAGTGATGCTTGCCGAAACCCGCAGTGCGGCTCGTGCAATTATCCAGGCTTTTTACTCTCAAAATGTTAACATCTTGGTCCAAGAATTTATTGAAGAATCAAAGGGTGTGGATATTCGCGCTTTTATTGTTGGAGGAAAGATTGTCGGTGCAATGAAGCGTCAGGGTCCAGAAGGTGAGTTCAGATCAAACATTCACATTGGTGGGCATGGAACTGCAATTAAATTAACTAGAGCTGAACGCCAAATGGCATTAGGTGCTGCAAAGGCGATGAATTTAGATATCGCAGGTGTAGATTTGCTCCCTTCAGAACGTGGACCACTTGTAATGGAAGTCAATGCGTTTCCGATGTTTGGTGCCATAGAAGAAGTAACAAAGCATGACATTGCTGGTAAGATGATTGAATACGTTGAAGACCATGTTCCAAAGAAACGGAAGAGAGACAAGGTAGGAGCCTAGAAGGCAAACCGTAATTAAAGTTTCTAAGGTAATTTAATTCTGTGAAAATTTTACTTATTAACAACAATACTCATTACAAAAAAAGACTTCAAAATCTTCTAGATAAGCATGACCTGACCATAATTAACTATGATGAAGTAAAGGGTTATGACATTGATCCTTTCGATGTAGTTGTACTTTCTGGCGGAGGAATTGAGGCGGAGGGTAGAAAGCGCTCATTAAAGAGGTTTACTCATCTTTATGAAGACCAGATTGAAATGGTCCAGCAAGCCAAAAAACCTATTGTTGGTATTTGCTTGGGCTGTCAAATTATTGGTTTTGCCTATGGCGCTGAATTACATAGAAGCTTTAAGGAACGCAGAAAAGGACTATTCCCAATCGTTGCTATTCAGAGAAATAAGGTTATGGCCGGAAAAGAAGAAGCTATGGTGTTTCAATCTAATCGTTGGATCATCACCGAACTTCCAGATGAGTTACGTTGTGTAGCTGCTTCTAGCGAGGGAGTAGAAATTATAAAACACAGGACCAAGCCAGTTTGGGGCGTTCAGTTCCATCCAGAACGCGAAAGACCAGACGGTGAAGGCCGTAAAATATTTAACCGAATACTCAAGAGAATTTACGAAGAGGAGATTGCTTCTTAAAATCTTTAGTTGAGTAATAGAAGTTGGTAATAATTTTTTCTGCTATTTCGGGGTTATATCTTGGTGGCTTGTTTACATTCGTAAACCACCTAAAGGGGACTCTTCGTTTGAGCCAATGTGATACCACTTCCTTACCGTGAAAGTCGGTGTATTCAGGGTGGAATTGTACTCCAAAAATTGGCTTCGACTTATGTTCGAAAGCCTGAATGTTAATTCTGTGGCTATGAGCTGTTTTACGTAATTCGCCTGGCAGATGTCTTACTGATGATTGGTGATTCTCAAATGCATAAAATTTATTTGGTACACCTTTGAATATTCTGGAGGGGCTAGTTCTATAAATTCTTGTCCAGCCAATCTCAGGGTGTTCAAAGTGATCAACACTTGTAAGATCTGATAGTGCAGCAACAATCGCTTGAAAACCAAAACATATTCCTAGCATTGGTACACCTTCTCTTTCTACTTTATTTATGAATGGCCTAAGTCTGTGGTAAATAATATTCATGCCATCCACATGCGATCCCGAACCGGTTAGGATAATGTGACTATAAGCATCGAGGTTCTTTGGAAGGGTCCTTTCAATAGGATGTATTACGCTGAATTTAGAACTAAAATGTCTGTGGAATTGGCTACAGCGAAGACATTTTTTATGTACAGAATTATCAACAATGAGTATTTTTTTAGTCATTAAGTAATTATATCAAATAATAAGCATATAAATTTTAACCTTGAAAATTTTGCAGATAAAATATATAATTCTCGCTTACAACTAGACCTTAAAGGGGGAGCGATGTTGTATGCGGCTTTTAGTACCTTAATGAATTTTGAAGACTTGGAGCGTTTTCCAAATGCAAAAGGCCTAGGAAAGTATGGCCTTGAACTTGAAAACTGTGGTGTCCACAGAATTAGAGGTTGGAAGTTTGATTATTTTAGAATCGATGGGGCTTGGAATTCGGAAAGCTACCCAGACATTACAAAAGATGATGATGACAGTATTTTTGCTCTCATTATTGATTTTCCTCCTAGGATTTTCAATTCAATTTGTGAACATAACGGAATCTACTCTGGTCATTACAAATTCGACTATATTAATGTCGATAGTCTTGGCAGAGAAGCTCTGACTATTCGACTTTCTCGCCCTTCTGAAACTGGCAAGCCTCATTTTCAGACAGTTATGAAAATTGTAGATAATGCTTTGTCGTGTGGTGTCGATATTAGATACATCAATGAAGTAATTATCTCCAAGGCAAAGCTTGACAATAAAGATGCAACATTCTTTTTTAACGAAGATAATTATTCACCACAAGCCGATAAGTCCTGTGAAGTTATTCGTGAATGGTTTTTGAATAACAAAAAAGCCACCTAGTTTATAGGTGGCTATTATTTTTTGTAAGAATACAAAATTTCGTTTGTGTCACTTATCCAGGCTACAAGCGGCCTTCCAGGCTTGCCCGCTCCACAGTCCAGCATGACCCTGTTTTTTGAAACGAAAGGCTCATCTCTGGGTGAATGCCCGCTAACAACTGTTTTGCCTTCTTCATTATGAGTTTCCAGCTTAGCTAGTTCGAAAGAATAAATTTGTTCAATTTCATATTCGTAAGAATCAAGTAATGAATCAATTTCAATCTTTTGAAGTTCCCAATCTAAATTAGGCTTTATGCCGGCGTGAATCATGATTATGTTGTCAGATTCATAATATACTGGGAGACTCAACAAAAAGTTTAAGTGTCCAAAGCTTTCCAGTGCTTCAACAAATTCCAAAAAGATTCGAAGATTGTTTTTGCGATACTTGCTGATTCCGTAGCTAAAAAGGGTATTTGATTCCATTTTTAGCCATTGGTAAATATATATGTCGCGATAAAACTCATCTTTTTGCTGGTAAGCAAGATAGGCACGTATCAAGACATCTTCATGATTACCTCTTAGGAAAACGTGATTAAGCTTTTTTAGCTCTATACATTCATCCAGAAGCTGCTTAGTGCCTTCTCCGCGGTTTATGTAGTCGCCCAAAAAAACTAGCTTTCTGTCTTTAAGCAAATTTCTATCAAAGATTTGCTCAAGGAGGCCGTACAACAAGCTCACTTCGCCCTGTGTGTCAGGAATGACAATAAAGGAACTCATTCTTCCTCCTTTCGAGGAAAGACTGCCAGAGTATTTTATATATAAATAACTAATTATTCAATAACTAAAAAACACCCCTAAGCAGAGTGTTCTTTTTATGGAGGTCCATTGTCTTGTCTGTCGCAACTAAAATCAATAGGGGCGGACAATTATATATTGTAAAGTTGGCTAGTTATTCGTGACCAGGGTATTTAGCATCTTTTTGGCACGACCAGCAACTGATTTTCTATCACTTTTTGAAAACTTTTCTAACTTAGGAATAATCCATAGCCTCAGTTTTTCATCATTTTTTGCCCAAGTTGATAGAGTTTCAATTGTCGTATTTTGAACAATCCAGTCGTCACTTTTTTCAAGATTAGTTTTTAATATTTCTTTTGCCTTTTCTAGCTGTGGCGTGGTCATTTCATCTTCTAGCCACAAGAATAATTGAGCCAGAGTCCATTGCGTAGATGCTTGGTTGATTTTTGAAATATCTTTTAGGAATTTATCAATATATGAAACAAGCCAGTCAGGATGTTCTTTACAAATACGCTTCATCGCGTTTGATACTCGTAATCGAACCACTTCATCATCAGAGAAGTAACATTGATATAGGTCATCTAGCTTCTTTCTGTCGGCTAGTATTTGATTTACAACTTCAACTGTGTTGCCAAGTGAATTTGGATGCCCACCAGTGAGCATTTCTTCAAATTTGTTTATTGCCATGAATATATCCTATAATAATTCCACCAACCGTGTCTAGAACTAAAAAACAGATACAAATTAGTCGCAATGGAATAGAAGTGTTGTCATTGGAACTAACTGGTATCTGTTTAGGTATCTTTGGAGGGCCAGCGGGGTCTTGCCCACATTCTGCGGGCCCAGAACTTTCATACTTGCAACAAGTGGCAAATCTGAAAGGTTCTCTTGCAAAATGCCACCGGCATTTCTCACCCCAAACACCCTTTTGGCGTGTCCGATATTCAAGGCCAGCAAATCTCTACCAAGAAAAAAGACCTATCTTTGTAGATAGATCTATTTTCTTGGAGGGCCCAGTGAGACTCGAACTCACGACACCCTGCTTAAAAGGCAGGTGCTCTAACCAACTGAGCTATGGGCCCTTAAGGCAAAATAACCAGATTATTATAAGGTTTTTTAGCTTAAAAATCAAGACTGAATGGTGATGCTCATCTTTTCAAAAACACTAATAATTGGTAAAATAGATCGGTATTTTAATCTGTAAATTCGGAGATTTATAAATGTCAGGACATTCTAAGTGGCACTCAATTAAACATAAAAAAGGCGCAGCTGATGCAAAACGCGGTAAGGTATTTACCAAAATGGCTGCCGAAATTGCCATCGCCGCACAAGACGGTGCTGATCCGGCAATGAACTTTAAATTGCGCCTGGCAATACAAAAGGCCAAGGCTGCTAACGTTCCGGCTGCAAATATTGAGCGCGCTATCGCCAAGGGTAGTGGGCAGGGCGGAGGCGCAAAGCTAGAAGAACTATTATACGAAGGTTATGGCCCCGCCGGAGTTGCGATTATGGTTAAGGCCTTAAGCGACAACCGTAATCGAACTAGCCCTGAAGTTAAATCGACCTTTTCAAAGCATGGTGGAACTATGGGTGGCCAAGGGTCGGTGGCTTATTTATTCGAAAAGAAAGGTGTAATTATTTGTAAGCCCGAAGCCGATAAAGACGAAATGAGCTTAATGGCAATCGAAGCCGGGGCCGACGATATCGATGATAGTGGCGAACAGTTAATAATTTATACTCAGCCTAATAAGCTTGAAGAAGTGCGAGATGCTTTAGGCGAAGACAACGTTGAAAGTGCCGAAGTAAAACAAGAACCTAGCCAGACAATCGTGGTTGATGATGAAGGTAAGGCCAAGACTCTGCTGAATTTGATGGAAGCGCTGGATGATTTGGATGATGTAGTTGAAGTTACAAGTAACTTTGATATCCCCGAAGAAATTTTAAATAAGCTTCAATGAAAATATTGGGCATAGATCCAGGAACCGCCACAACTGGATTTGGATTGATAACTAAAGAAGGTCCAAAACTCACAAAAATTGACTGTGGCGTTATTTCTACATCAAAGGATCTAGATATGCCAAAAAGACTAAGTATATTATTCAATGATCTTCAGGAAATAGTTCAGACGCACAAGCCTGATGTCATGTCGGTTGAGAAATTGTTTTTTACCAACAACATCACCACCGCAATGACCGTGAGCCAGGCTAGGGGAATTGTGCTTCTAGTAGCATCACAAAATAATATTCCAATTGCCGAATATACTCCTTTGCAGGTTAAAATGTCAGCAACAGGTTACGGCAAGGCAACTAAAAAGCAAGTGCAGGAAATGGTTAAGAAGATATTGAAGCTAAGCGTAATTCCAAAGCCTGACGACGCTGCCGATGCGCTTGCAATTGCAATTTGCCATAGCAGTAATAATTGACATCTAAGCTCAAGAGGTATAATTTAGTATAAATGTTTGAAGTATTTACAGGTCTATTTTTTTCATTCTTACCAATAGGTTTTTTGATTTTGCTGGTTTACACTATTGTTAAAGCCTCTAATAGCAATATAAATACCACTCTTGTGCGAGGAATAGTAATTACTTTAGTAGTATTATCTGCAATACCAACTGGCTTAATTACAGCTTATTATCTTCCAACTAATGTCTTAAACCTTGGTCCTGATGCTACTTTTGGAATGAGATTAACTATAGGCTCTGTAATGATAATCTCTGGAATATTTTTAAAGAACAAAACCCAAAAATATTTTTTATTGCTTTTAGGTTTAGCAATCGTAATTATGCAAATTCCTTACATTTGGAATGCTTATGGAACTGCAGGGGGACTGGTGACGGTTGCTCTGGCCTTTGCTGCATTAATAGGTGGAACAATTTGGCTTACATTAAGGGGCAAGCATGAATAAAACAGTAAAAGTTATTTTAGCTATCGCTATTGCAGTAATATATCCGATACTAGTGCTATTTATTGGCTTGGTTTTCTATCCTTCTAAAGATTATGAAGACTTAAGGGTTAAGTCACCATCGATTCCAAATTATATTAAGTGCGCCACGTATGGTAACGGCAGATCTACCTACACAACTTATGATAAAGCTTGTCAAAAAAGAATTGATGAACAGTACGAAAGAGACACTAATCAGTACAAGAGTAATCTCGAAAGCTACAATATGGTTAGGAAACAAGTAGTTATGAATAGGATACAAGTAGCTTTAGTAGCTGCAATACTAGGATTTGCCTTGGCTATGGTTGCCTATAAGTTTTCTCCTATCACTGTGGGAATGGCAGGCGGCTCAACTGTATTGATACTGTTTTCTTCTTATTACTCTTTGTTATCCGGCCAGACAATGGGTTCCTTAGTAACTATTCTATTTAGCATTTCATTTGTTATTTTAATAGCAATGCTCTTTTTTATTGATAAGGTTATGCCGCTACCCAAGGTCGAAAATTTCGTTCAGAAAAAATAGTTAATAAAGTTATTATTATTCTATACTCTTTAGTCCTGGTATAATCTATTACATGATTGCAAGAATAAAAGGTGTAATATCTGAAAAGCTCGATAGCTCTGTGGTGATTGAATTGAATGGCATAGGTTATGAGATATTCGTTCCTGCCAATACTTTGTTATCTGTAAACGAAGGAGATGAGGGCTTATTTTATATTGCTGAAAATATAAAAGAAGATGAATATAGCTTATTCGGGTTTCCGACTCGCAATGCTAGGCAAATTTACTATAAACTCACCAGCGTTAACGGTGTTGGCCCAAAAGCTGCAATGTCTATTCTTTCCGCACACTCTGCCGATGATGTCCAAAACGCAATATTGAGTGATGATGTTAATTTATTTAGTAGCGTTTCTGGAATTGGCAAAAAGACAGCTCAAAGAATTATTTTAGATTTAAAAGGTAAACTAGTTGAGGTAGAAAAGGTAGAAGCCGATGAAAGCGACCAAGCATACCAAGCTCTAATTAGTCTGGGCTATTCTGCTAAAGATGCGCAGGCAGTTTTAAAAGACATAGATTCGAACTTGAGTACTCAAGAAAGAATTAAGCTAGCGCTAAAAGGAGCTAAGAAATGATTGAACGCCAAGAAGAACTTATTGAGTCGGAAGTTCCAGAAGAAATTGCGCAAGAAGAAGTTTTTGAATTATCACTGCGTCCAAAATCATTTGATCAATACATTGGTCAGGAACAAATTAAAAAAGCACTCAAAGTTGCTATTTCGGCAGCTCAAAAACGTAATGAATCGCTAGACCACATTTTGCTTTATGGCCCTCCAGGGCTTGGCAAAACTACCTTAGCCCACGTAATTGCAAATGAACTGAAAGGAAATTTAAAAGTTACCAGTGGGCCCGCGGTCGAAAGAGCGGCTGACTTAGCCTCTATGCTCACCAGCTTAGAAGACGGAGACATTTTGTTTATTGATGAAATTCACCGTTTACCCCGAAGCGTGGAAGAAATATTGTATTCTGCGATGGAAGATTACGTGATTGATATTGTTTTAGGCAAAGGACCATCTGCACAAAACCTGCGATTGGATTTACCCAAATTTACCTTGATTGGCGCAACCACACGTTTTGGAGCTCTATCATCTCCATTAAGAGATAGATTTGGTATTGTTAACCGCCTGGACTACTACAAGGAAGATGAAATAGAAAAAATAATTAATAGATCTGCCAAACTATTGGAAATTAAGCTTCAAAAAAATGCGCTAGAGCAAATGTCTAAGAGATCTCGCTTGACTCCCCGAATTGCTAACAGGCTATTAAAGCGAGTGCGTGATTGGGCCCAGGTTCATGGGGACAACACAATAAACGACGAAGCGCTTAATGAAACCTTGTCTATCTTAGAAATCGACCAAAAAGGTCTAGATGCTTCAGATCGAAGAGTATTAGACGCAATAATTAATAAGTATAATGGCGGGCCAGTAGGAGTTAGTGCAATTGCTGCCGCAACAGGCGAGGAGCGTCAAACTATAGAAGATGTATATGAGCCATTTTTAATACAGCTTGGTTTTTTGGAACGCACAAGCAGGGGAAGAAAGGTTACCGAGCGGGGCTACTTGCATTTAGGAGTCGAGCCACCCAAAGATATGCAATCAACTCTAGTTTGATATAAAATAGAATTATGGAAAATGATAACAACTATCCTGGCCAAGCGCACGAAGAGGTTACCCAAAGGGTTGTTTATAAGCATGTTATGGCAATAGCTCCAATTCTTTTTGGAATGCTTCTGTTATCTATTTTTGCCGTTATAGCAATAATATACGTCAATACAAACCTAGCTTCTGTAGAGACTTTTATTCCTCCTATCTTTTTAACATTAATAGGTTTTGTTTTTATAGCAGTTATAGTAATGTTGACTGTGGGAACTTTTTGGATTTGGAGACGCAACAAAGTAGTTATAACCAACAAGCATGTAGTTGATGTTGATCAAATTGGGCTGTTTAACAGAGAGGTATCCACGCTTAGGCTAGAGGAAATTCAAGATGTATCTGCCAAGGTCAATGGTCCTCTCCAGACAATGTTGGGCTACGGGACATTAATAATCCAGACAGCAGGAGAAAGAGAAAACTTTGTATTTGACTACGTGCCAGAGCCTTATAAATTAGAAAATTATATAATTGAACTTCGTAGTAAATATTACGGAAATAAATTTAGTTAGAACTTGTAACTATATAAATACCTTTGGAGGGGTCACTTCCTAGGCTTTTGAGGTCTTTGTCATTTTTATTTTCTAATGTAGCCTGTAGCTCAAAGCTACCCGGAGTATTCCCTTGGGTTATATATATGTACTCTTTTTTGGTTGAAGGATCTTTTGGTACCTTTTTCATGAATGGAGTGGCGCCTGCCTCTAATTCGGAGAGCTTTGTGGGATAGCTACCCTTTTCAGAGTAGTAAGCTTCGAGCTGTGTTTTGATAGCCCTTAAATCACTTTTGCGGGTTGCATCTCGGGCTCTTGATGGGCCATTTATAAGACCAGGAATTATTAGCACTGCAAAGAATCCAACGACAATAATTATTACAACTACGTCTAATATGGTGAAGCCAGATGGTCTATTTGCGAATCTTTGTCTAAGTGAAAACATTATGAAGCTATTGTATAACCCTTATGATTTATAGGTCAAGCCTGATATCGCACATGTTTGCATTTTTTAGCGCTGCTTTAAGACTTGGTTGCTAGTTGCCGCTGGAGTCGCTACTATTAGTTATGGAATATATGATTACAGAACAGAAATTCAGTTACAATTCAGCAAGCTTAGATCGAAGTTTGGAACTCGGCAATAAGCTTGCCGGGCTAATCAAGCCACCATTATTAATTGAGATGGTGGGGGATTTGGGTGGCGGTAAAACTGCGCTTGTTAAGTCAATCGCTAAAGGTTTAGGGATAGAGCAGACCGTAACTAGCCCTACATTTAATATTCACAGAGGTTATGAATCACCCAATGGAATAAGATTGGAGCATTTCGATTTATACCGATTAAATGATGATGAAATTGTCGCCAATGAACTCAAAGATTGTTTGGAAGATCCAAAAACGATAGTGTGCACCGAATGGGCTAATCATTTTAGTAGTCATTTGGCTGAAGATAGGCTGACTGTGGAGTGTCATTATATAAGCGAAAACGAGCGAAGGTACGATTTTAAATCGACTGGACCCAAATCGAGTAAAATTATAGAAGGATTAAAATAATGATATTAGCAATAAGAACTGACAAGCCAGAGGCCGAATTGTATTTAATAAATAACGGCAAATTTGCATCTGAAATTAAGTGGGAAGCTCACCGCGAGCTAGCCGATACGCTACTAATGAAAATTAAAGAACTCCTCGAATCAAAAAATATTACCAATAATGATGTCAAGGGTATTATTATGCACACTGGCGAGGGTTCGTTTACTGGCCTTAGGATCGGCACGACTGTTGCCAATGCGATGGCCTATAGTTTGAGTATTCCAATTGTTGCAGCTAAAGGTGGTGAATGGATAAGGTCTGGTCTAGAAGCGATTGAAAGTGCAAAAGTCGGTGACTTAGTAGTGCCAGAATACAACGCTGAGCCAAATATCACCAAGCCAAAAGGCTCTTAAGCTTGTTAATATTACAAAATAATTGTTAAATAGTATTAGACATTAGTCGATTTGAATTTAATTTTTGATAACCGGTTTTTACTTTAATACAGGTGAAAACAACTACTTAGAAAGGTAGGTGTTTATGGAAATAGTATTTGCAATCCTTGCCCTTGCAGTTGGTGGGGGTGTTGGCTATGGTGCCAATTCTTACATTTCAAAACAAAAAGCAACAGATGCCGACAAAAAAGCCAAAAAATTATTAGATGATGCCAAAGAAGAATCTAAGAAAAAAATATTAGAAGCTAAAGAAGAGGCAATTAAAATTGCCGATGAAGCCAAAAAAGAAGAACGGGAAAGGCGTAATAAATTAGATGCTTCCGAAAAGCGTGTGGCTGATCGAGAAACCTTATTAGATAATAAGCTTGATCAAATCGAAAAGCGCACCGAAGCCCTAAATCGATCCGAAAAAGAAATCGAAGCTATTAAAGAAGAGATTCGAGCAATTCGAACTCGCCAAGAAGACAACCTAGAAAAGATTGCAAAGCTTAAAAAAGAAGACGCTCAAAAGAAGCTTATGGAAATGACAGAGCGCGATATTAAAAACGACTTAGTTGAGTATGTTGAAAAACGAAAGCGTGAGGCTAATGAAAACGCTGATGAAATTGCCAAAGATATTATGACTCAAGCCATGGAACGCTTGGCTACAGGCACTGCCACTGAGCGAACAATTAGCACTGTCACAATTCCAAACGATGGGGATAAGGGAAAGATTATCGGAAAAGAAGGCCGAAACATCCAGACACTCGAACGCCTTACTGGTGTTGAAGTTATTATCGACGAAAGTCCTGGTGTAATTACAATTTCTGGCTTTAATCCGATTCGCCGGCAAGTTGCTAAGCGCGCCTTGGAAGAATTAATTAAAGACGGGCGTATCCATCCGGCCAAAATCGAAGAGCAAGTTGCCAAAGCCAAAAAAGAAATCGATGAAGAAGTTAAGCGAGCCGGGGAACAGGCTGCGCGTGAAGCTAAGGTTCTTGGGTTGCCACCAGAAATTTCAAAAACTATGGGCATGCTAAAGTTCCGTACTAGCTACAGCCAGAACGTACTTCACCACTCTGTCGAAATGGCCCACTTAGCCGCGATGATTGCCGATGAAATCGGTGCCGATGTTCAAGTATCAAGAACTGCAGCGTTCTTACATGATTTGGGTAAGGCAGTCAGCCATGAAATAGAAGGCAAGCATCATCATATTACTGGGGATATGATGCGCAAGGCTGGATTCGATGAAGCTACCACTCATGCTGCAGAAGCACACCACGATGATATTGAGGCTACTACGCCAGAAGCTTTAATAGTGCGTGTAGTAGACGCCCTAAGTGGTGGTCGCCCAGGAGCCCGCGGGGATACATTAGAAAATTATGTTAAGCGTATGACGGATCTTGAGAATGTAGCTAATGCATTTAGTGGAATCGAAAAGAGCTACGCCATTAGTGCAGGTCGCGAAATTCGAGTATTCGTTAAGCCAGAAGAAATTGATGATCTTACCGCCATTAAGCTGGCTCGTGATGTTGCCACAAAGATTGAGGCATCTCTAAAATATCCTGGGACAATTAAAGTTAATGTTATTCGTGAAACTAGAGCCGAGGAGTACGCTAAATAGTGAAAATTTTATACATCGGTGACATAGTTGCAAAAATTGGTAGGCGAGCAGTCGCGCAAGTTTTGCCAAAGTTAAAAGAAGAGAAGCAAATTGATTTTGTAATTGCGCAGTCTGAAAACATCAGCACCGGTAACGGCCTAACTGCAAAAGCAATTAGAGAAGTTAAAGAAGCGGGTGTAGATTTATTTACTGGTGGCAACCATAGCTTTAAAAAACCAGAGGGTGTAGATATGCTAAACGATCCAAACGAGCCAATAATTCGTCCTGCTAATTACCCTGGCAAAACCCCCGGCCGAGGCTGGAAAATTGCCGAAACACCTTTTGGAAAAATATTGGTAATTAATCTTTTGGGACAAACATTTAACGGGCCACTCTTGGACCACCCACTAAAAGTTGTTGATGCGATACTTGAAGAAAACAAAGACGAAAAACTCTCAGCAACAATTGTGGACTTGCACGCTGATTTAACATCAGAAAAAGTTGCTATCGGCTTTTACCTAGATGGTAGAGTCAGTGGCGTGGTTGGAAGTCATATCCACGTAAGCACTGCTGACGCCAAAGTATTACCAGGCGGAACTGCGCATATTACCGATGTCGGTATGACCGGCCCAACTGATTCCGTACTGGGTGTAAAAAAAGAAATAATTATAGATAAATGGCTGAACCAACTTCCTAATAAATTCGATTGGCCGACTACAGGCATCGTGCAATTTAGCTCTGTACTGATAGATGTTGATAGTGATGGCAAAGCCAAGTCTATTGAGCAAATACTAATAAATACTGAGGTTAGTTAATGATCAAGCCAGAACTCATTCAGGAAATTGCTAATAAAACCAGAATGCCAAAAAACAAGATTGAGCTCGTGATGGATACTATGCTCGAAACCATAATTGATGAAGTGAAAGATGGCGAGAAAGTATTAATAAGCGGATTTGGAGTTTTTCACCTTACACACCGCAAAGCTCGCAATGGAATAAATCCAAATACCAAAGAAAAGCTACAGATTAACGGTATGCAGGTTCCTAAGTTTCGGGCCGGTGAGCAGTTCAAGCGTGCAGTGCGCGGCAAAAAATAAGTATGTAAATATCACTACATAAGCTTTATAATGTTTCTATGGTAGGTCCTGTAGTTGACGAAAAAATACTTCAAAATTTAAGAAAAAGTAAGTACAAATTAGATGCTTTTAATGAGATAGACGACTCGTTGAAAGGATTCGTGCTACTTAAACTTACAAGGCCATCTCGAAAAAAGATATTAAAGTCGCTAGACAATGATGAAATTGTTAAGATTCTTAATACCTTGGATCCAAACAAGGCAACTGCGCTTTTAAGGGATTTATCAAAAATAAGATCTAGGCATATTACAAATAGATTAGACACAGATGTAAAAGAAAAAGTTGAGTTATTACTAAGCTTTAACCCTAAAACAGCCTCTGGACTTATGAATCTGGACTATGTTTTGGCTACACCAGGAACTCATTTTGAGGATTTATCTAGAGATATCGAGGAGCACGAAAAAAACACTGGAAAATTCCCTTCAATATTTATGATTGATAATGGGAAGCTTGTGGGGGAACTGCCAGGGCATGTTCTAGCTCTGCATAAGGGTAAAGAAAAGATAGATAAATACGTTAAAAGAGTCCCCCATATTAGATACGATAACGATGAAAAGGATGTAATAAATTCATTTTTAAAGCACCCTCACGATAAAGTGGTTGTTCTAGATGAGAACGAAGATATATTGGGCGTAATTCATTCGGATGATTTATTAGCATTGTTAGATAAAAGAAGGTCTAGTGATCTCTATGGACTAGCAGGGGTAAACAAAGAAGAAGATGCAACCGATGGGCTGTTTACGAAAGTAAGATTTCGATGGTTATGGCTAATAATAAACTTAGGCACCGCTTTCTTAGCAGCTTCAGTTGTTGGAATGTTCGAAGATACAATTAGTAAGTTCACACTTCTTGCCGTATATATGCCAATTGTAGCCGGTATGGGTGGTAATGCTGCGACTCAAACTTTGGCTGTAACTGTTCGCGGAATTGTAATGCAAGAAATTAGCCTTAAAAATTCAATTAAGTATATAGCTAGAGAAATAGGTGCAGGCGTCATTAACGGAGCTATTAATGGTCTTTTGGTGGCTGCTGTGGCTGTATTTATAAACAAAAATCCAATGCTTGGATTGGTTTTAGCTATCGCTATGGTATGTAACTTATTTATTGCCGCTTTTGCTGGTGCATTGATTCCACTTATCATGAAAAAGCTCGGAAAAGATCCAGCTACTTCTGCGACAATATTTATTACCACCTGTACTGATGTTGGCGGTTTTTTTGTATTTTTAAGTCTAGCGCAAGCATTATTAAAATAAGCTATGAAAGAAGAACTAACTAAAACAGACAAAAAAAACGAATCGACGGAATCGGGGAATAAAACAAAAGACAATAATAAAAAAAGCAAACCTATTTATAAGAAGGCTTGGTTTTGGTCGATAGTACTTATATCTGTCTTGGCAATTATTCTATCTATTTTTGCTGTTGTTTATTTTGGAGCCCAATCAAGAAATAAGCAGATTCTATCCAAGGGATGGTTTGAAATAGCAGAAAAGAATAAGGCATTATCTCAGCTTGCTGAAAAAATTGAAAATCAAGAAACTTATGATTCATATAACTCTGAACTAAAAAAATTATCTGCCTTAGTGGATGAAAATAAATTTGCTAGCCAAAAACTTCAATATAAACAGATTGATGCTAAAAAGTATGATAATTTTATAAATGAATATCAAAAATATATAAACCAATCAGCCTCTTACGCAGATAAAATAAAAGAATACACTGAGTCAGATAAAGAAAAGTTAAAAGTTTTGTCAGAACCATCCAAGACAGCAGCAGCTGAGCTTAAAAATGAAGCAAAATATTTGAAAGACGAAATGCCTAGTTCGGCCTTTAGTATCCAAGATATTTTATTTGAGGCCAATAAAGTAATACTGACTAGTGAACTAAGCACTAAAGCCAAGTTACTTGCCGAGCAGGCCGCCACTGCCAAAGACGCCATAGATAAAAAGGCTGCAGAAAATACGGCCGGGAATTTCTTGAATGCATATTTAGCCGGAAACGCACCTTTGATGCGTCAATATATGACTGAGGCTTATCAAAAGGAATATGATTTTAATCAGCTTAGTCCGGAATCAAGAGCTACTACCTATCCAGCAAGTTTTAGAATACTTAATAATCAAAAATTAGAAGAAGGTAAATATAAAGTTCAAGCAAACTTATTATTTAAGTTTAGGGACGGCTCAAGTCAATACATAGTTGGGTACGAAATGAATGTTATTTACGATACTAATCAATCGAAGTGGCTCATTAACAGCACCAAAGAAGGAAGTAGTTTTTAAATTATATTAATTCAAAAAAAAGACCGAATAATTCGGTCTTTTTTAATGGGGCGAGTGATGGGTTTCGAACCCACGGCCTTCAGAGCCACAATCTGACGCTCTAACCAACTGAGCTACACCCGCCATATCAAAAATATTAATTTTTTTATGGTACCCCCGGCAGGATTCGAACCTACGACCCACAGTTTAGAAAACTGTTGCTCTATCCAACTGAGCTACGGGGGCTAACAATTAATATTATAGCCTGCCTTATAAAATAAATTAATCCCGGCAGGCGGGATTTAATTGTATGGAGCGGGTAGCGGGAATCAAACCCGCATCACCTGCTTGGAAGGCAGGAGTAATAATCATTATACGATACCCGCATACAGAAAGGACGCACAAAGTGCGCCAGCTTTCTGGATCAAATTGAAATAAATCAATTTGGGATATGAAAAGAAATAAAAGGTACAAGGGCTAAATAATAATCGCCTAACCACAAAATTATATACTATTTAACTACTATGCGCAACCTGAATTAGCTTGTTTTTACGAATAGCATAAAGGAGTATAATTAAATAAATAAAATATTTAAAGGAGATAAACTTATGAATAAAATTTTAAAGATATCATCAATTACTGCAGGTGCTGTAGCCTCTTTTTATCCGCTAGCTGCCAGAGCAGAAAATTATAGCGATGCTTCAACCGCAGGTGGAGCTTTGGCAGGCTTTGCAATATTTTTCATTTTACTAATGATGATTTTTTGGGTAGGTATCTTACTGCTTTGGATTTTTTGGCTAGTAATGATAATTGATATTGTAAAGAGAGACTGGAAGAATACTGGCGATAGGGCGGCCTATTTGGTGCTAGTTATTTTTATGAATATCATTGGGGCTTTAATATATTACTTTGCTGTAAAAAGACATCTGGATAATAAAAAGAAGTAATTATTTGATTAATTATTAGGTTAAGTGTAATAATATAAAATAAGTAAATTAATTAAGGAGGAAAAGATGAATAAATTATTAAAGTATGGTGCATTGAGTGGTGCGTTGGCTTCATTTGCACCCCTAGCAGCGAGGGCTCAAGATGAGGTTGTAGACGTTGTGGATTCAGCTGATGTTGCAGCTGCAACAACAGCAACAGCTGGATTGGCGGCTGGACTTTTGATTGTCTGGGGGGTTGTAGCTATTATCGGTCTAGCATTATTTATATTCTGGGTTGTTATGCTTATTGATGTGTTCAAGCGAAAAAACTGGCAAGATGAAAGCCAGAAAAATCTATGGATGATAATAATGATTGTTTCAATATTTGTAGGTCTTGCTGGACTTGCGGCTATTATTTACTACTTCGTAGTAAAAAGAGCATTAGACAGTAAAGGTTCCGCACCGCAAGCATCTGCACAAAAGTAGATTATTAAAATTCATTAGGGACCACTATGGTCCCTTTTGAATTGGTTCAAATCTAGAAAAATAGCTGAAAATATGTTAAAATAATCAAGTTTTAGCGCCCTTAGCTCAGCTGGATAGAGCGTCTGGCTTCGGACCAGAAGGTCGGGAGTTCGAATCTCTCAGGGCGTACCATATATATAACATGGGCCATTAGCTCAGTTGGTTAGAGCATCTGCCTCTTAAGCAGAGTGTCCTGGGTTCGAATCCCAGATGGCCCTCCATGTTATTATAAGAATATCGGGGTGTGGCGCAGTTGGCTAGCGCGCGGCGTTTGGGACGCTGAGGTCGAAGGTTCGAGTCCTTTCACCCCGACCATTGTAAGAAATCGAGATTAATCTCGATTTTTTATTTTTGTAAAGCAATCATTTAAGATATAATTAAAGCTTATGCAATATACGAGTTATCAAGCACCATCTATGAAGCCAAGAAAAAAGAAGGGCAAACTACTTTTAGTTTTTATAGGAATAATACTTCTTTTGGTGGGGCTATATATTGCTTATTTATTAATTTCTCCTAAACTAGCAAAAAAACCAACCAAAGTTGTAGAGCAGGCCGTAAATGAAAAGCCCCAAGCAGATAAAAATACTGTTTTTATACCTAGCGTAGGTATCCAGGCTGGAATTGAACAAGGCGATATTAACGTTTTAGATAAAGGGTTGGCATGGCACCGCATACCAGATCAAGGCAACCCAACAAAGGGTGGAAATATGATAATCACCGGACATAGCTTTGTTTGGGGGTATAGGCCTGATGAAGTTAAGAAAAAATCTATTTTTTATGATTTAAAAAATTCTAAAGTTGGCGATGAAGTTGTGGTTAATTGGGAGGGCAAGCAATACAAATATAAAATATCTAAGCTTAAAACAGTAAAGCCAAATGCCATTGAGATTGAAGATCAAACTTCAGAGCCACAGCTTACGATTTATACCTGCACGATAGGCGGAGCGGCCGATGGCAGGGTTGTTATTATTGCTAAGCCAGAGGCTAATTCTTAAAAGTGACAAAAGCCTAATAGTGGCGTATAAATAAATTATGGATTTAAATCAAATAGTACAACAGAATATATGGTGGCTGATACTTATTTTTGTATGGAGTACCGCCTGGAAAGCTTGGGCTCTTTGGATTGCGGCCAAAAAGGATCAAAAAGTTTGGTTTCTTATATTTATTATTCTAAATACCGCGGGCATACTAGAGATATTTTATATTTTTTACTTTAGCAAACAAGTAAAGTCTGCTAATGGTAAACACAAAGATTAATTTCTTTGTAAACTTCATCAGATTAAACTAAAATATAGCTAGTCTCAGTAAACCTGGGTGAACTTTGAAACGGAGGAAGGATGATCGAAAAAGGTCCAACGCCCCTCGTTACCATCCGGGTTGCAAATTCTTCAGATACAGAAGCGGTACAGAAGTGCCGTTTTGAAGTGTACTCTGAAATGGGCTATATCGAGCCTAGCAACTACCCAGATGGACGAGAGTTTGATCTTTATGATAACTATTCTAGTTCAGTTGTAGCATCTACTGCTACTTCTTTTTCGGCCATTGGCACTACAAGGCTTGTACTCGGAAGCAAAGGCATCTTGCCTATCCAGAACCCTAAAAATCACGCAATTGATGTGTCTGGTCTTGGTAATGTCGCTGAAATTTCAAGGCTTTGCGTGCGGAAAAACTTTCGTAATTCGCGAATTAGCCTTGGTATGTATAGAGTTCTTTTCCATTTGGTTGAAATCGAAAAAGTAGATACAGTATTTGCTGTGGTCGATGAGTCATTCTTGCAAATGATTCTGTGGATTGGCTTTCCTTTTGAGCAAATTGGAGAGCCAAAAAATTACATGGGCCTTACAATTCCAACAGTTTGCAAAATACAAAATGTAATGCCAGCTTTGCAAGAAAGTGAAGTCGCAAATATGCTTGGTGTTACCCAGCTTTTTGAGATGCCATTTACCGGTAGCCTACAGATGTAGAAAGGGGGTCAAATGGCTTGGCTCAAAGACAACTGGCAAGGTTTGGTGCCTTGGCTAATGTTCATTGTAATTTATATTGCGACATTCAAGTTGGCATGGAAGAAGCTTGCTGATCTAGTGGTTTCAAATGCAACCAGAAGACACGGCGTTTTTAGCTGGAGATTTTGGTGGCAGTTTGTCGAATACAGGCTAATTCTTCTCGCGCCATATATCCCATTTCTAGTTTTTAGAGAGTCAATGCCCACAACCGTTACTAAAATAATCTTTTGGTGGGTGATTTTGATGCTTGTGATGGGTATTTTGCGCTTTGTTAAGACTGAACGTCTGACCAAAATTTTGTGGTGGGTTTACGGCTATATGTATGATGGCCTGCTAAACTTCTATCCCTACAGAAATCTTGTCAACAACGTAGTTGATTTGATGGAAGTAGAGGATGGGCATAAAGTTCTGGAAGTAGGCTGTGGAACTGGTAACGTAATGCAATCTTTGCTGGATAGGGCCGACATAATTGTTGTTGGAGTTGATAGCTCTAAATCAATGATTAGACAGGCTCAACGTAAATTGCATCACTCTCTGCAGACCAACAAGTCGAGCCTTATCGGCTCAGACGCACTAGTATACATGAAGTCTTTGCCTAGCCAGTCCTTTGACAGGATTAGTATGGTTAACTTCTTGTATGCTGCCCAAAACAGGCTAGAAATTTGGGCAGAGTGTCTGAGGATAATTAAGCCTGAAGGAAAAATTGTTGTTACTACTTCTACTGAAGGAGGCTCAAGACCTATTATTCAGGAGCACCTTAGAAATGCTTCTTGGGTACAGTTGGTTTCGCTAAGGCTTATTGGAGTAGTTATTATAGACTTCTTCATCTCAGAGCTTGCAAAAGCTGGACCATTTGAATTTCCTACACAAGATGTCTTGCTGGCTGAAGTGCGTGAGTGCGGAGGTATTTATAGTAAAGTATCTCGTGTATATGGTGGAGCTGAAAATGGTGTAAATATTATCTTTAGTGTTATAGCTGAAGATGAATTAAAGTTCTAGGGTCCTTTGGGGAGAGCAACCTCCCTGAAGGACCCTTTTTTTGTTAAGATAGTATTATGCTTTTGCTTACTGGAGTTTTACTCGTTTTTATTTCTAATATAATATTGGGTATTTTTGTTTTAATTAATAACCCAAGAAATATCTCGAACAGGTACTTTGCGCTAATGTGTATTGGCTTATCTTCATGGTCAATATTTAACTACCTAGCTGATTTCAACTTGGATAATTCACTTTTATGGAGCCGATTATCTTTTTTGGCTATAGTTTTGTCATTGGCTTTTTTACTTATGTTTCTTAACAACTTCCCAATTAGGGTCATTAAAACCAAATTAGTGGAATTGCTTACACTAATTATGGCGATAATAATCGGAATAGTATCGCTTTTACCTAATTTCATTACCGGTGTAGAAATAAAAAACCAAGTTTCTAATGTAAAAACTGGCGATTTATATAATTTATTTCTAGTTTATTTTGTTGCAGCGATAGTGATAAGTATGGTGATTATTATTTTCTCATTTAAGCGCAGCAGTAAAAAAGATAGACCAAGAGTAGTATTCTTAATTTCGGGAATATTAATAATGACCGTACTCGCTTCAATTACGAATCTAATACTACCGCTTATTACAGGAAATAATTACTATGCTAAATTTGGTTCATTGTTTACGTTATTTTTTGTAGCCTTAACAGCTTACGCAATTATTAAACACAGCCTATTTGATATTAGAGCAGTCGTAGTAAGATCATTTGCATACATCTTTTCTATAATGACTATTGCTATAGTTTATGCCTTTATCGCATTTGGTGTGTTAGGAAGGTTTATCTTTTCAAGCGGGAACGTACAGGTACCTTTGCAACAGCAATTTGCTAATACAATCCTTGCGGTAGCTTTAGCATTTAGCTTTCAGCCTATTCGTAGATTTTTTGAGAGAGTCAGTAACCGCATATTTTATAGGGACAGATATGACGCTCAAGCGGTTATTGATGATATAGGCAGGGCAATGGCATCTGAAATTAAAATTAATCTACTATGCAATAAGGTGGCTAGCGAAATTATGAACAAATTGAATATTTCTGCAGCTGACATAGTTGTTCTTCAGAAGAATGAATTGATTTATTTCACTAAAAACATAAAAGCCAAGTTGAATGAAAACGAAATTAAAGATATTTATGAGTTAGGCAACAGAACTATTTATATCGACGATACCAATAGTTCTTCAAAAATAAAACTAATGCGTAGTTTAAATATTTCACTCAGTGTTCCGCTAAGAACAAAGAATAGCTTCTTGGGATATTTAATACTCACAGAAAAGCAGTCGGGGAGTACATACAATAGCCAAGACATTAAGACTATTAAAATTATCTCAAATGAATTGAGTGTAGCATTAGAAAATGCAAAAGCATTTATGGAGATACAGAATTTTAATGAAACGCTGCAAGACAGAATAAACAAGGCGACTAAGAGTCTGCAAAAAGCCAATGCCCAACTTAAAGAGCTGGATGAGGCAAAAGATGAATTTATTTCTATGGCTAGCCATCAATTAAGGACACCACTCACTACTGTAAAAGGCTACGTAAGTATGTTAGATGAGGGTGATTTTGGAAAACTTACCAATGAGCAAAAGCAGAGTGTGGATCTCGCGCTAGATGGAAGCAATAGAATGGCAAGACTAATTGATGATTTATTAAATGTAAGCCGAATGGAAGCTGGCAAATTCTATATTGAACCCACCAAGGTTGATTTAATTAAATTAGTACAAGAAGAGTTGAATTTATTACAAACAATGGCGAAAAGTAAAAAAGTAAGTCTATCTGCAAAACTGCATATTAATAAATTGCACGCGCTAAATTTAGACGAAAATAAGACCAGACAGGTTGTAATGAATTTAATTGATAATGCAATACATTATAGTGAGCCACCAAAAGGCGGGGGCAGGGTTGAGGTTTCATTGGCTGAAAAGGAAAGTGAAGTAATATTTAAAGTAATCGACAATGGCATCGGTGTGCCGAAAGATCAACAATCCAAATTGTTTACTAAAATGTTTAGAGCTAGAAACGCAAAAGAAATCAGACCAGATGGTACCGGCTTAGGTTTGTTTTTAGTCAAAAGAGTTGTTGAAGATCAGGGCGGCAGGCTAATATTTGAATCTAAACCAGGAAAAGGCAGTGTATTCGGATTTGCAATGCCAATACATAACAAAATAAAAATAGATAACACTGCAAAAAGAAATTTAAATAAAGGAAGCAGTAAATGAATATAAAACTTCTAAAGGATTTAGATTATAGAAACAAAAAAGTCTATTTAAGGGTGGACTACAACGTGGTTGAAAACAGCAAAGTTATTGATGAGTTTAGAATAGAGCAAAGTCTGCCAACAATTAAAGAATTACTCGCCAAGAACTGCTCTTTGATACTCGCAAGCCATAATGGGAGGCCAGAAGGTAAGGTAGAAAAAAGCTTAAGTCTAAGGCCGGTCGCTCAAGTTTTAGCAAATTTATTAAAACGCAAAGTTTCCTTTATAGATGATTGCGTAGGACAAGAAGTCTCTGCTGAAGCAGAAGCACTTAAGCCAGGCGAAATTATGCTCTTAGAAAACTTGAGATTTCATGAAGCAGAGGAAAAGAATAATTCATTGTTTGCAAAATCTATGGCTAGGCTGGCTGAGGTCTATGTTGATGATGCATTTGCAAATGCTCATAGAGCCCATGCAAGTATGGTTGGTGTTCCAAAGTACTTGCCACACGCTGCAGGCCTACTTATGCAAAAAGAATTTGAAACATTAACAGGCCTTCTCAAATCACCACGTAGGCCATTTCTGGCAGTAGTTGGCGGAGCTAAAATATCAACTAAAATAGAGGTCTTAAAAAGTCTAATTGGTAAGGCGGATATAATTTTTATTGGTGGGGCTATGGCAAACACTTTTTTGCAGGCCCAGGGCTTTGACGTTGAAAAAAGCTTGACCGAACCAGATCTAATTGACACCGCTAGAGAAATAATTGAATTATCTAAAAATAAAAAAGTTGATTTAATATTGCCTACAGATCTTGTGGTAGCAAAAGCAGTAAAGCCAGGCGCCAATAAAAGAACTGTCGAAGTTGGAAAACTAGAAAAAGGGGACATTGCTCTTGATATAGGTAAAGAAACAATGAGGAGTTTAATACCTATAATCAAAAAGGCTAAAACAATTTTCTGGAATGGAACTTTGGGTTATGCGGAATTGTCTGATTATGCTTTGGCCAGTAAGGACTTAGCATATCTAATGGCATTAAGAAAGGGCAAAGCAGAAACAGTAATTGGTGGAGGCGATACAACTGCTTTTGTAGAAAAACTTGGAATGCACAATCGTTATTCATTTGTAAGCACTGGTGGTGGCGCGAGCCTGGAGTTACTTTCTGGAAAGCAACTCCCAGCTTTAGAAGCTTTAAGGACCTAGGGTAGGTCGTTCGCTTTTCTTATTCTATAAAGCTCAAATATCATATTAGAACTCTGTATATAGGATGAATTAACCGTGGTTGCATTTTTATAGCCAGCTTCCGCAACTAGTCTCTTTGTTATTTCGCTGTATTTGCCATATGGGTAAGCAAAGCTATTTATTTTAATTCCTAGTTTTTCTTCAAGTATTCTTTTGCTTTCGAATATTTCATATCTCTGTACTTTTTCACTTTGAGAACTTAATGAAGTGTGGTCAACTGTATGAGAACCTATCTCTACGAGACCTGAAGAAGCAATTGACTTAATTTCATCCCAATTCATATAGGCATCTCCACAGTTATTTGCTTTTTTCTCTACCCCTAAGCACCAGCCACTGTTTCTACTGCCGATTATTATATAGAAAGTAGATTTGAGATTAAGCTTTCTAAGTATTTCAAGAGCTTTTAATTGGTCGCTAAATCCATCATCAAAAGTGATTGCAACGGGCTTGGAGGGTCCTACTATTTTGCCAGTAATAATTTCTGTTGCTTCATTCATTGTCACCGCAGTGTAACCGCGCTCTATAAGTAATTTCATTTGGCTTTCAAAGTCTTGAGGTGTTTTATGGTATAAAATAATTGGCAGTTTTATATTTTTACCAGAAACACTATTAACTAAGGTAGTTTCTTTATTTTCAGGTATAACCGATTTTCCTGCCAGAGCAATTTTGCTAAGAGACTTTTCTTTTTGTTTAGTAAATGATATTCTTGTCGGCTCATAAAAAGATAAGAGGTAAATTAAAATTACGGTAATAATTAGAATTAGAATAGAAATTGTAATTAAAGTAAATTTTTGAAATCTGTTTAAATCTGATATTTTCATTGATGAAATATTATATCAGGAAAAATTTTATGTAGAAATATTAATCGCTGGATTATTGTTTTGCTGGTTGTCGTTTGCAGCCCTCGAGACTGGGTTTAGTTCTGTGGCAGCTTTTTGAAAGCTAGAATTTTCCTGAACTGGACCTTGGGGGACAATAGGTATCGGATTCTCTGGTGGGTTTATTCTTACATCATTTACGTCTGGAAATTCTTTAGGGGTTAACTGGGCATTCCTAAGGCTGCCAGCATTTTCGTTGTGGTCTGTTGCCACTTCAATATTATGATTTGTTTGGACCTTACCAGGTTCAGTATTTCCGATTCCGAAGTGTAGGTCTCTGGAATTGGTTGTTTTAGCTTGAGATATTTCCTTATTAATTTCTGGCCCGGTAGTTGGCTGCGCCTGAGGAGCAGAATGTTGAGAAGGTATCGGGCTGCCTTCTGTTTTTGTTCTTTCGGGTGCAGGCATGTTCATTTGTTGCTCATCACCTAATTCACCCTGCAATCCACCCAGATCGTTCTGAATGCCTAAGAGCCTATTGTATTTAGCAATTCTTTCACCTCTGTTGGGGGCGCCAATTTTTATTCCATCAGCCCCAATTGCATAAGCAAGGTCAACTATAAAGTCATCATTATTTTCTCCGCTTCGGTGGCTAACAATTATTTTTAAGCTAGATTGCTTTGCAGTCATTATTGCATTTATGACTTCCGACATAGATCCAACTTGGTCGGGCTTGATTATCACACCTTCGATAATTTTGTTTTCTGCAAATTCTGTAATTTTTGCAGAGTTCGTAACTGTGAAATCATCACCAATAACCATAAATGAGCCTTTATCCCTTGGAGTAGTTTTTAGTAGCTCAATTCCCTCTAAATCATCCTCAGCAAAAGGATCTTCGATGGAGTATAGACCAAATTTACTATTCCAGTCTAGGTAGACAGCCATTAAATCACTTGCATGAACAGTTTGTCCTTCAAAATTATAATTTTTGCCATCATAGAAGCTGTTGGCAGCAACATCTAGTGCTAAATCAAATTTCTTTTCAGACTTTTGGCTTAGACCAGCTAAAGCCTCAAGCACTACTTCAGTCCTGGCACCAAGAGGTGCAATCGCACCTTCATCTCCAGAAAGCTTGGCAGTAGGACCATAAAGACTAGCCATAATTGTTTTTACTGTCTCATAGACCCTAACAATTTCTTCTATCGCTTCATTCGGTTTATTGGATTGAGGAACAATCATGAATTCTTGTATGTCCAGGCCTGGAGCGTGCTTTCCTCCACCTACTATGTTTGCAAAAATTCTAGGAAATTCTGGGCTGGTTTTGAGCTTCTCAGCTATGTATTGCCAAAGAGGCTTATTGCTTAATTTTGCACTAAGCTTAAAATACGCAACCGAAAGGGCAAGTATGGTGTTTGAGCCAAGGGCTTCTTTGTTTGTGGTGCCATCTAGTGCGATTAAAAGGCTATCAAAATCTTCTTGGTGGTCTAGAGGGTAGCCAATGAATTTTGGAGCTATTACATTTTTTATTGTCTTTACATTTTCATTAACACTCTTTCCGCCGTAGCTGTCTGCTCCGTCAAATTTTTTTACTGCCTCATTTTTACCAACACTCGCGCCTCCTGGAACTACAAAGCTAGCTGCCTTGCCATTTTCTGCCGTCATTTTAACTTTAACAGTAGGCTCGCCCCTAGAGTTTAATACTTGAGATGGAATTATGCTTTTTATTCCCATAAGATAATAAAATTATAGCATAAGCTTAATAATCATAAAACTAAGTCAACTTAATTAGGTTTTGCGGGTGATTTTTAATAAATCCATAAATGTTTTGGGCGGTAGTTTTTCTAAGAATTGCGAGTGATTCATTTGAGTTAAAGGCATTATGGGGGGACAAAATCACATTGTTCATTTTTGATAGTATATCCACTTCGGCCAGACTATATAGATTATCTTCACCTTTAAACAGCAGCTCTGCTTCAGTATCAATGTCTATAGTTCCCTCTCCCTCGACGCAATCAAGCCCGGCACCCCTAATACGATTATTCTTCAGCGCATCTACCAAATCTAATGTATTTACTATTGGACCACGTGCAGTGTTAATAAGAATTGCGTCATCTTTCATCATTTCGAGTGTAGATTTATTAATCATGTGCTTAGATGTTGGGTTGAGGGTAGCATGGATAGTTAAAACGTCAGCGCCTTTTAATAGCTCATTTAACGAAACATAACTAAAGCCAATTTTTTGCGAGGCTTCTTCGTTAGGATAAGGATCATAGGCAATTACATGCATTCCCATTGCAGTCGCAATTTTGGCTACAGAAGTGCCAACTCTTCCTGCTCCAATAATTCCAAGAGTTTTGCCACTTAATACATTGCCAGTTAGTTTTTTATAGTTAACTCTTCCAGTCTCTACCGAATCCATTACTGCGGGCATCTTATGAAAAAGCATTAAAATTAACATTATTGCGTATTCAGCCACAGTAGTTTTGCCATAACCAGGTACGTTGCTTACAGCGACGCCCTTATTTTTACAAGCCTTAAGATCAATATTGTCGTATCCGGTTGCTCTAACTGCAATAAACTTCAGCTTTGGCATATTTGAAATTACCGGTGCGTCTATTTTGCTAGTGTTAAATACACTGATAATTTCCGCCTCTTTGTATTCATATGCAGGTATTTCTTCAATCGACTTATCAAATATTAACAGCTTAAATTTAGGCCCATGAAAATATCTTTCAAAAGAAGCCTTTTCTTTTGCTGAAACTTCAAAAAAAGCAATTATCTTTGACATAAGAATTATCCTTCCCTCAATACTACAATAAAATCAGATACATTTGCAGTAATTTTATTAATATTGAAAACGCCATTTATAGATTTTAAAGTCTTATAGCTTTGGTTGTCTTCTACGGCCTCAGTTGCATTATTATTTTTTAACTTCAAACTTTCTGTATCTGTGATTGCTCCTGCGATGTCTATATTGTCTTTGCCGTCACTAGCGGCCGATACTATTGCTGATCGAGGTTTTAAAAATGGCAACGCAGACAATGACAAGTCTTGATTTCTACCGCCCTTGCCGGGTTTTTTTACAATTACAGTAGTTTCACCGCAAGCCAATAGTGCTTGGCCTTTTTTTACTGAACCAGCCATTTTGGGTCCAATTTCGCACGCAAGACCGCTTAAGTTGTCAGAGTATATTACTGGATTGTAGCCAATTTCCTTGGCTTTTTTACTCATTGCTTCGAGCGTGGTAGAACCTGAGGCTAGGATAACTTTATTAACTTTTTTAAAATATTTATCGTCTTTTGGGGTTTCAGATAGCTTTATATTTAATAGATTAAATTTATTAGCAATTTCCTTGGCCTGTTTTAAGCTAGACCTATCTTTGCTTATAGGACCTGATGCGACAATATCGATATCATTTCCTGGCACGTCTGAAATTACTAGCCCTAGCACGGATGCAGGGTAGGCGTATTTTGCCATGTTGCCACCATGTATGCTGCTAATATGTTTACGAACAATATTTAGCTCTTGAATAGTGGCACCATTTTTTAGCATATGATTGCTCACAGTTCTAAGGTCTGTGCATGTGTTGTTTTTGGCAGGCAGGCAAGCTAAGGAGCTTCCGCCTCCGCAAACAATTGCAATAACTAGATCTTTTGCTTTTGCCTCCCTAAGAGTTTTGATAAGTTTTTTTGTGGCTAAAATATTTCTTTCGGAAGGCAGGGGGTGTGTGCCTGCAAATACTTTTATTTTTTTTAATTTTCGATGTTTCAAATCTATTGCTACACCGGCTTTAATGGTTTCTGGCCCTATTAAACTTTCAAGTTTTTGTGCAATCAGCCCGCTTCCTTTTCCAATTGCAACAACAAATATATTTTTAAACTTCTTAAAATCATATTTTTTATTCTCAATGCTTAAAATATTTTGCTCGAAAGATAGGTCTTTTCCAATCAGGCTAGCTATACTTATGGACTCATATCCAGCCTCGACGATGTCTAGGGCATCTTTTCGTATCTTGTTGGTTGCAAGCTTATCGAGCTTTTTTATAATCATAAGAGTATTGTAGCACTTAGCAGTTAATGAATATATTTTGCTAAACAAAAAACAGTTGGTGATCCCAAGGGGATTCGAAGCTTCGATTGTAAGTATGAAAACTCTAGATTGTGAGTCCTAAGGACAGCAGATTTTTCACAAACAAAAAACAGTTGGTGATCCCAAGGGGATTCGAACCCCTGTTGCCAGGATGAAAACCTGGTGTCCTAACCCCTAGACGATGGGACCATCAACTGTTTTCTTATAAAATAACCATACAATTCTAACATATTTATGCTGTTGTTTCAACCTGTAAATTGGACATGATAGGCGAAAGAGTGTATAAATTATAAGCATTAGAGAATTATGGGGGAATTATGACAAACATTCAGCCAACAATGGAAAATTTTAATCAATCATCAAAAGAGACTTTAGATTTGCGGCCAGAAGGCCATGAGGCTGCTACGCAAGCTGCACAAGCTGAAAAACAAAAATTACTCGCTCAGCAGGCAGCAGCTTCAAGCAATCTTCCGAAAGGAATGGACATCAAGCAATCACCCACCTCAAAAGGCTTTAATCAGGTGCCGGGAATTAACAGTCAAGCGACTGGAGAAGCAAATGTCTTTAGGCTTAGTCCGAGTGAATTAGAAAATCCACCAGACCAAGCTCAGTCCGAAGCGGCTCCACAAACTCAAGTAATACAAACTGATCAGGCATCTACAGACACTCAGGCAATGCCTAGTCAAAATGAAGCTGTTATTACTCCACCAGCAAAGAAGCCCGGATTTTTTGGTAAACTATTTGGTAAAAAGTAATAAATTAATTCAATAGAATTATCTTCAAACCTTTTACGTATGAGTAAAAAGCATTACAATTATACTTATGCCTCATGAAGAAATAGACGCCCGAAAATATAAAAAAACTAAGATAATCGCGACTATTGGGCCTGCTAGCCAGGAAAAAATAGATTTGCTTTTAAAATCTGGCGTTAACGGTATTAGATTAAACTTTAGCCACAATACTCATAAGTGGCATTGCGATATAGCAGAAAAAGTCAGAAAAGAAGCCAAAAAGCTAGATCGCTCCGTTGCAATAATACAAGATTTGCCTGGTCCAAAGATAAGACTTGGCAAACTTCCGACCGGAGGAATTGAAATAAAAGCCGGGCAGACATTAAGGTTTAAGCACGGCGAAAATTTGTCTTCCGAAATGCTTCCTATTCAGCACGATTTTTCTAAGCAAGTAAAAAAGGGAGAGCGGCTATTTTTGCGTGATGGTCAAATTCAGACCGAAATTATATCTATCAATAGTGGGGTTATAAGCTCTAAGGCTTTGAATTCGGGAAAGATTATGAGTGATCACGGTATTAATTTGCCGGACACAATATTCAAAGATGGAGTTTTAAGTGAAAAGGATAAGAAGGATTTAACAGTAACCAATAAACTGGATGCAGATTATGTGGCCGTGAGTTTTATTAATACTCCTCAGGATATTTATGACGTTCGTAATCAACTTTCTAAACACAAAGCAAATGCAAAAATTATCGCCAAAATAGAAACCAAGGCAGCAGTAGAAAATTTAGAAGAAATTATAAAAGCAACCGACGCAGTGATGATTGCTAGAGGAGACTTGGCAATTGAAGTGGGCCCAGAGCAAGTTCCGATTATTGGGAGAGAAATTATTTTGCTTGGTCGTAAATATCGCAAGCCAGTAATTATGGCTACGCAAATGATGGAAAGTATGATGACCAGCACAACTCCTAGCAGGGCCGAAGCTAACGACGTTGCAACTGCTGTAAGTTTAGGGGTTGATAGCTTGATGCTTTCTGGAGAATCGGCAATTGGCCAATTCCCTGTTGAGACTGTGCAGATGATGAAAAAAATTATTTTAAGTGCAGAACAGTACTTTATTAATACTTCAGTAGCCGTTCAGCTTACTCAACAGGATGAAGATATAATTTCTGTTAATGAAAATGAGGGACCCGGATTAGTCGATAAGCTTGATCAAAAAACACGCCTGGTGTTTTCTCGCCAACCAAAATTATCACCTAATATTTCCTCAGAGGCGGCCCAAACAAGTATTAGTTTTGCAGCAATAACTCTTGCAGACCAGCTTAAAGCTAAGGTTATATTGGCTGAGACGGCCACCGGCTCTACCGCATTAAGTATTGCAAGCTTAAGGCCTAATTGCCCAATCATTATTGCTAGCCCTGATCCAAAAGTTTGTAATCAGTGCTCTATAATTTGGGGAGGTAAAACGTTTTTAGTTTCTAAGAGTAAGAACCGAAAAGCTGCAATAATAAATAAGTTGAAAGATAGAAAAAGTATCTCCGCTGGTGATTGGGTGGTCGAGGCCTATGGCCAAAACCGAGACGTTGCAGGCGGAACAGATACAATAAGATTGATAGAGGTGGTATGAAAAATTTAATTGTTGGTAATTGGAAAATGAACTTAACTATAGGGCAATCACTTTTATTGAGCGAGAGGCTAAAAAATAATCTAAAAAACCCAACCTCTGACATTGTAGTTTGCCCTAATTATGTAAGCCTTGCTGCTGTATCCATAGATCTAAAGGATTCCATAATAAAGGTCGGAGCTCAAAATATTAATGCAAACGACGAAAGGGCTTACACTGGCGAGGTAAGTGGCCCGATGCTAAAGGGCATTGCCAAGTATGTTATTGTGGGGCATTCAGAAAGACGAATTCATTTCGGAGAAACAAACAAGACAGTTGCACTGAAAGTTGCGGCTGCTGTGAGAAATAAGCTCACGCCTATTTTGTGTGTTGGAGAAAATCTGCACCAACGTAATGAAGGTCTTGCGGGTAGAACCGTTACTGACCAGCTAGAAGAAAACCTGTCTGAACTTACTCATAAAGAAATTTCTAAAATAGTGATTGCTTATGAGCCAGTTTGGGCTATAGGTACAGGAGAAAACGCCGAGCCATTTGAGGTTGAAAAAATGATAAAAACAATCAGACGATTTCTAATTAATAAATATAAAGCAAAAATAGTAGTAAGCATTAAGCTTCTGTATGGGGGCAGTGTAAATAGTGATAACGCAAATGCATATCTCTCAATCGATAATTGCAACGGGTTATTGGTTGGCGGAGCTAGCCTAAATTATCGGCAATTTACTAAGATTTGCCAGTTATAATCTGTAGGGTTTATAATTAGAGCATTAATTAAGGAGAAATAATGACTGAACTTAGTTATGGCGAAAAATCGCCAGAAGTTGTGAATTTAGTAATCGAAATTCGTAAAGGCGAAAAGAACAAATACGAATTCGATAAAGAAACGGGTAGATTGTTTCTGGATCGCGTAAATGGAACTACACTTGGGTACCCTAGTGACTACGGCTACGTTCCAGATACAATGTGCGAGGATGGTGACCCGCTAGACGGCCTATTAATAATTGACGAGTCTGTACCGCATGGAACAGTTGTGCCCGCAAGACCAATTGGTGTTTTGTATATGATTGATGATGGCGAAAGGGACGAAAAGCTAATTTGTGTTCCTGCAGATGATGTGAGCAAAGATCATATTAAAGACCTGAGCGATTTAGGAGAAAACTTTCAAAAAGTAGTGGAACATTTTTATACACACTATAAAGACTGGAAAAAGAATTGGACTGGAAGCCCAGTAAGCTTTGATGGTTGGGGAGATTCTAAGGCCGCCAAGAAGGTAGTGCTAGATAGTATCGAGCTAGCTAAGAAAAAATAAATTGTTATTAAATGTTAAAACCCCGCTAACACTTCACGACGTTGTGAAGTGCGCGGGGCTTGATGTTAGCCGAGAGCGCCGTCAGGCGCGGGGCACTTGCCCTCGACTGTGAGCGAGTCCATGAACTCGCTGAGACTCGGCGTCTCGAGCGGGTAGCCGATACGGTCGAGCTCAAGATCAAGTTCGAACTTACGAAGCTCAAACTTATTGATGAGGTTGTCACGGCGGGTGCTTGGTCCAGTGTTGCAGACCTTGCGCGCAAGCTTTGCCTGAGCACTGAGTTCCTCAACCTGTCGCAGTGCGACAGTTGAGACTCCCGAGTAGCCACCGGCTGAAGCCGAAGAGCCACCCATGACTCCGCCGAAGATCAGCGCCAGGATGGCGCACACCATGATGATGGCAGCGGCCATCTTTTGCTTCTTGTTCAAAGGATTTTCCCCTGTTCCATCCAAGCAGGGTTGCTCAGAAGTCCTATATACTACCATAAAAACTATAAAAAGTCAATATATTTATACTTATAATCACCTTGAATAACGTGTATGATATATAGATGAGTAAATTATTCGAAGGCTTAAACAAAGCCCAGGCCGAAGCCGTAGAAATGACTGAGGGCCCTATACTGATGCTTGCGGGTGCCGGTAGTGGTAAGACCAAAACACTAACCCACCGCATTGCATATTTGATATCTGAACGTAAAATACCACCTTCAAATATCTTGGCTGTGACTTTTACAAATAAGGCCGCCGGCGAAATGCGTTCTAGGGTTTCGGGGCTTTTAGGGTTTGATGAGGCTGGCGCAAACCCAATTCCCTTTCTGGGAACCTTTCATTCTATAGCCAACCGAATACTTAGGCGTGAGGCCGACAGAGTCGGTATGGGTAGTAATTTTTTAATATATGATTCGGGTGATTCCCAGGCTCTAATTAAAAAAATTCTAAAGTCGATGCATGTTAGCGATAAGGCAATTACACCATCGGGAATTGCATGGAATATATCTTCAGCCAAGAATGAACTGATTGGGCCAGAGAAATATCGTAGTATGGCGAGCAATCAGATGCAGTTAATGGCCGCTGAAGTTTACCCAATCTATCAGCGCGAACTTCGTAAGGCCAAGGCGTTTGATTTCGATGATCTTATAATGGAGCTAGTAAAGCTATTTAAAACCGAAGCAGATATATTAGAAAAATATCAGAATCAGTTTCAGTACATATTGGTAGATGAGTATCAGGACACAAATAGGTCTCAATATGAGCTAATAAAGCTATTGGCTCAAAAACATAATAACTTATGCGTAGTTGGTGATGACTGGCAAAGTATTTATTCATGGCGAGGAGCAAATTACCAAAATATTTTGAACTTCGAAGAAGATTATCCACAAGCTAAGGTAATAAAACTAGAGCAGAATTATAGATCTACGCAGACTATTCTAGACGCCGCACACTCAGTAATAACTAAAAATCTATCACGTAGCAGTAAAAAACTATGGACTGATTTGGGGCTAGGCGAGAAGGTCCATGTCGCGTCTGTACAAGACGAAATGGCCGAGGGCAGGACAATAATTCAGACTATAGAACGTTTAAGGGGGATGAACCCCAAGCTTCGCTTAAGTGACTTTGCTGTTTTGTACAGAACAAATGCCCAGTCTAGAAGCTTGGAAGAAAGTTTTCTTCGCTATAACATCCCCTACCAAGTGATTGGTGGAACAAGGTTCTATGACAGGCGAGAAGTTAAGGATATTTTGGCTTATATGCGTGTTATTTTTCAGCCCAATGACCTGGTAAGTTTAACTAGAATACTAAATGTTCCGACTAGGGGAGTTGGAGCCAAGAGTGTTTCTGCGATAATTGATTATTTAGAAAAGTATGAAGCAGATACTTTAGAAACAATGGCAAACCCAAGTGTTATTTCGGGGCTAAAAGGCAGGGCACTAAAAGAAATAGAGAAACTTGGAATTATATTAACAGAATTAAAAATGCAAGAAGCATTGAGCGTTTATGATCTAATGGACACATTAATTAAGAGAATCGATTATCTAAGCTATCTGCAGGATGGAACCATTTCGGCAGAGGATAGAATTGAGAACGTACAAGAGTTATTGGGCGTAGCAAAAGTTTATAAAGATTTAGACTTAGAGACATTTTTGACCGAGATAGCATTGGTATCTGATTTAGACTCGCATGACGGAATGAAAGATTCGGTTAGCTTAATGACGCTCCATTCCGCAAAAGGCTTGGAATTTGAAGTTGTCTTTATGGTGGGTATGGAGGAGGGTATATTTCCACATTCCAGAACATTTTTTGAACCTGATGAATTAGAAGAGGAAAGGCGACTTTGTTATGTAGGTATGACCAGGGCCAAACAGCAACTATATATGCTTCATGCCTCTTCGAGGATGTTATATGGAAACACTCAACATAATGTACCATCAAGATTCATATCGGATATACCAGAAGAAATGATTGAAGAACCCATTGGATCTAATATTGGAAGTTTAGCAACAGCTCGAAGGGAAGCATTTGATAGCGATTTTCCAGAAGAAGTAGAAATGGCACAGGTTGAGCCTGGCGATAATGTTGTTCATCCGGCATTTGGAAAGGGCAAAGTAGTATCTGTAAGTGGCGCAGAAGTAGAAGTGCGATTCGATTCCGGAACCAAAAAAACACTCAATCTGCAGTACGCCCCATTAAAGAAGGTTTAATCTGGATATTTGCTAAAAAAGATCAAATGTATTACTCAATATTAAATTGACAAGCACTTATGCTTAAAGCTAAAATTAACTACGTAAATATAAACAAAAACAAAAGCCTTTTATTATCATTAACCAAAGAGGCTTATTATTTTACCTAAGTTTAGTAGAACTTCCGAATATCGTAGAAAAAAACTAAACCTAACAATGGAGGGAAAGAAACATCGCCCAGTTATGAGCGTTGTAGCTGTTGTCGCCTTGTTTGTCTTTGTTGTATTTTCGGTTGTATTTGGACAATCCCAAGTATCACTAACAAATACTGCAAAAGCAGAAAATAAAAAATTAGTAACCATTTTTTCAGATGGTAACAAAAAGACTGTTCCCACCGATGCTAAAACTATCGGAGAGGCCCTTAAATTAAATGGAATTAAGCTTGAGAAAGGGGATGTAGTTGAACCAGTCGCCGAAACTCTACTTGATCAGCCATTTTATAATATAAACGTTTATAGAGCCTTCCCATCACTCGTTGTGGATGGTGATAAAAAAACAACTGTGTTAAGCGGGTATAGAAGCCCAAGGCAAGTAGTAGCCGCTGCAGGCTTGAAAGTTTACGACGAAGACAAGGTTAGCCTAGATAGGAGCGATAACTTTGTTTTTGATGGAGTCGTTGGTCAACGAATCAAAATCGACAGAGCTACACCCGTAGATATACAAATTGGTACAAGAATTTTTGAATTTAGAACATGGAAGAAGACAGTTGGAGAAGTATTACAAGAAAAAGGCTTTAGCGTTAATGAGTCGGATTTGGCTGGGCTTAGTCTTAATGACCCAATCTACAAAGACATGAACATAAAAATTCTAAAATTGGTTTCAGACATTATTCAAATTAGAGAAGCAGTCGAGCCAGAAGTTCAGTATAAGGACGATCCAACTAAGCCAACATCTTTTAGGCTAACCGAGGATCCTGGCAAACCAGGAGAGAAGGTAATTAGCTTTACGGTAAATAGAAAGGGAGATGTGGAGCTCAGCCGACAAAAGCTTGAAGAAAAGGTCACTATTCCGGCAAAACCAAAAATAGTTGTGAGGGGCACAAAATATGATGCAATCGGTGATAATGCCCAACTTCTATTAAAGCTTCGAACTTGTGAAACAGGAGGCAGGTATAATGCCAATACGGGTAATGGATATTTTGGAGCTTATCAGTTTTCTCAGGCAACCTGGAATCGCTGGAACACCGGCTACGCAAGAGCCGATTTAGCACCCCCAGAAGTTCAGGACACTTATGTTCTTAAAAATGCTAAAGCTAGTAAGGGTGGTTTCTGGAGCCAGCACCCTGGCTGTTCTGTAAAGCTTGGGCTACCAAAATTCCCCTTTTAGAACTACAATAGCAGGATGAAAGCTAAAAAAAGTTTTGGCCAGAATTGGCTAAGAGACGAATATGTATTAGACGAAATCGTTAAGTCTGCTGAAATAGCGGAGAATGATACTGTATTAGAAGTAGGGCCTGGGCTTGGTACTCTTACCCAAAAGCTTGTGGCTACTGGCGCAGATGTTGTTGCTGTCGAAGCAGATAAAGATTTATTGCCCAGACTAGGCAGTATGTTCCAGGGGGAGGCTAACTTTGAGCTCGTAAACGACGACATACTAAAGTTTGATTTATCTAAGTTAAATAAGGACTACAAGGTGGTTGCCAATATACCTTATTATCTAACTTCAAATTTGTTGCGTACACTTTTAGAATCCAATAATCCCCCTTCGACTATGGTTTTGCTGGTTCAAAAAGAAGTCGCCCAAAGAATTATGGCAAAGCCAGGGCAAATGTCTGTTTTGGCCTTTTCAGTCCAGTACTATGCAAAACCAGAATATATAATGGATGTTAAAAAAGAGCTATTCGACCCTGTGCCTAAAGTGGATTCAGCAGTTATAAAAATTATCCGTGGTCAAAGGCCTGCATTCGAGGCTGATATTAAAAAACTCTTTCGACTTGTTAAGGCTGGATTTGGCGAAAAGCGTAAAATGCTTCGTAATAGTATATCTGGAGGCTTAGGAATTGAGACGTTATTGGTGGAAAATTTACTAAAAGACTGCAAACTAAAGCCAACAGCTAGAGCTCAGGAACTTAGTCTGAAAGATTGGCAAGGACTTTATAGTCAGGCACTTCAGATGGGCATTATCTAATTCATTACTTATGCTTATGATAGAATAAGCATATGAATTTAAGATCCCATAGCAACAAAAAGCAAAGAGCACTACTATCGTTTTTTATAGGCGTCATTTTTGTTCTAATAGCAATCTTCATAAGTTTTAAGCCTGCTAAAGCATCAGATAATTTTAATTACAATATAAACGTAAATTATACTGTCTCGCCAGACTCAAATACTTTAGTTAAAGAAACTTATAATATTACGAACAAAACAAGTACTCAGTATTTAGATAGTATAAGAGTGTCTACCCCGAGCACAGATGTTTCTAACATCCAAGTTTATTATGGCAATGGTGGCAGTATCCCTTTTGAGACAACTAGAATTACTCAAGATAAAAGTGGTTACAAATATGATTACACAGAAATTAAAGTAAATTTTAATCGAGCCAATGTAGGTCAAGGCTTGAATTGGAGCTTTGTCATTCAGTACAATACCCCGGATATTGTCGAAAATAAAGGCAGAGCCAATGTCGTTTATATTCCAGGTATATCTCCTGAAAATAGAGATGAATACAACGTAAGCTTAACTGTTCCGAACAGTTTTGGAACTATTCACGGTTTTGGTAGGCTTCCGAAATTAACAAATCAAAACCCTAAAAATAGAACTTATTCATTTTCTAAGGACGATTTAAATAATAATTCTGTCCAATTGCTTTTTGGGGACTCAACTACTTATAAAGTTAATTTTGCCTATCCTCTCAAAAATGAAAGCCCATCCAAAAAAGATTTTGAAATAGCCTTGCCTCCTAGTACTTCCTCGCAGACTGTTTTTATTGAAAAGATTGAGCCAGCACCAATATCTACTAGGGTAGATACAGATGGAAATGTAATAGCAAAGTATGAAGTAGATGGAAATCAATCGCTGAATGTAAAAGTTGATGTATTGGCAGACGTAAAATATATTGAGTATAACCTCGCAAATAGCGGCACCTTAAGTGATATACCCCAATCCCTAAAGAATGATTACACTAAGCCGACCAAGTATTGGCCCGCTAATAACACTGAGATAAAACAAAAAGCCCAAGAAGTAACCCAGGGCAAAAATTCGGTAGCGGAAAAAGTTAAAGCAATAAATGATTACGTCATTCAAACACTTAACTACAACAATGAAAAAATTAAATACAATATCCGCCAAGGGGGCTTAGAGGCATTGAATGACCCCAATAATGTTGTTTGCTTGGAGTATTCAGATTTAAGCATATCATTACTTCGTGCTGCGGGTATTCCTGCAAGAATGCCAGTTGGGTATGGTTATTCAGGAGATCTAAAAAAGTCACCTACTGTGAGCGATTCGCTACATTCTTGGGTTCAGGCCTACATTCCAAATAATGGTTGGATAAATTTGGACCCAACATGGGGTGAAAAGTTCAATAACTTTGGAATTTCGGATATCGATCACTTGGCTTTTGCAATCTGGGGGGCTGATGATTCGCAACCTCCAGCCATCACAGCCGAGGGAGTTGATACAAATTATCAATACGAAGAAGTTAGTTTAAGTTACACAGATACAATTCCTACAATATCTAATGACGCCAAAATTACTTCAACCAATTGGGTTATACTGCCATTTATTTCAATTAACACTTATCGAGTTGTGGGGCCGAGCAATGCCACAGTTTTTGATGCAGGTGTTTTACAAACAAACGCCAGCTCTAAAAAATTGACAGATGTCAGAACTTTAGCTCCCGCCGAAAAATTAACAGGGTATGTATGGAATTTTGGACTAAGCTTTGCATCTTTTAATAAAATTTTATTAGTCGATCCGGTTTCCAATAAAGATTTAGCCTCGTCATTTATTCAAAATAACTTCACCCCATTGATTGTTATATTAATTATCTTATCTGTTATTATCGCCTTTTCAGTGATAAAATTACGTAACAATAAATTAAAAAATAAAGCAGAAGTTAAGAATGAAAAAAAATAGTTATTATGTAACCACTTCAATCGCATATGCAAACGCTAAGCCTCATATCGGCTACGCTATGGAATTATTTGAAGCCGATACATTGGCTAGATTTTATCAAAACCATGGCCGATACAGCTTCTTTTTGACTGGCACTGACGAACACGGCCAAAAATTAAAAGAGGTCGCTGAAAAAGAAGGTATATCGGCAAAGGAATATGTAGATAAATTAAGCGCGAACTTTCAGGAGCTTACTAAGCTTTTGCAATTAAGAAACGATAAATTTGTTCGCACCACCGATGAGGATCATAAAAAAGCAGCTCAGAAATTATGGCAAGCCTGCTCCAAGGATATTTATATGGGAGATTATTCTGGACTATACTGCGTTGGCCATGAAGCCTACATTAAGGAGTCTGATCTTGTAGAGGGAAAATGTCCTGAGCATAAAAGCGAACCTCAAAAGATGGAACTTAAGAGTTACTTTTTTGCGCTATCAAAATACGCCGATAAATTAAAAGAACTTATTATGAGTGGTGAATTAAGAATAGTCCCGGAAAAACGTAAAAATGAGATATTATCATTTATCGATTCCGGTCTAGAAGACATTAGTATTTCAAGGCCCAAAACTCAACTTGATTGGGGAATAGATGTTCCAGGGGACCACAGTCATGTGATGTATGTTTGGTTTGATGCTTTAAGTAATTATATTTCCGCTATAGGATACGTCGATGACTCAGATGAATACAAAAAGTTTTGGCCAGCAAATGCTCATGTAATTGGAAAAGACATTGCTCGATTCCACTGCGTAATTTGGCCAGCTATGCTTTTAAGTGCGGGCCTAGAAACTCCAAGGTCAGTTTATGTACACGGTTTTATTAGTAGCGGTGGACACAAAATGAGTAAAAGTCTAGGAAACGTAATTGATCCTGTAGATTTTGTTGAAAAATATGGTGTCGATCCAGTACGTTATTACCTTCTTCGATATATACCAAGCTACAACGATGGAGATTTTTCCAAAGAAAAATTCGAGGAGGTATATCAATCAGACTTGGCAAACAACTTGGGCAATTTAGTTTCTAGAGTGGCGGCAATGATCAATAAATATTCTGATGGAATTTATGATTCAAAGAAAGTACAAAACGATTTAGGTCTTGAAGACCTGATGGACGATTTTAAATTCGACAAGGCACTAGAGCAGATCTTTAGTAAGCTAGATTCATTAAACGTAGCTATAGAACAGTTTAAGCCTTGGGAAATAGCCAAAACTGATTTGGGCTCGACTAAAGATTTTTTAAGTGGAGTTGCCTGTGAAGTCATAGATTTAGCAAATGAACTAAAAGCATTTTTACCTGAAACAGCCGAAAAAATATTAAATGTGTTTAAAGATGGAAAAGTTACGAGCGATGTTAAACCACTTTTTCCCCGACTTGATTAGACGATGCTTGTAGACACACACGCACACATTCATATAGAAGAATTTAAAAATGATCTAGATGAAATTTTTGAAAGTGCTTCAAAAAGTGATGTAAAAAAAATTATTACCGTAGGAACGGATGAAGTAGATTCCAAAGAAGCTTTGGAATTTTGCTATAGAAATAATCATGAAACAGTAGATGTTTTTGCTTCTGCAGGCATTCACCCCCATGATGCAGACAGGGGTAATGATTCATTACTTACTTTAAAAGAATTGGTTATTGATGGAGGCTACTCCGATAAACTTGTTGCTATAGGCGAGTGCGGCTTAGATTACTTTCGCAATAACTCAGATAAAAAATCTCAGCAGACAGCTCTGGACTTTCAGCTGCAACTTTCTCAAGATAGCGGTCTGCCAGTAATATTTCATGTTCGTGATGCATGGGATGATTTTTTTGGGATTTTAAAAAATTTTAAAAATACTCGCGGTGTCATTCATAGTTTTACAGGCACATCACGTGAAGTAGAGCTAGCTTCAAAAAATAATCTGTATTTTGGTATTAATGGAATTATCACTTTTACTAAAATATCTGAGCAGTTAGATGCAGTAAAGAAAATACCCACGGACAAATTGTTATTTGAAACCGATTGCCCTTATTTATCCCCCGAGCCTCTTAGGGGAAGGCGTAACGAGCCAGCAAATATAAAAATTATTGCTGAATTTGTTTCAAAGTTACGAAATGAATCTTTAAAAGAAATTAGTAAAAGCACAACTACTAATGCTAGAACACTTTTTGGGTTAAAATAGTACTTATGGAAAAATCACACAATACCGAGCCAACACCAGATTTGTATTATTACGGAAGGAAATACTCTGAATTATTGGATAGGCTTGAGCAGGCTAGAAAAAAATTTTTAGAGGAAAAATCAGAACCAGAGCTAACAGAAAAAGAAAAAAGGGATTTGATATTAGAATTTGAAACAAAAATTATAGAGCAAATACTTGTTAAATTAAATGATAAAAATTATCCTTGGCTAGGACATTCAATGGACAACTCAAGCTCAAAGATGATTGAAGCAACGGGTGATACATTCATAGATACTAAGGATAGAACAATTTATCGAGCCGAAAGTACTAACTATAGCGAAGATGCACCAGTTCAGGTCGAAGTGGGAAGGTTTTATAGTTTGGATAGTTTAGGCAAAATTCAAGTAGCCACTACAAGTGAATCTGAAGATTTAGATGATGCACTAGAGTCAGACTTAGATCCGTACTCTTATGATATAGAAGATGAATCGAGCTTTGAAAATACACAACTAGATTTAGAGCATGCTAAAAGATTCTCATTAATGCTTCAAGAAATAGTAGAATCTTTAGAAGAGGAATACAAAGACAGGAATAATTACATTATGCCCAACAGTTTTTATGAAGATACTGATAATACTCAGCCTAAATATTTAATTGAAAAAATTTAAGTAAATGTATATGCACAAAAAATATTTTGACTATGCTGCCTCAACCCCAATGGATGAGGAAGTTAAGAAAGAACTTATTAGTAGCTTGGATGTTTTTTCGAATCCCTCTGCACAATACGGTAGTGGTCGAGAGGCTAAAAAATATTTAGATGACGCGCGCAAAAGATGTGCAATGTTTTTACAGTGCAATTTTGATGAAATTGTTTTTACTAGCGGGTCAACCGAGAGTAATAACTTGGCAATTTTTGGAGCCGCTAACCACAAAAAACATGGACAGGTAATTTCCATTTCGACCGAACATGCCTCGGTAAGAGAGCCTCTAGAAAAGCTAAAAAGGGATGGCTTTGATGTAATTTATATTGATGTAGACAAGTATGGCCTAATAGATATGAATAGTCTCGTATCTAACCTAAATGCCGAAACTATTTTGGTAACAATTAGTTATGCCAGTAGCGAAATTGGAACCATTCAGCCTATAAGTAAAATTTCTCAAGCCATTAAGGCGTATAATGCTGCAAACAATACTAGAATTTTGTTTCATACAGATGCGTCGGCCGCTTCAGTCGTATTGCCTTGCGACGTATCTAGGCTAGGTGTCGATTTATTAACACTTAGTGGGTCAAAAATATATGGACCTAAGGGAATTGGAGTTTTGTACGTTCGTCGTGGGACAGAAATTCAGCCACTAATCTATGGTGGAAGCCAAGAAAACGGATTGCGTGCTGGAACAGAACCAATTGAATTAATTGCCCCAATGGCTAAAGCATTGGAGTTAGTTTTGGAAAATAAAAAGCGAGACGCATATAAATTCAAAGAACTTCACAATGAACTTGTTAATTTACTTAATGACAAAAAAATTGAATACATATACAACGGCCATAAAAAAGATCGACTAAATAATATAGTAAGCATTGCTTTTGAAGGCTTCAATGGCGAAGACTTGGTTGCTATGCTCGATAGCGATGGGTACGAGGTTGCAACTGGTGCGGCTTGCGAAGCCAACAAGGAAGAGCCAAATAGGGCATTACTTGCGATAGGCTTAAGTAGGGAGGAAGCTCAAGGCAGTTTGCGCATAAGTTTTGGCAGGGGCACTCAGAAGCCTGAGCTGAGGGGTCTTGTTTTGGCTATTTTTGATATAATAAACCAGTAATGAAAAAATTCTTTGGCTGGTTTTTTGCAATTGTAATTGTGTTGGCAGTTCTTGGGCTAGCTGCTTTTTGGGGTATAGGTTTTTATTTGAGCCCCCAGGACAATTTACAAAAAGCTGACGCAATAGTGGTAGTTAGTGGTGGTCAAACCCAGAGCCGCGCTGCCAAGGGAATTGAATTATTTAAGCAGGGCTATGCACCTAAAATTATCTTCTCAGGAGCTGCCCTAGACGACGGACCCAGCAATGCTTTTGCAATGCGTGATTTGGCATTATCTGAAGGAGTTTCGGCTAAGAACATATTGATTGATGAAAAAAGCCAAAACACTTTTGAGAATGCAGTTAACTCTAAAACCATTATTGATGAACTTCAGGCTAAAAAAATAATACTCGTTACGAGCCCTTATCACCAAAGAAGAGCCAATCAAACCTTTGAAAAGGAACTCGGCACAAACTATGAAGTTATTGGCGTTTCAGCATATGACGATCGGTGGAGCAAATCGCAATGGTGGCGGAGAGGATTCCCGCTATTTATATCGGCAAGTGAGCTTTGGAAATTAATGTATATAAATATTACAGGAAATTATAAGTAATGAAGGTATTTATAGGATTATCCGGTGGCGTAGATAGCTCCGTTGCAGCTGCTTTATTAGTTGAGCAAGGTTATGATTTGGTTGGTGTGTATATGAAAAATTGGAGCAAAAGCGTCGCAGGCCACAATTGTCCATGGAAGGAAGACCTAGCTAGTGCGCGTAGTGTAGCCGCACATTTGAAAATACCTCTTAAAGTTTATGATTTTGAAAAGCAATATTTTGAGTCCGTCACGGATTACATGATTGACGCATATAAAAAGGGCATCACTCCAAACCCTGATGTAATGTGCAATCAAGAGATAAAATTCAAAGTGTTTTTAGAAAAATGTCTAGATGAAGGTGCGGAGGCCATAGCTACTGGTCACTACGCAGTTATGGACAGTGGGGAAATGAAAATTGCAACCGATCCTAGTAAAGACCAGACTTACTTCTTATATAGAATGAATCCTAAGGTCGCATCGAAAGTTATTTTTCCGCTTGGAAAATATAAAAAATCTGAAGTCCGAGAACTTGCTAAAAAACACAACTTGCCAACTGCCTCGCGCCCTGACTCTATGGGTCTTTGTTTTGTAGGTAATGTGCCGATGAAAGATTTTTTGGGCGAATTTATTAAAGCTGAAAAAGGCGAAATAATTGACGATGCCGGCAACCACGTGGGTTATCACGAAGGAGCATTTGCTTACACAATTGGCCAACGGCACGGCTTAAACATCGGCGGGGGAAAGCCATATTTTGTTTATAAAATTGATACCAATAAAAACATTGTGTTTGTTACTACCAATGACGAATCAGATCTTCTTAATAAATCTGAATTTGAAATCGATGATTGTATATGGTGGCAAAAACCCGAAGGGCTAAATTTGAAAGTAAAAGTTCGCTATCGATCCGAAGCGATCGATTGTAAATTACAAAAATCTAAAGATAGTAAATATTTAGTAAAGTTAAATAAAAAAGAGCGCGCCATTACACCAGGCCAATCAGCAGTTTTTTACAGCGACGATTTGGTTGTGGGTGGCGGAATAATACTTTAATTACTCTTATGCTATAATTTTGTTAAGCACAAAATAATAGGAGGGCATATGCCAGAAGATAAAAAAGTTAAAAAAGATGATGATGTAAAAGAAGCTATGGCACACACGGAGCATAGTGAGCACAGCATGAGTTTGCCCAAAAGAGATAAATCTAAAAAAGTTTGGATTGTTTTATTTGTTATTACACTTTTAGCACTTATTGGCCTTGGTGTTTATGGGTATACAAAAGTTCAGAGCGACAATAAAAAGATCAAAGATCAACAAGCTCAAATAGACGATCTGCAAAATAAGAAAAAAACACTTGAAGACGCTGCAGCAGCGGCAGCTACCGCAGTCACAAAGGCAGTTGCTGGCAATTACTTAGAAATAAAAGAGCTCGGTTTTAAGCTGCCATTAACAGAGAGCATTAAGGATCTTCAGTATTTTGTTAATGACAAAACCGCCTTCTTTTCAACAGCTAGTTTGCAGAGCAGTGCCTGGCCATCAGCTGACAATGATGCCGCCAAATTTTGCAGCTTAGGCTCTCTTCCTTTAGGTGCTGTAACTAAATTTGCTAATGCATCAGAAGCCGGACCAACTCAGCAGAAGGCCTTGAGCGGTCTTGTACTTGGCTATGCTCCTCCGCAATCAAGCTGTTCAACAAACCAAGCAACAATTAATTTGCAGAACACTCAGAAGGCTGCTTTGCAGACAGCGTTTAATAATGCGGTGAAACTATAATGGAAGAAAATAACATCGCGCCAAACCCGAGTATGGGCAATGCTATGCCAAAAAAATCTGTAAACGTCTGGATGATTGTTGCGATAATATTCATCTTGATAATTATTGGCCTTGGAGTTTATGGATTTATTACAATTCGAAATCAGAATAATAAAATTAATAGTCTTAACAGCCAAGTGTCTGATTTGCAAAACACAAAGAAAACCCTTGAAGATGCTGTGGCGGCAGCTGCTAAAGATGTAGCCCAGTCTACGGTCAGTACACAAGGAACTACGGACGAAGCATTGATTGCGCAGGCAAAAAATAGGATCTTAACACAGACAGATGTTAAAACAGTAAATGCCACTATCACAGAAAAGAAGGGGGATTTTGCTAAGATTTCATATAATATAAATTCTCAGAACAATGCATCATCTATGGTTTTTAAGAAAGTTAATGGAACTTGGCAATTCATATATGCTGGCCAGTTAAATCCATGCACAGATTTGATTGCAATTTATGGTGTGCCTGAAACATGGATAGACAATACGTGCAGCGTAACCCCTAAAGGTGCATACACCCCATAAGCCTCGCTTCAAACCTGAAAATTTGGTAAAATTACCTCATGAAAACATCCGAAGTTCGTGATAAATATTTGAATTACTTTGAGAAGCGTGGCCATGCAATTGTTCCGCGCGCTTCAGTGGTGCCACAAGAAGACCCTACCACTCTCTTTACTGGTAGTGGAATGCAACCTATGTTGCAGTACTTGTTGGGAGCCAAACATCCCGAAGGCGTTCGTATTTCTGATAGCCAAACTTGCATTCGTGCTGAGGATATCGATGAAATTGGCGATAACCGTCATACTACGTTTTTTGAGATGCTTGGTAATTGGAGTCTGGGTGATTACTTCAAAAAAGATCAGCTTCAATGGTTTTTTGAATTCTTAACTGAAGAAATTGGATTAGACCCAAATAAACTTTATGTAACTACCTTTGCTGGCGATAAGGATGCCAATATAGAAAAAGACACAGAGGCTGCCGAAATATGGAAGGGCTTATTTGAATCTAAAAATATCGATGCCAAGATAGTTGAAGTTGGATCAGAAGAAGATGGCTACAAAAACGGTATGCAGGGTGGTCGAGTATTTTATTATGATTCCAAAAAGAACTGGTGGAGTAGGGCAGGAGTACCAAGTAATATGCCAGCAGGTGAGCCGGGTGGGCCAGACAGCGAGGTGTTTTATGAATTTGATTATGTCGAGCATGATAAAAGCTACGGTGAACACTGCCATCCAAACTGTGATTGTGGTCGCTATATGGAAATTGGCAACTCTGTGTTTATGCAGTACCAAAAACAAGAAGATGGAAGCTTCAAAGAACTGGCCCAAAAGAACATCGATTTTGGTGGGGGGCTAGAACGCATCACTGCTGCAAGCATCGATAGCTCGGACATGTTCAAGATAGATGTGCTTTGGAATATCATTGAAAAGCTCCAAGAACTCACCGGCAAGCGATACGAGGATCATGTAGAAGCCAAGCGTGTTATTGCAGATCATTTACGAAGTGCAACTTTTATGGCTGTCGATGGTGTGGTTCCAAGCAACACTGCTCAGGGCTATGTAATGCGCCGATTATTAAGACGCGCTATTCGACGTGGTCACGAGTTAGGGGTAACTGAAAAACTCACAGTTGAAATTGCCAAAGTAATTATTAATGAATACAAAGATGTGTACCCTGAACTTTCTGAGCAATCTGAAAATATTTTGGATGTGCTTAAGCGCGAAGAAGATTTGTTTAGAAAAACTCTAGAGCGCGGTATTCACGAATTCACTAAACGAACTAGCGAGCTAGACTTTAGTCAGCGTCCGCCAGTGCCAACTGGTAAACGAACCGAGCTAACTGGCAAATTAATTTTTACATTATTTGATACTTATGGATTCCCAGCCGAATTGAGCATTGAAGAAGCGCAAAAAGAAGGCGTAAAGCTAAGTGATAATTGGCAAGCTGACTTCGATAAATTAATGCAAGAACAAAAGGACCGTAGCCGTACTGCAACCGCTGGGCAGTTCAAGGGTGGGCTGGCTGAGCACACCGAAATGACTACACGTTACCATACCGCAACTCATCTAATGTATAAGGCTCTTCGAAATGTATTGGGCGATCACGTCATGCAACGTGGAAGCAACATTACAAATGAACGAATGAGATTTGATTTCTCGCATAGCGAAAAAATGACCCCCGAACAAATCAAGCAGGTTGAAGATATGGTGAATGATGTTATCCAAAAGGATATGCCTGTTAGCTTTACTGAAATGAGCAAAGATGATGCATTTGGAATTGGCGCACTCGGTGCCTTTGGAGAAAAATATCCAGATATTGTAAGTGTATATACTGTAGGTGACCCAAAAGGCGATTATTATAGCCGTGAGATCTGTGGCGGACCACATGTAGAACATACTGGCAAAATAGGAAAGTTTAAGATAGTCAAAGAAGAATCCAGCAGTGCTGGAGTTCGCAGAATTAAAGCTGTAATAGAATAATTACTTGGATTTTAAATAGGCCATTGCCAAAAAGCCTACACCCATACCAATAGCACCACCTACAACAACTTGGTTTATTAAAAAACCAATTCCACCTCCAATGAACATACAGCCCACAAATACTAATCCGGAAATGTCTTTTAGTTCTTTTGATTTTTTACTTGCCATAATTTAAGTATAAGCTATTTAGATAAAGTTTCAATTATACCGAAAGAGTTCTGGAGAGTCTTTGCAAAATATTTTCGCCAAGGCCTTGAGAGCCAATAATATCTAGGCCTAAATTGGCCAATCCCATCGGCGTGATATCTTGTGGGCTATTGAGTTTTCCGGTACTATCTTTGACCCTATTTACTTCCATTGGGCTCACAAAATCAATACTTGGTTTACGTGCAAAAGCAGAATTCTTATGCCAATCCTCTTTGGTGAGTGCTTTTTTTATTTCTGGGAGTGCACTTCCGCCCCCACAGAGTAGTATTTTTGGTGGCAAGTGGTCGAGCTGATCAAACTCAGCGAGCGCTAGTTCCACGCCCGAAAGCCAAACATCAATATCGCCAGCCAGAGCTTCCTTGACCGCCTTCTTTCTTTTTTCATCTAAGTCTCCGGCTGAATATTTGAGTTTAATTTGCTCTGCTTCATCAAAACTTACATCTAAATTGGTAGCTATTCTTTTAGTAAAACTACGGCCCCCAATTGCAAACATTTGGGTTCCTTGAACACCACCATTGTTAACAACCGCAATATCGCTAGTTCCACCACCTATATCAATAAATATTGCAGAAAACTCAGTGCTATCATCGGCACCCACACTCTTTGCAACTGCAAAGGGCTCAGCGGCAATGTTAATACAATTCAAATCCAAATCAGAGGCTACAGTCTGAAGGGCACCCAAATGAACCATCGGGGCGAATGCATTAAATACCTGAATTGTTACATCTTTTCCTTGAAAACCTATTGGATTAGTAACGCGATAGCCATCTATTTTAACATCCACCACTGCAGCATTTACTAGCTTCACATCCATATCATCACTGCCGGTTTCCCAGCGCAGTTGCTTACGAACATTATTAAGGGCTTGTTTTTGTATGCGGCTAATTATGTCTTGAAGCTCAGCCATATCTATTCGTACTTCTGGTTTGCTTCGGCGGTAGCTTACGCTCGTTGTGCCTCCCTTTACTAATTCGCCAGCAATACCAAGTACAGCATCTTTGGCGACAACACCAGCCTGCTCCTCGGCTTTTCTAAGGGCGGCATCGCAATTGTCGACAACTCCAGCAATATCAGTAACTGCACCATTGGCCATATCGGTCAGGCGCTGACGTTTTTTACCGGCCCCAATTATTTCAACAAATTGCTCTGTTTTTCCGGTATCTTCATTTGTTTTTTCTCTTACTTCACCTATCAGGGCTTTAACGAATTCTGTACCAATATCTAAAGATACAATAAATTTCGCTTCTTTTGATTTTTTTATCTTCGGCAGTTTTAATTTCATCAAGTATATTGTAACGCTTATGTAATATTTTTTACAGAGCGGTGACAAAATAAAATTATTATGCTAGACTACTTGCCAGTTCCTTCAAAGGAGGTATGGTTGTCTGTATCAACAGCAATCAAAACGACAGTAGGGGCAGTAAATAATTGCTCTAGACTCAGTTTTGTATTGGTGAGCAAGCCTGTAGTTAAGATCCTTTATCCTCATAGAAACAGATGGGTAGTCCGCAATCTTGCAAATATTATTAGTACAGTCAGATTGCCGCTTTCGCTCTTTGTAGTTGTAGCAATCGTCTATCCAGGCTATGTAAACCAAGATGCAAAAAATCTGTACATTGGCTTGGTCGCAATGCTAATAGTGCTACTGAGTGATGGTTTCGATGGAGCTCTTGCAAGAGGCCTGAACACTGTAAGTCGTTATGGCAAAGCAGTAGATCCTGTGGCTGATAAAGTTCTGTATGTATCCATGATATTGTGCCTGTTGTTCGGTGGCTGGCAAGTCGTAAACCGTGAACTAGTAATTATTATGTTGCTCTGCATAATCGTCGCGGTCTATTACGAAGTCAGACTTGTGATGATTGCAATCATGATCGATAGAGAGTGCCGATTGCACAATTCAGCCGAGCCGACAGGAGCAAACATGTGGGGCAAGGCAAAGTTTGCGGTGCAGGCGGCTTCAGGGTTTGTGGGCTTTGGCATTCCTTGGCAGACGGCCGGGTTTTCACTTTCTATGTGTTTGGTTGTGCTGTCGCTACCCTTGGCTCATATGAGTCTTCGTGGTCACCAGCTTGATCTGGAAGCCATCAAGGCCAAATTTGCCGCTTAACACCTCTTTATAGAGGTGTTTTTATTTTTAGTCACGAAAATAATAAAAAATAGTTATTAGCTAGAGGGTTAATAACTTAAACTTCTTGAGGTATAATTGATAATATGTCAGAAAAAGAAAAAAAATCTGAAAAACACGGCGTTCTATATCTAGACGCCGATACTGAAATAACTGAAGCTATTGAGAAACTCAAAAAATCTGCCGAGGATGAAGTACGCATTGTTGTGCCTTCGCGTTCTGGGTTATTGCAAAGCCAAGTAAATGTAAAACTACTTAAAAAGGCTGCAAAAGATTCAAAAAAAGAACTAGTCTTAGTAACGAATGATAAAATTACCAAAAACTTAGCTGGTGCTGCTGGAATTGCGGTCGCATCAAGCGTAAAGGCAATGCCACACGTACCAGATATTGAAGAAATAAAAGCTCAATCAACGGAAACCGTGAGGTTAGAGCCAGAACCTGAAGCAGAAGATAAGTCATCTAAGGTAAGTAAAAAATCATCAAGCTCTAGTAGTGATGGATTTCAGCCAAAGCACATTAGTTTAGAAGATGATGAAGAGTCAATTAAGGATGAAAATGTAGGCAAACCTAAAAAAGAGAAAAAACTTCCGGACTATGGAAAGTTGAATAAACGTATATGGTTTGCTGGTGGAGCGATTGCTGTTATTATTTTATTTATTTTGGGGGCAATATTTCTTCCAAATGCAAAGGTAAGCTTACTCACTAAAGCAAAAAAGACTAGTTTAAATTTTAACTTTATTTTAGACGCCGCTTCTAGCCAGTCAGACATATCTACCCAGACTCTTGCAGCTCAAAAGCTTGAATCTATCAAAGATGTTTCTTTCCAAATTACTGCAACTGGTAAAAAAGAAGTTGGTAATAAGGCCACAGGTAGTGTATCGGTAAGAAACTGTGATGATACTTCACAAAAAAGTTTACCAGCAGGGACTGGGCTGACAGGTGGTGGAAAAACATTTGTTACTGCTCAGTCCGCCACGATACCAGCAGGAACTGCAGGAGGAGGGGTTGTAAATTGCTCTTCTGCAGTAGATGTACAAATTACGGCGACTGCTCCAGGGGAAGCATTTAATTTAGGCTCAACAAACTTTAGTATTAATGGCTTTAGTAGTCTCTATAAGGCGACCGGCTCAACTAGCGGAGGCACCACTAAAACCATAACAGTGTTGTCTGCCGAAGATGTTGCTAATGCACGTAAGCAGGCTCAGCAAGAGGCAGAGTCAGGCAAAGATGACTTAAAGAAAAAATCCAATTCAGATCAGCAGTTATTTAACCAGACAATTCAGTCCGACTTCGAAAGCTTTAGTACGTCAGTCCAAGAAGGTAATGAAGCAGACAAGGTCTCGGTTACGGCTAAAGTAAAGTACACAGGCTTTGCCGCTAAAAAGGATGATGTTAATAAGCTTTTTGACGCTCAAGTAGAAGAAGAAATAAAAGGTGGTAAAGAGATTTACCAGAACGGCTCAGAAGATGGTACCTACTCTGTCCTAAAACAGTTTAGCGCAGAAAAAGTGCAGCTTAACGTCAAAACTAGTGCATTTTATGGCGACCCAATAGACAAAAAGGAAATTGCCAAATCGGTCACAGGCAAGCCTGTCAAAGAAGTCTCTACAATAGTAAAACAAAAAGGTGATCAAATAACAGGAGCAGAAGTAGAAACGTGGCCTGGAATGATACCAAATATGCCTATACTTTCAGGCAAAATAACTATTGATATTAAAGTTAATACTGAATAATGGAGCTTTCCCAACAGGACTATTTAGATACAATACTAGCCTTTGATTATGGTGATGCTCGAATTGGAGTTGCAGTTAAGTTTGCCGAAGAAAGCGTAGCTGAGCCTTTATTAACGCTTAAAAATGATCAAGATATTTGGCAAAATATACAGGATCTACTTAATCTGCATCAGCCAGACTTAATAGTTGTCGGCAGGCCAAGGAATTTGGAAGGAGAAAAGACTAAACAGACAGACGAAGCAGAGAAGTTTGCCAGTAAATTGTCAAAGCTTTACAATAATAAGATAGAGTTAATAGATGAAGCCCTCTCAACCGAACAAGCCAAACAAAGAATCCCCAAAAGTCTCGCCAACAAATATCGAGAAGTCATCGACCAGTATGCAGCCTGTATCATACTCGAGTCTTATCTCAAAGAAAAAAAATAACAATAAGCTGAAATGGGTACTTTTGGGCCTGTTTGGAATTTTATTAATCATTATTGTTAGCCTATTTTTTTGGTTTATTATTGCGGTGAATAGCCCAAAGGATACAAAGAATACTTCTAAAGTCTCTTTCGAAGTAAAATCGGGCATGGGGTTAAATGAAATTGCCACGGAATTATCTAACAAGGGGCTAATTGCCGATAAGAATATTTTTATTCTATATTCCAGGCTGGGGCCATCCAGAGGTAATTTAAAGCCAGGAGTGTACCTATTTAGCCCTTCTATGAGCCTTTCTCGCATAGCAGATTCCATAGGTAGTGGTGATATAGCATCTGAAAAGGTTACCTTTTTAGAGGGGACCACAATTTCACAGATGGCTAAAAGATGGGAGCAAGCAAAACAGGGCTCTTCAGAGAGCTTTATCGATGCCTCAAAGCTTCAAAATAGTTACAACCAGAACTTTTTGCAGTTTAGAGCAAATAAGGCTAGCTTAGAGGGATATTTATTCCCTGCTACTTACGATGTTATATATGGTACAAGTGCAGAGTCACAAATAAATACAATGCTAAATACTTTTGAAAAACAAGTTATTCCTAAACTTCCACAAACGTATCAAAACTCGGCCAAGTTAAATGATCTTATTATTCTAGCTTCAATAGTCGAAAAAGAAGCCCGAACCACAGCAGATAGAAGGCTAGTTGCAGGAGTTTTTTATAATCGTTTAGAAAAAGGTATGAAGCTAGAGAGTGATGTAACGATTAATTACGTCACAGGTCGCACTGCAACTCTTGCAGCTGATCTGAAAATTGACTCTGTGTACAATAGCTATCTTTATAAAGGATTGCCACCTACGCCTATTTGCAACCCAAGTTTAGATGCAATTTTAGCAACTGCAAACCCCGAAAAAAACGACTACCTGTTCTTTATAGCAGACAAGAATGGGGTGGTTAGATACGCTAAAAACTTCGAAGAACACAACCAAAACATACAAAAATACCTTAATCAGTAGTATTTTGCTTTATATAAAGCAAAATACTGCACTTGACACCCTCTGCTAGCCTTGATAGACTATACCCACGTAAATTTAAAGGATAAGCATTTATCCCGATTCTACGTGAGTAGTTTTTGAGAGTTTGTTTTTTGGATTTACCTGCATCAGTTTATCAGATATAGGAGATTAATTTTCGGTCGAAAACTCCGGCCTAGCAGTAAGTTAGGGACAGATAAGCCGCAGTCTACAAGTACCATCTACGACAGTAACGACTAACCGGTACAAAGGAGAGACTTATTAGTAGAAAAGTAGTAGGATTCCCCCTTCAAGTGCGTCCAGAAAATTTTGTGGGCGTGGGGCAACAGAACTTTTCTCAAACAAAAAGCGATGAAGCTAAGGCTTCACCCAAAACTGAAGAATTAAAAACAGCCAAGGCAGATAGCCAAGGCAGTAATTTTGTAAAATTTAATAATAAATTTGGTCGCTATAGTTTTCACGTAGCTGCTATATTTGCCGTATTAACCGTTGCCGTAGCAGGCAGAATTGGCAGCAGCCAGGCAATTAGCACTAAAGGTGTTGGTTCTACTAAAGACCAGACATCTATGATAACAACAGGAGCTATTTTAGCCAGCAGTACTAAAAGTGTTATTGCTGAAGACGTCGCCCAAAAAGCTCAGGATCTAACAAATATGAGCTCACTTGCCACTACTGGCGAAGACTTCTTGTCTAACCGCTCTGCTGTACTAGCAGCAGGTGCTCCGAGCCGCGAAACTATTACCTATAAGGTAAAAGAGGGTGATACACTATCGACTATTTCAGCTAAGTTTAATATCACAACCGATACGGTTAAGTGGGCTAATGATGTTAGCAATGAGGATAGTATTAAGCCAGGAAAAGACTTAATTATTCTTCCTGTAAACGGAGTTTTGCATACAGTTCAGGACGGAGACGACATTTTGGCCCTTGCAAACAAATATCAGAGTAATTCTACTCTTATAGAAAACTTTAATGGGCTAGAAGGCAAAGCACCTTCTTCTGGTATGAAACTTATTATCCCAGACGGAGTAAAGCCAGCCCCTGTGATTCCTGCCAGAGTAGCTACAACTACGACTAGCCCGAACATTGCAGCTGGAGCTTCTAACTCAGGCAGCTCATTTGGTTCATTTAAAGGAGGCTTAGCTAACACCTATACTAGAGGTCAGTGTACTTGGTATGTGGCTAGCCGAAGACCAGTACCTAGTAACTGGGGTAATGCAATCAGCTGGTACTATAATGCCCAAAGAGCTGGATACAGCACTGGCAGTGCTCCTAGAGCAGGCGCAATTGGATGGGAACGAAGCAACCACGTAGTATATGTTGAGTCTGTAAATAGCAATGGTACAGTTACAATTTCAGAAATGAACTGGGGTGGACGCCCGGGCGTACTTCACACACGAACTGAACCAGCCAGCCGATTCTTATACATTTACTAAAAGTATTTAAAAAGACCCCCACCCAGGGGTCTTTTTATTTATGGCAGTTATCCTGCTTTAATGCTATAATGTCAAGATGTTTACAGATGTAGTAAAAGTCAAAATAGCCGCCGGCAAGGGTGGTGATGGAGTTGTTAGCTTTCATAGAACCCGCGGTAATGCCAAAGGGGGCCCCGATGGAGGCGACGGCGGAACTGGTGGTAATGTTGTAGTAATTGCCGACCACAATACCAACACACTCTCAAAATACCGAGCCAGCAAGCTTTGGCAGGCCGAAGACGGCACGCCCGGCTCGAGTGGTAAAAAGCGTGGTCGCAAGGGCGAGGATATCGAGCTAGTCGTCCCGCCTGGGACAATTATTATGGAAGACGATAGAGTGCTTGCTGATCTTGAAAAACAAGGGGATGAAGCTATTATTGCCCACGGTGGTCGTGCTGGCTTTGGAAATGCTCACTTTATTAGTTCAGTTAGGCAGGCTCCTAAAATGGCCGAACTTGGTGAACAGGGCGAGGAAAAAGAAGTTACTTTTGAACTAAAAATCGTTGCTGATGTAGGGCTGGTTGGGCTTCCAAATGCTGGTAAATCCACACTTCTTTCAGTGGTTTCAAATGCCAAGCCAAAAATCGCCAATTATCCATTCACAACCTTAGAACCAAATTTAGGAGTAGTAGATATCGACGATAACACCTTCATGATGGCCGACATACCAGGCCTTATAGAAGGCGCTAGCAAAGGAAAAGGCCTTGGAGATGAATTTTTAAGGCACGTTGAGCGCACTAAGGTTCTGCTTCATATTATTGACGCCACCTCAGAAAGTATTGAATTAGACTACAAGACGATTCAAAAAGAATTAAAAGAATACAAAATAGATTTAACCAGCCGGCCACAAATTGTTGTTTTATCTAAAATTGAAAGTGTGCCAAAAGCTAATATCAATGCCAAGATTAAAGAAGTAGCAAAAGCTGCTGGTTTAAAGCAAAAAGATGTTTATACAATTTCTTCTGTAGCTAACATGGGTCTAGCTGATTTATTAAGAAATACATATAAACTAGTTGAAAAAGTTAAGTCCGAAAAGACCGAAGAGCCAATAAGCGAAATGCCTGTTATTAGACTGGATGAGTCGGCAAGCTGGGAAATTCATAAAACAGGCAATACCTTTGAAGTTACCGGCAAGGATATTGAAGGCTTCGCAAAACGCACCAATATGGATCAGTACCAATCAGTACAAAGATTGCATCATATTTTAGAGCGCAAAGGAATAACACGCCAACTGATAAAATTTGGTGCCCAGCCTGGACATACTAAAGTAACGATTGCAGGAAAAGACATAGAATTCTAATGAAAAAATTTAAAGTCTCGCTAATTGAGCTTAATTATGAAACCAAGCCAGATTTGTTTTCACCAAAAGGGCTAGATATGGGCACTGAACTACTATTAAGCACCTTACCAAGGTTTGAGTACGATACTGCCCTAGATTGGGGTTGTGGATGGGGTGCAATTGCAATGTGGCTCGGAAAAAACAACCAAAAAGCCAAAGTAACTGCAATCGATAGCGATATTGCAGCAGTCAAGACTGCACAAGACAACGCCAAGATAAACGAACTAAACAATGTCCATATATTGGCTAGCCATGGATACGATGAAGTGCCCGAAAGTCATAAGTTTGATATCATTGCATCAAACCCACCCACTCATAGAGGTAGAGAAGTAGTTGATAATATGATCATTCAAAGCAAAGATTACCTAAACGAAAATGGGGTTCTACTTTTGGTCGTTGAAGCGCGTATCAAGCCATGGGTTTCAAGGCAAATGAAAGAAGTTTTCGGAAACTGCAAAATAGTTAAGCGCGGACCAAAGAACGTAGTGGTGATGGCTCAAAAATAGGTTATAATATCTGTATGCATAACCAAGATAAGCGAATCAAGAAAGCCGATCAATTCTTTCGAAAAGAACTGAGTGAGGCTGATATTCAAAAAAGCGTCCACTATACATTTAAAGACGGGTTTAGGCTTGGCTTTGGTTTCTTTGTTGGCTTTTTATTAGGAACCCTAATTGTTGGTCTCATAGCAAGCCTTGTTAATTGGCTGATAAGCCTCTTTTAATTGATTTCTACAGGTTAAAATTGTATAATTAAGCGACTTGGGGCTATAGCTCAGTTGGCTAGAGCGCTTGCATGGCATGCAAGAGGTCGGGAGTTCGAGTCTCCCTAGCTCCACCAGAAATAATTAAATACAAGACCCTTTGGGTCTTTTTTAGTATTTGCTATAATATAAGCATGACAGGTTTAATAGCAATAATTTTAGTTGGACTTGGGATATTTCTATATTGGTTCGGTTATGAAGTGACTTCGGGCAAACACAAGTCTGACCCAAAAGATAAATTCTTTCCACTTCTTGGTAGGAATATCGATTATGTTATAGGGGTAGCAGGCATTCCTATGGGAATAGGTATGTTCTTGCTGGCTTTTGGAGTCTGGGCAGGATTAATGTTTTTTAACTACATTGCAGCTGCATTTGTGCTGTTTGGTGTTGTAAGGGCATACCTACCACCAGAGCAATATGGGCCCGCTTGGTACAGAAATAAAAAATCCATGAAATCAAAAAAGGGTAGTAGGTCTAAAAAACGTAAAAAGTAGCCTATTTGTGCTAAAATAACCTGATAATGAAGAAAATAACTAAAAAGTTAGTCGCCTCACGGTTAGCTAAAAAAGTACAAAAACTTCTAAAAAATAATGATATTACTGTAATTATAGTAACCGGAAGCGTGGGAAAGACTAGTACAAAGGTTGCAATAGGGAAGCTTCTGAGCACGGAACATCAGGTTCAGTTCAGCGAAGATAGTTATAATACAGACATCGGATTGCCTCTAAGCTTCTTCGGACTAAAAGCACCCTCACCCCTATGGGATCCTTTGGCCTGGAAAAGAATATTCCAAAAAATAGACGCTACATCAAAATACTATCCATACGATGTTGTTGTTTTAGAAATGGCAGATGATGAGCTCGAAGACATGCTAAAGTTATTAGAATTTATCAAGCCCAAGTACGGAGTCATAACTGGCATAGCACCTGTGCACATGGAAAGAATGATTTCTATGAATAAGGTGGTTAGAGACAATTGGGAAATTGCAAAGACTTCAGATGTGGTTTTTTATAACACAGAAAATGAAGATCTATATAAATTAGCCAGCAAATCTAAAAAGTCCATCGGCTTTGGTATGAACAAAGGTAAGCTAAAGTTTAGTAATATAAAAAGAAGTACCAAGGGCTATTTAGAAGGAAATATGAATCTAGCTGGATCTAAAATCGATGTCAAAACTAAAATGATAGGTAAGCACAATTTGAATAGTCTATTAGCGGCAGCAGGAGTCGCCCAGGCTATGGGTATGAACGAGAAAGACATCGCCAAGGGTGTATCAAGCATAGCTGGGGTTAATGGTAGGATGAAGCTACTAAGGGGTAAAAACGGAAGTCAGATAATCGACGATAGCTACAACTCAAGCCCAGATGCAGTTATATCTGCCCTCTCTGTATTGAAAGAATTTAGTTCTAAAAATAAAATTGCTGTTTTAGGCAATATGAATGAGCTAGGTGATGAATCCAAAGATGCGCATTACAAAATAGGTAAGGCAGCTGCTACAGTGGCCGACATGTTAATAGTCATTGGTAAAGACGCCGAAGTATACACCGTGTCAGGGGCAAAGGATGCAGGGATGAATCCAGATAATATTAAAATATTTAAAACCCCATATGAAATAGGCCATTTTCTTAAAAGAATTATAGAAAAGGGAGATTTAGTGTTAGTTAAGGGCTCACAAAATGGCGTATTTTCCGAAGAAGTAGTTAGGATACTATTGGACCCCAGTTTGGATGCAAAAGATTATGTTGTCCGCCAAAGCAAAGGTTGGAAACGTAAAAAGCGAAAGGCCTTTGGTCTTTAATGCTCGATTACAAAAAAACGATCGTATATTTTCGTGATCAATGGATGCCTTTTAATGAAGCTAATTTAAGCATTGCAAGCTCCCCGGTGCTATATGGGCTGAGTGTATATACTGTTTTTAATGCAATCTGGAATGAAGATAAGAAAGAGCTAAATGTATTTAGGCTTAAAGATCATTACAATCGTCTTTGTAACTCGGCTAGTATTATGGACTTTGAGAACTTTGAAAATAAATATTCCTATGAAGAATTTGAAAAAATGATGAAAGAACTCTTATATAAAAACAAAGTTCAAGAAAATGCTTTAGTAAGAGTTACTTTATTTATAGACGAGCTAATAGCAGGCACTAAAATTAATGGTCTTAAAAATTCTATGAGTGCCTATGTGTATCCTATGGGCGAGATCCTTCCAAAGTCGGGGGTAAATGTTTGTGTAAGTAGCTGGACACGGGCATCGGATAATATGATTCCGGCTAGAGCCAAAGTTAATGGCCAGTATGTTAATGCCAGCCTTATGAAAAATGAAGCTTTGCAAAACGGATATGATGAAGCTATTGCCTTAGATTCGTCTGGCCATGTTAGCGAAGGTACTGTTGCAAACTTATTTATAATACGTGATGGTAAGCTAATCACTCCAGACATGGCTACCGACATATTAGAGGGCATTACCCGAAACAGTATTATTGAAATAGCAAATGAACTTGGCATTGAACACGAACAGCGCACAATTGATCGTACCGAACTATATATTGCCGATGAAGCTTTTATGTGCGGAAGCTCAGCTAATGTCACGCCAATATTAAGTGTAGATAAGCGCAAAGTTGCAAATGGCAAGATTGGAAAAATTACAAAAATGATCTCTGATGAATATTCAAAAATTCAAAAGAGTGAAAATCCTAGATTTGCAAAGTGGATTACAAAAGTTTAATATATGGCTATGTTTAAATTAAATCTTAACCTTCTGCTCAAATTATTACTGCCTAGGGCGGTTAGGTTTTATTTAGCCTAAACCAATAAAGTATAAGTACTTAACCGCCTGAAAGGGCGGTTTTTGTTTTGCTTGGTCGGCTTATGAAATTCGTAAGTCGTTAAACAATACAAGAGGGTGGCGCATGGATGAAGACTGGGATCTAAATTCTCCCTATCGAGTCAAGCATGAAATCTCACTTCAAAATAACTGCATTAAAGCTATTTATGTAAATCCTCAAGCAGAAAGCGCGAATCATTTTAATGTACCTAATGCTATACCTGCTTATTCTGCGAAATACCCTGATGGTAAATTGCCATACGCCTAACTTTTGTTTCTTGTGGGTTGATCAATATGATCCCCACAAGAAACTATTATCTAAATAATAAACTAATTTGGTACAATTAACCTATGAATAAATACGATCCAGTTAAAACAGAAGCCAAATGGACCAAAATTTGGCATCAAACAAATTTAAATAAGACCCCTGAGGAAGTAAAAGATAAATTTTATAACTTAGTTATGTTTCCTTATCCATCAGGAAATCTTCATATCGGGCATTGGTATAATTTTGCACCAGCCGACACACTGGGCCGTTTCTCTAAAATGCACGGTAAAGATGTACTTGAGCCATTCGGGTACGATTCATTTGGATTGCCAGCCGAAAATGCCGCAATCGAACGAGGCCTCATGGCCGATAAATGGACCGATCAAAATATTGCAGATATGACAAAGCAAATGAATAAAATAGGTGCAATGTATGATTGGGATAAGACCTTAAAGACTAGCGACCCAAATTATTACAAATGGACTCAGTGGATGTTTCTTAAATTATTCCAAGATAAAAAGGCTTACCAGAAGGATGGGTTAGTTAATTGGTGCCCTAATGATAAAACAGTTTTAGCCAACGAACAGGTTGTGAACGGGGAATGCGATAGATGCGGATCTGCAGTTGAACGTAAAAATTTAAAACAGTGGTATTTCAAAACCACAGCATTTGCAGATGCATTAATCGACGATTTAGATTCTATTGATTGGTCAGACAAAATAAAAGAAATGCAACGAAATTGGATTGGCCGAAGCGTTGGCGCTCATATTAATTTTGCAATCGATGGAAGTAACGAAAAGTTGCAAGTATATACTACCCGTCCAGATACAATTTATGGTGTGACTTTTATGGTGGTTGCACCTGAGCACCCCTTGGTTAGTGAAATCACTTCCGAAGATCAGTCCAAAGAAGTTAATAATTACATTGCAGAAGTTGGTGCTAAAACTAATATTGATCGTATGGAAACTAAGGAAAAAACTGGAGTGTTTACAGGGGCATATGCGGTAAATCCTGCAACTAATCAAAATGTTCCGATCTGGATTAGTGAATATGTACTAATGGAATACGGCACTGGAGCAATTATGTCTGTGCCTGCACATGACGAACGCGACTATGAATTTGCCAAAAAGTTTGGTCTTGAAATTAATCAAGTAATTGAAGGTGGAACTATCGAAGATCAAGCACATGTCTCAAGTGGTAAGTTAATAAATTCTGGTGAATTTGATGGCATGGATAGTGATGAAGCTAAGCAAAAAATTACTACTTGGCTGGAATCTAAAAACATTGGCCAAAAACAAACTAACTATCGCTTGCGCGATTGGTTAATTAGTCGTCAGCGCTATTGGGGTACACCAATTCCAATAATTCACTGCGATAACTGCGGAGTAGTAGCTGTGCCAGAAAAAGATCTTCCAGTTGTTTTGCCTCTGGATCAAAAATTTGGCAAAGATGGCCGAAGTCCGCTACTGGACAATGAAGATTTTTTAAATGTTAAATGCCCTGATTGTGGTGACGATGCTAAACGAGAAACTGACACTATGGATACTTTTGTAGACAGCAGTTGGTATTTCTTGCGTTATCCAAATCCCCATTATCAAGATGGTCCTTTTGATCCAGTTGCTGTTAAACGGTGGTTGCCAGTAGATAGATACATTGGTGGAGCAGAGCATGCAGTCTTGCATTTAATGTACGCGCGTTTCTTTACTAAGTTTTTGCACTCAAAGGGACACCTCGATTTTAATGAGCCATTTACTAAGCTTATTAATCAAGGAATGATCGATGGGCCAGATGGAAAGAAAATGAGCAAATCAAAAGGCAATGTAATAAACCCTGACGATTATGTTGATAAATATGGAGCTGACTCAGTTCGAATGTATTTAATGTTTATGGGCCCGTATGAAGATGGCGGACCTTGGGATCCAAAACGGTTCGAAGGAACTCATCGTTTTGTAAACAAAATATGGGAGATGATTACATCTTCATATTCCGAAATTAGCGTAGATTCTGCAGTTGAGGCAGAGCTGGAATCTAAATTACATAAGCTAATTAAAAAAGTCACCGAAGATGTACCAAATGTAAGGTTTAATACCGCCATTGCATCAATGATGGAATTTGTTAATTATGCAAGTTCAGTCAAATTAAAAGGCGAGGTTTCCGCTAATCAATGGAATATTGTCGTAAATACTTTTACAAAAGTTCTGGCGCCGTTTGCACCATTCTTGTCTGAAGAGCTATGGGAAAAGCTTGGTAATCACGAAAGCGTTCATGCCCAAGCTTGGCCAATTTATGATGAAAATCTAGTCAAGGACGATGTCTTAACAATTATCATACAGATTAACGGAAAACTTAGAGATGAGTTTTTGGTAAATTCCGAAGATGCATTTTACCAAGATGAATTAGAGAGGATGGCAAAAGAAAAACTAGGCGACAAATTAGCTGGAATAGAAGTTATTAAGACAATTGTAGTGCCAGGTAAGCTTGTGAACTTCGTAGTACGATAACCTTGCCAAAACGCTCAAAATTTGATATAGTATCTAGCGAAGATATGCCTTGTGCAATCTAGATTAACACCAATTTTCTCGTTAATCTAAACAAATAAATAACTCTTAAAAAGCACTTCGCATCAAGCAATTTTGGCTTATATCTTCTCTAACCGAAAGGAGAGAAAATGGCAGTACCTAAGAAACGCCGAACCTCATCTACTCGTGGCCAAAGACGTAACCACGACAGCCTTCAGGCTATATCATTGGTAGTTGAAAAAAGTAGCGGACAAAACGTCCCTAGACGATTACATAAAGCAGCTAGTCTTGGATTAGCAAAAACCAGAAAGGCCTAATAGTGGCATCTAATCGACATCTCTGTAGGATTATCGCATTGCAAAGCCTATACGAATATGACTTTCGTAACAGCTTAGATATTGATGAGCTTACTACTGATATCGATGAAGTTTTAAACAGAAACATAGATATTTACAAAGACGCAGTTGATGAAGCTGATTTTATTAAGGACTTGGCGACTGGAACTATTAAAAATCAAGAAAAAATAGATTCTATGATTACTCCAGCTGCACCTGAATGGCCACTTGATCAGATTGCCAAGATTGATCGAGCAATACTCAGAATGAGTATCTATGAACTATTAATTAAAAAAGATGTGCCACCAAAGGTGGCAATCAATGAAGCCGTTGAATTGGCAAAGGAATTTGGAGGAGAAAACTCCAGCAAGTTCATCAATGGTGTGTTAGGAACAATTTTTAGACAAAGCGATTTATATGATCCAAAAGAAGACAAACGAGCGAACCAGCCCGAAGAAGGCTCAAAACAAGACTCGTCAAAATCACAAGAGTAAAAACCATCGCGCCAAAGCAGTTAAAGAATATACTGCTGGAGGTGTTGTTTTTCGTATTAAAGAAGGCCAGCTTGAGTTTTTACTACTCCAGGATGTAAAAGGCCGCTGGAGTATTCCAAAGGGCCATGTTGAGAGTGGCGAAACTCTAGAACAAACTGCAATTCGCGAAATTGGCGAAGAAACTGGGCTTATGAATATCAAAATTATTGATAAGCTTGATAAAATTCACTTTTTTTACAGGATGAACGGCAAACTTATATTTATGACTACCTTTGTTTTCTTGATGGAGTCTATAGATTTAGATGAAACCTTAATGCCTGAAAAATCTGAAGGTATTGTAGATGTAAGCTGGTTTGACGAGCAAGCCGCACTAAGGGCTATCGAATACAAGGCCACCAAGGTATTATTAGAGGAGGGCGCAAAACGCGTAAAGAAAGCATATGGTATTCAATAAAGCAGAAATAGAAAAAATCATTGGAGTAACTTTTAAGAGCGAAGATCTTATTAAGACTGCTTGCACTCATCGAAGTTATCTCAACGAACATAAATCTACTGTCAAAGAGCACAACGAGCGTTTGGAATTCTTGGGCGATGCTGTTTTAGAGTTAGTCGTGACAGATTTTTTGTATCGCAGCTATCCTAAAAAACCTGAAGGAGAGCTGACTAGCTGGCGTGCTGCATTAGTTAAGACCGAAAGCCTTGCAGAGCTTGCAGATGAGCTTAATGTAGGTCAATTTTTGCTTATGAGCAGAGGAGAAGCCAAGAGTGGTGGCCGAACCCGTATGGCTCTTTTGGCAAATATGGTCGAAGCCATAATTGGTGCAATTTACTTAGATCAAGGCTACGACGTTGCGGCAGAATTTATAGAAAAAAATATCAACTCAAAGTTAGAAAATATCTTAAAAGAAGGATTGCACATTGATGCCAAAAGCCATTTTCAAGAAGTAGCTCAAGAAAAAGAGGGTGTAACTCCCCATTATGAAGTTATCGGTGAAGAAGGTCCGGACCACGACAAGACCTTTGAAATGGCAGTTTATCTCCATAAAAAAATGTGGGGCAAGGGCAAGGGTAATAGCAAGCAAACTGCCCAGCAGGCAGCGGCCCAGGATGCACTCAAAAAATATAAGGTATAATTACATTTATGAAGATAGCAATCCTAGGATTCGGTAAAGAAGGGCAGTCAGCTTTTAGATTTTTTAATAAGCCAGAAAATGAAATATTCGTTCACGATAATGATCTTAATGCTGAGCTGCCTGAAGATGTCGAATTTGTATTGGGCGAAAATGCTTTTAACAATTTAGATAGCTATGGTTATGATTTGTTGGTACGAAGTCCAGGACTGAGACTAATAGAAGAAACAATTAACACACCAATTACTACCCCGACTAATGAATTTTTTAAAAATTGCAAAGCTGACATCATTGGAGTCACCGGTACAAAAGGAAAAGGCACAACATGCACATTAATATCGGAAATCCTCATTGAGTCAGGCAGAAAAACACATTTAGTTGGAAATATAGGGGCACCTGCACTCGATGAGCTAGATAGCATTGAGAAGAATGATATTGTTGTATATGAAATGTCATCTTTTCAGCTTTATGATATTCAAAAAAGTCCACATGTTGCAGTATGCCTTATGGTCACTGAAGACCATCTGGATTGGCATAAAAACCTACATGAATACCATGAAGCTAAAAGAAATATTTTTTCTCATCAAAAAGAAAATGATATAGCAATATTTTTTGCCGACAATCTTGTATCTATAGATCTTGCAAAATCCTCAAAAGCTACCCAAAAATACTCATATGGATTAAGCGGTGATGTTTATATTAAAGATAATAATATTATTGCTTTTGATAAAATTGTTGCTTCCACAAATATAGTAAAGTTGCCTGGCGTACACAACCTAGAGAATATTTGTGCTGCTATCGCAGCCAGCTGGAATTATACAAAAGATACTGAATCAATTAAAAAAGTACTTAGTTCTTTTAATGGGTTGCCTTACCATATAGAGCATGTTCTAACCAGAAATAATATTGATTATTACAATGATTCTTTTTCAACAAACCCCAGCGCAGCAATTGCAGCTATAGAGAGTTTCGATAGACCGCAAGTTATTTTTTTAGGTGGTTTTGATAAGAATGTTAATTTTAATCAGTTGGCAGAAGTCATAAAAAAGCACAAAATCAGAAAAATAATAACATTTGCACAAACAGGGGAAAGAATTAAAAATATTTTGTTGGACCACGGAATAGAGGCAGTCGAATATAACAGCAGCAACAGCTTCAAGGAAATTATTAATTCTGGCTTAAAGTCTGCTAAGAGTGGAGATGTAGTTTTGTTTAGCCCAGCGTGTGCAAGCTTTGGTATGTTTACAGACTACAAGTCAAGGGGTGAGAAGTTTAATCAAATAATAATGTCATAATAGTTTGCCATATCTAGCTCTAGGCAAGTAAAATATAGTTAATGAAATCGAGGGTGGCTACATTACAAAGCATTGAGCTTGCTGGGTTTAAGTCTTTTGCAAAACGCACAAAGATTAGTTTTGGTA
>BJGX01000002.1 GCA_014191035.1 Candidatus Saccharimonadota bacterium
AGAACGACCCCAAACGTATCTGGGGAATCGTTCACAAGCGGGCTCGCAAGGCCCTGATGGCGGGTGACAATGTCGTTATCGATGGCACACACATCAAGCGTCGTGATCGAATCGCATCGATCCGAGCTTGTAACTCGGCCGAAAGCGTCACTCTGATCTGGTACCAGGCACCTGTTCAGGTCTGCATTGCTCGCAATCTAAAGCGCAAGCGTCAGGTTCCAGAAGCTGTTATCCGCAAGATGAGCAAGATTCTAAGGACTGAGGCACCTAAGCCTTATGAGGGTTTTGATGAGCTTGAGCTTATCTCGACCGCTGCTCCGATCTACTGATCGGGGCAGTTTTATTTTTATAGCAATTTTAATTATTGACATTTTGGCTATTTCTTGTAGAATATAGCTCTGTCGTACCTATCAGGAGGAATCACGTGGGTACAAAGATTGTACTGATGATCGATGATATTGTTACTGAAAACAACGCACTTTTTGGGATCAACACCTTGATGAATGCTGGACATCGCGTTGAGGTATACAGGATCAATAACTATTTTACCGATAACCTCACAAAGGACCTGTACCGATTCGCAGCAGAGTGCCGCGTTAGCGAGCAGCAGCTTAACAGTGAGTACAGAGCACTTAACCAGCGCGCCTTCGAGAAGGAAGATGGTGCTTGGGAACAGTACGAGCAGTCCTTCACAGACTTCTGTTGGGACTTCGTGGCCCGTGTTCTGGTTCGTGATGTTGGCAAGCTTGATGATATCGGCTGTGTTGTCGGCACTAACCCCGAAGCAGTTCACTACCTGGTTGATCATCTGCGAATTCGCAATGGAACCGCGATGGCCATTGTGCCAGAAGTCAGGATTTCTGCCTAACATATAAGTTGGGTAAACTAAGACCACCCCTTGCGGGGTGGTTATTTATTTAGCTTATTTATTATGATTACGCTTGCGCTCGTGCGGGCTTAGGTATTTTTTACGTATTCGGATGTTTTCTGGTGTGACTTCTAAGAGCTCATCGTTTTCAATAAAGTCTAGGGCTTGCTCTAGGCTTAATTCGATATGAGGAGCCAGCTTAATAGCATCATCTGAACCCGAAGCGCGGACGTTTGTTAGCTTCTTTTCTTTGGCGACGTTGATTTCCATATCTTCACTACGGGCGTTAAGGCCAATAATCATACCTGTGTAAACTTTGGTTCCTGGGCCAATGTAGGCGGTACCACGCGCATCTACAGTTTGAAGGCTGTATGGAGTAGCGGTGCCGTTTTCGGCAGCTATTAAGGCCCCTTTACGCAGTTGCTGAAGGGCTGGGGTTTCTGGTGCATATCCGATAGATAAGCTGTTCATAATAACTGTACCCTTGGTGGCTGTAAGAAGGATGTTTCTAAGACCTAGAAGTGTTCTGGTTGGGAGTTCATAGATTAGCTCGGTAGTGTTTTTGGTGGTTGGGCGCTGGTCCTTAATAATTGCACGACGCTGACCAAGCTCGCTTTGAATAGTGCCAGCATATTCGTCTGGAACTTCGATAGTTAGTTCTTCGATAGGCTCCATTTTGACACCGTCTTCTTCTTTGGTGATAACCTGAGGACGGCCGACTTCTAGCTCAAAGCCTTCGCGGCGCATAGTTTCGATTAAGACAGATAAGTGTAATTCACCGCGACCAGACACTAAAAACTGAGTATCGCGCTCCTCTACCAATAGACCAACGTTGGTTTCGAGCTCTTTGTGCAATCTGGCTGCAATCTGTCGGGAGGTGGTCTGCGAGCCCTCTTGGCCAGCAAAAGGTGAGGTATTTGGTCCAATAGCAATCTGAAGAGTAGGAGGGGCAATTTCCATTACCGGAAGAGCTTCTGGGTTTGCAGGATCGGCAATGGTGGCACCGATTGTGGCGGCTTCTAGGCCTGTGATTGCGACAATATCGCCAGCGTTAGCTTGGGTAACTTCTTTGCGATTAAGGCCTTCATTAACAAAAACCTTTTCAATTTTAGCTTGAGTTGTTTTGCCATCTGTTCCAAGAATAGCTACGGCTTGGCCAGGTTTGGCGTGGCCACGCCTAATTCTGCCAATACAGTATTTACCCTGATAGCTATCCCAGTCTAGGGCAGTAGATAGCATCTGAAAAGGAGCATCTAAATCGGCCTGAGGTGCTGGAATGTGGTTTAATATGGCCTCAAATATAGGCGTTAGGTCGGCGGCTATAGTCATATCTTGTGGGATTTCAGTCCAAGAAACGCCATCACGTCCAATTGCGTAATAAATTGGGAAATCAAGCTGATCGTCAGATGTGGCAAGATCTAAAAAAAGATTGCTTACTTCGTCTTCGACATCTTTAATTCGAGCATCGCGCTTATCGATTTTGTTAATAACCACTACTGGCTTAAGCCCAAGCTCTAAGGCCTTTTGCAATACAAACTTGGTTTGAGGCATTGGGCCTTCCTGAGCATCAACTATTAATAGTACGCCATCGGCCATATTTAGAGTTCGCTCAACCTCACCAGAGAAATCAGCGTGCCCTGGTGTATCGATAATGTTGATTTTGGTATCGCCATACTGAACGGAGGTTTGTTTGGCGGAAATTGTAATTCCTCGTTCGCGCTCCAAGTCGCCAGTGTCCAAGATAGTAGTTTGGCTCATTTCGGCTTGGTTTTCGCGGAAAGAGTTAGATTGCTTTAAAAGCCCATCTACTAAGGTAGTTTTACCATGGTCGACGTGGGCGATGATTGCGATATTTCGGATGTTTGTTGGGTTGGTCATAATAATTAAAGTAAAAAATAAAAGCCCCGAGTAGGGCTTGCCTAATATTTAGTAACTATATCATAAAAGCTTATGAATGTCGATGGTTATTGAAAAGAAGTGGGCAGTGTGCAATAATTTGCACATCAGATCTCGCTTAAAGGGGGTAGGATGCTGTCAGCCATTTACGAGTCTGCGGACTTGGGCTACTTGATATTTGTTATCTGTGGATTTATTGCCCTTTTCTTGCTCGCAAAGTTTTTTCCGAAAGACAAAGCGTATCGGCCAAAAGAGGGGGGTGTCGAGGATGAGTGATACTGTGGTCTTTCTGATAGCAATTGGCTCTATGATTATCACACCCATTCTTTTTGTTTTGTTGTTGGTGGCTACCGATAAATACTTCAAAAAGTTCGACAACAAATAGGCTCTGTTGATTTTTCAACGGAGCTTTTTATTTTGGCTTACTGATTCTGTTACAATAGTCCTAATGAAAGAAATGTTAAAGATAGTTCGCTACTCTGCAAAATTATGGCCATATTATTTGGCTATAACTTTTTTTGTTGTGGTGCTTTCGCTTTTGAACCTCGCTACACCATTTATTACAAAAGGCCTAATAGATGGCCTAACCACCCGCTACTCTGGTGGGGACGTAAAATTTGAGTATTTTTTAATTCTTTTGGGGTTGATGTTTCTGGCTAATCTAACTATCACACTGCTCTCTAATGTTAATGGCTTTTTGGGCGATAATATGTCGGCAAAACTTAATAGCTTACTTTCTAATCGCTATTTTAATCATTTAATGAGTTTGCCAATTAGCTATTATGATAATGAACTAACCGGCAAGATTACGGCACGCCTAGAGCGTTCTATAACGACGATAAGCACACTTATGCAAACCCTAAGCAATAACTTTGTGCAGTTCTTTTTGACAACCGCAATAACCTTGGTGGTGATTGCTATCTATTCCTGGCCGGTGGCGCTTTTGCTCGTAATAATATTCCCGACTTATATATGGATTACGCATTTATCGAGTAAATCTTGGCAAAAAGCCCAAGAGGGAATCAATAAAGATTTAGATGCCGCCAACGGGCGTTTCGTCGAAAGTATCGCCCAAGTTAGGGTTGTTAAGTCATTTGTTTCAGAATCTCGTGAACTTAACTTTTTTGGACTCAGGCGCAAATCGATTGAGCGCCAAACCAAAAAGCAATCGGCTAAGTGGCACAGATATGATGTGATTCGTAGAGTTATTTTGAATTTAGTGTTTTTCTTTATTTATTTCGTGATTATTTATCAGGCTTACCAGGGTCGCTATGGTCTTGGTACTGTTGTTCTATTGATCACATTGGTATTGCAGGCTGAGTTTCCGCTGTTTGGCAGCAGCTTCATTATTGATGCATTACAGCGCGCCAGTGCCGGGAGCAAAGACTATTTCGAGGTAATGAACACAAGCGCCGATATAAAGGACCAAGAAGATGCTAAAAAAATTAAAGTTAAAGATGGAAAAGTTGAATATAATTCGGTTGATTTTTACTACAACAAAGGTAGCAATGTCTTAAAAGATATCAGCTTTATTATTGAGCCAGGGCAAAAATTGGCTTTAGTCGGAGAGTCTGGCGAGGGTAAAAGCACGATTGCCAATTTGCTACTTCGTTTTTATGAAGCGCAGAGCGGAACAATACTAATTGATGGCCAGGATATAAATTCGGTGACTCAAAATAGTTTGCGTTCGGCGATTGGGGTAGTATTCCAGGAGCCTTTGCTCTTTTCGGGTACGGTCCGCGAAAATATCGCCTATTCGAATCCAAATATTAAAGAATCTGAAATTGTTTCAGCCGCCAAGTCTGCCAACGCCTATGACTTTATTAAAAAACTTCCCAAAGGCCTGAACACCGAAATTGGTGAACGGGGAGTAAAGCTGAGCGGTGGTCAAAAACAAAGAATCGCTATTGCGCGCGCGATTATCAAAAACCCCAAGATACTAATACTAGATGAGGCCACAAGTAGCCTGGACAGTAAAGCCGAGGCCGAGGTACAGCAGGCCCTGGAACGACTGATGAAAGATCGAACAACCCTAATCATTGCCCACCGATTAAGTACTATTGCTAATGTAGATACAGTAGTTGGAATTAAGGGCGGCAAGGTAATTGAGATAGGCTCGCCGTCCGAGCTTGCTAAGGCCAAGGGTATATATGCTGAGCTACTTAAGCTTCAGGGTCTTGCTAAGACCGAGGAAGGTAAAGCCAAGCTTAAGAAATACGACATGGCTTAAAAGTCTATGATTGACATATCAGAGCAATTAGAGTAGAATTCCTTCATCATAGCCCTGAGAAACCAGGAGGTGGGCAATGGTACTGGAATCACTCGGGGCTTGGAGCTCCGTTGAACGAGGGATTGACATGATGGCGGCCGATGGCCGCATTGAAGCAATCGTTTTGCAATTTAGGGGTGCTTTCGGCGATGTTTTCAAGATTTTTGAGAACATCAATTCGGAATCTATGCAAATGGTTAGGCACTTTGTTGCTGGAAGATTCGAGAACTTTGACCTGAGTAGCAGCTCAATTGAGCGCAGCGATGGTCGAGTTGTTCACGCGCTACATATCGTGGCTAGTTAATTTGGAGGGTTAGAGCCATCTCATTATTGAGATGGCTTTTACCTTGTAAAAAGCTATTAAATCTGGTATTATTAACGCACTTAAATTAATTAACGAAACATATTGGCTTATAAACTCCTCCCACTTGGGAATAGCCGATAGAAGTTCAAGGAGAAAAATATGGCAGAAGCTAAAAAGACCGCTACTAAGGCGGCAGCAAAAACTACTAAAAAGGTAGAACCATTACTAAAAGATCTATTGGAAGCTGGGGCACACTTTGGCCAGCGTGCAGATCGCTGGAACCCAAAGATGCGACCATACATTTATGGAGTGCGTGGTGGAGTTCACATTATCGATCTAACCCAAACACACGACCAATTGCTAACAGCTGAAAAGTTTGTTGAAGATACCACTAAAAATGGGGGCAAGATTTTGTTTGTAGGAACTAAGCGCCAGGCTCGACCAATTGTTGAAAAGGCCGCTAAAGAAACTGATATGCCTTATGTTACTAACCGATGGCTAGGTGGAATGCTAACTAATCTTGAAACTATTCAAAGTCGAGTTAGCCGCATGAAGAAGCTTGAAAATGAATCTGCCGAAGGCAAATTGGTAGGTACCAAAAAAGAGAAAGCTGATTTGGAACGCGAAATGGAACACCTTAGAAGAATTTTTGGTGGTATCTCTGAAATGAGCATTAAGCCAGCAGTAGTTTTTGTTACCGATATGCTAACTGACGATATTGCTGTTTCGGAAGCTAATAAGCTAAACATTCCAGTCGTTGCAATTTGCGACACTAACTCAAATCCAGAATTGGTTACTTACCCAATTGCTGCTAATGACGACGCAGTAAGAACTATTGCATTAATAACAGACAGAATTGCACAAGCAGCTAGAAAAGGAAGTGAGCTGTATAAGGCAAAAACCGCTGAAGCAAAAGCAAAGGAAGACGCAAAAAATAGTCAGGAGGAAAAATAATGAATATAGAAGATATCAAAAAGCTACGTGAAGCTACAGGCGCCGGCATGATGGATGCCAAGTCTGCCCTAGAGGAAGCTAAGGGTAATTATGATGAAGCTGTTAAGGTTCTACGTAAAAAAGGACTTGCTAAGGCTGCCAAAAAAGCCGATCGCACAGCTGCAGTTGGCGTTATTGAAAGTTACGTTCACGGCGGGAAAATTGGAGTGTTGGTAGAGGTAAATTGCGAAACTGATTTTGTTGCTCGAACTGAAGACTTTAAAAACTTTACTCGAGACGTTGCTATGCATATTGCCGCCGCCAACCCAAGCTATTTGAATGCCGAAGAAATTCCAGAGGACGAACTTAACAAAGAAAAAGATGCTATCAAGGAAGAAGTAGCAGCTAGTGGTAAGCCAGCCGAGCATGCCGAAAAAATTATTGAAGGCAAACTTACAAAATGGTATGAAGAAGTTTGCTTAATGAATCAGCCATTCGTAAAAGATCCAAACCAAACAATCGAACAGCTCAGACAGGCTTTGGTTGGAAAATTGGGCGAAAATATTGTGGTGCGCAGATTTACTCGTATGGAAGTGGGTGGTCTAGGCTAGTAGCTTCGGCTATAATTAAACCATGGACTATTTAAAACAAGCACAACAAAAGTTTAACGATTCAATTGATCACCTAAATAGCGAGCTTACTGGTGTCAGAACTGGTCGAGCTAGCGCCGGTTTGGTGGACACTATTAAGGTTGAAGTATATGGACAAAGCATGCCATTAAAGTCTGTCGCTACTATTACGACTCCAGACGCCAAAACAATTCAGATTCAACCATGGGACCAATCGAACTTGAGTTTTATAGAAAAGGCAATATCTGAAAACCAGAATCTGGGATTAACACCCAATAATGATGGCAGAGTCATAAGAGTAAATATACCGCCTCTTAACGAAGAGACCAGAACACAGCTCACAAAAGTCTGCAAAGAAAAGGCTGAATCGGCAAATATTAGTATGCGTAATGCCCGCCACGAAGTCCTGAATTCTGCAAAAGCCGATGAAAAGGCTAACGTCATAACTCAAGATCAGCTTGTAAAAGTACAAAAAGACCTTGATAAGTTAATAGATGAATATCATCAAAAAATTCAAAAAATTGTCGAAGATAAAGAAAAGGAAATAATGTCGGTCTAACCGAGCGTAAAGATGGACGAAGCCTTAACTCCTAAGCACATAGGATTTATACTTGACGGCAATAGACGCTGGGCGATTGAAAATGGATTGCCTAAGCTGGTTGGCCATAAAAGGGGTTATGAAAATTTAAAAACGATAGCCGATGAATGCTTTGAAAGAGGTATCGAGGTAGTTTCAGCTTATATATTTTCTACAGAAAATTGGAACCGAGAGCTTGAAGAAGTTAACTATCTTATGGATTTGGCGCTTAAAATATTTACAAAAGACCTAAACGAGCTAATCGATAAGGGAATCAAGGTGGTAGTTTCTGGAAGAAAAGATAGACTGGATCAAAAAATTATAGATGCAATTGAAAATACGGTAACCAAAACCGCAAATAATAGCCGTGGAACAATTAACATCTGTTTTAATTATGGTGGACAGTCAGAAATTGCTGATGCCTTTAAGAGTTTAAGTGTTAAAGGTACAGATTCTGAAGAAATAACCCCAGAATTAATTAGAGAAAATCTATATCATCCAGAACTGCCGCCAGTAGACTACATTGTTCGCACGTCTGGAGAAAAACGACTCAGCAACTTTCTTTTGTGGGACAGTGCTTATGCTGAACTAGAATTTGTAGATGAACACTGGCCAGCATTTACTAAAGAAAGCTTAGATGGTGTGCTTTCTGAATATGCATCTCGAATAAGGAGATTTGGTAAATGATATTAACGATAATTTTTATTATTCTGATATTTTCTGCCCTAGTTATTGCTCATGAGTGGGGACATTTTATCGTAGCCCGTAGAAACGGCGTAAAGGTAGATGAATTTGGTATTGGTTTCCCACCTAAAATATTTTCAAGAAAAACAAAGCTAACTGAATACAGCATAAATCTATTACCTCTTGGTGGGTTTGTCAGGCTGAAGGGCGAAGACTCCGATGACAAGTCTAAAGATAGTTTTGCCGCTAAGCCCTACAAGGCTAGAGCCAAGATTGTAATGGCGGGTGTTGGTATTAATTTTCTAATCGCATACGTAATCGTTGTGATTTTATTGATATTTGGCATTCCAGCACTTCTGCCAAGCGGTTTTGTAAAAATAGGCCCCATCAAACCTAGTAGCGTTCAGACTTCGCCATTGACTACTCTTTCTGTGAATAAAGACTCGGCAGCTGAAAAAGCGGGAATTAAAGCCGGTAGCGAAATACTAAAAGCTAATGGAATTGAATTAAAGACAAGCGATGATCTTCAGAACTTTACAAAAGAGAATGCTGGTAAAAATGTAGAATTACAAATAAAGCAATCGGGCGAAATTAAAAATGTGAATGTTCAGCTTGCTAGTGATGGATCGAAGGGGTACTTGGGCATAGCCGCACAGCCAATTGAGTTGGCTCGATATAACCCACTCTCTGCACTGGTGGCAGCATTTATTGTGATTGTTCAGCTCGCAATTCTAACTGTTTCGGCCTTTGCGTCTTTCATTGCAGGATTATTCAGTGCCAAGGTAAGCTCTGATGTCGCTGGGCCAGTCGGTATAGTTAGTATTTTTGGCGGTGTTGTGCAGTTCGGTTGGCGATATGTCCTAGCCTTTATTGCATCTATATCATTAAGCTTAGCAGTTATTAACAGCCTCCCGATTCCAGCCCTGGACGGAGGTAGATTGTTGCTTATGACGCTAACCAGAATGGGAGTTAAGATAACACCCGAATTTGAGTCTAAATTACACTTTACAGGCTTTATTCTTTTGATAATTTTAATTGTAATTGTCACTATTTCCGATATTTCTAGACTATAACCCTAGAAACGTCCACCTTTAATTGCTAAACTATATCTTATGATTGATGCCATTATAGGTAAGTTTTCGCATGATATAGGAATTGATTTGGGTACTGCCAATACCCTTGTTTATGTACGCGGAAAAGGAATTGTTATTAATGAGCCATCTGTTGTGGCCGTAAATAAGAAGACCAAGCAGATATTGGCTATAGGTGATGAAGCTAAAAGGATGGTTGGCAAAACTCCAGCCAACATCGTGGCAACAAGGCCATTGGTTGATGGTGTTGTTTCTGATTTTGAAATAACCGAGCAGATGCTTCGCTACTTTATAGACAAGGTGCATCGCGAAAGTTTTGTGCTATTTCCTAGGCCACGAGTTGTAGTAGGTATTCCTTCTGGCGTTACCGAAGTTGAAAAAAGGGCTGTCGAGGATGCTGCAACTAACGCTGGAGCAAGACAGGCTTATTTGATTGAAGAGCCTATGGCGGCTGCTGTTGGCAGTGGTTTGGCAATTCACGATTCGGCCGGCAGTATGGTGGTAGACATTGGTGGCGGTACTAGTGAAATGGCAGTTGTTAGTCTTGGTGGCATAGTTGCATCAAGATCAATTAGGATTGCCGGCGATGAGCTCACTGAAGATATAATTAATTATTGTAAAGAAGAATTTAATTTGAGTATTGGCGAGCGCACTGCTGAAAATATAAAAATTAACATAGGATCCGCGGCAAAGCTAAAAAAAGTTTTAGAAACCCCAGCCCGAGGTAGAGATATGGTCACCGGTCTTCCTAAAGAAATTATTCTAAACTCAAATCAGATTAGAACCGCACTTGCAAAAAGCGTGCGAGCAATTGTGGATGCCGTAAAATACACCATCGAAGAGACCCCGCCAGAACTTTTGGCCGATATTATGGACAAAGGTATCTATCTGGCTGGAGGAGGAGCTTTATTGAGAGGTTTGGATGCCTTGTTAGCTCAACAAACAAAAATTCCGGTGCATATTGCTGATGATCCACTCACAGCTGTCGCTCGAGGTACAGGGATGGTGTTAGAAGACTTGGATAGCCTAAAGGACGTGTTGGTTTCAACCCAATACGAGAAAGCTCCTTACTGACAATGAAGCGCCAGCAGTCATTAGCCATTGCGATTATTTGCTCAATTGCTCTTTTTATTATTGCTTTAAAATATCTTGGAGGTCTCTGGCCATTTCGAGTGGTTAATGATCAGATTCTTAATCCGGTCGGCGTGGCTTTTTCATCTTTTGGTAGAGGCATAAACGAGAACTTTAGCATTATCACCAGAGCTACTGGACTGGCAAAGGAAAATAAAACACAAGCTAGTGAGATACTAGCCCTTAAAAATCAGCTTTCTACACTAAAAGAGGTTGCAAATGAAAACGATGAATTGCGTGCTCAGCTTAATTTTAATGAGCGCCTGAAGTTAGATTTGACTGCGGCAAGGGTGGTATCAAGCGAAGGCACTAGCCTAAGAAAGTTTATAACAATAGACCGAGGGCGTAATAGTGGCCTAAAAGAAGGAATGGCCGTGGTTTCTTCTGGGGTTTTAATTGGCACGATCGATCGGGTAGAGGATTTTAGCTCAACTGTTTTTCTATCTACGGACCCAGATTTCAGGATTCGAGCTTTAGGCCAGGACGGCAGGGCCCAGGGGATTGTTCGTGGGCAGCTTGGGCAAGGATATTTGTTCGATAAGATTACTCAGGCGGAGTCTATAAAGAAGGGCGAACTGGTAATAACTGCAGGGTCTGGTCTAGTTCCAAGGGGAATCTTGATAGGCGAAGTAGAATCTGCCTCTAAAAGCGATAATGCAGTTTTCCAGTCTGCTCAGTTGAGACCTTTGGTAAGTATACCTTCTCTAGAAATAGTTTTTGTTGTCACGGGGCTTAAGCAGTGAAGACATTACTACTAGGTATTGGCTTAGCGATTGCCCTTGTCATTCAGCTTTTTGTGTTACAAAGCTGGCAGACCGGCGGGATAACACCAAACGTGCTTCTGGCCTTTCTGGTTGTTTTGTCTATTTTTGTAAAATCAGAACAGCTATTATGGTTATCTCTGGTTGCTGGGGTTTTAAGTGATTTTTATTCAACTTCGGACTTTGGGCTTTATCTAGGCTTTTATTTGCTGGTAGCTATAATTGCAAAATACCTACTTAAGTTCGGGGAAACTGAGTTTTCGTGGTGGAGACCCTTGGTATTTCTAGCGATTTTATGTTTTCTGCAGGCGATAGTGATTAATTTTGGGCAATTCAGTAGTTTATACTGGTGGGCTGTCACAAAATCCATAATTCAATACGTTGTATTTACGACGTTTGCTGGGGCTATTTGGTATTTAATAATCAAGCAAGCAGATGATTTTATTAAAAAATTAACTGTCTCGAGGGTGGCAAGATAGATATGAGTTTATTTGGTGATTTATATAAAAAACCTATAAATTTCAAAAAGAGTAAAAAAGAAGAAATGGTTGCTCACAGCGAGGACTGGAGTGCAGCTATTCTTTCTGGTTCGAGTGATTTATTGGCTCGCGAAGGAAGAATATCTAAATTTACTTACATCCTGTTGGTAGGCGTGGCGATTTTGGCTTCTTCCGTTTTGGTTTGGAGGCTATTTTCATTGCAGGTAGCTCAAGGAAGACAAAATGCATTGCTTGCCAACAATAACCGCATAAGAACAACGAACATAGCTGCTCCCCGTGGTGCAATATATGATAGAAACGGAGTCTTGCTTGCTAGAAATATTGCTCAGTTCGATTTGGTAGTTTTGCCGATGCAGTTACCAAAATCAAAAGATGACCTGTATTCGATTGCAAATAATTTATCCCCGATACTAGAAAAGTCCCCACAAGAGCTTATGGGGCGACTTGAGGATATTAAAAAATCCAACCAAACCGAGGTGGTGCTTGAATCAAATGTTGATAGGGAAAAGTCTCTGCAAATTGAAGAAAAATCTAGACTCTTAACCGGCGTTTTCTTGGAATCAAATCCGAAAAGAGAATATCTAGATGAAGGGATTCTGGCGCATTTTTTGGGCTACATAGGGCGAATCTCGGCAGAAGAATGGAAAGAAAGCCCTCAGTATAGACAGGTTGATATGATTGGTAAAAGTGGTATAGAAAAGAGCTATGAAAATGAATTGAAGGGTACGGCTGGAAAAGAACAGATAGAGGTGGATGCCACAGGCAAGCCGATAAGATTTTTAGCTCGTGTTGAACCCACCCCGGGTAGCAATGTGTATCTCAGCATTGATTGGGAGCTTCAAAAACAAATGTATAATTCGATAAAATCCCAGGTTGAAAAGTCTGGATCTAAGGCGGGTAGCGGAGTGGCGGTAGACCCCCAGACGGGCGAAGTATTGGCCGCCGTAAATTACCCAACCTATGATTCAAATCTGTTCGCAAAAGGCATTAGTCAAAAGGATTATGATGGACTTTTAAATAATGAAGCTAAACCACTGCTAAATCGTGTCACCTCTGGTAATTACCCAGTAGGCTCGGTCATAAAGCCAATGATTTCGGCAGCCGCCCTTGAAGAAAAGGTCGTAACCTCTTCTACGGTAATTAACGATGCAGGAAAGCTAGAGGTTCAAAATATTTATGATCCCTCAGTGGTCTACACCTTTAAAGGCTGGAAACTGGAAGGAATCGGTAATGTTAATGTTGTTCGCGCAATCGAACAAAGCTCAGATATTTACTATTATCAGGTTGGTGGAGGTTTCAAGACTTTTCAGGGTCTAGGAGAAAAAAGACTCTTAGACTGGTATCAGAAATTTGGATTTGGTAAAAAAACAGGCCTTGATATAGCCGAAGAGAGTGCGGGATACCTGCCGAGTCCAGAAAAGAAGAAGAAGTCTACCGGCGAATCTTGGTATGTTGGCGACACCTATAATGTTTCTATTGGACAGGGCGATTTGAAAGCCACACCATTACAGATGGCAGTGGCTAACGCAGCTTTTGCAAATGGCGGCAAAATTATCAAGCCTCATCTGCTTAAATCGGTAGAGGGCGACAAATCTTTAGTCAGGGCAGCACCAGTAAATATCTTAAAAGGTGATTTTATATCACCCAGCAACTTGCGCTTAGTTCAGCAAGGAATGGAAAATGTTGTATCTCAGGGTACTGCTTGTTGTTCAATGAAGGCTGAAGTCCCCGTTCAAGTTGCCGGAAAAACAGGAACTGCAGAGACTTCCTCAGAGGGCTTTGATGGCAAAAACCCAAGAACAAAACCTCATGCCTGGTTTACCTCTTATGCGCCAGCACAAAACCCTAAAATAGCTACTGTCATAATGATTGAGAATTCTGGCGAGGGTTCGCAGTTTGCTGCTCCAGCCACCAAAGAAACACTCAAATGGTACTTCACAAATCGTAAATTTTAGCTTGACAAAACATGCCCATTTTGCGAGAATTAAAAACAAACGAACTACTAATTTACTAATTGCAAATTCGCACAAAAGAGCGATTTTTTGTTTTAAGGAGGGTCCGTTTAAGGAAGGAAAATTGCAATGAGCAAACAAAACGATTTTTATTTAACAAAAGAAGGTCTAGCTGAGTTAGAAGCAGAACTTAAAGACCTTAAGGAAAATAAGCGAAAAGAAGTGGCTGCTGCGTTAAAGGAAGCCAAAGAATTTGGTGATTTAAGCGAGAACACCGACTGGGATGACGCCAAATCAAGACAGTTATTTATCGAGGGCCGTATTTCAGAGCTTGAAAACATTTTAAAACACGCAAAAGTTATCGAGGGAGTATCTGGCGATATAATTTCAGTTGGATCTACAGTTGATGTTGAAATTGAAGACGGTAAACACACCTTTCAAATAGTTGGATCTACCGAAGCAGATCCTGATCAGGGCAAAATATCTGACGAATCTCCTATTGGAAAAGCCTTACTTGGCAAAAAAGTTGGCGAACACGCTGAAGTTGAAATCCCTGCTGGAATTACAACTTACAAGGTTGTCAAAATTAAATAATTTCATCGAATCAGAACGTCAGTTATAATAAGGCTATGCAACAAGAAAACAGTTCTCGTTATTGGTTAGATATATTAGTAGCCAATATATTAGAAAAATATCCTGAGGGTGAACTAATTGTCTCTAGTGGTATTTCTCCTTCTGGTCCGTATCATGTAGGCCACGCGCGTGAGATTTTAACCGCTGAAGCTGTGGTTAGGGCTGTGCGCGAAACCGGTCGAAAGATTCGACATTTGCACTTTGTTGATGCTTTTGACCCTCTTCGCAAACGCTACCCCTACCTGCCCGAATCTTACGAGCAAGAGGCTGGAAAACCGCTTTATACTATTCCGGCACCAGACGGTGAATCTAAAAGTTATGCAAATCAATACTTTAGTGAATATGAAAAAAGCGCCAAGAAGCTTGGTATTGATATGGAAATTATTTGGACTCATGAGCTATATGCAGAAGGAATGTTTACGGGTGCTATTGAAGTAGCCCTTAAAAAGCGCGACGAAATAGCCAAGATATTATTTGATGTTAGTGGACGTGAAGTGGCCAAAGAATGGCAGCCTATTCAGATTCTTGATGAATCCACAGGAAAGCTAAACACAGCTAAGTTCATAGGTTATGACTATGACACCAGCAAAGCCCATTATATTGGAGGCGATGGTGGTGAATATTTTGCCGATTCAAATAAGGGCCAAATAAAGCTAGATTGGCGTATGGATTGGACTGCGCGCTGGAAGCTTTTTGGAGTTCAAATAGAAGGCTTTGGTCGCGAGCACGCCACTAAAGGTGGAAGTTATGACACCGGCGAAGTATTGGCCAAAGAAATTTTTGGAATAGAAGCTCCAGTACCCATCCCTTATGACACTATCAATCTCAAGGGCGAATCGAAAAAGATGAGCTCTTCGCTGGGTAATTTGGTTACGCTACTAGATTCACTAGAAATCATTCCGCCAGAAGTATTAAGATATTTTACATTTAAAAGTCGTCCCGAAAAACAATTGGGTTTTGATCCTGGGCTCGGCCTTTATACCCTTATAGATGAATACGCCAAGACAGAATCTGCTACATTGGCCGGCGAAGAACCAGAATTTAAGCGCGCCTGGCAAATAGCAAGCCTGAGCGGTGATGAGCACGTTGTTAGTACAGTTCCGTTTTCGCACATGGTGACTTTATATCAAACGGCACAAGGCAATGCAGATATGGTGCTTGAAATGCTAAGGCGTACGGGCCATGAAGAAGCCGTCGAAATTCAGACTGAATCAATAATCAGAGAGCTTGACTATGTATATAATTGGCTTGATAAGTATGCGCCAGATAACATTAAATTCGAAGTACAAAAGGACTTGCCTGAGGTCAATATAAGCGACGATGAACAGAAATTCTTAGATGAACTGCTCATCAATATCGATGACACAAATATGGAGGCTGACAAAATTCATGAAGCCGTTTATAACAGTGCCGTAAAAACTGATTTAAAGCCAGCAGTTGCCTTTAAATTACTTTATAAATTATTTCTAAATAAAGACCAAGGTCCGAAAATCGGCTTCTTCTTATCTAGCCTAGATAAAGACTTTGTATTAAATAGAATTGCTCAAAAAGGGTAGTATAATTAAGTTATGCTAGACATTCGTTTCATAAGAGAAAACCCAGAAGTTGTTAAAGACTCTATACGAAGAAGAGGGCTTAGAACCGACGTCGATAGATTGATCGACATTGATAATAAGAGGCGAAAGCTTATTGGCGAAATTGAGGCTATTCAGGCCGAGCGTAATAAAATAGCCTCAGACAGTAAAGGCGAAAGACCCAGTGAAGAAATGATAGAGCAGGGTAAGTTGCTAAAATCTAAGCATGAGGCCTTAGAGAATAATTTGGACGTAATCGTAAAAGAGTTTAATGAGCTTTTGGCAGAAGTGCCTAATTTGATTGCAGAGGGAACGCCAGACGGAGGCGAAGAAAGCAATCTAGAAATTTACAAGTGGGGAGAAATAAAATCGGATTTTGAGCCTAAAGATCATTTAGAGCTCAGTGAAATTTATGACCTTTATGATTTTGAATCTGGTGCAAAGGTAGCAGGAGCAAAATTTTATTTTACTAAACATAAGGCTGTTAAGCTTTGGCAGGCTATTCAAAAAGTCGCTCAAGATATTATTGAAGCAGAAGGCTTCGAATTGCTATCGGTTCCTCATATGGTGAATCTTGAAGTTGCAAAGGGTACTGGCTATATGCCAAAAGGAGAAGAAAATCAAAATTATATAGACCAAACTCAAGATTTGGTGATGATTGCTACTTCTGAGATGCCAATTACTGCCCTGCACAGCAACGAAGTTATGGAATTAAAAAAGCCGGCCATGTACGCTTCAACAAGCCCATGCTATCGTCTCGAGGCTGGAACATATGGAAAATTTAACAAAGGCTTGTATAGAACTCATCAATTCGAAAAGTTAGAGATGTATATATTTTGCAAACCTAGCGAGAGTGCCGAAATGCTCCAAAAAATCTTGGATGTAGAAAAGAAAATACACGAAGCATTAGAAATTCCTTATCGAATTACTCGCACTGCCTCTGGAGATATGAGCGCACCGGCATACGAGAAGTACGATCTAGAGTATCACTCGCCGGTAGATAAAGAGTACCGCGAGATAACAAGTTGCAGTAATTGTACTGACTATCAAGCTAGGAATCTAAATATAAAATTTAGAAACTCTGAAGGTAAACTTGAATATGTTCATACTCTCAACGGCACTGGCGTCGTGTCTAGTCGAGCGCCGATTGCAATTTTAGAAAATCATCAAACTAAGGATGGTAAGGTTGTTTTACCAAAAGCCTTGGCGAAGCATTATGGGGCGGATGAATTGTAATAACTAAAGGAGGTTTAAATGATCAAAATACATCTTACTGGTAGAAAATACGAAATTGATAACGAACTTCAAAAGTATGTAGAAAAGAAATTGGGTGGCCTAGACAAATATTTGCCCAGAGGCCATAACAATCAGGGAATGACTGTTGAGATTTTTAAAGACCCATCTGGAAAAGAAGATAATAAATACAAAGTAACTGCAATACTTCGTGTTCAGGGACCCGACTTAATAGCTGAAACCGCTACAATTAACCCTCATTCAGCAGTTGATATAGTAGAGCAAAAGCTAAAGATGCAAATTCGCAAGTACAAAGAAAAGCATCAGCCAAAGCGAATTAATATTAAGGGTGCCTGGGAAAAATTTACTTCGCGATAATCTGATTACTCCTGTATAATATAGCCTATGTCATTTTTAAGTAAAATATTTGGTGACCCCAATGAGCGGGAAATCAAAAAAGACCGATTAATAGTAGAAAAGATTAATTCTCTCGAAGAGGGGATTAAAGCCCTGACCGATAAACAGCTTTCAGCAAAGACTGATGAGTTCAAGCAACGTTTAAGCAAAAAAGAAACCTTAGACGACATTTTGCCCGAAGCCTTTGCGGTAGTTCGTGAAGCTTCGAAGCGAAAATTAAACCAGCGCCATTTCGATGTCCAGCTGATTGGTGGAATCGTTTTGCATGAAGGTAAAATCGCCGAAATGCGCACCGGTGAAGGTAAAACCTTAGTTGCGACCCTGCCACTTTATCTGAATGCATTAACAGAAAAAGGGGTGCACCTTGTTACGGTCAATGATTATTTGGCAAGAATTGGTGTTGGCTGGATGGGTCAAATATATCACTTTTTGGGTATGAGCTCATCTGTAGTATTGCCACAAGGCTCATTTATGTATGATCCAGAATATAGCGACGATTCACACCACGATGAAAGATTAAGACATCTTCGGCCCGTATCTAAAAAAGAGGCTTATGAAGCAGATATAACCTACGGAACCAACAACGAATTTGGCTTTGATTACCTAAGAGACAATATGGTTGGAGATTTATCTGACTGTGCTCAAAGAAAACTGAATTATGCAATTGTAGATGAAGTTGACTCAATTTTAATTGATGAAGCCAGAACTCCTTTGATTATTTCTCAGCCAGCAGGCAAGAGCACTGAAAGATATCAGATTTTTGCAAAATTGGCGCGTCAACTTAAGCGCGACGAAGACTATAAGGTTGATGAAAAAGATAAGGCAGTCAAAATTACGTCAGAGGGTATATCTAAAATAGAAAAGTCTCTAGGGGTTGAAAACGTCTATTCAGCTGAAAGTATCGAAGACGTTCATCATATAGAACAAAGCTTAAAAGCCGAGGCTCTATTCGTGCGCGATAAGGATTATGTTGTCAGTGAAGGCGAGATTGTAATTGTCGATGAGTTTACAGGCCGAATGCTTGCTGGACGCCGTTATTCTGAAGGATTGCACCAGGCGATTGAGGCCAAAGAAGGAGTAATCGTGCAGTCAGAATCTCAGACTTTAGCTACAATTACATTCCAAAACTATTTCAGACTTTACAATAAGCTTTCGGGTATGACTGGTACCGCTCAGACCGAAGCCGAGGAATTTGCAAAAATATATAAGTTAGAGGTTACTCGTATACCTACTCACAGGCCAATGATAAGAAAAGACCTTAAGGATCGGATCTATAAATCTGAAATTGCTAAATTTAATGCAGTTGCTGAAGAAGTAAAAGATCGAATATCAAAAGGACAACCAGTGCTTCTAGGTAGCGCCAGTATAGAGAAAAACGAAATATTAAGTGCATTACTAACTAAAGCGGGTGTTAAACACGAAACTCTAAATGCTAAAAACAATGAACGTGAGGCAGAAATTATTGCTCTTGCTGGTCAAAAAAAGGCTGTAACATTGGCAACCAACATCGCGGGTCGTGGAACAGATATTGTGCTTGGTGAAGGCGTCAAAGAGCTAGGAGGCCTTCATGTAATTGGTACCGAGAGGCACGAATCAAGACGTATCGATAATCAGCTTAGGGGTCGTGCAGGGCGCCAGGGCGATCCAGGCTCAAGTCAGTTTTTTGTGAGTGTCGAAGATGATTTAATGCGTATTTTTGGTGGTGACAGGATTGGTTCTTTAATGGCCAGCTTGAATATTCCAGACGATGTTCCAATCGAGAATCAAGTTATTTCTCGCTCGCTCGAAAACGCGCAAAAGCGAGTAGAAGGACATAATTTCGATATTCGAAAGCACTTAGTCGAATATGACGATGTAATGAATTCTCAACGAGAAGTAATTTACGCAAAAAGACGCAAGTACCTAGAGGGACTTGAGCTTAGATCAGAGGTTGAGGATATGTTTAAAGAAGAAGTAGCCTCTGTAGTTATGGCCAACACCGATGCCAGAACGGGTGCAGTTAATCTCAAAGAGCTGCAGGAAGCTATAGACACAATTTTGCCACTACCCAAAGACTGGTCCGACAAAATCACAACCAAGGTGCCTGAGCTTATTACTGAAGATATTATGGATAAGGTAAAAGCCGCACTTAATGATCGCGAAAAGACCTTGGGCGATGTCATGAATGTGGTTTATAAAATGGTATGCTTAAAGACTATCGATAGCGCCTGGTTGGCACACCTAGAAAATATGGACCATCTAAGAGATGGTATCGGACTCAGGGGCTATGGTCAGCGCGACCCCCTTGTGGAGTATAAGGCTGAAGCTTTTGGGATGTTTAATCGACTGCAAGTTTCAATCCGTTCCGAAATCGTTAACACCATATTAAAGGTTGATGTGCGCGAGCAACCTCAGGCAATTGAAACCGAGACAGAACTTACCGAAGGGGCCGAAAGGGCAAATACAGCAATGGAGCAATCAATCAAGAAGCAGTCCAAGCAAAGTGCCGTAAAAACTCGAAAAGTATCCGCAAAGCCTTCGCTTAAGCCAATACGTAAAAAATCAAAGAAGAAGAAAAAGAAGCGTAAGTAATTTTGATACAAAATTCTTTTTGATGTAAAATAAGATTAAACAATTGTACTAGGAGGGTAATGTCGGCATCAATTCCGTTAAAAGTTAATGATTTGTCAACTCCAAAGGTTTCAGCTCAGAAAAAAAGAAGAGGAAGACCAAAAAAGGACTCAACAATTAGAAAAATGGACATTTCTCCCAGAAAACATGTTTCTTTTGACTCAGTTGTAAAAGAACAAGACGAATCCATAGAAAAAAGCTTGGTTGATAAGCCAGAAGTAGAGGTTAATTCCTCAGAGCGATATCATAGTCTCCCAGTTCATGCAGACAACCTAGGCATTATCAAACAAACCGAGCCAGAGGCGCAAAAAAAGCGTGAACTGCAAGCTGATGACAAAATTGTTATTAACTTAAGAAATACCGATAATGCAAAGTTGGTACTAACAATCTAGCTAAGCATAAGTAAAAACACTTGACAAAATGCTTATAATGTAGTAATATCACATCTGATTCTCGCACCTTGCGGGGAAGTAGTTTTGAGAAGGAGAAGCCGTGCGTAGAGCTTTGAGAGAGGTGTGGTTTAAAGTGCGATTCAAGCTTTTTGGTAATTCCGAAGCTGAATGGTGGTACAAAGTAAACCAGAACAGAAAGAATGCAGATTTTTCAAACCCAAGATCTGATCTTCGACCCAGCATGGGCAAACTCGCACCAACTCAAGAGCCCGACAGCTTTATCGATATCGATGAAGAGTCTGCAGAAAGAGTCTTCTTCGAAGAAGTAGATGAGCTAATTAATTCGGGAATCAGCGAAAATGATCTAGATGAAAAGCTTCTAGATCTGGCAGAAGAACTTTCGCTGGCACTCGAGGCCAAGAAATTGGCTGATTCAGAGACTAACGAAAGCCTTGGTTCATATTTTGAAGCAATGCATAAGTTTGGATACTGAACATAAATAAATTAGGGCTAACTTCGCTGTAAATGCAGCGAAGATAGTTTTTAACCAGGATGTATTAATCTGGCGACGCCCGTCGTCAGTCAGTGCACCCTCACATCAACCGGGAGGTTGAAATGCCAAACAATAATGACAATCTTAGTGGCTTTATCTCAACACAGCAGAAGGTCAACACAGACCTGTTTGCTGCACGAGACGAGGCACGAGCTCGTATCAAGCAGATCACTTACCAGATCGATGAGCTGAAGCGTGTCGGCCGGGGTACGTCCCTTGCCAACAAGCGTGCAGCTCAGCTGGAGCGCAAGCTTCAGAAGATCGAGAGTGACTTCTCGGAGTACGGTGCAAGCAAGGCCGTGCTCAGCGAGCTTGCGAGGCTAGATACCTCGACCAAGAACCTCTATCTGGAGGTGGCTGGTCATGGTGATCGAATTCGTGCGTTGGAGCAGTCCGACGCTATGAAGATCGATTTCCAGAATTCCGGTGTTGAGGTCGCTCACACGACCGATGCAAAGTTCGACACCCCCTGGGTAGAGGCTTTCATCGTTGGTGCAGTGGCTTTCCTCCTGACCGCATTCGCGCTGAATGCGTGGATCGCTCAGGACTGGAACTTCAACAAGGACTTCTGGGCTAGCATCATCGTTGGCGCTGCGGCGTTCTTCGTGATGGCAAGCTTCGAGAAGCTTCGACTCGGTCTGCAAATTCAGGCCCGCCACGTGTGGGTCATGAAGGAGCAGCCCGCTGAGAACCAGCAGCCCTCTACGGCTACTACTCAGCAGGATCGGGTCGACGCCTAAGTCGTTTAAAAGGGGCATGTCAACCTCATAAAAAACTGACCGTAATTCTCAGGGGAAGTTCCTGGGGGCTGTTGATCGATAAGCCGTCACTATCGATTGGGTACACATGTGCTAGCCCGCAATCGCGAAATAGCACACCTTATCCCAACCTGGGAGAGGAGGTGAGCTGAATGGCTCACGTCAACGGAAAGCGCTTGGCAGGGGGTCTCTGTACCCTACTGCTTTTGTTCCTGCTCGTGGGTGGCATCAAGCAGGTGGTTTCCGAGCCACCGGCCGATGCAAATCCGCTTCCTCCCAAGGTTGCGGATTGCCCTGGGCCCGTTCACTACTTCCGGCATGACCTGCCGGTTGAGGTGAACCATTTCGGTCCAGCAGTTGGCGATGGCAACATCGACCTCGTTTTGGAGCAGCTCCACTACCGGCGCTGTGTGGATCCGGCACTGACGGTGGCTCACCGTCAGTACCAGGCCCGGAACTACACCAGCCCGGAAGAGAGGCTCTTTCAGACGGAAGGCTTGCAGGACAATCCCGAAGCGTGGGCACTGAATGTGCTTGCTCTGGAGGAGCGTGAAGCAACCGCCGTCAAGGTCGAAATTGTCGAAATGACGGAGTCTTACCAGACTCTTTACATGGTCGACACGCCTGTGCCGACCATCTATCAGGATGTTGTTGACAGGCCGCAGTACAAGGTGATTCGCTTCACCTATGCTGACGGCTCAGTTGACAACCTCAAGCTCGACTGTGGCTTTCAGCCTGTCGAGCCTGTGTTTCCTGGTATTCCTGGACCCCCGGTGCCTGGTGGAAGCGTGACGCCTTCGGGCGACACACCAACACCAACGCCTGGCCCTGGTCCTCGGCCCAACCCGCCGACCACCTGTGACCCTCGGGTCTGCAAGGGGCCGGCACCGGCCACCCCACCGCCCTGTATCGACAACGCAGGAGTGCGTTGTACGGTGCAGCCAGGGGCTGGTGGTGAACCCGGTAAGGGGGGAGCCATTAACAGGGGCAGCGACGGGTACTCTCCGGAGGATCCGCCGCCCCCGACCTGGGTGGCACCGGCGCCAACGCCGACGTCTGTGGTCACCGTGCCACCGACGACGGCATCGCCACCACCAAGCCAGAACCTTAACCCGGGAATGATTCCGGGCTAAGGTGAGGCTATTACCTCGCTTGGCCTGGGGGAGTAAAATCCCCCGGGCACAAGCCCAAACTTCAAACTTGAACCTAGTAAGTAATTGCTTATTGAGTTCAGGGTTGCAGCCCTGCTAAAAGCTAATGCTTAAAAGTATTGACAAATATAACCAAAAGTGGTATTATTCATTACCGTAATTAGCGTTTGATCTTTGAAAGCCAAATAGCCATCGTTTTTAAGAAACATCCTTATTAATTAACTGTTTCAAAGGAGAATCTATGAAACTTAAATCTTTTGCCAAATTGGGTGTATTTGTCGCTGCTCTAGCTGCTGTGATAATTATTCCAATAACTGCGATTGCCGGATACGAACCAGCTAATAGGCCTACTAAGACCTATACTGGCCCAGAATCTGAAGCATTCCAATACCCAGTATTTAACTCTTGGGTAAACACACCATATTATGGTGACGAACGTGCGTTTTTTGACGCCGCAACACAAACAAACGGACAGTATCAAGACAAGCTTGCTGTAACTCCTGGACAAGAAGTAACCCTTAGAATGTATATTCATAACGGTGCTGCTCCAGGCCTAAATGGCACAAACTTTGATGGTCCAGGCGTTGCTAGAAATACTCGTTTACAGGTATTCTTACCAACTGCCACTTCAACTCAACTTAGAAGTTTTGGTTATATCGTTGCCGATAACACCAATCCTGGTTGGGTAGCTGACTCAATTGACTTTAACTCTTCTGTGCCAGTAAGCATGGAATTTGTTAAAGGATCAGCTCGTTTGGCTAACCGTGCAAACCCTAACGGTGTTGCACTTCCAGACACAATTGTAAATAACGACACACAATTCAATGTTAATCGTCCTGGTGCCCCTGTGGGTTACCAAAACATGGACGGTAACTTCCCTGGATGTTTCGAGTATGATGCATTTGTAACCTTGAAAGTTAAAATCAATGGACCTGCTTTGAGCGTACAGAAAAAGGTAACCACTCCTGGTTCTACAAACTGGCAGGAAAACCTTGATGTTAACATGAACGATTCTAATTCAACTCCAACTACTAGTTGGTTGATCGAATACAAGAACACCGGTACTGCTACTGCTACTAATGCTGTAATTAGAGACAGTTTGCCAGCAAATCTTAAGCTAGTTCCTGGATCGGTAACATTCTTTGACGGTAACAACCCTAATGGTAGTCCGGTTGCTGACGATGGATTGTTCAAGGGTGGAGTAGGTTTAGGTAATGTATTGCCAGGTTCAAACGGATTTTTCCGCTTTAGAACTACTGTTGCAACACCATTTACACCTCAAGAATGTGGCGTGAAGCCTTTGGTAAACACTGCCGAAGCTGAAGCCACTGGAGTAGCTAAGGTTAATGACACCGCTAGCGTAACTACTAAAAAGGACGCTAACTGTGCCACTCCTCCAGCTCCTCCAACTCCTCCAGCCCCAACTCCATCTGTTGTTCCTTCTACCCCTGTGAGCGCTACTTTGCCTCAAACAGGTGTTGAAGCTGGACTATTAGGAGTAATTGGTTCAAGTGCGATGGCTATTGGTGCAATTAAGTACCGACAGAGTAAAAAGGCTGTAGCCGAAACTCTTAAGAAAAAGTCAAACCGCTAATATAAATAAAATTAAGAATTAGACCCCATACGGGGTCTTTTTCTTTTATAGGAAAATAAGTTATATAATAGACATTATGAAAAACAATATCGAAAAGCTAACCACCTGCCTAAATGAGGTAGAGGATGCGATAAAAAAGCTAAATATAGAAGCAGACGCAACAAAGCTAGCTGAGCTAGAGGAGGAAATGGCAAGTCCAGATTTGTGGAATAATCAAGAAAGAGCAGAGCAAGTCACCAAAGAAGCTTCATCTCTTAAATCTTATATAGATGCATGGAATAGCTTAAAAGAAGACCTTTCGACCACACTGGAGCTTATTGAATTAGAGCCTGATAATAATGATTATGAAAACACAATAGAGGAGCTAATTAATCGTACAAGTACGATGTTGGTAGCAGTTAAGCTAAATGGTGAGTACGATAAATCCCCAGCAATATTGCAGTTATCGGCTGGTGTTGGAGGTACAGATGCAGCTGATTGGACAGAAATGCTAATGCGTATGTATTTACGTTATGCCGAAAAAGCCGATTTGTCAGCAGAGATTTTAGAGGAAAGTCCTTCCGAAGAAGCTGGTATAAAAAGTGCTACATTAAGAATCAGCGGGCCGTTTGCGTATGGAAAGCTGAAATCTGAAAAGGGAGTCCATCGTTTGGTTCGCCTAAGCCCATTCAATTCTGATAATTTACGCCAGACTTCTTTTGCACTGGTAGACGTAATTCCAGAAATTGAACAAGCAAAGTTTGATATCGATGAAAAAGATTTAAAGATTGATACCTATCGAAGTAGCGGTAAAGGTGGGCAAAGCGTAAATACAACCGATAGTGCAGTTAGAATAACCCATTTGCCAACCGGAACTGTGGTTTCCATTCAAAGCGAGCGGAGCCAGCTTAAAAATAAACAGAGAGCCATGAACATTTTAGTTAGTAGACTGGCTGAATTAGCCAGAGAACAGCACCAGGGCGATGTCAGCAAGCTTAAGGCTACCAAGTCGGCTGATTGGGGTAGCCAGATAAGATCATATGTACTTCATCCATATCAAAAAGTAAAAGATAACCGTAGTGGCTTTGAGACAAGTGATACGCAGGGTGTACTTGATGGTAACCTAGAGCCAATCATAGAAGCCTATTTAAGCTCACAAGTCGGTAAGGATTAGCTTTATATTTTTCATAAATTTTGTTAAGATAGTTATTATATGATTTTACTCGACCGAGTTACCGTTATTTACCCAAACAAGACGGTGGCGCTTTCAGGCGCCTCACTGCACATTCAACCAAAGGAGTTCGTAACTGTGGTTGGAGCCTCGGGTGCTGGTAAAAGTACTCTAATCCGATTACTTATCAAGGAAGAAGTTCCAACTTCCGGTAAAATAATTGTAGGCAGTATCGACTACGACACAATTGATAAGTCTAATATTCCTCATTTGCGCCGTAAAATTGGTGTAGTATTTCAAGATTTTAAATTACTACCAAACCTCACTGTATACGAAAATGTAGCCTTTGCATTAGAAGTTTCGGGAGTTAAAAACACCGAAATCAAAAGAGCTGTTCCCAAAATTTTACAACTGGTTGGCTTAAGCGAAAAAGCCCACCATTATCCGGGTGAAATTTCAGGAGGTGAGCGTCAAAGAACTGCTATTGCTAGGGCTCTGGTAAGAAATCCTAAAATACTCATCGCTGATGAGCCCACAGGTAATCTAGACCCAAAGAATTCTTGGGATATTATTGAATTGCTATTAAAGATCAACCGTTTTGGCACTACAGTTGTACTTACCACGCACAATAAAGAAATTGTCGATGCCTTAAAGAAGCGCGTTATTACAATTAACCGTGGGCGCGTAGTTAAAGACGAAAAAGTAGGAAAATATAGTCTATGATTACGCTTTGGAGGGTATTTAAAAGTGGTTTTCGCAATACTTTCAGAAATGCTTGGTTAAGTACTGCCGCAACCGCAATAATGGCAGTAACTCTGTTAATTATGACCTTTTTTGCTTTTTCGATATTTTTTGTGAGATCTCAGCTTAATGAAGTTCAGCAAAAAATTGATTTAACTGTTTTTATTTCTGACGACGCTAAAGACGAGCAAATAAAAGCGCTGCAAAATAAAGTTTTGCAGTCGGGTGGAGTTGAATCTGTTGAATTTGTTTCAAAAGCAGACGCATTAAAGCGTTTAGAAAACAGTAGCGAAGAAGGAAAAAAATTGGCCAAATCAGCCACAGAAATTGGCAATCCATTGCCAGCATCTTTGGAAGTAAAGCTCGAAAAATTAGATGATATCGGAGGTATCAACAAGCAAATCCGCGAACTGCCAGAGGCCGTTATAATAACCGAAACTAGCTACGATAGCCGCGACGACAATCGTAAGGGTGTAATTGAGAACGTAATTAAAATAAGTAATGGAGTAACTAGGGTTGGTGCAATTCTGAGCATAGTCTTTTTAGTAATCGCGCTTTTAATTATTTTTAATACAATCAGAATGGCTATCTTTACTCGTCGAGAAGAGATTGAAATTATGAAGCTAGTAGGAGCAACTAAGTGGTTTATTCGCGGCCCATTTATAGTTGAAGGGTCAATGTATGGTGTTTTTGGTGCAACCATTGCAACAATTGCCTTAATTCCTATCGGAAGAGTTGCTGGCCAGTTCTTAATAGACAAGTTTAACGCTGGCCAAGCGATGGCTTATTTTGGTACAAATTTCTGGCTAGTAGTACTCTGCATATACGCGCTAGGAATATTCATAGGTGCGGTTTCAAGTTGGCTTGCTATATCAAGACATTTAAAGCTCTGAAAACCTCGCATTTGAAATTAAATTATGTTATAATAGTTATGTTACGGAGGGTAATCGATTGATCTTAAATAAAACAAAATCAGCATTAATAGCAACTACAATTTTGGCGCTAATTATGTCGCTGGTTTTTACTATTTCCAGACCGGCCAAGGCCGATCAGTTCGATGAGCAGATTGCTGCCCTAAACCGCAAGGTGCGCGATGCAACTGCAGTTGCAGATGCTAAAAAATCTGAAGTCAATACGCTAAAAGGTAAAATTGCAAGTATTGAAGCTGAAATCAGTGCTGCTCAAAACCAGCTTGACTTAACAAATCTTGAAATCAAAAAAACCCAAGCAACAATCGAAAAAAATAATCAAGAAATGGAACGCCAAAAAGAAATTTTGAAAGAAAATCTCCGAATGATATACAAACAGGGCGAGATTAGCCCACTAGAAGTTGTGGCTTCTAGTAAAAATTTAAGTGATTTTGTTTCGCAACAACAATATCTTGGAGCCATCAAAAAGAAAGTTGACGACAATTTAGACAAAATAGAGCAGCTAAAAAAAGAGCTTGACCAGAAGAAAGGTCAACTTAATGCTCAATCGTCACAGCAAAAAGAAGTAGTTGATGGTATCGCAGTAAAAAGAGCTGAGCAAGCATCGATATTGGCCAGAACTCAGGGTGAAGAAGCAAATTATCGCAATGTGATCAAAGAAGATAATGCAAGAATTGCAGAGCTAAAGCGCCAGCAAGCAGCTATTATTAGTTCATATTCATCGAATGTTCAATACGGTGGTACTGGAAGTTACCCCTGGGCCAATGTTCCATTCCCAAATAGCATGCCAGATCCTTGGGGGATGTATAAACGTCAGTGTGTAAGCTATACTGCCTGGAAGGTTGCCTCTTCTGGAAGGAATATGCCATACTGGGGAGGCCGCGGTAACGCCAATCAGTGGGATGACAATGCCAGAGCTGCTGGCATACCAGTCGATGGAAATCCTAGAGTAGGTGATGTTGCTGTCAACAATTCCGGTCCTTATGGTCACGTAATGTATGTTGAAGCAATTCTGGGCAACGGCAAGGTTCGGGTGAGCCAATATAACGCTGGATTCGACGGCCGATATTCGGTTAGTGATGTGACAATTGCCGGCTTGCAGTTTATACACTTTTAAATAATTATCTATGAAAAAAGAACCAACCAATAAAAACTCTTTAATTACAAAGAAAAACGCCCTTGTTTTGGGAGTAGGTTTTTTGCTTGGAATATTTAGCTTCTGGCTAGTAGGGATAATAACCAGCCCTTCATTAAGTAAACAGAAGCTTGATACTACCTTACTTAATAAGGTTCAGTCTATTTTGCAAAACAAATACAATGGAGATATCGATTATCAAAAAATGTCTGAAGGAGCAGCCGCAGGTGCCGTTGCTTCCTTGGGCGACCCGTACACTGTATTTTTGGATGAAAAATCTAATAAGGAGCTAAATGATGATTTAGCAGGCGAGCTTTCAGGTATAGGCATTGAGGTTGGTCAAAAGAATGACCGACTAACCGTTATCGCTCCAATCGATGGAACTCCTGCTGACAAGGCCGGCATACGCGCGGGGGATTATATTGCTGCAATTGATGGGGTTGATACGAGAACTCTGACCATAGATGAAGCTGTCAAAAAAATACGTGGCGAAAAGGGCACCAATGTTAAATTGACTGTAGTGAGGGGTAGTGAATCGCCAAAAGAAATAGAAATTACACGTGACTTAATCAGTGTTCCTAGTGTAACAAGCGAAATGAAGGCCGATGGCGTTGGATACATTAAGATACGTCGCTTTGGCGATGATACTGCGCAAGAAGTTCGTAAAGCAGGCTTAACTCTAAATACTCAAGGGGCAAAAGTTTTAGTATTAGATGTAAGAGATAATCCCGGCGGTTATCTGCAGTCGGCCGTGGATGTTGCTTCTGAGTTTTATAGTGAAGGTGTGGTCGTTGAGGAGAGATCTCGAAACTCTAAGAATAAAGTAGATACAGCTCGGCCCGGAGGCGCATTAACAGACCTACCAGTAGTTGTTTTAATAAATGAAGGAAGTGCTTCAGCATCCGAAATATTAGCAGGCGCATTAAATGACAAGGATAATGCCATCTTGGTAGGAGAAAAATCTTACGGCAAGGGTAGTGTTCAAGAAGTTATCTGCTTAAACAATGTATTATTTACAAGTAGCTGTAAGGGTCCATCTCTGAAGGTTACTATTGCAAATTGGTTTACTCCTGCAGGAGTAAATATCAGTAAAGAAGGCATTAGACCAGAGTTTGAAGTTAAATTAAGTACTGACGATGCGAATAACAATCGCGACCCTCAGCTAGATAAGGCCCTCGAGCTTGCCAAGCAAGAAATAAATAACTTTTTATATTGACCTGCTGCAAAACTAAGAGCTATTATATAAACTAATAATTAAGTTGGAGGGGGAGTTATAAAAAAATCAAACACAAAATATATTTTTGTTACCGGCGGCGTAATTTCTGGTCTAGGCAAAGGAATATCTGCCGCCTCACTCGGTAAAATATTATCCTCTAGAGCTCTGAGGGTCACAATGCAAAAGTGTGATCCTTATTTAAATATGGATGCCGGCACGCTCAATCCCTCCGAGCATGGAGAGGTTTTTGTTACGTGTGACGGTGGAGAGACGGACTTAGATTTGGGTCACTATGAGAGATTTATCGATAGAGAACTAACAAAAAAATCATCCACAATGAGTGGCAAGATATACTCCAAAGTACTTTCAGATGAGCGGAAAGGTTTATTTTTGGGAAAGACAATTCAAATTATCCCCCATATAACTAACGAAATTATGAATCAAATTATATCATCAGCAGATAACAGCGATGTTCATATAGCAGAAGTTGGTGGTACAGTTGGGGATTACGAAGCAATGGCCTGGATTGAGGCAATTAGACAAATGAAGCGAAAAGTTGGAGAAGAGAATGTTTTGTATTGTCATGTTGTCTACATCCCCTACCTTGGAGTTAGTAAGGAATTTAAAACAAAGCCAGCGCAGAATAGTGTAAGAGATCTAAGAGAGGCTGGTATACAGCCAGATATTTTGTTTGTTCGTTCGGATGAGCCTGTAAATGCTGAGGCTTTTGAAAAAATGAGTTTGTATTGTGATGTAGAAAAAGATGCGATTGTTGCATTGCCCAATGCAGTTAGCGTTTATGAGGTGCCTCTAAGGATGGAGGAGGGCGGTATTGGTAATTATATTTGCTCTAGGCTTGAAATATCTTGCAGTAAGCCAAATCTTAAAGACTGGAGCAGTTTAGTAGATAAAATAAGATCAAACAAGCCAAGCATTACGATAGGTGTTATCGCAAAATACATGTCAAATGAAGATACTTATTTAAGTGTTTTTGAAGCATTGCGTGCTGCAGCTTGGCATCATAATCTTGATGTCGAAATAATTTGGGTAGATTCAGAACGAATAGAACTAAGTAATAAAAATTTAGAAGATCTAGATGGCATATTGGTGCCTGGCGGCTTTGGTGTGAGAGGGGTAGAAGGCAAAATAGCTGCCTCAAGGTATGCAAGAAAAAACAACATACCATATCTCGGACTTTGTCTGGGGATGCAGGTTGCTGTTATTGACTTTGCTAGAGAGGTATTGGGAGATGAAGAGGCTAATAGTAGCGAGATGAATCCAGATGCAAAAAACAAAGTAATTTATATAATGCCTGATCAAATTAATGTTGATCTTGGAGGAAGTATGCGTCTCGGGGACTATGAAGCAAAGCTTAACAAAAAGTCTAGATCCTACTTGGCCTATGGAAAAACTAAAATTATTGAGCGCCATCGCCATAGGTATGAGTTTAATAATGACTATAGAGAAACCCTCGAGAAAGCTGGTCTGGTTATTGCTGCTACTTCAACTGATGGCAAGTTAGTTGAAATAATTGAACATAAGGACCATCCCTTCTTTGTTGCGAGTCAATTCCATCCTGAATACAAATCTAGACCTGATAAGCCCCACCCATTGTTTAGAGATTTTGTAGCCTCTGTGAAGCACAGAAAGTCATTGCTCTCATCTAAATCCACCAACGGTACCATTGCACAAAAAAAGCCGCAATAAAGCGGCTTGAATGAATGACTATATGGATTAGCTAGCGTTAGCTACAACGCTAACAAGTGATCTGCGCTCTTTATTGCCAGTGAAGGCTTGCTTACGAACGGTTTTAAATTCAACCGATCCTGATTTAAGAGCAAATAGAGTGTGGTCTTTGCCAATTCCTACGTGAGAACCGGCTATAAATTTAGTGCCTCTTTGGCGAATTATAATATCTCCGGCCTGAACAGCTTGTCCACCAGAGCGCTTAACCCCAAGTCTTTTTGATTGTGAATCTCTACCGTTTTTTGTAGAACCACCAGCTTTAGTCTTTGACATAATTAATTCTCCTTGTTTGGTTTAAATACAACAATCTGCCGACCTGTAAATTGACCCTCTCTGTAGTAGTTGAGAGTACTTTGTCGAGCAGATTTGAACTCCACAATAGTATAGCCCAGATTGGCAATTTCGTCAATAAGATTGAGCCTGATCGTTTGCTCGTTTACCCTCCAGAATGGCACGCAGATACAAACAACATCAGGTAGCCTTTCCTGTAAGAGCAGGTTTTTAAAAAACTCAACATATATATTTTTTAGGTTCGATATTTGCTCATCTATTAGCTGCTTGGTTGGTTTAGAAAGAAAATTAATTCCCAAAAAGCCCTCAGTTACCACGCTATAACTTTCTTTTGGATATTTAAGCTTGGTTGCATCGTTTGATTTCAGAATTTCCACTTTTCCTTTGGCATTGAAATTATCCAAAAACCATTCGATGTTTTTTTTAGCACATTTTGTCATATCATCCGATAAATCACTGCCTATACTGTCATAGCCCATTAGAGAGGCCTCCATAAGTAAGCCGCCGGATCCGCAAAATGGATCGCATATTACAGTATTATCATCTGGGTTGGCCAAATTGATCATTATCTGCGAAAGCTTGGGGGGCAACATGCCAACTTTTCGGTCCCTGCATGGTTTTTCATAATCTCTTTTAGAGTACATATCTATATCCTGAAAAGACAGACCGACTGCTAAAAGCATCTTATCTTTTGACTGCACTACGATAAATTCACGTCCATCGGGGAATATCTTGTTGTGCTTTATAGAGGCAGCATTAAGTATTGCGCCATCACTAGGCATTACAAATCTCGGCTTTAAGCCAGTTGATTTAAGCTCTTTTTTTAGTTTTATCCCAATTTGATTAAAATTAATTTTCGAATTTCCATAATAGCTAATTCCATAATTAAACTTAGTCTCTATCTCAATATCCTTACAGTGGTTAATTATTTCCTTTTGAAGCTCATTTATACTTGAGACGTTATTGGCAATAATTTCACCTACTTTTATCGTGCCGCCCAGATTATTGATATCAAATAATTTTTTTGACACAGCAATCTGCTCTGTTATTAGCTCAACATTTTTATCCTTGCTCTCTAGTTCGGCCAAACACAAATCTCTTTCTCGTCCTAATATATACAAATACATAACTATATTATAGACCTCATACCACTTAAGCGCGAGCTGATGTACAATAGCTTTATGCGATTAAGACATGTCTTATTTTTTATTGCGTTAGTTTTTATAACTGTATTTGCGATAGTTCAGTTTGGTGAGCTTCAAAATTTTATGGATATTATAAAAAATATCAATGTATTTTTGCTGCTGATTGTATTCGCCATTCGATACTTGGCATATTTTGCAAACGCAAAATATTTCCAGGTTTATTTAAAAAATTTCAATCATCCTATACCTTTCAAATCTATCTATAAGGATGTAATTACTATGAACTTTGCAAATACAGTATTTCCGAGTGGTGGAATTAGCGGCGTAGCATTATTAAGAGGGCAATTTAGAAAGCACAAGGTTTCGGCCCATACAACTACTGTGGCTCAGGCTTTTTGGTTCGGATTTACTGCTATTTCTTTTATTGTGTACCTGCTTCTTGCACTTTTAATGCTTTTTTTGTCACAAAAAATTGAAATGGTCAGCTTCAGGTTAATAATGATTGCTTTGGTGTTTGTTTTGGTTGGCTCTATTATCGTAGTCGGACTTTTATTAAATAGAAAAATTGCCGAGAAAATAACTTACATGTTAACCCGACCCACTAATTGGATCTTAAAAAAATTTAAAAAACACAGCCTAGAACGTGAGCAGCTACATGAACTCAACAGCAAGTTCTATGAAACGCTTTATGAATTTAAAAATAATTGGCGCATGCTAATTAAGCCATTTTTATGGTGTTTTACTTCAATGGGCTTTGACTTGTTATCTCTTTATATGGTCTTTATTGCTTTTGGAGTTTATCCAAACCCCGGAGTAATTATTGCGGCGTACCTAATCGCCCTCGGCCTTTCTGTATTGTCAGTTTTCACTTCGGGTATTGGGGTTTTTGAAATCAGCATGGTTAGTATACTTGTTGGCCTTGGATTGAGCTTTGACTTGAGCTTTTCTGCTTCGATTGTTTTTAGGATAATAGCACTTTGGTTGTTTTTACCTGTTGGTCTTTATTTTTACAAACGGACAATGCTGGATGGGAAATGATGCTATTACAGTTTCGGAGTTTAATTCTTTATTAAATCAGACGCTTACTTTTGCTTACCCAGAAGTGGTTGTAGAGGGAGAGGTTTCGAGCTTTAAAATTAACCAAAGTAAATGGATATTTTTTGACCTAAAGGACGAACATAATTTAGTCGGCTGTTTTATGACTATTTATCAGCTTAAAACTGAACTTGAGGATGGAATGTTGATTCGAGTTAAAGCCACACCCCAGCTTACTAAATGGGGAAAATTCAGTCTAACCGTTAAAGAAGTCGAGTTGGCTGGTGAGGGCTCTGTAAAGCGTGCCTTTGAAATGCTCAAGTCGAAATTTGAAAAAGAAGGATTGTTTTTAGAAGATCGTAAGAGAGAACTCCCGCTCTATCCTCAGCGGGTTGGATTGGTAACATCAAATCAGGCGGCTGCATTTAATGACTTTATAACTATCTTAGAGGACCGTTGGTCGGGTTTAGACGTGGAACATATCCAAGTGCAGGTTCAGGGCCCAAGCGCACCCGATCAAATATCTAAGGCAATTGAACATATGAATATGTTTGGCAGTTATGATGTGCTGGTTGTCATAAGGGGAGGTGGCAGTGCCGAGGATTTGCAGGCTTTTAATTCGGAAGAAGTTGTAAGAGCAATTTATGCCAGCAACATACCGACTCTTGTTGCAATCGGCCACGAGGACGATATAACTCTATCTGAGCTGGCGGCAGATGTTAGGGGTGCCACACCAACCGATGCAGCCAGGAGACTAGTGCCCGATAAAAATGAGCTTCTGGAGAAGATTGGTGCCATTCAGTTAAGAAATTTTAATATGCTAGAAGGCATCTCTGCCAAGGGGCGATCCGTGCTCGACAGCTTTTACTATAGCATCGAAGCTAGGATCAATAATATGAGACATACTGCCGCAGATAGCCATACTCGAAGCATCAATTCTATTGACAGGCATATGCAGGCTGTTTTGTCCGTAATACAATTGCAAAGAAAATTACTAAAAAGCCTTGACCCGTCGGCGATACTATCGAGAGGCTACAGCATAACAAGAGTTAATGGAAAAGTAATTAAATCATCTGATGAATACATTTCAGGCGCAGAGCTTATGATACAATTGCATAAAGGACAGATAAATATTAAGGCTGATGCAGGAGAAAAAGATGCCAAAAGACAGCAAACCGAACTCAGGTTTTAAATATTCAGAAGCTATAAAGGAACTCCAGGAGATAACCGACTATTTAGAAAGTAGCGAAGTAGATCTTGATGAGGCCATAGAAAAATTCGACAGGGGAAGTAAGATAGCTAGCGAAATAGAGAATCACCTAAAGAACGCCGAAAACAAGATCAAAACAATCAAATCTAAATCATAGACTTATAGCAGTAAAAATGTTATAGTAACGCCGATATGCCAGATTACTTTACAGCCCTAGTTGGACAGTATTGTGGAGCGGTAAACTCCAGTCAGGCCGAGAATTATGCTCGGTCATTTATAGATGCGTGGTATTTTACACTACCCCGAGCCAAGCAATCAGAACTTGTTTCTATACTTCCAGACTATTTGAGGCCACGAAAACAAAATACCTTTAATTTTAAAAGGCAGACTGAATTTAGAGGTGTACAATCGGATATCTTTATATCTAGATTAACAATGGATTTGGGTAGATCAGCAGAAGATGAGACAAAATATATTATTTTAGGAGTCATGAAGAGCATAAAGATTATTTCGTCACCTGAGCAAAAATTCAGCTATTCAAAACTATTTGATAAAAAGCTTTTTGATCTTTATGTGAGAGCATAGAATGAATAACATGCAATTCAGACTAGATTCATCTACTAAAGATTTTGATGAAATTTTCTTCAATCGACCAGTAAGTAAAATTCAGGCTTCATGGGTTGGTATAGTTACATCTAAAAATGTAACCATAAAAGAAGTTAGCTCAATTTACCAGATAATAAATGAGATGTCTCATAATACTGCTTTAGTAGCAGACGAGAGGCAGTTTCATGATGCTTTTGCAGTCGATGTATCCCTAAAGCCTAAAAAGACGCCTGGATACTCAAACATAGATGATGGAATAGAAAGCTTAAGAAATTGTAAAATAATTATTTTTCTAGCAGGTAAAGAATTAAACTCAGATATGGAATTATTTATGATTAAGCTTCTTGATAACTTTAAGGGGCTAATTATTACCGATTATCCCGAGATATTTTACGATGTAGATTTTGTTGGTCAGAAGATTATAATTGCCGATAAGAATAAAATAAAATCAAATTACAACTTTGGACTTAACCATACTGCCGGACTTGTTCAGTCTTATGCTCAGGAAAATAAGAGCCCAGTAGTGTTTTTTGATAAAAATCAAATAATCTGCCTAGACAACAATCATAAAGATACAGCCTGCATAGTTAATTCAAAAGAAACCATCCTAAGAGAAGATTTTATTGGCTTTTTGGCGAGCCTAATGTCAGATAAAAAAATACCTCTTGAAGCTGATTGGCTGAGGTATTGTCAGGCAGCGGGCTATTTAACCCGAAAGATGCAAACGGAAGGATTAAGATCTGTTAAAAAGTATCTTGAAGAAAAGTTTTGATAACTAATGGTGCCAAAGGTGGGAGTCGAACCCACACGCCCTTGCGAGCACACGATTTTGAGTCGTGCGTGTCTGCCAATTCCACCACTCTGGCTTAAAAAACATTTTTAGCAGATGAATAAGTAGTTCATATTATATATAATAGAAGTAAATCAAGCAAAAGAATTATTATATGAAGATTATACATCCAAACAACGACGATACTGAAAAACACTCAAGCCAGTTGAATGAGGGCGAAGAGATCTCTTTGGGGTTAGAGCCTAAGCAGGAGCTTAAGCATAGTTCAGTTGAGCATTCTAAACCAGGGGAAGAAAATTATCATAAGATTACAAAAATTAATCACAATAGAATTACAGACGAATCAAACATAGCACCTCATGCGCAGGGTGATTTAAGCACCAGAGCTCAACTTGAAACACAAGACAACACTACTGAGCATTACGAATTGTCGAATTATCCCAAAATCGACTTGAAGCCAGACGAATCTGAAGATCGTCCAGAAGATTCAAATCAAAAGAAAACTACAAGGCAAAAATTATCGGAAATAAGAAAACACAAGCATTGGCATAATGCCAAGCTGGTTGTTGGAACAGTTCTGGTGTTTTTGCTGATATTTAATTCTCAGTGGTTTATATCGCAATTTATGTTCTTGTTTAACAGACCAAAGGCTCAGACAACAACAGAACAAGCCCAAGATAAAAACCAACAGGCTTCTAAAAATACAGAAGCTGAAGTTGTTGGTCCACAAAATGAAATTATTATTCCTAAGATTGGGGTAACTGCACCTTTAGTTTTTATAAACACAACCAATGAGGCCGATGTGCTCTTCGCATTAAGAGACGGAATAGTGCACTATTATGGCACAGCACTGCCCGGAGAAGTGGGGAATTCAGTATTTTTTGGGCATTCTAGCAATGATTGGTGGGAGCCTGGTAACTACAAATTTGTATTTGTTCTGCTAGAAAAGCTAGCAGTTGGTGACACCTATGAAATACACTATAATTCCAGAAAATATGTGTATAAAGTTTCAGAAACAAAGATAGTAGCACCCAATGATCTAAGTGTGCTTAATCAAACAAGCGAACCTACCTCTACACTCATCACCTGTACGCCTCCAGGCACTAGTTGGCAAAGGTTTGTAGTTGTAGGAAAGCAAATATCTCCCGTATTCAATACTTCCACTTCTCAGTCAGAGCAAAAGACTGCAAATAATAAAACTTCTACGTCTTCGACCCTACCTAGTGCTCCTCCAAGTTTGTGGCAACAAATAACAGACTTCTTTTCGGGCCTAACTGGAGGCAGAGACAATAAAGATTCTAGCAACCAGCAACCTACCGAAGTAAAGCGATTACCTGAAATTAATTAATCCACGAGGCTGAAGGGTATAGTAGCTCAGACTACCAGAAAGGGAGTAGTAGATAGATTTACTATCAATTTGAGTTGTAAAAGTGTAGTTATCGAGTGGGTTTGAGTTTGGCGGAATCTTTGTTAGGTTGTAACCATTAAAGTCAATTATGTATAGTCCATCTGCCTTGGAGAGAACTATTTGGTAATTGCTTAGCCACTTCAGAGAGCTAACTGCCGCTAAGCCAGCAGAATATCTGTCTCCAGTTTCAATATCAATAGTTTTGAGGGTGTCCTTTTGTGTAAAACTTAAGAATCTCCCAGTTGGACTAAAGTTGATATTATTAGTTTCGTTGCCAATATTTGAGGTTAGATTTTTACCTTCTGCCTGCCTAAAGACTATTAAATCTCCATTTCCAGTGTCTCTAATGGCTAAAATTTTCTGGCCATTATATTCCGTCGCGGTAATGCTTCTGGTTGAACTAGCCGGTTGTAATTGGGTAAGAACGTATCTATTATTGCCATTGTAATCATATCGTACTAGGAATTGTCCTTGCTCCAATGGGGATAGATTTTCAAGAGTATATAGATAATCTTTGTCGATTTGGTAAGAGGCAACTCCGCTAATATTAAGATCTAGAATTTGTTTATTATCAACATTTAGCCTTCGTATTTTGCCACCTTCAAGGTTATATAACTCTTTAGAGTTTCTTTGATTAAATTTGACATCTGTTGGCTTTTGGCCCAGCGATGGCTCTATATTGAAAAATTGACCATTGTTGTTATCGACCCAGAAAAACGACGGCTGGCCCTCTGGGTAATTTGCCTTAACAAACAAAGATGAGCCATCACGACTCAACTGACCTTCGGTTAATTTAACTGGGGCCTGAATGGCAGGATTAACTGGCAACTCAATAATTTTTCTGGGGCTGTTTGATTTATCAAGCTCATAAATTGTGCCGGGGCTGTTCAAGAATCCAAAAACTTTATTACGCTCTGTGCTTGAAAGTAATGTGTCAAATTTGATTTCTGTAAACTTATCATTTTGCTCAATTGCATTTGGTATTAAAAGGGCGTAGTCGGCAAAAGTTACCTGGCCAGGCCTTACAGTGTATTTTGAAAGCCAGTTTTTATAGTCATTTCTGGAATATTCAACCGTCAAATCTCCAGTCTTAAAGTTTTCGAGTCTGTGGGGAGTTTTTTGAGAAATGGTGCGTCCATTAATTTTTATTGTTGCGCCAGATGGGTTTGAGCCAAGCAGCACTAGCCCAGTGGAAAATATCTCGCCCCTGAAAACGTCAATATTGTAGCCCGACGAAAAGGCTACTATAAGTATTGTTCCAATCGCAACAAGAATAGTTCCTATGGTTATCTTGAGCGAAGATCTTGTCTTTTGTGATATCATATTTTTATTACTGAGTTGATTATAAACCAGTTTTGAATCTATCTAAATACTAACAAAGGAAAATTCTTGCAAAAACTTATTATCGAAGGGCCATCAAAGCTTGAGGGTTCAATAAAGACTGCTGGCAGTAAAAACCATGTTTTGCCAATGCTGGCGGCCATGCTTTTAACTACCGAAGACACCGTTTTACATAATGTTCCCGACATTGCTGATGTGGATGTAATGATAGAAATCCTAGAATCTTTTGATGTTAAAGTTGAAAGAACACGGAACAGTGTGGTTTGTAATGCCAAAAATGCTAACCCCAATTTATTAAAACCTGAGCTAACTCATAAATTAAGAGCATCGCTTCTGGTTCTTGGGCCATCACTGGCCAGATTTGGGGAGGTAAAGATGGGCTTTCCGGGGGGTGATTTAATTGGTGCAAGGCCACTGGATTCGCATTTAAATGGTCTTAAGGCAATGGGTGCCAAAGTAGTTAATAATGATGCAGAAATTGAACTCAAAGGAAGACTTAGTTCAGCAAGAGTATTGTTAGATGAAATAAGCGTCACGGCCACAGAAAATCTTATTTTAGCTGCGGTAATTACTATGGGAACAACCGAAATAAGAATGGCAGCAACAGAACCTCATATAGTAGCTTTATGTGAATTTCTGAATGATTTAGGGGCTAGAATTTCCGGTATAGGCAGTAACGTGTTGACGATAGAGGGGGTAGAAAAATTAAATGCAGGCGAAGGCCGAATCATTCCTGATTATTTGGAATCCGGAACATTTGCAATTGCTGCCGCTGCTTCCAGGGGAAATTTGATAATCGAGGATTTTGTTATCGACGACCATGATGCATTGTTAAATACTTTTTCAAGAATGGGAGTCAATTTTAAAATTTTAGATAAAAATAAACTGCAAATACTGCCAACGAAAAAGCTTAGAGCAACGAGAATTAGAACGGATATATTTCCGGGCTTTAGTAGTGATCTTCAGGCTCCAATGGCAGTTTTATGTACTCAGGCCGAGGGCGTTTCAGAGCTTTTCGAGACCATGTATGAAGGACGCTTGCAGTATTTATTTGAACTTCAAAGAATGGGGGCTCATGTAAATGTCCGTGACAGCCATGTAGGACTTGTAGAGGGGCCAAGTGTTTTGCACGGTACAGACTTAATTTCTTTTGATATCAGAGCTGGCGCTACAGTTTTGCTGGCTGCAATTATTGCTCACGGAAAAACAACAATAGATAGGATTGAACATATCGATAGAGGGTACGAGCATTTTGACGGACGTTTGCGATCTCTAGGCGTTAAGATATCAAGAATCGGCTCAAAGTGATAAAATATCTAGTATGTTTAGTAAAAGAATCGCAATTGATTTAGGTACGGCCAACACCCGAGTATATATTCCCAAAAAGGGGCTAGTTGCTAATGAGCCTTCGGTAGTTGCAATTAGTGTTGAAGACAATAGGATTGTTGCTATTGGCAGTGACGCCAAAGAAATGCTTGGGCGAACACCAGATATTATTGCCGCTTCTAAGCCGCTAAGAAATGGAGTCATTGCCAATTACAGAATAACTGAGGCTCTACTTAAATACTTTCTTAATAAAATTACGGGGCATATAAGACTGATTAGGCCAGAACTCATGATTACTGTACCGACGGGTGTTACCTCGACAGAGAGAAGGGCAGTAATTGATGCATCAATTGCCGCCGGAGCAAAGAAAGTGTATATAATTCGAGCTCCAATTGCAGCAGCAATAGGTGCTAATGTGCCTATTTCGGCTCCAGCTGGTAATTTAATCGTTGATATTGGAGAGGGTACAACCGAAGTTGCAATTATTTCCTTGGGTGGTATTGTTGCGCAAAATTCAGTCAGAGTGGGTGGTGCCAGAATCAGCTCGGCAATTGCCGAACACATACGTAAAAAACACGGCTTAGTCATTGGAACTCAGACTTCTGAAGAAATTAAGAAAAAAATTGGTTCTGCAACAGCGCTGGATAAACCTAGAAGGATGCAAGTTCGTGGTAGGGACGTTGTTGGGGGCCTCCCAAAAACAATTGAAGTTACAAGCACAGAAGTCACAGCGGCTATAAAAGATCGTTTAGAAGATATAATAATGGCAGTAAAATCAGTTCTAGAACAGACGCCTCCAGAACTTTCAAGCGATATTATAGACCGAGGAATGATCATAACCGGCGGAGGAGCGTTGCTTAAAAATATCGATAAACTCATGACTAAAGTTACTGGGGTGCCAGCCTATATTGCCGAGGACCCCATGCTTTGTGTTATTAAGGGAGCTGGCACAGCCCTAGAGAACCTCGATGAGTATATAAGAAGTGTTGTGACTAACAAATGAAATCTATAAGCAACATAGCAGAAAAAATTTCAAAAGAAGTAATCGTTTTTGGGCTTTTGGCGATACTGTTAATAATGCCCTTCCATGCATTAATTAGCACATTTATAGGCTCGTTAGGAATCAATAAGCTCTTGGTGCAGTCCTGGAAAGAAGTATTAGTGGTTATAATGTCGCTTTGCTGGGTGGTGTATCAACTGACGAAAAAAAGACTGGCAATTAAGGCTGACTCGGTTAATATTCTGTTCTTATTGATTATTTTTTTAAGCGCTATAGTAACCTTACTTATCAGGCCCAATTCAGAAGCTGTACTTTTTGGTATAAAAACAAATCTAGTTGCGTTGGCTGTGTTTTTTATTGCTCAAATACCAATTGCATCTAAATCATTTTTAAAAAAGAATCTGCAATGGATAGTAATTTTGCCAGCTATAGCTGTGTCTATACTTGCAATTTTACAGGCATTTTTGATCCCACCGGAGTTATTAGAAAAAATTGGGTATTCAGTTGAAACAATTAACCCGCGTCAAATTATTGATGGCTCAATAAATTTTTATAGATCTTTTTCAAGTCTTGGAGGGCCAAACCAGCTAGGTGCTTATCTTCTTATGCCACTAGCTTTTTCTTTAGTTTATGGAATCAAGCAAAAAAACTGGCTAGCAATCCTGTCTTCGATTCCTATTCTTGCCGGTATAGTACTGAGCTTTTCCAGAAGCGCGTGGATTGGAGCAGTTATTACTTTTTTCCTATCAATATTTATTTCAATACCCAAAAAACAAAAAATTTACTTTCTAGTTTCTAGTTTGGCGTTGGGCAGTATAGTTGGCGTATTAGTTTTGAGTCAAATAGGAACCAATGAGCGGCTTCAAAATGTTTTATTGCACGGCAGGGTTTTTGAAGGCAGAATAGAGGGCTCGGATCAGCAAAGAATAAACTCTATAGCAAATACGGCCTCCGAAATAGTAGCCAGGCCTTTTGGGCATGGGCTTGGATCAGCTGGACCAGCTAGCTTTAGAGCAGACAAGCCGGTAATTCCAGAAAATTGGTTTTTACAAATAGCTTATGAAATTGGAATAATAGGTTTACTGCTGTATATTTTTGCCTTTGCCGCACTCTTGGGCGATTTTATTAGAAATAGATCAAATCCACTCGCCGCTAGCCTTTTTTCTGCAACTGTAGGAATTTTAGTAATTAATATCTTTCTACAAGCTTGGGCTGATTCAACCTTAGTGCTATGCATGTTCGCTCTCTATGGAATATATAAATCAAAAAGTTCATGAAAATAGCAATACTACACGACTGGCTTAATCAGAAAGTGGGTGGCGCAGAGAGTGTACTCATAAAACTTTCCAATATGTATCCAGATGCAGACATATATACGATTGTTTATAACAAGAAAAAATTTGAAGGTCTTTTAGATGAGAAACGAATTAAGACTTCCCATCTCCAGAAAATGCCAAGTTTTATAAAAAGAAGACCCAAGCTCCTGTTACCATTCATAAAAAAAGCAATACAAAAGTGGGATTTAAGTGAATATGATTTAGTTATTAGTTCGTCTTCAGCATGGGTCAAGAATGCTAATATTCCAAATTCTGTAAGACACGTATGCTATTGCTATAGCCCTGCAAGGATGCTTTGGGATAGTTGGCCAAAATATATGTACGATTTAAAGATCGGCTCCATGGGTAGGCTGTATGTTACTAGCTTAGCCTCCAGGCTCAGGCTTTGGGACTATTATCAGTCTCAAGATAGCATTGAATTCATAGCGATAAGTGAACATGTAAAAAATAGAATTACAAAGTTTTACCACAAAGATAGCAAAGTTATATATCCACCAGTCAGTATGCCAACTCATACAGATAATGAAAATCAAAAGAGAGATTATTACTTAATAATATCGGTCTTATCAAAGTATAAAAATATCGAGTTGGCAGTTAGGGCATTTAAAGACTCAGGCAAAAATTTAATTATTGCTGGTGACGGCCCAGACATTAAAAGACTTAAGAAGATAGCGGAAGGCTTTGAAAATATTATATTTCTTGGAAGGGTGGACAATTCTCATAAAGACAAATTACTTAAAGAAGCGAAGGCATTTATATTTTGCAATATCGAAGATTTTGGCATTACCATGGTTGAATCAATATCTTTAGGTACAGGAGTTATTGCGCTTCGTGGCGGTGGTGCTCAGGAGATAGTCATAGAAAATAAAACAGGTATATTTTATGACGATGCTAACGAAGAGAGCCTAAATCGAGCAATAGTAAAATATGAAAAAAGCATAGATTTCAAATCCGTTAACGGTGAGTATGCCAGAAGCAAATTTAGTGAAGAAAAATTTGAAGAGCACTTTAGAGGAGTAATAGATGCAAAATAGCTCAATTTATATTTTAGGTGTCAGGATTGATGTTTATAAAATCGAAGAAATAAACAGCCTGATAGTTGAATATATAAAAAAAGAAACTAAAAAACCGCTAATAATATTTAAACCTTATGTGGAGTTTTTATCTCTGGCCGGTAAAAACGATGACGTTAAAAAACTTCTAAACAGTTCAGATATAAACATAGCTGATTCTTCGGCAATACAGTGGGCTGCTAGCTACCTGTACGGCAAACCAAACATTGGAAGTAATATTATTTCTACGTATTTCAGTTTGATATTTAGACTACAATCAGAAAAATGGCGCCAACAAATAGTGTCTCAAAGAATGGCGGGTGTGGATCAGACACTTCCTCTATTAAGGCTAGCTAGCAAAAATAATCTTAAAATAGGCATATTGGGCGGGCCAAAAGATACCTTAGAAACCCAAAAGGAATTAGAAAAAAGATTTAAAAATATTAAAGTCAATATTTGGTCTGGTTTCTATGAAGAAAGTTCCGAATCTGAACTTGTTGATGATATAGCAAGCAAGAATTTAGACGTGTTATTCTGCGCAATGGGCTTTCCAAAGCAGGAAAAATTTATTGTTAAACATCAAAATAAACTTAACGCAAAGGTGCTAATTGGTGAGGGCGGTAGTTTCGATTACGATCAACTGGGGGGCAGTATTAAAAGAGCCCCCGCCTGGATGAGAAAGTTGAGCTTAGAATGGTTATGGAGATTAATCATTCAGCCAAAAAGAATTAGGCGGCAGCTAGCAATTCCTAATTTTATAAAGCAGGTCAGAAAAGAAAAACGTAGCCAAAAATAGCTTTACGCTTATGTTGTAATAACTTATAATGGTTATATCTAAAGGGTGAGTATGATAGAACTAAGCAAATGTCCAAATTGTTCAGAAGATGACCGCGTTACAATCGCGGGTAAAGATTTTTGTATGCGCTGTGGGACTCCTACAGAAGATAATGCAATGATGGATGTTAATAATTCTCAATCCAACGCTGCAGAGCAAATGCAGACCAACAGCCCCATTAATGCTGCTCAAGAACACACGCCTCAAGCGGCCGCAGACTCTGTTCAAAAGTTTAATACACAGCCCCCAGTCTCAGACGAATTATCAGCACTTAATTCGGCTGAAATGAAATTCACCCCTCCACCTAGAATGTCTAAGCCCGAGATGCAAGAAGCTACTGCTTTAAACCAGACTTCAGTCGACCAGGCACCTGCAGAAGCTATTTCAATTCCAGCAATTATTACAACTCACCAGCCACAAGCGCCAGCAGCCCCTAACGAGGTTGTGGCTCCGATACCTGCCTCAAATACCATGCCTGCAGCCGCAGCGATGGGCACCATGTCGCTAGATAAAAAAGCGGGCGTGCTTTCAGATGATCAATTTGATCAATTAAAAGCTTCGGTTAATACTGCGGTTGCACAAAACAACCCTAATCCTAATTTAAATGCCGATATTCTGACTCATCAAGCTCCGGCTGTGAATACTAGCCAAACTGCTGCTCAGCCAAATATTAGCCAACCAGGGCCACAGGATCATCAAAATAAAATTGCAATGGCTACGGATATTTATTCTGGCCCAGCAGAACAACCTAAATTACAAGAAGAACATAAGTCTAGCCAGCCTAATACAGAAAAGTCTAAAAACAAAGCCGGAAAAGTAGCCAAGCCAGTAGCCATAGCCGTAAGCATTGCTGCCCTATTCGCCACCGGTGCCTACATATGGAGAATTAACTACCCTAGCTTGGCCTTCAAAATCGCTAGCGCTAAGGCGGGAATAAGCGCCACTATGCCAGGATACGTTCCGGCTGGGTATAACTTGGGAGGAAGAATACAAACTAATCCGGGTACAGTAAGCTATAGCCTGCTTGGTGGCTCTAATGATAATCGTATTTCTGTAACTCAAAGTAAGACAGATTGGGACAGCCAAGCATTAGCCGAAAATTATGTTGCACCAAAAGCTGAAAATTATTTAGCTCTTCAGGCCCAAGGACTAACGATCTATGTTCTTGGAAAAAATGAAGCCACCTGGGTCAATAAAGGAACCTGGTATAAATTAGACAGCAAGGGCCAAGACCTAAACCAAGATCAAATAATTAAAATAGCTACTAGCCTATGAACGATAGAGCCTGGGAAGAATTGGTTGATCTTATAGACGACCAATATACTATTGATAATTCCAACCGCAAAGAAGAGGCACTTGAAGACAATAACAAACTCAAACAAATTATAGAGTCAATTGAGTTTGAAAAAGATAATATAAAGTACAAAATTGATAGAGTTACCGGCCCAAGAATAATAGATAAAAAGACATTCTACTCTGGCCACGGCTCAGCCAATCGAATGCAGTATGTTTATGACCCCGAAGAAACTAGCTCCAAGGTCGTTTTTTATAAACAGCTTGCAGACGGCAACTTCAATGAGATATCACCAGAAGACCTGATGACAAGCTCTTAATCTGATATAATTATCAGTATGAATAATCCTGTAAGAGTTAGATTTGCACCCAGCCCAACTGGGTTTTTACATATTGGCGGTATTAGAACCGCACTATTTAATTATTTGTTTGCTAAAGCTAATAGTGGCCAGTTCATATTACGCCTTGAAGACACCGACAGAGAACGCTTTGTTGAAGAAGGGGTGGAACAGATTATCAAATCTCTCGATTGGATTGGCCTGCATCCCGACGAAGGTGTTTGGTATGAGCAGAAGCCAGGCGAACATGGCCCATATATTCAATCGCAGAGGCTAAACCACTATAAGGATTATGCCCAAAAGCTAATTGACAAAGGCTTGGCATATTATTCGCAAACCATACCCGAAAAGATAGAATCGCTTAAGGCAGAGGCAATCAATGAAAGGCGCCCATTTGTATATAAGCACTCTATGGAACCGACTGAAGCACCAGCTTCTACCAGAGGTATGCCTATCAGGCTTAAAGTGCCAGATGGCAAGACTATGTGGAAAGATGAGGTGCGTGGAGAATTCGAAAGTAATCATGAAATAATTGATGATTTTATTATTGTTAAAGCCGACGGCTTTCCGACCTATAACTTCGCAAATGTGGTCGATGACCATCTTATGAATATAAGCCACGTTATTCGTGGTGATGAGTTTATCAGCAGTACAGCCAAGCATGCACTGCTTTATGATTTATTAGAATTCGATCGCCCAGCCTGGGTGCACCTACCTTCTATTCTGGGGCCAGACGGCAAAAAGAAGCTAAGCAAGCGCGATGGTGATGTGAATGTTTTAGAATATAAAGCCAAAGGCTACCTTCCAGAAGCAATCTTGAATTTCTTGGCTCTTCTAGGATGGAACGATGGTACCACCCAAGAAGTTTTTAGCCCAGAAGAATTAATAAATAAGTTTAATATTGGTAGGGTACAAAAAAGCCCAGCAGTTTTTGATGTTAATCGCCTAGACTGGATGAACGGTGAATACATTCGAAATAAACTCAGCGATGAAGAGCTTATTGAGCACATTAAGCCGTACCTGCCAGAAGCCTGGCTAGAAAACATGAATTATTTCAAAACCGTGCTAGCTCTAGACAAAGAACGAATCAAGCGTTTCGATGAAGCTAAGTACATAATGGAGATATTTTTTGAGACTCCAAATGTTGATAAGGCCTTGCTGTGTAAGAAAGACGACATTGATACTATTAAATCCTGGGTATCGGAAGTGGTTAAGGCTATCGAGCCAATCGATTTTGAACACGACCAAGTGGAAAAGGCTCTTCGTGAACTTGCCGAAAAGCTAGATGTCCAATCAGGCCGACTATTCTATACTTTAAGAGTTGGTCTAACGGGCCGTACCGAGGCGCCAGGGCTTTTCGATATATTCGTAACGCTCGGCAAAGCCGAATCTTTAAAGCGTCTACAAAGTCTATAGCATGAAATATTTATTGTTTTCGCATGGATTTGGTGTGCGCAAAGATAGTAATGGTATGTTTAGCGACATCGCAAGAGCCTTTCCTGATTACAAGCCAGTTATGTTTGATTATAACAAACATGATAGTAAATCTAATTTAACAACGGTCTATAGCTATCGAAAACAGGCAAAGATTTTAAAAAACAAAATCACTAACATATACAGGAAAGATCCTGGCGCCATAATCACTGTAGTTGCTCATTCCCAAGGTGCAATAGTGGCCGCATTGTGTAATCAAGATACCGCAAAAGCAATTTTATTAGCCCCACCAAGTACTGTATCAGCAAAAAGATCTAAGTTGAGGCCGAACCGAAAAGTAAGAAAGAATGGCTCTGTAATGATATTCAAAAAGGATGGCAGTAGAATATTATTAACTACATCATTCATGCTTGGCTTGAAATTAACCAATCCAATAAAGATTTATGAGAAGCTAGCGCTTCGAGAGCCCACTGTAATTATTGCAGCCAAGCAAGATGAGATGGTCAATAACGACAATCTTCACAAAGTGCGAAGTGCTGAGGTTTACGAGATAGACGGCGACCACAACTTTACCGGGGAAAATAGAAAAGGCCTCATAGAGACCCTTTCTAAAGTATTAAGCTAGTATTTCTTTTCTAATCCCAGTCCAGAGTTCCGCCGGTTTGGTACTCGATAACTCTAGTTTCAAAGAAGTTCTTTTCTTTGGAAAGATCGGCAGCTTCACTCATCCACGGGAATGGATTTTTGGTATGGAACTGCTTAGGTAGGCCAACCGATGCTAGGCGCCTATCGGCAACATGCTCGATGTATTGCTTGAAACCATCGGCGTTCATTCCAAAAATGCCATTAGGAAATACGTCCTGTGCGTAGCTGTATTCAAGCTTAGCAGCTTCCTTTACAAGATCTATAATGCGCTGCTGGAACTCATCGGTCCAAAGCTCGGGCTGTTCTTCTTTGATGGCATTGATCATGTTTATACCAAAGTTTAGATGCTGCGATTCGTCGCGCATGATGTATTGGATTTGCTCAGCACTACCTACTAGCTTGTTTTGACGCTGGAATCCAAAGATTACAGCAAAACTAGAGTAGAAGAATATACCTTCTAAAATTAACGAGAATACACACAAGTTCTCTAAAAATTTTTGGTCGTTTTCGAATGTACCGGTGTGGAAGTTATCATCAAAGATACCTTCGTTAAAAGTAAGGATAAACTTTGCTTTACTATAGTGTGAAGCGTTCTCGCGGTACATATTAAACACCTTGCCTCCATCAAGCCCCAAACTTTCAACGATGTATTGATAAGCATGTGTATGTATTGCTTCTTCGTAGGATTGCCGCAATAGGTACATTCGGCATTCTGGGCTTGATATGTGCTTATAGAATGCTAGCACTAAGTTATTGGCCGCAATCGAATCAGCGGTAGTGAAGAACCCTAGAGCAGTCTGGAAAGCTTGGCGTTCATCTTCGGTTAATTTATCGGACTTCCATAATTCGATATCGTCTTGCATGGCGATTTCGGTTGGTAGCCAGTGGTTGGCATTGCCAGCCAGGTAGGCGTCCCAGGCGAAATTATGCTTCATTGGGTGAAGCTGGATAACGTCTGCATCTTCGCCGTTAATTACTCTTCGTTTGTTGATGTCTGGTCGGACATCGGTCATCTTAAGTGACATGTGTTACCCTCCTAATTTATTTTATTTTTCTTCGACACCTGCAGTAGTGGATTCACGCTTGTGAGTGGCTCCGAACTCTGCTGTATCAACGGTTGATTTTTCGACTTGTGATATGGCCAAACTTCTTAGATAGTAAGTAGTCTTTAAGCCCTGTTCCCAGGCAGCCATGTAGATATCGCTTAGTTGCTTACCGCTAACGCCATGTACAAAGATATTAAAGCTCTGGCTTTGATCTATCCATTTACCTCGGTGGGCGGTAACTTTTACTAAGGTGAGCGGGTTAATTTCAAACACTTCCTTGTATTTGTTGCGTAACTTTTCTGGTATTTCTGTAATTTTCTGTATTGAACCATCGTGGAATTTAATCTTCTTAACCATTGTGTCGTTCCACATGTTAAGTTTTTTAAGATCCTCAATTAGGTAAGAGTTGATTACCGTGAAGTCACCACTCATGTTGGATTTAACATATAGGTTCTTATAGATTGGCTCGATGCATGGGTAGCAGCCGGCGATGTTTGATATGGATGCGGTTGGTGCAATGGCCATGGTATTGGAGTTGCGCATACCGTGTTTTTTAACATGGGATTTAGCATATTTCCAATCTAATTTTCCACCACGCTTAACATCGATTTTGCGTCCACGCTCTTTTTCTAGCAAGTCCACGGTGTCGGCTGGGAAAATTCCGCGCTCCCATTTTGAGCCCTTAAAGCTCTTATAAGCCCCTCGCTCCTTGGCAAGCTTGCTTGAACCTAGAATTGCGTGGTAGCTAATAAGCTCCATTGATTCATCGGCAAATTCGACGGCCTTTGGCGAGTCAAAATTAATATCAAGCATATATAGGGCGTCCTGGAAGCCCATAATTCCTAAACCAACTGGGCGGTGTTTAAGGTTTGAGTTTTCACATTCCTTGGTGGTGTAGTAACAGATATCGACCACATTATCGAGCATTCTCATGGCAAGTTCGGTAGTATTTTCAATGAGCTCTTTATCTAACTTGCCAGCCTTGATGTGCTTGGCCATGTTAATCGAACCCAAGTTACACACTGCAGTTTCGTCGGCTGAGTTATTGAGGGTTATTTCGGTGCATAGGTTAGAGTTATGGATCACGCCCTGGTGGTCTTGAGGACTGCGTACGTTACATGCATCCTTGAAGGTTATCCATGGGTGGCCAGTTTCAAATAGCATTGTTAGCATTTTTCGCCATAGCTGTATTGCGGGTATTCTGCGGAATTGACTAATTTTGCCTTCATCAGCCATTTGCTCGTATTCTTCATAACGTTTTTTAAAGGCCGCACCATATAGGTTGTGTAAGTCCGGTGTTTCGTCTGGGCTGAATAGTGTCCATGGCTCATCGTTAGACACACGATCCATAAATAAGTCTGGCACCCAGTTGGCAGTATTCATGTCATGAGTACGACGGCGTTCGTCACCGGTGTTTTTACGAAGCTCCAAAAAGTCTTCGATATCCAGGTGCCAAGTTTCGAGATAAGCACAGGTTGCGCCCTTGCGCTTGCCAGAACGACTAATTGCAACTGTCGTATCGTTCATAATTTTTAGAAATGGTATAACGCCCTGTGATGGAATATTGACAGTCTTAATAAGTGATCCGGTAGCACGTATGTTTGACCAGTCGGTGGCGATACCGCCAGAGTATTTGCTCATTAAGGCGTTATCAAGATAAACCTTGAAGATATGTTTAAGATCATCCTCGACGGTATTTAAAAAGCATGAGCTAAGCTGAGGTTTACTAGTTCCGGAGTGAAAGAGGGTAGGAGTCGACGGAACGTAGCGAAGAGTGGAAAGTACATCATAAAATTCCATAGCCCATTTGTCCTTGTCTTTCTTTTCGGCGATTGCAAGGCCCATAGCTATGCGCATCCAGAATCCTTGTGGCACCTCGAGGCGTCGACCGCGGCCTTGTGACTGAATGAAGTAGCGGTCATGGAGCATATCTAAGCCCATAAAGTCGAGTAATGTATCACGCTCAGGCTTGATATACTCGGCTAGTTTTTTAAGATCGAAGCTAAGCAAGCGTTTGTCTAGCCTTCCATCTTTGACGGTATCTTTAATAAAGCTAGTAAAGCTCTCTTGGTAAGTCTCGGATAGATTGCGCTTATAATCTTTACCTAAAACTTCTTTGTAGACCTTACGAAGCATCAAGCGCGCAGATAGCTGTGAATAAAGTGGATCAATCTCGATTTGTGACTTAGCAGCCATAATCATCGAGTCTTCCAGCTCATCATATGTAATGCCATCATAAATACTCCCTTTGACCATCTGAGCGGTTTCATCTAGGTCAACGTCGTCGGCAATTTCATCAGCTGCCTCAATTAGGTCCTTTAAAAGTTTTGCATAGCTAAAGTTTTCTAAGCTTCCATCGGGCATGGTTACTTTTAGATTGCTTTGCTCAAGCTTTTCGGCTGAACGTGCAGCTTCGGCTTCACGCATAGCTTTGTGGGTGTCACGATAAATAATAAATGCACGCACGGTCTTATAGTGGCCATCTTTCATTAGCTGTTGCTCAATAAGATCCTGAAGTGTTTCAACATCTGGAGTAGATTCGCTAAAAGCCTGTTCAGCTTGGATTATCACCTGATCTACAACTGATATTATGTCTTCTTTACTAGCTTCTCCGCCCGAACTATCACTAGCTTTGCCAATTGCTGTTTCGATTCGGCTGCGATCAAAATCAACCATTTGCCCATTACGTTTTTTTATTTGCTCAAAACTCATTTCACCCTCCTTATTGGTATTTATGTCTGTATATAGTGTTTTAAAGCTCTTATGCACCACTATATACATGCTTATTTATGTGGTCAACGTGTTTTTTTTACTACACCCAATTTCGCACTATAAAACCCCTTTGGTGTTGGCTTGGCAAGACATTACACATAAAAATATCCCCCTTAGCACAACTATCTTCACAAAACCTGTTCGTTATTTATGATACGCTCTTCGCTTTTGTGAGTCTAGACTTGTCAGTAATCAAAAATAATATTATAGCCTGCAAATGAGGTGCTATAATTTATATAAACTCAAGGAGGGTGTATGAAAATTCAAAATAAGGTATTTGTAGTAACTGGTGCTGGAAGCGGTATTGGCCGAGAAATAACAAAGGCAATTATTGCTAGTGGCGGAAAAGTTGCTGGGGTGGATCTTCGTAAAGAGGGTCTTCAGGAATTAAAGAAAGAGCTAGGTGGGCAGGGTGATAATTTATCAATTCATGAGGCCAGTGTGGCCGACAAAAAGGCTGTCGAAGCACTACCTAAAGAAATAATAAAAGATCAGGGCCATGTCGATGGGCTAATAAACAACGCCGGTATTATTCAGCCGTTCGTAAAAGTGAATGACCTAGATTATGACGCAATCGATAGGGTGATGGGTGTTAACTTTTACGGAACACTATATATGATAAAGGCCTTTTTACCAGAATTATTAAAGCGTCCTGAAGGAAATATTGTAAATATCTCTAGTATGGGTGGGTTTTTGCCGGTGCCTGGCCAGAGCGTTTATGGTGCATCCAAGGCTGCAGTGAAGCTATTAAGCGAAGGCTTGTCTTCGGAATTAATTGATACAAATGTAGGTGTAACTGTGGTATTCCCAGGAGCAACATCTACCAATATTACTAAAAACTCGGGTGTTAAATCGCCAATGAGCGAGGAGGATGCTAAAAAAGCCAAAATTCCAACGCAATCTCCTGCCGATGTTGCCAAACTTGTCGTGAGAGCTATCCAAAATAATCAATTAAGGGTTTATGCAGGTAAAGATTCTAAATTTATGAATAAGATTTACAGACTCAGTCCAGACTATGCTACAAATCTTATAGCAAAGCAGATGAAGTCACTTTTAAAATAGTATTTATACGAAAAAACCCCACATCAATGATGTGAGGTAGGTGATGACCCGAGGGCTTGCTTGGCGAGAGAAGTCGAACTTCTCAGCAAACCCCCGGGTCGAGCGGTGCCTGGGTCCCTGCGGAGGAGAAGGGAAGGAGCACGTCTGCAGTTGCAGGGCCCAGGCATACGCTAGCGCGTCCACTAGCGATTATATGCCGGCAAGGTTAGTTGCCAATGCCGGACGAAGCATGTGAGCTGTTGCACTTGCCGCTGTCCTCAGCGACAGTTTCGGTACTCCAGAGCTCATTGCCGTTCGATGGCGGGACAAGTGCTACATCGTAGCACTGAACGTTGCCCTCTGACCACCGGGCTACCAAGCTACCATCGTCGTAGTGGTAAACTCTGATGCCCTGAACGTCTGAGCCACTAAGCTCGGCCGAAGCCTTGAGCTCACGCTCAATTTGATCGACAAGCTTCAGCTCATCATTGAAGCTGTGGTTAATTTGAACTAATGCTCCACCGAAAAGCAAAGCAATCAGGCCCACAGCAATCAGAAGAAAAATGAGTTTCGGGCTGGTGCGTTTCCGGTCGATTTCGTCATCGACCCACTCGGGGGCCGTGACACCATCATCTCGCGTGGTGCTGATAAACGGCATACGTCACTCCTTGGGTACGGTCAGGGAATGACTCCCTGAATTCGCTGTAATTATAACCTTAAATAGTTTAAATGTCAATATATAAAGTCTGTTAGAATATATTTATGAAGCAAACTAAAAAACGCTCATTAATTGATTATTTGTTTAAGTGCAAAGATGGAAAATACGTGTATTTTCAGTTTCCAAATTTGCCTTTGATGATTGCAATATTAGCTTACGGCTTAAGTCTGGTGATATTTGCTAAGCCCTATAATGGTATTTTAAACATTATCTTTACTGCCTCGATTATAGTCTGGTCAATACTCGAGATATTCTGGGGAGTTAATTTGTTTAGGAGGATTTTTGGAGCCTTAATCCTTGGCTTTGTGTTATTTGGCCTGATTATGGGTTAGAATTGAGCTATGAAAGAACAGGTTGTATTGGTAGACGAAAATAATAAAAAACTTGGACTAGAAGACAAATACCAGGTTCACACCGGAGAAACTCCCTTACATCGCGGGTTCTCGATGTTTATTTTTAACAGTAAGGGCGAGCTACTTCTGCAACAACGCTCGGATAAAAAGATAACCTGGCCTAGTGTTTGGAGTAATTCTGTGTGTGGGCACCCTGCTGATGGTGAATCGCCTCAAGAAGCTGCAAAAAGACGTGCAGAGTTTGAGTTAGGCATGCAAATTGAACTAGACGAAATAAAACTCATTTTGCCAAATTACAGATATCGATATGAACACAAGGGCGTGGTGGAAAACGAAATATGCCCGGTTATGGTGGCATTTGGAGATTACAAGTTTAATCCGAACCCTGATGAAGTCAAAGATGTCCGATTTGTAAAATGGGGTGACTTTTTAGAGGAAATATCAAAGGCAAACGAGTACTCCGAATGGTGCCAAGAAGAAGCCATGCTTTTAAATAGCAATTCAGAATTTAAGAAGCTATTTAGCGAACACACCAAATAGTTGCCATTAGATAACCATAAGGTTTATTATGGTTGTATGGATAATGCAATTCAAACTGCAGGATTAAGTAAAAAATATGGTAACAAATGGGCTATTCGTGGAGTTGAAATTGAGGTCCCTAGAAAAAGTGTATACGGCTTTCTGGGCCCTAACGGCGCCGGCAAGACAACAACCATTCGTTGTCTGATGAATTTTATTAAACCCACCAAGGGCATTATTAGCGTACTGGGTATGGACTCTCAGGACGATGCCAAAATGATCCATAAAAGAGTGGGCTATTTGACTGGTGAAATGGACTACTATGAAAACCTTACCGGTCGGCAATACATCAGCTATATGGGTCATTTGCAGGGGAATCATGATAAAACTGAGGTCAATAAGCTTGCCAAACGCCTCAAGGCTGATCTGGGTGTGAAAATTAAAACCTTAAGTAGGGGAAACAAACAAAAGATTGGCTTGATATCGGCTTTTCAGCACAAACCAGAACTACTGGTTCTTGATGAGCCAACCAGTGGGCTAGACCCGATACTTCAACGCGAATTTGTCGATATGGTCTTCGAGCATAAAGAAGCTGGCGGAACGACTTTTATAAGTTCACACTTTTTAATGGAAGTAGAACAAATGTGCGATATGGTATGTTTTATAAATAAAGGCCGCGTTGTCGAGGAAATGACACTCGAAAAACTTCACGAAAGATCAATTCACGAGTTCGACGTAGTGTTTAAAGACAAAAAAGCCTCTAAAGATATGCTAGATGGAGTTAAGGGTATTAAGGAGCTTAAAGTTAGTGATAATTTTATGCATTGTCATATAGCCGGCTCGGTTGATGGGTTTTTAAAGGCTATTGCAAAACAACCTGTTAGAAGCCTTCGAACCAGGGAGCTTGACTTAGAAGAGATATTTTTGAAAATGTATGGTAGGGATGTGCCAAATGTTTAGAACTCCCGTACTTAAAACTTTATACGATAAGCGCTGGGTAATTTTGGCTTGGTCTTTAGGCGCATTTGCGATGAATCTTTTAATAACCTGGATCTTTCCTGATTTTAAAAACCCACAGCTAGTTGAGGTCTTTAAGAGCCTTCCAGAATCATTACAGGCCTTTTCGGGCTCACTAGATATTGGAACAATTGATAAATATTTAGATAGCCAAGTGTTTTTTAACAATGGATCATTTATATTTTGGATATTAGGTATAAGCATCGGAGTAAATTTGCTCTCGACCGATGAAGATAAAGGAACTTTGGAGACAACCTTGTCTACTAAAATATCTCGCAATCGTCTGTATGTTGAAAAATTTATAGCGATGACGTTTATATTCTTGGCTGTAAATATTGCATCAACCTTAGGAATATGGCTGGGCTTATTTATTATTCATGAACCCGTAAGTGCAGTAAGGATTGTTCAGGCTACATTTATGCTGTTTATTTTTACATGCCTTTTGGGCTCATTCTCATTTGGTATCGGGGCATTGTCTGGTAAAAAGAACTTATCAATAGGCATACCGACACTTACTTTAGTAGTTATGTTCTTGGTCTACACTTTCGCACAAACTGTTGACTGGATGAAAAATTGGGATAAATTTACCTGGAACTATTACTATTCGAAAGGTCAGACAGTGATAAACGGAATCTCTTATAGGGACTTTGCCGTTTTAATTGCTTTTGTAGCGATATTTTTTATAGCTGGTTTGATATTTTTTAATAAAAGAGACCTGCGCAAATAATGACAGACTTTTTAAAGGTATTTCCGTTTATATTTGGAGCTGCAATTAGTCCAGTTCTTTTAGTGACAGCTTTGTATATTTTATCAAGGCCCACTCAGCCTGTTAAAAAAGCATTAGTGTATTTATTGGCCGGTACGATAACAATAAGTGTAATTACAGCAATAATATTTTATTCAACACAAATACGTCCAGAGCCGGCCCCTAGAAACGATTTAATACCTCACTTGATTATAGGGTTTTTGTTGTTATTTTTGGCGTTCGATATTTATAAAAAAGGCCCATCAAAAAAGAAGCCAAATGATACAAAACAAAAGGGATTGCTAGGATTTTTCGGACTGGGCGCTGTCTTGATGCTGACAAATTTTACAACGATTGCAATGATTTTTGAAGTAGCTCTAGATCTAAGACAAATGCAAATTTTTGGTATCGAAAAGTTAGGATATCTTATTTTGACAATATTTTTCTCTCTTTTGCCTATACTAATTCCTCTATTTATATTGTTGCTGTCGGGCAAGAATAGCGAAATAATACTAGATGCCTTATCTGGTTTTATGCAGAAATATGCCCATATAGTAACTTCGGTCTTTTTTGCTGTTTTGGGGCTATTTGTGCTTTTAAAGCCCTTTTTGTAGTATTTCAAAAAGCTGAGAGTAGAAACTAATATTGTGAATGCTTGCAAGCCTGTAGGCAAGCGTATCGTTAATTTTAAATAGGTGCCTTAGATATGATTTTGTGTATTTTTTGCAAGTATAGCAGTCGCAATATTCACTTATTGGTGCTAGATCTTCTGCATATTCTGCCTTGTCTATTCTTAGATATTCATAGAATTTACCATCTAGAACTTCTCTAGAAGGTTTTTCTGACCAAACATATAAACGTCCATGGCGTGCATCTCGGGTTGGTAGGACGCAGTCAAAGATATTGTAGCCCATTTTGACACACTCAACACAGCTTTTAGGGTCGCCAACACCAAGGGCATAATGATATTTTGAATCTTTGGTGCTCTCAACCACTGCTCTTAGTGCCTCTGCGTTTAATTCACCATCGCCACTAATTGGCCAGCCGCCAAAACCAAAGCCATCAAAGCCAACCTTGTTTAGTTCTGTGGCGCACCGCTCACGCTGTTTTATGTAATTTCCGCCCTGGACTACACCAAATATTAAGGGTCTACTTTGATTATCCAAACCTCTTTGTTCGATCTGCTTATTGTACTCCGCCTTACAACGCTTTGCCCAGGCAATTGTTCTATCGACGCTTTTTATCATTGCCGGCTCACTTAATGATTGATCGGCACAATCATCTAGACAAATAATAACATCGGCACCTATACCGAATTGGGTTTGGATGCAACTTTCCGGCGTTAAAGTGTGTTTATTTCCATCCAGGTTAAAGCTAACACCTTCGTCGGTAATCTTGCCTAAACCAGATTTTCGATGAATTAGCGAATATACCTGAAAACCTCCCGAATCAGAAATAGTTAGGCCTTCCCAGTTCATAAATTTATTTATGCCGCCAGCCTTTTTTAGTACTTCTACGCCCGGATTTACTAAAAGGTGGTAGGTATTAACTATCAGGCCATGAATGTCGGTATTTTCAATGTCAGCACTGTCTGTGGCCCTCAATACGCCCCTAGTTGCATCTGGGCAAAAAATAGGTAGGTTTAATTCTTTATTTCTTATTTTACTTATCATAAAGTAGTTATTATATAATTAAAAAAGCCCCCTAACCAGTAGAGGGCTTATTTTTAGGATTACTAACCATAAGCTCGTACAGTATTTTAACCAGAATATTAGGTTCAAAAACCCCAATATCTGTCGACTCATACAAAGAGTCGAGAATTTGTGCGAGCTTTTTCTGCTCTTGTCTTGTTGGTATCTGCCTAGATATTTCCATAAGAAAATACTTCTTATCGAACTTAAAGGATGAAATTCTGTAATGCATCCCGCCAAGTCTAGATAGTATCAACAATAATTGCTGAGCCTCCGGAGGCGACATCATTCTGATTGACGGCGATCTGTTAAGAATGGATTCGACTTGCCTTCTGGTTTCGCCTGGCCCCCAGGCTTCCATAAATTCAGCAACTGTCCAGTTTCCATCCTTCATGCTCTCAAAAGTCACTCGCTTGGTGCTTTGATTAATACTACCAGAGGGTCGACCAGGCTTCTTTTTTACAAAAGCAAGACCCTTTAAGACAAGGTTTTCGACCTCGCTTTTTACATAAAAGTTAGCACCTGGAAAGCCAGGCGCCTTGATTGGCATAGCGTTATGTAGCTTCATAAAGTCAGAAAAACCCGCTGGATTTTTACGGTTCATGATTAATAGTGCTTGCTGTGTGGTTACGAGTTCAGGATTTTGAAGTGCGGCCCACTCGCGCCTTCTTTGTTCTCGTAGTTTGCTATATTCGCTGTTGTCGTTCATAGCAATCTCCAGTCGCGGCGGGGTAGTTATTAATTTATAGCTTAAGAACGTACTATTATCAAGTTTATTTAAACTAAAATATAGGTATAATAAGAAAAGCGAACCAAGGAGTAAAGGTGGGGGAATTCTACGAAGTTCACGAAGCTATCCGCTACATTTACCCAGAACAAGCAGTTCCTATCAAGCAAATGGTGTCGGCAGTTACAAAAGACCCAACAAAAGTTAGACCCATTTTTGGGGCCATTGGTTTCGATTTTATACGGCTAGTTTACTTTGAGATTGATGATGGAGAGTTGCTTAGGCACATTGTCGCAGAGCCCGAAACATATTATTGGGGCGATGAAATTAGCCTCGAAGAAGCACTACTTATGAATGGCCTCGAGGAAATAGACGAAGTAACTAACTCTGACCGGTTTGTTTATACCAGCTGGGGAGCATTTATTCCGCTTAAGTCTAATGAACTAGTTTTGCCTTACCCAGAACTGCCAGAATTACCGGCTGATATGAGGCTGGATTTATAGCCCCCGCATAGGGGCTTATTTTATTATTTGTTGCACAAAAACAATAGCCAGGCCTAAAGATAGCGGATATATTAAAAATAGCCAGATATAAGATACGGCTGAGGTTTGTTTAGGTTTTTTTATAAAGTCGTACCAGCTCTTGATTTTTAACTTAGAGGCAATAAGGTTTAGAACTATAGCACTTAATAAAAGAACGTATCCATATAATAAAGCTTTTGCTAAAAACATAATTATAGATTATCACACATTGCCTAACCTGCTAAAAGTATTGCTTTTTTTAGTTTTTTGTTGTATAGTATGCGTAACCGAGAAAAGGAGCACCATGGCTAACGAGCCAGAAATCTTCCGCACTGAACTTGAGGTTCATAAGTGTGTGAGGTATATTTACCTCGATACAGTTGTGCCAATTAAGGATTTTTCAGATCGGAAGAGTGATAACCCGGCCGATGTTGAGCCAGTCAATGGAGCCGTCGGCTTTGATTTCATCAGCGTTATCTACTTCGACTTCGAGGGTCGCACCTTGCGACATATTCTTGGAGAAGCAGAAACGTATTACTGGGGTCAAGAGCTCTCTCGTGAGGAGCTCGAAACCATGCCCGACATGGGTGGGGTTCTCCGCAGGACCGAGTCCCAAAGGTTTCTCTTGAGCTCGTGGGGAGGAATCATTCCACTCAAGGCTCACGAGTTTGCCATCGCCCCTAATTTTAGCGAAGCGCTAAGAGATTTTAGCTGATTTTAAATCGGCTTTTGCCCCCCGTCTAACGGGGGGTTTAATTTTGTAGTAATAGCTATTCTTATGTAATATAAGAAATATATTAAATAATTAGCAGGAGAACATTATGCATATAAAAGATCTCGAATCAAAAGCTATGGAAAACACAACCTTTAGAACGGTACTTGCAACATCAAAACATACACAAGTAGTAGTCATGGATGTTAAGCCAGGAGAAGACATTGGTAAAGAAATTCATCCTAATGAAGATCAGGTATTGTATCTTATTTCAGGCAGGGGAACGATCTATATGGACGGCAAGGAAATGGATTTTAATAAAGGCGATTGTGTTTTAGTTCCAGCTGGCACCGAGCACAACTTTACTACTATTGGTGACGAGTCTATGAAAATTATTACAACCTATAGTCCTCCTCATCATCCAGATGGTACCGTTCATAAAACTAAGGTTGATGCTGAAGCTGCCGAATTAGAGCACGATGCACACTAAGTCTGGCCTACTTTGCTCATCATTGATATTTTTCTGACAAACATCAAGAGCCATCCAAAAGTAATTATAAAGCCAATAAGCTCGAAGGCAGTTAGGCTAAAGTATCCTACAAAAGCAAATAATACATAACAAAAAGCAATTAGGGCTAAGGTTAAGTATGAGTTGGTTAGAAATGTTTTATCTATTTTGGGAAATATGAATCTTAAGCTCAGCACTATAACCCCAAAAATTATCAGCATAGAGTAGCCCAAAATATCATGAACCAAAGGCGCTCTGTCGTAGGGGAATAAACCCAAGCTGGCCATGTCTATCCCTAGTATTATAAAAAGTAAGCTTAGGATATTTAAATTAACATCCTTCTTATTAAAAATATGTTTAGAGCGCTTTAAGTCATTAGTGAATTGAGTGCTCAGGGCTATAACCAAAAGGCCAGCCATAACAATGGTCATATTAAAGCTTATTGAGGATATTCCATTACCCCAGCCCAGATAAGAGAAGTTAACCTGCCACCAATTAGGATTGCTATTTGTAAGCATAGACAAAATTATTCCAGACACCATTACTATCGAAAAGAGCCTCGCAACTATAGCCGTGTTCATACCTTTAGCAAGTGGAATTAGTAGGTATATCAAGACACCAGAATAAATCCCAACAAAGGCAGAGGACACAAAGGCATCTAAAGAAAGGTTCTTAAATGAATTATTAAGAACCGAAATTATTAAAAAGCTCACCATAGCTACTGTGATTGCTACAGCTACAGTCAATACAATGCAGTTATAAACTAGAACTCCGACTTTAAGTTTGATACCACGTTCTTTGAGCCCCATTAGGTAGAAAGGGGTAAAGGTGAACAAGCAGATTGCTGCTGCTGAAATAAGCATCATAAGACCAATCGAAACATCTCCAGATAGAGTGATTGCAGGCTTGCTCCTAAAAACAATGAAGCTAATTATAGTAAAAACAACAATGCTGGGAATTAGTAAAATCTCACCAGGATTTTGCGAGGCTTTAAATGACTTTTTAATTGAATGAAGCATATTATTTCTTTCTTTTGCTTTTTTGCTTTTCAATTCTTCTTTGGGCTGCTGTACGAACTATTATATTCAATGATGCAGCAATTATTCCAACTCCGATTAGTACATAAAAAATTGTAAATATTTTTGTAATATCGTTTGTTGGGTGGATATCGCCATATCCTACGGTAGTAATTGTGATAACCGAAAAGTACAAGGCATCGAGCCACTTTAATGGCATGAAATAATGGTAAAAAATAGTTCCAGTCCCTATTACAGACAATGCAGTAAGTACAACCCATTTAAACTTAAGAGCTTCTGATTCTGATTTTCGACTTTTCTTGTTCATTTATTGTAATTTATACAGTATTTTTAATCTTTAAGCTAGCTTATAGAGCTTATGTAATATATTATACCACTATGGAATATGGTTCTTGGTATTCGAGACAAAAAAAGCCCTCCTGGGCGCCACCAGAAATTGCCTTTGGCCAAGTATGGAGCATTTTGTATCCTATAATATTTGCTGTCAATATTTATGTTTTCTATCTTTTAAGCAAGGGTCAAATAAGCTGGCGGGTAGCATTGCCATTCTGGCTTAATTTGTTTTTTAATTTTGCTTTTTCACCACTTCAATTTGTGCTGAGATCGCAGATTTTATCATCTATTGATATCGTTCTAGTCTTAATAACTACCATATGGTGCATTATTGCCATTTGGCCATATAGCAAATTAGCCTCTATTGCTTTCGTTCCGTATTTGATATGGGTTACGATTGCTTCAGTTTTACAAATTTCAATAACTGTACTTAATAGATAGTTTATAGTTGTTATGCTAAAATTATAATTATTATTTAATGGGAACTAATTAAAGTTATGCAAGCAAAAACCATACAAGGTAAAAAACTTCAGAAATTAAACCTCATTATGGGTTTAATTCATCTTGCGCAGGCAGGCATACTGTTTGTTATTCTTAACTATTCATTTAAGATACCAATCCTAACTAGGTTTTTTGATACCACCCCTGGCGGTGGATTTACGGTAATTACTGAGCGACTTTGGGATGTGCCAATTGCAGTTATAGCGCCTATTTTCTTACTTATAGCGGCATTCTTCCACCTTTTAATTGCATCACCGCTATATATTCGTCGCTACGAACAAAACATTAAAAATGGAATTAACCCAATACGCTGGTGGGAATACTCAATTAGCTCCTCTTTGATGCTAGTCGGTTTAATGATGATGGCCGGACTCACCGAGCTTCCAAGTGTTGTGTTTGTCTTTACCCTTAACTGGATAATGAACATGATGGGCTTAATGATGGAGCGCTATAACCAGCTGACCGATAAAACAAAATGGTTCCCGTATAACATTGGGGTGGTTGCGGGCTTGGTTCCTTGGATAATTGGATTTATATACTTCTGGGTAAATACCAATAACATTTCCGAATCTATTCCTTCTTGGGCCAAGATCGGCTTTATTATTACTTTCCTATTCTTTAATACCTTTGCTGTTAATATGTTCTTGCAGTATAAAAAGGTCGGGAAGTGGAAAAATTACGTTTATGGAGAGCGTGGTTACATTTGGCTAAGTTTGATTGCCAAGTCTGTACTAGCCTGGATAATCGTCTTGGGAACACTAAATCAGTAGGGGCTTATGGGTACATCAGCTAATCTAGTTCAGGCAATCTTCATAACCCTCAATATTGTTGGCTTTGGATATTTAGCCTATAAATTCATTTCTAGTAAAAGCTCAACAGCCAAAATATTTGGTTACGGAATGGCTCTTCTAGCTTTTGTAGAATTTTGTGTGCTGGGTGTAAATATGTTGTGGACTATACCTGTTTTAGATTTTAAATCCTTGCAGTATCTTTTCTATCTGTATGCAATACTAGTCTTATTTGCTACGTCTGCGGCCTCTCTTAAGCCAAGAACAAGGTACTACATTAATATATTTTTAGCTTTTGCAGCCATTTTAGTTTCTGGCCTATTCTTTTTAGAAAGGACTTTGAACAACGCAACAGCATACACAATAAATTATTATCTGTCCTTTGATAATCCTGCTACCCTAAATATTTTCAGCCTGACTGTGGCATTGTCGCTTGGTATGGCAGCTCTGGTGGTAGCACAATATTTTAAAGATCGAAGCCTTAAATTGGCTTTAGAATTGGGCTATTTGATAGTAACTATATCTTTGGTAATTAGTCTGATTGTATTTAACGACACTATAAGATTAATCAGCAGTATTGCTCAGCTCGGTTCTCTTCTGGCCATGTCGTTATACATCTATAAAAACCCAGCAGAATTCCAAAAACTCAAAAGATAAGCGTATTGACATTAATAGCTTAATAAAATAGTATATTACGGCCACAGAACAGACTGGAGAATTGTGAGCTCACAGAATCTGAAGCTTGTGACGTACTTAAAAAATGAGCAGAAATTGGCTGATAAGTATCTCGAAGATACTTCGGCTTTTTTGACCAATACTTATAACGTCAAATTCACGATGCGTGATCTGTTAGAGATTGCTTCATCACCTCATGAAATTGCAGCTCGACGACAGTTCAATTCCATCCTTGTTATGCGTGACGTCTATGTAGACTCCGCTGAAATTAACAAGCAAATCGAATTGATTGTAGGCTCATACAATAGCTATGCCACGCTAATGGGTTTTGCAAATTGCGTAGGTGATAAGATAGCTAAAATTGCCCACGATAGAGTACTAGCAGTTAAAGACGTATGGCCAAAGGACGCTTTCGGCTCGCTTATGAGTTCGCTTCAAGTTTACTCGACTTCAAATATTGAATTCAGACAGAGTGTCAGAGCTGAAGCAAGTAATAAGCTAAATTTTACCAATTCTCTAGGGGCATACATAACACTCACGCCAGCAGAGCGAATCTTGTCTAATGTGTCGGTCAGCCCGGTAGAAGAGCTTTGCTCCTGGATAGACCAAGCAGGTGTTACATTCGCCACTACTCTTTCTAGCAACTAAACTAAAGTATAAAGAGAGCCCGCCATTTAGGCGGGTTTTTACTATTAAAAAATTATTATTTGAGTTATGCTTATTAGATATGGGGCCAAAAAAAATTCCAGGAAGTTACGATCATGAAATCAACAAAAGCTATATGTGGAGATGGTTGTTTGTCATTATAATATTGGTAGTTGCTGTCAGCCTGGGAGCCTTTATTTTATTAAGGCCAAAACAGCAAAGCACCAAAACCGGACAAGATTTAAATAACAGCATTAGCTCTTATGAAAATCGTTATGTCGGTAAAAAGATAGAATATAATTTGGCCAACATACAAAACGACTGGAACAAGATCAGTGGTGAGGGCGGTTCTAACTACAAATTAGATGAGTCGTCTTGCACATCAAGTTTGCTTTCTTCAGATAATGTAAAAAGCTTAATTAATTCTGGTTCTACTCTAGCAAGTGCAATCAACAAACAGCTTGAAGAAACAAAAGATTCATCACCTGATAAAACCATCATTATAGGTAATACCTACAGTGCTAATCTATCTTCCAACAAAGGAGATCTGGAGTTCATGATAAAAGATGCTGATTATAAGGCCGCAGATGGCACGTCTCACAAAATAAAAATTTATGGTCAGTGGATCGGCGACTACCAGCTTTTTATTAGGCAAGAGTGCACAGTAGGTGATTTCAATAATTCAAAAGAAAAGCTCGAATCATTTATTGATAGATTGGCGATAATAGTAAACTAGTTTAGTTTGCCCAGCCGATACTCTGATAGTAAAGCGTCTGCATTTGAAGAGTGCCTACCTTCGCCGCCCTTATTATTATAGGCAGAGGTGGCATCCTTTCCGCAGTAAGTCAGAATTAAGTCAGCGCCACCTGGGTGTTCATCGAGATAGCTTGTAACATCATAAACATTGCCCCTAATTGCTACCCAGCAATCACTAGATTTATTATGTTTAGATAGTTCGGTAGTTGATATTGTCTTTTCATCAATTGCTACTTCTTCTTCAGCTGGCTGTTGCTGTGTGTTTTGATCTACTTTTTCGTCTATTTTTTCTTCCACAGCATTTTCCTTATTCTGGCTATCGATAAATCCCCAAACAAACATTCCGCTCATAAGCACAGCAACAATAATCAAAACAACTGCAACAACCTTTTTCATGACAAGTTAAACTCCTCGGTATTTATATTCTTATTTTTTACTCTCTTTTGCTTAAGCTGTCTTTTGATAGCCTTCATCATGGCCGATGGTCCACAAATCATAAAGTTTGCATCCTCTAAGTTTTTGCTCTTTTCAAAGATTATATCGGCGCTTAAAAAACCATCTTTGTCTTCGAAATAAGTTATCAGATTAAAATTACTCTTCTGCTTATCTAACGCTTCAAGCTCGGCCAGGTAAAAAGCATCTTGCTTGGTTTTTAAGGCATAATATAAATCAATTTGCTGAGTTTCGTCTGCAGATTTAGCCATTGACATAAATGGAGTTACACCTATACCGCCAGCTATCCAAATCTGCCTACTATTTTTTACAACCTTGTTAGAAAATGTACCGTATGGACCATCTATCTTAAAGGTTGTGCCTTTTTCAGCACCCTCTAGGGCAGCTGTAAAATCACCCAGCGCCTTTATACCAAACTTTAGTTTACTTTCGTCTGGTGAAGAACTCATCGAGAAAGGATGGGATTCACCTAAAAGGCCTTTGCTGTCTTGTTTTATAAAAGCATACTGGCCCGGCACAAAATTTAATTTATCGCCGATTGGACTTAAAACAATTTCATAAATACTTCCTGATTTACGAATGTCGTCGAGTTTATATTCATAGAATTTAGCAAAATTGCCGTGGAATATTGAACGATATACGTAAACTATTAAAGCCATCGCTATTAACACGGCAAAGTATATTTGTAAGCTCAAAATCCCATTACCTCTAAAGCCTAGGTTACTACCGCCGACAAAGACAGCATGAATCGCACCTACAAACAGTATCAAACCAAGTAGCCGCTGAGCCAAAATGAAAAACTTATAAGAAACCTTGATATACAAGGTGACTATAATTGCCAGTACCATTCCAAATAAGGCAATGCTTCCCAGGGCCCTGAATGGCGATAACAGGTTGGGTTTTAAAAATTCAAAGGCCGAATTAGGAGAAATTAAAAAATATCGAATAGTTAAAAATAGGGGGTGCAACAATAGCAGTATAAAAGCTATCGATCCGATGTTGTGATGCGCTCGGTAGGTGTTATCTAGGCCATGAAACATTCTATTATATATTTTGAATCTGGCACTGAGTATTACGGCCCAGGCAAAAAGAGCCATACCAGCAAGACCCGCTAGCTTACCTAGACTCTGGAATATGTTTTGGGCGCCATCCCAATCTAGCGGCATCGCAATTAGCCACAGAATCACGGGGGTAAGAGCAATGATAACCGTAAGATATCCGCCCGGATTAAAGTATTTTCTTCGACTATTCATAAAAAATATTATAACAAATAAAAAACATCAAAGTATAACCTTGATGTTGTTTATAGTAGATCCAGCGGCCACATGAATTTGGGCTCTAGAATTTCTTCTTTGCACTTTTCGATTTCTGAATTTTTTACAATGTAGAGCTCTACAGTGGTCGGGAAAAGCAGCTTATTGTTCAGTAAAAACCTGTCATAACATTCTTTGTAGTCTTCTCGAGAGTTAACTTCCTGAGTTAGTGGTACAAACGAATGAATATCCATCTCAAAGACCATATCAGCAATCAAAGAGTATTCTCTTGATATTTTTGGCTTCTTCTTTGGGGGATCACCCAGGTAGATTCCTAAATTCCTTACAAAGCTTTGTTCAAAAAAGGTTCTTCCATCGATTATCGTTTTTGTGTACAACGAATCTCCTTGAGGGACGAGGCTTGATATTATGCTACAAAATATATATCAAGTCAATATATATTTATTTGATATAATAATAAAAAAGGAGGAAACATGAACGATAATTTAAAATACTTAAGAAATAAAAACAAACAAGAGGGCGACGCCCAAGAGGCAGAGCAAAATGTAGAGAATATGGCTAAAGACAATATTAACGAGAATGAAGTGGCTGAATCTCAAAAACCCGAAGACCAGGATAGTCAAATCGTTTGAATAATTAATCCAAAAAGAGTATTCTAGCGGTGTGACCGCACCTACGAACCTTCCCATAATTCGTTTTAGTACATCATGGGAGCTGTATGAAAAGATTATTCGAAATATCTACCGATATCCTGACGACTCAGTTGATTTAGAAAAAGAAGATTTCAACGCCAGACGCATGATTTCCGATTGGCTTAATTATGAAGATGAAGTAGTCAGAGGTATCTGTTCAATCACAGGGCTGGAGTTCAGAAAGAACATTATTGATATCTGCATTGCGCCAAAAGTAATCAGCACATCCAGGCCAATAATTATCGGTGTTGATGGCTACGACAGGCGCTTTGTAGATGAAGTAATGTTTCAGTTGATCATTCAGCTACTTATGGATAACACCTCTGTCCCGTACACTTACGACGTAATTGAAGATTGGATTGATATTTTTAGCGATAGTCTTTACGAAGATGAAGCTTACTTTGTGCCCGCTTTTGCTCTATTAAAGGCTCTTTGTCTAGACATTCTTAACGAGCCCGACAGGTTAGTGCGAATTACTAAAAGATGTGGAGGTCTTTTTAGGGGTGACGAAAAGGTAGCATGGGAATATGTAGACACTCATGACTACAAAGAAATAATTAATACACTTCAGAGGCTTTATCAAGCAATCGAGGAAGAGTATGATTTTTAGCCGGCAAAGAGCCGGCTTTTTTATGCTATACTTTTTATAGTATGAAGCTTAGGAAACCAGTAAATATTATTCGTGGCAGAGAGGGGACCGATGGTGCCGGCGTAAAGCTGATCCGTTTGTTTTCGCACGATAACACAAATGATTTTGACCCCTTTTTAATGATGGATGCATTCGACAGTGTCGATCCAGAAGATTACAATAAGGGCTTTCCATGGCATCCCCACAGGGGTATTGAAACTATAACCTACTTAATTGATGGTGCCATAGAACACCAAGACAGCCTTGGAAATTTCGGTGCCATTAATGCTGGTGATGCGCAGTGGATGACGGCAGGGTCAGGCATTATTCATAATGAAATGCCAGTTGAGTCCAAGAGAATGCGCGGATTTCAGTTGTGGCTGAATCTACCCAAACAACACAAAATGACCAGCCCATCTTATAATGAGATTAAAGAACATAGCATTCCAGTAGTTAAAGAGGGCAAAAACACTATTAGGATTATTTCAGGCAACTACGGTAATAAAATGGGTGCGTTTGATCCAAAATATGTAAATCCATTATTTTTGGATATATCGCTTTCAAAAAATTCCAAATTTGAGCTGTCCACACCAAGCTCAGACACATTGTTTGTATATATTTTAGAAGGGGACGTTTCATTTTCCGATTCAGAAGATGCTATAGCACATAAAAATGTTGTATTTTTTGGCAAAGGAGACACGCTTAGGGCAAATTCTGTAACTACAAATGCAAGGATTTTGCTTTTTTCCGCTAAACCAATAAAAGAGCCGGTTGCTTGGGCTGGACCAATAGTTATGAACACAGAAGCTGAACTAGAACTAGCTTTTTCACAGCTAAGGCGCGGAACTTTTGTTCAAGATAATCATAAATAAACCTTGTTTTGGGTGTACAATTGATTTAGCTCATGAAAAAAGAAATAGAATCTCTAAGAAAGGAGGTGAATAGGCTAAAAAAGCTAGCCTATCGTGATCACCTTACAGGCCTTCTAAACCGAAGAGGTTTTGAAGATTCTATTAATTTGGCCATAGATCAATACAATAGCAGTGATAAAAAATTAACCCCACGCAGGGGTTTTATTGTTAATAGCGTAAGTTTAATCGTTATCGATATTGATAGGTTCAAAAAATTAAATGATAAATACGGCCATCCTGAGGGAGATAAAATATTAAAACATCTTTCAAAGCACATTACTAGCCAAGTTCGATCAAATGATCTTGTTGGGCGCTGGGGTGGAGAAGAATTGGTTGTGGGCCTAATTGGAGCCGACTTAGAATCTGCTTATGAATTGGCTGAAAATGCAAGAATTGAACTAAAAAAATCAGGCTTTGAGCCGGTTTATACTTTTAGCGCCGGCGTTGCTGGTGTAAATAATCAAATCAATACCTTTCAAAAGCTTTATGAGTGTGCCGACGAGGCTCTTTACAAAGCCAAAACGTCTGGCCGAGACAGGGTTGAAAAGTGTAAAATTAAAAGTAATTAATTAGAGGGTAGAAATGAAAGAACAAGTATCAAAGTTGAAGCTAGAGAGATATTCTAAAAATCGCGTTGAAAACTTAAGTGATGGAGTCTTTGGCTTCGCCATGACATTATTAGTGCTTAATATTGTAATCCCTGAAAGCAGTATAATTTCCAGCAATTCTCAGCTATGGCAAGCAATTTCGGGCCAAGGAAGAGCTTTTCTGAGTTTTGCTATTGCGTTTTTTATACTGGCTTCTATGTGGAGCCTGCATGTCAGGCAATTTGAAAACCTTCAAGAAATTGATAGGCGATTTGTATTTATAAATTCAATTAGGCTTTTTATGGCAATTCTTATTGCATTTAGTACTGGCATTGCTAGCAGTTACGAAAAGCTCGAGCTGGCTAGGATGATATTACCAATTAATCTTTTGTTGCTTGCGATTATCGGCACAATACAATGGCATTATGCTGCTTATAGTAAGCCACCTCTTTTAGAAGGAATTACCAGTGAAGAAAAAAACATGCACAAAATCAGAGCAATCATATTTATTATATTCTCACTATTCACCGTTGTGGCTTCATATTTTGTCGGAGAAATAGCTTTTGCCATATTTATACTTATGCCAATTATAGTAAGGTTAACTGGCGTTAAAAAGACAAAGTCCTCGGTTTAGAATATAATTATCTACATGAAACCATACGCAGTATTTGACCTCGACGGCACTCTCATTCGCTGGCAATTATTTCATGTAATTGTCGATAGACTAGGCAAGATCGGCAAAATAGATAAGCAGATCTATCAAGATATTTTAGATTCACGTATGGCCTGGAAAAGACGCGAGCAGTCTGATGGCTTTGATAGGTATCAAATTAAACTCATTGATGCCTATAATTCGGTAGTTACAAATCTTTCTCAAAAAGAGCTAGAGGAATTAGCCAACAGGGCATTCGAAGAACATAAAGACCAAAGCTATGTGTTTACTCGAAATTTAATGAAGGATTTGAAAGCAAAAGGCTATATGCTGTTTGCCATTTCTGGATCGTTCACTGAAGTTGTGCAACTTATTGCCAAGCACTATGGCTTTGATGACTCGGCCGGCACTATGCATGCCAAAAAAAGTGGTAAGTTCACTGGCGAAATAGATGTAGTGCAGTATGAGCGAAAAGTGGATATGCTAAACGATCTTAAAAAGAAATACGATCTTACTGATGAAGATAGCTATGCGGTCGGGGATTCAATGGGCGACTATGCTATACTTAAGCACGTTCAAAATCCCATAGTATTCAACCCCGCGCGAGAGCTGTTTGAAAAAGCAAAAGAACATGGCTGGCGAATTGTAGTAGAACGTAAAAATGTAATATATGAACTTAGCAAAAAAGACGATAACTACATCCTAAACTCTGGGGTATAATATACAAATGAATAAAAAACTAGTCCTTTCCAAATCCGAATATATGATGTATCTAAAGCACCCAGCCTACTTATGGATTAAAAAGCACGATAAAAACAAGATTCCGCCAGTAAGTGCAGATTTACAGGCCATGTTTGATGCCGGAAATGAATTTGAACAATATGCCGAATCGCTTTTTCCCGATGGTGTAAGGGTGGGCTTTAATGACTATAACGAATATTTAAATATGCCTGCACGCACCCAAGAAGAGCTCGATAAAGGCACCAAAACTATTTTCCAGGGCCGATTCGAACATGAACAAACGACCTTTATTTGTGATGTTGTTCGCGTCATTGGTAAGAATGAAGTTGATTTGTACGAAATTAAGTCAAGCACCGGCGTGAAGCTGGAGCATATCTTGGATCTTGCTTACCAAACTACAGTTTTAGAAAATTGCGGCTATAGTGTTAATGATATTTATGTGGTGCATGTAGACAATAGCTATGTACGAGCAGGCGAGATAGATCCAAAGCAAATTACTACCACCACCAACGTAACCGAAGATGTCAAAAAGGAGCTTGGCAGGACAAAACGAAATATCTTAGATGCAATTGCAGTTATGGAGCAGTCTGATATGCCAGATCCATCACCGGCCCGTTGTAAGCTAAATAGTCTTAAGGAATGGCTTGAAGTTTATAAAAACATTAAACCAATAGAAGAGGGTAGTATATATGAACTTTGCAGACTTAACGCTGATACCGTGCGTTTATTAGAGGAAGAAGGGGTTAGTAAGCTCAAAGATATTCCATTAAGCCTAATTGATAATGAAAAACAACGTTGGCAGCTAGAGGCACTAGAAAACGGTGAGCCAATTTACAATAAAGATAAAATCAAAAAGTTTTTAAGTAAGCTACATTACCCATTATACTTTTTTGACTATGAAACACTAAGCAGTTGCGTTCCATATTTTGATGGAACCAAGCCATATCAACAGATACCGTTTCAGTATTCATTGCATGTTATAGAATCGCCTGGTGGCGAATTGAAGCATATGGGGTACTTGCAGGCCGACAACACAAACCCAGCCGAAGCTCTTAGTAAAACCCTTAAAGATCAAATCGGCACAACTGGAAGCATAATTGCCTGGAATATGAGCTTTGAAAAAATGTGCAATACCGCACTAGGCACTATGGCTCCAGAATACAAAGATTTTTATGAAGATCTTAATACTCGTATGGCTGATTTAATGATTCCTTTTAGTAAAGGTTATTATATAGATTCCAGTTTTCTCGGTAGTGCTAGTATCAAAAATGTCTTACCAGTATTGGTGCCAGAGCTAAGCTACAAAGATCTTGGTATTCAAGAGGGTGGAAGTGCCCAGCGAAGCTGGATGGACGCGGTTTTATACGAAAAGCGATCTGATAAAGATCAGGTACTTAAAGATCTCGAAGAATACTGCAAACTTGATACTTTAGCAATGGTAGAAATATTTAACTTTCTAACCAAGCTTGTGGCAGGCGAAGGCGGAAGTGTAGCTAAAGCCGAGCAACTAGGTTTGGGTATATAAAAAACCACTTCATTACGAAGTGGTCAGTTTTTACCATACGTTTCTTCTATGTGCTTTCTGCCTTTTCGGATAAGGTAGTCAGAAAGTATACTATAAAAGAAATAAAGAGCACCGATTATTGGTATGAATGAAAGAACTGGCAATACGTACAACAAAATTGCTGAGAAAAACAAGCAAATTACAAAAGCAATTGCAAAGCCTGTGGAGTCAGGTTGCTTTTTAGCCATTTCACTTACCCCCTGGGTGGTCCTCAATTTTGCAATTTTTAACAATGAATGTCCCAACGGCATATAATTCAAAACATTGATATTCTCCAGCTAAAAAGTCTTTGTAGTGCATCTCGTAGTCAAAAAAGTGGCTTACATCAATTGCTGTAACACTTTTCTTTGTTTCTAAAATTACTATCAAGCTTTGATCGGGAAGTACCCTTGGTGCGTGTCTTGGAGGATTCGGAATGTACCTACCAAGATTTTGTATCAAGCTTGGCTTATACATCCGACCTCCTTTTAAGGTGCGCCGTGGCGATATTGTCCCACTTTTTAAGTTGTTTTTCAATTATTCTTGTTCTTGCAGTTTTAGATCGGAAGCTTTCTGAACCTTTGTATCGGGCAAGTTTCGAGACATAAATAGTGAAATTATCGATAGAAATATCAATAGCACCATTGCTTGCTTTAGCCCCGCTAACTGCGATTCGGTGTAAAGCTCAACAATATTTTGAGTCTGCTGAGGAGAATAGCCACGATCCTGAACGGCCTTTTCAACTTCAGAGGTAGATAGTACGGGTATTCCTTTATTGGCTTGTTCTGATACGGCCTGCTTTATGTTGTCTGGAATCTGCGAATCAGCCGAAACCTTAGCGCTAAAACCACTCGAGAGCGTCATGATTAGCACCGAACCAATAATTGCTGTACCAAGCGAAGACCCTATATTCTGGGCAGTCCCTTGCATACCACCAACTTCACTTGAATGCCGCTTATCTACAGCGTTCATATTAATATTACCTAGCTGTGAGGCTAAGAGTCCAAGGCCTGCGCCGAGCAGGAACATGCCTATAAATAGCGGGGCTCCGGTTAGCTCTGGATCGATAGTTGTAGTAATAATTATCACTCCAGCAATTAGCATTAGCTGGCCAATTTTTACAATCTTTTTAGGGCTCAAATACTGGCTCGTTTTGGAGCCAAACATCGAAAAGAGTATTAATGAGACTGAAAGTGGAAGTATGCGAAGGCCAGTTTCTAGCGCATTTAGGCCAATGACCATTTGCAGATAAATTGGCAGAACAAAGAACACCGCACCAACTATTAGGTATTGAGACATAAGCACACCAAGGCCACTGCGAAGTTGAGGGATTTTTAAAACCCTCGCATCTAATAGTGGAGTTTTGCCTGCTTGTATTAAGTTCTTTTGATGATTCAAAAACCACACAATAAGAACTAAGCCTGCAAAAATCATATAGGCAACTATCGATATTCCGAATGGCGCTAATTCATAGCCAAAAATGGTTGGAATAGTCATGGGCTTAACCCAACCCCAAACCTTACTTTGTAGTATTCCAAATATCAAAAGTGCCATTCCGCCAGCTGACAAAAGGACGCTTGGAATATCAAGTTTAGTTTTAGTAGTTTTTGGAGATTCTGGCACCAATTTATGTAGTAGTAGTATCCCAACAACAATTACCGTTTCAAATGCAAATACAAAGCGCCAGCTCAAGTAGGTAGTAACGAAGCCTCCAATCAAAGGCCCTGCAGCAGCGGCAGCACCAGCCACGGCACCTGTAATTGCATAGGCAGTTAGCCTATCTCGGCCTTCGTAGCGAGAAGCAATTAAGGCTGCAATTGCAGGAATCACCAAAATAGCACCCAAGCCTTCTACTAAAGACCAGCCAAACATCAATGTTTGAATGTTCGGGCTTAGTGCGGTAATTAGTGATCCAATTCCATAAACACCAAGGCCAATCAAAAAGGCTTTTTTACGGCCCCAAATATCTCCTAGTTTTCCGCCCGTTAACATAAATGCAGCCATAGTTAGGGTAAAGAATGTAATTGCTGCTTGCATGGCAGCCACACTTGTCCCTAAATCTTTCACTACGGTAGATATCGACACATTCATTACGGTGCTATCTAAAACCATCACGAACTGCGCGAGCGCAAGTAAAATTATTGCAGACCACTTCTTCATAATTTAATTATAAATCAATGCCTAAATTATTGGTACTGAACTTTATATATAAGGTTTTGCTTATCATCACTTATATACATGTTGCCTGCAGGGTCAAAGCCAACACCAACCGGACGTCCCCAGGCGCCACTGCCATCTAGCCAGCCAGTAATAAAATTATATTCTTTCATTGGGTTAGATTTGGTATCTACCCAAATCACTTTATAGCCAGTCGGAACGGTTCGGTTCCAGGATCCGTGCATCGCACCAAAAAATCCGTTTTCAAATACATTTGGCCAGGTCTGTTTGGCAGCCTCGTTTTCAAATGTAATCCCAAGAGGGGCGTAGTGAGCCTGAAGGCCAAGTACAGGGCCAGCAGTTTGGGCTTTACAATATTCAGCCTTATCTTTGTATTCAGGGTTATTTATTTTATCGCCATAACAGTAAGGCCAGCCATAATTTTTACCTTGCTCAATAATATTTACTTCCTCTGGTGGGATATCATCGCCAATTTGGTCTCGCCCCATGTCTAAGCCCCAAAGTTTGCCTTCGTTAAATGTAAAGCCCACGGTGTTACGAAGCCCGCTAGCATAAATTTCTCCGCCAGTTCCATCGAGATTATAGCGCATTATTGTTGCTCTGCGATTGTCATTTTCAATACAGACATTACATGATGATCCGATAGATACATACATTTTATTATCGGGCCCAATTACGACTGTACGGGTAGTGTGGCCGCCGCCCGTGAGCTTACTTCCGCCAGGCAAATTATCAACCAAAACTTCTTTTTTAGAATATGTTCCATTGCTTTTAATGCCGCGATACACACTGACTCTTGTCTGTTCGGCTAGGTATAAATCGCCATTATAATAATAAACCGAGTGTGGTGTGTTAAGTTTGCTCTCTATTACAACCGGCGTGCCGGCTGTGCCATTATTGTCTGGAATAGCGTATATACTATCGCCGGTGTTACTACCAACAAACATCGTGCCATCGGGTGCAAATGTAAAGAATCTCGCGCCCTTAATGTTTGTGGCATAAATACTTATTTTAAAGCCCGCTGGGGCATATAATGTTTTACCACCGACACTTTGGGCAACCAAATTAAATGGCGCTTCAAGTTGGTTTTGATTGTTCTCATTAACTTGCTGTTGGCTCAATTTGCCACTCAAAAATGCCGTATTATTAATTACCCAATAAATCACATATCCAATTGCAGATAGCAAAATTATTGCTATAACTAACAGCGCAACATTTCTTTTATTGTGATTTTTGCTTTTGGATTTAGCCATAAGTTTATTATAACATCTCAAATAAAGCCCAAGCATGAAAAATCATGTAAAGAAAAAGCCACACTACGTCGTTGTAGTGTGGCCAGGGCCGAAGCAAATCGGCTCAGTTCTGGTAAGAATGAGACTGAGAGAGGACGTCGCAGGAGTCCTGCAGTCTCTCAATCTGATACTTCATGTCTCTGTACAGGTAGACAACGCCACTGATGCAGCCAATCAGCATGGACACCAATGGGGCAGTATCCCAGAAGCTGACTTTTGTGTTGTCGGAGACCAGTTCGAGTGCGATTAGCACCATGAAGACGAACGAGATCATCCCCAGGGCCAGTACAGTCGAGAAGGCGTAGACAGCGAAAGACCGAGAAATGACGGACTTCCTGTCCCAGCCGAAGTACTTGTAGAGCATGTGGCACCTCCAGTACCAGCGCAACCAACCTGGTTACGGATTGAAATTATACTACATATGGTTACTTTTGTCAATGCTAAATATGTTTTTGTTATAATATAATCATGAAAATTATCGTCTTTGGTGCTAGTGGCAAAACCGGTCTAGAAGTATGCAAGCTGGCCTCAAAAAAGGGCTACGATGTAATTGGGTTTGATATTCATAAAAACGACCAGCTAGTGGGGCTTAATAATTTTAAATTCATCAAGGGCAGTGTATTAAATGCCGATGAGGTCGATCAGGCAATGAGCGGGGTAGATGCAGTCGTCTCCGAGCTTGGGGTTAAAATCGGCAGCAAATTACCGCTACTTTCTGAGGGTAACAAAAACATAATCTCGGCAATGCACAAGCATAAAATAAAGCGGCTCATAACCCAATCAGCCTTTGGTGCGCTCGAATCTTATAAAAAGCTACCATTTTATTACAAAATAATTCACAAACTCTTGCTTGGGCCAATGTCCAAAGACAAAAACATCATGGAGCGCGAGGTGCAAAAATCTGATATCAACTTCACAATTATCCGCCCAGTTAGACTCACCAATGGTCCAGCCAAAGGCAAGTTCAGAACAGGGGATACCAATCTCAAACTCGGCCTTAACCCTAGAGTCTCCAGAAAAGACGTTGCCATATTTATTATGGATGAGCTAGAAAATAACAATTTTATTAAAAAAGCCGTTACAATTACTTATTAATATGGAGGATTACCAAAAAGGCAGCATAGTATTCGACCGTGCGGTAGATATTGTCCGCAAGTGGGATGAAGTTAATAAAAGTCATGTCAGCCCTATAGGCTTAATGTTTGTTATGCGTATTGGCTATGCAATGGCACAAAACATTATGGATCAGCTTCGCGAAAACCACATTGTGCGTATGGAATTTATTAAGCATGACGATGGCGAGGAAGGAATCAAATACCATATTATTACCAAGGCTGAGTTAGCCAAAAAGTTCCCGGACGAGGAGTGGTACGAGCCAAAACACGAAAGTGGGTTTGATTATGATTTGGCAAAGGAGTCTTTATGAAATCAGTAAATATAAATTTAGGCAAAATAAAAAATGCTCAAAAAGATCTAAATATCGGAATTGGCGACCTATCTTACTGTTTAGTCATTGGCGGCTGGGCATCAGGCAAATCTTTTTGGCTGGACAACATTTATAATCAACTTAAAGAACAAATGAGCCCAGAAGAATTGGGCTTTGTGTTACTAAATGTGTCGGGTGGCGCTGAAGAAATAAACAATGAGTATATTATCGAAGAACACATTAGCAACGAATGCTTAGGCCCGCTTGCCGAGTACGCCGAGCTTGCTAGGCAGCGTTCGAATGGCGACGAAGCTAAAGACAGGCACATCATCGTTCATATCGAGGGAAATGATCTGGCTTTAACAAATGAACGAAGCAAATATTTTAATTCGATTACACTACTTGCAAGCAATGCAAAGAATGCAAATATGTCATTAATAATCGTCGACAACCGAGCAAACGAACAGCAAACACCACCCGAAATTACCAAATTATGCAGGCTAATTGCATTATTTAGTAGCAACAATTATTTACCAAATGCCAAGTATATAGGGGCAGCTAAATCAAAGTTGGATAAATTCGAAAAGCAAATTATTTTGAATAATGAGACTTATATTTTAGAAAGGCTCAAAACCTAGCGCCAACAGATATAAAATGCTATGATTATTTTTAAATTAATGAGGTTATAATGTCAGCCACAAACAGCCCTGAAGAAAAAAACATGGAGAGAAGAATAAAAACTACAAAAGTAGTCTACCCACAACTTTATTCTTATGTCTTGCCAGACTTAACAGCAAATGAAGGTTCTCAAAAAATAGGCTACACCGAACGTAAAGATGTAGATGAGCGAATTCGCGAACAGACGCAAACGGCAGCAATGAAGTTGCGTTACGACAAACTCTGGAGTGCGCCTTCTTTTTTTACGAATTCAAATACAGATTTTACAGATAAGATTTTCCATCAGTTTCTGGTTAGAAATGGTGTAGAAAAAAGAGATGATCTGGGAACGGAATGGTTTTATTTCAACGGCACACCGGAAAAATCAAAACAACTTTTTGATTCATTCAGAAACGAAGGTTATGCCGCTCTCCAAAATAATAATGGTAAAAAACCTTACACCTTAAGAGAAGAACAAGAAGCAGCGGTAAGTCAGGCTATAGAGTATTTTAACAACTATACAAATGGAGAATTCCTGTGGAATGCCAAGCCTAGATTTGGCAAGACGCTTGCGACTTATGACCTTGCCAAAAGACTAGGGGCTCAAAAGGTGCTTATAGTTACCAATAGGCCAGCAATTGCCAACTCGTGGTTTGATGACTTTGAAAATTACATCGAGGATTTTTATTTTATATCCGAAACATCATCACTAGCAGAGAGGGGCACCTTAACCAGAGCGCAGTATGTTGATTCGGACGTTGAAAAACCACAAATAACTTTCTTGTCACTTCAAGACCTAAAAGGCTCCAGGTTTTTTGGAGGAAAGCATGATAAGTTGAAATGGATTGCTGACCTCGAATGGGACTTGCTTGTAATTGATGAGGCGCATGAAGGGGTCGATACTGGTCGCACAGATGCAGCATTCGATGTCGTGAAGCGCAGCCATACTTTGCATCTTTCAGGTACACCATTCAAGGCACTAGCAAATAATAAATTTCCAAAGGAAGCCATATTTAACTGGACATATTTGGATGAGCAAAAAATAAAGAAATTAGAAATATCAGAAAATGAAACTGGTGACCATACTGACCTCCCAGATTTAAAACTTTTCACTTACAGAATATCGCAAATGATAGCTGAACAAGTTAATGAAGGAATAGAACTAGAAAACGAGTCACGAGATTACGCCTTTGATTTAAATGAATTTTTTGCGACTGAGAACCAAAAATTTGTTCGAGAACAAGACGTTAGACAATTCCTGAAAAACCTCAGTGCGAATAAAAAATATCCATTTTCTACACCCGAACTTCGAGACGAACTACGCCATACGTTTTGGTACGTAGGCAATCGTGTAGATTCAGTTAAGGCCCTTGAAAAGTTACTAGCTGATGATGATGTTTTCAAAGATTATAAGGTTGTAGTGGCAGCCGGTGACGGCAAATCATTTGATGAGGAGGAAACTGACTTCGGAGCCAATGAAAAGTCATTTGACAAAGTCAAAAAAGCCATTAAAAATCACCCAAAAACAATTACATTATCATGTGGCCAACTAACCACTGGTGTGACCATAAAAGAATGGAGCGCAGTATTAATGCTTACAGACATTAAATCGACTCCAGTCTATATGCAGGCGGCATTTAGGGCTCAAAATCCTTACAAGTACTATGAAGACGGCATGCTCAAAGTTAAAGAGTCAGCCTATCTTTTTGATTTCGCACCAATACGTGTATTGGAGATGTATGATGAATTTGCAAATGGATTAAACCCTGATGCTACCAATGGCCTGATCACAGAGGAGGACCGCAAAGGTAACATCCGAGAACTGTTAAATTATTTCCCAGTTATATCTGAAGACACTGAAGGACAAATGGTCGAGCTAGATGCCGAAAAAGTATTGACCTTCCCGAATGCTCTCGCCGCTACCGAAATTGTCCAAGCACGCTTCATGACCAATTTGCTATTCAATGACAACATTAAAGGGGTCTTTCATTTTCCTAAAGAAGTCGAAGATATACTCGATAAAATGCCTGTTGAAAAGAACAAGCGTGTTGAAGTGTCCAAGCAATCACTTGACCTAGAAGATGCACGAAAGGTTGAGCAAGATAAACAAGCTAAAATTAGCGAGAATACTGGCGTCATATTGGGCGAAAAGATTTATCGAGCCAATATTGATAGAGTTGTAGACAATGTTTTAGATCAAGCAACGCCTGAAGAAACCATAGACATGCTGCCTGAAAAGGTAGAAGCCCTGGTAGAGGCGCCTATAGCCAAACTAAAAGAACAATATAAGCTAACTGCCACCGAAACAGATGAATTACGCAAAGAAACAGCCGAAAAGATCAAGATTGTTGTATCAGAATTTGAAAATAGTGATGATAAAGATCCAGATACTTTAAAACAAAGCCTTGCTAATGTTATTGAACACGATTTGGTGCAGGCAAAAGTGGAGCAACAAGAAACCAAAGCCGTAGAAACAGTACAAAAATCTAAAGAAGAAGAGGTGCGCGAACACCTGCGTGCCTTTACTCGCACAATTCCAATGTTCGTAATGGCAAATTCTTCACGTGATACGATTACTATAGACAACTTTGACGAGCAAATAAGCGATGAAGATTTTATCGACTTAACAAATATTACCAAGGAAGAATTCCATAAGCTCCGTGACGGTTTTGATTATTCTGATGATAACGGTGAGCGCCAGCACTTTGATGGTGTGTTTCACAAGTACAAGTTCAACGCATCTATAGCAGAATTTGTGTCTGAAAAACAAAAACGAGCTAACTATTTCGAAACAGATGATGATATTTTTGAATTAATTCCTAATCAAAAGAATAATCAAATATTTACACCCCGCAAAGTTGTGAAGATGATGATTGATGGGCTCGAGAAAGAACAGCCGGAGCTATTTAAGCGAACCGACAGTACATTTATTGACTTATATATGAAATCAGGCATGTATGTAACAGAAATAGTTAAAAAGCTGTTTGCTGGCACTCGGCATAATTACAGCACCGACAAAGAATGCCTCAAGCATATACTAGAGAACCAAGTGTATGGCTTGGCGCCTACTGGTGTGCTGCATGGCATCACTAAAAGTTATATACTAGGATTTGATGTAGATCATAATATAAGTAGTAGAAACTTTGTGCAACACGACTTACTGCCAGAGGCCAAAGCCGGCACTGCAGCACAAAAAATCGCAGATTTATTTAACAATGGAGATATTAATATGAAATTTGATGCAGTTGTAGGTAATCCGCCTTACCAGGTGGCGCTATCACAAAATAAAATGTCACGTAGCATTTATCCGGACTTTGTGCGAGCCGCGAAAAAAATTTCGGAGACTTTTTCGTTTGTGATGCCTGCTCGCTGGATGAGTGGCGAGAATGGGCCTTATCGAGAAACACAAGGATTTGTAGACGAAATGCTAGATGGCAGTCATTTAAAATCATTTACATTATTCCCAGATTCTAGTGAGCTATTCAAGGGCGTTGACATAAAAGGAGGTGTTTGTTATTTCGTATGGGACAAAAATTATAGCAAGGATTTAGTGGATTATACACTGAGCGAACGAGGTAAAGACGTAACCGCAATTGTTCCATTCAAAATTAGTGACAATATCATCGTGCGTTTTCCGCAACTTACAAATATAGTTCAAAAAATTTCAAGGAATGCACCTAGTGATTCCATGAAGACACTGGTATCTTCATGGAATCCGTTCGGATTCATTTCAGATTTGTTCGTAAAAAATAATGAGGGCGTTCGTAGGATTAGCGAAAAGAAAATGGATACTGATGACTATAAGGTTATTGGCCTTTTAAAAGGAAGGCGTGTATACCGCTATATACCGAATGATGAACTTAAGAAGAATAGAATTGGCGCTAAGTCATGGAAAGTATTTGTTCCAAGAGCAAATGGTAGTGGAGTATTTGGGGAGGTTTTTAGTACACCGATGCTCGGTGTACCGATGCTCGTATGCACTGATACTTTTTTACAAGTAGGTGAGTTCGACAATGAATATGAGGCAAATAGCGTATTGACGTATGTAAAAACAAAGTTCTTCAGGGCAATGGTAGGGGTGAAAAAAACAGCAGTATTTAACTATAAAGATGCTTTTACTTTCGTACCTCAACAGAATTGGACGAATAAATCCGACATAGACTGGTCTAAATCTATAGCTGAAATTGACCAGCAACTTTACAAAAAATATGGCCTAAGCAATGATGAAATTGACTTCATAGAATCCCGCGTGAAGCCTATGGAATAATATGGCCGCTTTATCTAAAATTGATATTCGCGAAAACATATTGCGCTCTAAGGGGCGTGTACTTGATATTTTATTAATAGATCAAACGAAAAGTACTAAAAAAAACACCCGTAACATTATATGGGCTACAGATTCATACCAACATGTAAACAAAAAAGATTACGCACCAAATAAGCCCATCTTAAAAGAACAAATTACAGGCTTAAATGGTAAAAGAATCCAACCACGTGCAAGCAAAAGCAGGGTGGAGCAGTTAAGACGAACCAAAGACAAAGCAGAAGTTTTTACACCGCTACATGTAGTTGCAGAAATGAACAAGGCGGTAGCAAAAAATCTAAACCTATCAAAAGATCATACATGGCTAGACTTTATTAACACAAAATGGCTAGAAATAGCTTGTGGCGAAGCACCATACATTGCAAGCAGGTACGATCCTACATCTACCAAACAAGCAATAGTTCCGCTCAAAAAACGCGTTGGCTTTTTAGATTTAAAAATGCAAGCTATTAACAAGCACGTTTCTGACAGGGATGACTGGTTTCACCACGCAAAAACAGCACTTAAATCGTGCTATGGCTATGAGTGGCAAGGGGATAACCTGCTAATAGCTCGTGAAAATGTCTTGCTAACCATGAATGATTTTTACTCGGATAAATTTAATAAAAATCTTTCAGTAGATCAGCTTGAGAAATTCGCTGAAATTATCAGTTGGAATATTTTTCAAATGGATGGTATCAACTATACTGTACCTTTTACGCGTGTCGTAGAGAAGCACAAAGTTGTAGAAGACGGTAGTGGTATGTTTACAGCTGAAATGCTCGGCGAAGAAAAACGTGAGTATACTGTAGAAGTTAAAAAAGAAGGTCGCAAGGTCAAGATAATGGACTGGGAAGCAGGCAAAATAATAAAATTCGTCTCTTTGCTGGAAAAGAGCTAAAATAATTCTATGAATAATAAAACAAACGGGGATATAGGCGAACGAGAAGTTGTCGATCTTGTACCTTGTCCAAATTGCAGCAAAGATCTGATGCTGCTACCTAAAAACTACCCTCTATACGATGTACAATGCACAGGGTGTTCTTTTAGAGCGCAAGTAAAGACTAATTCCATCAAGCCAAAAAATGTAATTTTTGGAGCTGGTTGGGAAATCATGGATAAGGTATTAAAATCTGGTTATTTGGTGCCTCCACTTATAGCAAATTTTAAATGGGATGAAAGCGGTACACAGAGACAAGAAATACATTTCTTTCCATTCGTTCCAAAGCAAAATCTTAAAAAATATAAACTATCTGAAAACGCAAGAAGGTCAAACTATTGGATGTTTAGGTATGAGGGTTTGTTAGGCTTACCTAAATATATTCTTTATTCAAAATAAAACAATGCAAAAGCCTAACATTTACTTAGACATCGACGGCGTAATACTTGCTAACGAAGATTACTTATCTATCGGAGCGGAGGAGTTTATAAAATACGCTGTTGAAAACTTCGATGTGTACTGGCTAACCACGCACTGCACCGAAAGCGATGCTACCCATGCCATAAATTATGTTATGCGAGCGGGTAATGAGAGCTTACGCCCGCACCTCGAAAGGCTCATACCAACCAGCTGGGTTGAGCACAAAACCGAGGCGATTGATTTTAGTAAGCCATTTTTGTGGTTCGACGACGACTGCTACCTTGGCGAACGAAGGGATTTAGAAAAGAACAATGCCTTTAATTCTTGGGTAGAGGTGGACTTAAGAAATTACCCCGATCAATTGCAGCGAGAAATTAAATTACTTGAAGGCTTTGTGGAATAGAGCCAGTAAATATAAAAGCGCACCATCCATGACTGGATAGTGCGCATTAAATTTTATACAACTGCTAGTTACTGCAGCCACCGGAACAGCGGCTACAGGAGCCGCAGTTCTGCGAGCCAGTGCTTCCGCAGTTCTGCGACTTGTTGCCGCGAGCTGCTGAGTTGTCAATGCCGGTGTACTTCTGCTTCTTCACTCGCAAAGTTCTCATTTGCCTTCTCCTTTCTTGCTAGGCGAAGTAATGTGGATGAGACAGCTCTTTATAGCTGACCTTACGATTTAGTGACGAATGAGTGTAATGCTCATTTTTGTTGCCGAAGTTGATAGGGATCAGTTTGCTACTAAGAACCCTTACAACCTTCAGCAAAGGGTCTTCAAGTGTCAAGTCTACCATGACTGGATCATACATTTCAATTACTTCCTCTAGCCCCACATGGGAAATTGCAGTTTCAGTATATTCTCCGCTGAAGAGCCAAAGAAGATTTTCGAGACGCTCCTTAGGAAAATAATATTTCGCGTGATCAGTCGGCGAGTAAACATCCTCGGGCTTCAAATGCTTAGATCTTGTCTTTGAATTAAGCTCCATAATAAGGCCAAGTTCAGCTTCCTGAAATGCCTTGTTTAGTGCCTCCTCAGTGGAGCTGATTGATGCAGAAGAGCCATTAACAAAAGCAGGGTGTTCATCTTTAGAAACTATACAAACGTTCACAATGCTGATTCCATTGTGACTGTGGTCTAGCACATGAACTTGTCGACCTTTGCTCTCCCAGTACTCGCACCTCGATAGAATAAAAGGTGGTAGGGAAGATTGCTTAAGACGCTTTGGGGCTTCTTTCAAAAGCCAGCTGCGCATAATGGCGTCTCTCTCTACCAACTCTAGCAGGGCGCCTTCTATAGCCTTGTCATAAGTTGTATGTGCAGCAACTCCAGAAGAATTGGACTCATAAATCAATCTCCTACCAAGAGCTGATGCTGAAATTGGATAAAACACAAGATCAGAGGGGACCCAGACAGCATTTGCTGCTTTAAGGTTTTTACCCTCAACCCAATGCATAGTTTTATTCTCAGTAAACTTCGTTAGATGACACGCACTCGAAAGCTGCATATTGCTATAGGGTGTGTAAATTCTCGGGTCCACCCATTCAACACCAAGCATATTAGCTTTAGTCTCGATATCGAATCTAAACTCACCGCTACAATATCTTTCATATCCTTCAGCAATAGCCTTGATCATCGCTAGATTGTTTGACCTGGCAGTGCCTGCCGAGTATCTTTCACGATAACTTTTCTTAGCATCTTGGTATTTCGCAGGCTTGAAGTGCGCAAGTGCCGAAACAAAGTACTCGTTATGTTCGTTATTACCAAGTGAAGTCATAAAAACCTTATTAACTGGCTTGTTTTTTCCAACATATGAATAGTTCAATTTCTCCAAAAGGAGGTAGGGATTGAATGCTTCGTGCTTAGATTGCTTTCCAATTGCGATAGCAATAATCGGCTCTTGGTTTTGATTAAGCCCTATCAGGCTTTTCAAGACTGAGTCGTTAAACCCGCCATACTCTAATGTATTCATTTTTGCTTCCATAGAAGCTAGATGTATATTCTGAGCGGCGTGCCCAGCCTCAAGCAGAGTATATCTGTAGCCTCTATTTGAATACTTTCGAGGATGCATATTAAGATCTGCAGAAACGACAATTATGGCCGAAGCGCCAAATAGTAAACTATCACTATCAAAAGCATAACCAAACATCTCAGATGCATATGGCAAATCAATTCTAGACAGCAAGCCAGAAATTTCAAACTTATAGACACCTGATTTCAGCCCCTTGCCAGGACTGGCCACTATTACTCTAAAATCTAGAGGGTAAAGACTTCCTGCGGAGGGGAATGCATGGCTTGGTATAGAACAAGACAACTGGAGAATTCGCCTCAAATCATTATGTGAAATCTTATGGCTTTGACCAAAAGATCTACAGCTATGCCTATTAAAAACAAGGTCCTGCATATAACTATTTTCCAAAGCAGAAACTTCACTACCTATTTCGTCATCTCTTTTTTCAACTTGCTTTCTGATTTCTTCGAAACTAAAGCTAGAATTGTAAGAGGGAGGATTAGAAGTTATTTTGTGAAAATGAGCATAAAGATGTCTGCTATCAACAATGATACCGATATCAATCAAGTCCAGCAGAATATTTTCAGCGTGCTCCTTAAGGTCAGTTCTTGTTAGCTTAACGATATTTGTAATGCTGTTGTAGCCATTACACTTCGCAAGGATTTCCCAAATAATACCAGAGTCATCCGAAACGATGATCTTTTCTTCAATTGAATTGAAAATAATATCTTCGCCATCTGGTATTCCAGGCATAACTAGAACAGGAAAGTAGTCAGCCGAATCCACACGTCACCTCTCTTTCAAAGTACAGTACTGAACTTCAGAACTGGGTGGATAATATAATTTTAACTACTATTTGTCAATGAGTTTAATTACGTCGAAATCAATCGGTTTTATCGTGCGCTTCAATGAGTCTCTTAAGTCAATGCCATTTGGATAAATTTGCTTGGCGATTCTATAGCCCACACTATAGCCAAACCACCTGCCGTACTTTCCATCAAAAAACCACTCGGCATGGTTGTAGTTTTTGTCATTCCAATCTTTGATTAACTTTTGTAATGATTCCTTATCTACTTTTGCTTTTGCCCAGGCCGGTTTTATATTTGAAATCTCTTCTTCGTATAAAGACGCTAGGCCTTCAGAAATAACTGCTTCGCCCAAGCTCAAGCCATAACCAGTATAGTGCCATCTGGCTAAGTGGTGTAGTTCGTGTGCAACAACTGCTTCTATATCTGCATGATTAAAATTCCAACTAGGTAGAGCAACCATTGATTCGAACGGGTTATACGTATGGCCGCCAGGATATTTATTGTCTATGGAGTATTCTTTTAAGTCACGGATATACAATGCGTATTCTCCAGCAGGCAATACGGCCACAAGTGGGCTTGCAACTTTTTCAATAAGTGGCTTAATAAAATCAATAGATTTTATTTTGCTATTGAAATTTACAGCCAAAACATTTAGAACTGCTTTTTTGTGAATGACTTTAAAATTCATAACTAAATTTTAGCACAAAGATTTTTTATTTAAATAAGAATCAAAAATTATAAAATAATGCCTTTATCAATCAGCTCTTGAGTGGTTAAGAGATTTGCTTCTTTGTTGTCGGCGACAATTTTAACTACATCGGCAGTGATTAAGTCATGGTCACCGTATTTTATAGAATTTGTAAGCTTGCAAAGCAAAACAAAGCCGCAATCTGGCAAGTAGCCATAGCTTTCATTTTTAAGCTCGTAATACTGCAGGTTTTGTTTGGTAAGATATTTGACCTTGTCGTATTTAAGTCCGCTTTTTTGGCCAAGAGTACGGATCTGTTTAGTTTGGACTGAAGACAGGCCTTGCAATAAAAAGTGGGTGTTGGGCTTATTAAAAATATTAGAGTGCGTTTTGGTGCCACGATAAACGGCAATGACATAGCTTTTGGGCTTAAGCGTTGCGGGCGTTGCATAAGTTACGATATTCATATTTATATTGCCCTTGTTGTCACACGTAGATAGGCTGTAGACCTGCTGATTAACTCGGTTCCAGGGGCGGCGGTTTTTGGTGGGCTTTGACTTCATATAATTATGATATCAGAATATGCTGTGCAGCGCGGATGGTATAAAATAAACATATGAATAAAAGCCCCAAAACCCAAACTAAGATTTGTGCGGCCTGCAAAAAGCCGTTTAATAACCGTAAAAAGTGGGCCAGCCGTGGGCAGTGGGAACAAATAAAGTACTGCTCCGAAAAATGCCGGAATTCTAAATCTAAATAACAGTTGCAGATTGACTAAAGCACAATAATTTTGTAACATATTAAACCTTGTACCTACGACCGAAAGGCCTGCATTGTCAGCCAGCCAACTCCACGATGTGACGGCAAAGACTAAGCCACAGCCGATCATTCCTTCGATCAAATACCTTTACAAGGAAGTAAGGTCTGTTCTAGTCAAAGATCAGAGTGGTCGCAACCCCCGTGATGTGATTGAGACCTACATCTACAATCTTGAGCCCGAGACGATTTCGTTCTACTTCCGCTATCTTGTTGAGAATGACGTGTACATTACCATGAGTGGTAATCTTAAACCTACGACGCCACGAAGGATTTCTGCGATGTACTTGCGCGTTTACTTGTGGGAGTACATCCGTACGGACAATTCTCTTAAGAAGAAGTACGAGACTACGATTTTTGCAAACAGCTTCGTCTGATTGCAAACTCATTACCACCCGAAAGGGTGGTTTTATTTTATATGAGTATATTTGTTATGTTTATATTTTAGCTTTATAATTGGTCTTATTAATAGGAGGTTATTATGGGAGAAAAATTATCTGGATGGGTGCTACCAAGCATGATTGCTGTTGCCTGGGTGCTAGCATTATTGGGTGTATCATCACCCGGAAGCAGTGGAGTATCGGGCTTTAATAACGAAAATACAATCCGCTGGATATTATACTTTGCGGGCTGGGTGTTTTTGTTTTCATCGGTGATGCACTCGGTATTTGCAAAAAAAATGGCTAAATCAATCGGCTGGAAGACCAATGGTTTTCAGTATGAGATTGCTGCTGTTTCACTAGGCTTAGGCCTGGGTTGTTTTTATGCAGTTTATCGGGGTGCTGAGGCATGGGTAGCAATAAGTCTGCCAATAATTACCTTTTTACTACTAGCTGGGGTGAATCATTTAGTCGAGATTATAAAAAAGAAGAATTATGCCCCGAATAATACACTTATTCTGATATGGGACTTTGGTGTTCCGATTTCGCTTTTGGCGCTGCTTTTGACTATTTCTGCTTAAATGTCACGTTTGATTTTTAGCTTCGTTTAAACTCTTGTAAAGAAAGGGTTTAAATGAATAATAAAGCAAAATTAATTTTAACTTCGGTTGTAGCATCGGGCATGCTTGTGGTTAGCTCTGCGCCAGCACTTGCAGCCACCGATACCACGACCAAGCCAAACTTTTGGGACAAGATAATGCTAGGAATTGGCTTTAAAAAGCAACACACTCCAGAAAAGCGAGCCGAGCGTATTGAGGCAATGAAGACTAAGCGGGCACAAAAGCTTGATACTCGTTTAAGCGAAGCAGTCGCTTCTGGTAAGCTTACCCAGGAGCAAAGCGATGTTTTAAAGCAAAAACTACAAGTAATAGACCAAATTAAGATGCAAAGTGCAGGCAAAACTAAGCAAGAAAAACGCGACGCCATGAAGAACGCTAGAGAAGATCTTAAGCAGTGGGCAAGTGATAATGGCATTTCAATTCAAGATATAATGCCGCAAAAAGGCAAGGTAACACCACCTGCAATATAGTACTTGACAAAATTACTTAATTTGGTATAATAGTTATAGTATTAATTAACGAAAGGTAGTGTATATGAACAAGGTAAAAATCGCCTTAGCTTCAGTAGTAGTTGCAACCTCTATGGTAGCAAGTTCTGCTCCAGCACTAGCTGCTCCTGTTAGACCAGCAGCTTTGACTCCTGAACAGAGAATAGCTGCTATCGAGAGATTCAAAACCTGGATAGTAGGTCTGAATCTAAACCTGAAACTACGTATCCCTAGATAATTGTAAGTTTCAATAAATTAGCCCCGAAAGGGGCTTTTTTTAGTATAAGAAATTTTAAGTTATAATAGTTATAATGCCTAAAAAACGAAACATTATACTTTCACTGTTAATTTTGAGCCTGCTTGGGGTTATATCGGCAAGGGATATAAAGGCATCGAGCTTTCCAAAATCGACCCAGTTTACGCCCAGTAGCCCAGAAGTTGTAGTTACTAATGCCCAAAGAGTAGCAAACAGCCTAAATACCTGGACAGATGGCAATATGGGGTTTTATCGCTACAGTGGAGAAAACAGAGTGGCAGCAGCTAATGGAGCCCAAACTGCCATAACTACATCGAGCGGTTCTACATTTTTAAATAGTGTAATAACATCCGCTACTGCAATAGCGTCCATGAAAGAAGCGGTAAACTACGCTGCAGGCGGGCCTATTTATAATGATACTGCTAATAACCGCCTGCTCATGTTTTATCATGCCGAAAATAACACCTCGGGCGGATTCTGGGCGTCTATTGGAATGGCAGTTTCTACAAATGGTGGTGCTAACTGGACAGATTTGGGTAGAATTATAAAGCCAAATATAGAAATTTCTAGCCCTAACAATGTAAGCAGTGTAGATGTAATGGGTGCACCATACATAATCAAAGATGGTTATTTCTATGTTTACTTTAGAGACACTATAGATACAGGCACGATTGGGGGTTCGGCAGTTAACTTGGCTGTTGCCAGGGCCAGCGTGGCGGATGTTATAAATGCTGCAAATACCGGCGATGTCACTGCGTTCCAAAAATACTATGGCGGAAGTTTTTCACAGCCCGGCCTAGGAGGATATTCACAAAACATTGCAGTTGGATACCCGCCAATTAGATGGTGCGATATAATTCAGCTCCAGCAGATTGGTAGATATGCAATTGTCTTTACAACCGATTCTTCTGGCCAATATACAATGGGTATTGGCACAACTGAGGATGGTTTGGGATGGTATCCGGCAGCTCAACTAGGAGATTTCACCACCAGGGAGCTAATATATATTACTGCGAGCTCAGACAATTATTCCAACCAAAGGGTTGTGCCTGCTAGCTCCAATGAATTCTACATATATCGTACAAATTCAGTAGATAGTGTTAACAGATGGACAGATACCTTTATAGAGAAGCTTACGGTGTCTTTTACAGGCAATCCGGCATCTCCCTCGAGTAACACATCAGCAACATTAGCACCGACAGGCAGAGAACAAGTTTATCTTGCAATTGTTGCTGCGGCCGTTATATCTGCAACTATAATAATAGTGGCATTTGGTCTGTCTAGATACAACAAGCCAAAACAGAAATAATTATTTCTTAATTTGTAGCTTAGATGATTTAACTAAGTTAAGTAGTGCACCAGAACCGACTATTCCAACAATTGCACCTACAATTATATTTACGACAGGCACTATGTAGAGTATTAATACAACCAAGGAGCCAACAAGCATAGTCAGTACTGGGCTTGATTTTTTCTTGATTCTTTTGCCAATGTAGTAAGCAAAAATTGGACCACTAAGCATTAAGCTTAAAATCCAAGCAACTGCAACAAGACCAGCTAGTGGAATACCAAGCACAGTTAGCATAATTAGAGCGATAATAATCGGCGTTACCAGCAGATTAAACAGACCCCAGCCAAAGGTGCTGCCTGTTTTGGTGTGAATTTGAGTATAGGTCTTTTCATAGAAATTAGGCATAACCAGCACAGTAATCATAGAGACAATTAACAGTGAAATTAGAAAACCAACTATGCTCAAGAAGCCAGTTGCTATGCCGCCCGCCATACTTACAGGCTGAGAAGTACGGTTAGTCTTGCCATCAACCTTGGCATTGCCTTCTAGCTTTACGTCGTTGTTACTTGTGTAATTTAGGCTACCTCGAACATAAGAGTCACCAGATAGGGTTAAGTTTCCATAGTTTCCGCTAAGATTTCGGCCTATAGTGGCTCCGATTTTGGCGCTTCCGGCATTAAGTTCTACATCGCGCGCGATAATGCCTTCGATATTTGCTATTGAGGCTGTTGCCGAAAGATCTTGCCTGATCCTGGCAGAATCCGTGAGTTTAATATTCGAACTAAAGCTTATTACACTGCCGTTGACAATGCCTGAAAGTTCAAAGTCTTGAGCAACAGCGAATAGATCGCCATCTATGCGCCCACTGACTTTTAAATTTCGCACTGCACAAAAAACATTACCCGAAACAACGCCCGAAATAACAACTTCTTGTCCTGTGCAATAGAGATTACCATTTATTGTGCCGTCTATATTTTGCTTGGCTCCGGTTGCAATTGTATTGGAATCGATGAAATCATTTTTGGTTACAACTACATTGTTACCGCTCAAATATTCTTTGGCTTCAGCTACTGGGGCAAAAGCAAATACCGACGTGATGAGACTTATAAGTACTAATAGTGCTAATTTAATTTTCATTAAACCTCCAAATTATATTCGTATTATAACACTTATGTTAAGTAATAAAAAAACCGCTTAATAGTAAAGCGGTTTGGTCTATAGTAGAGCTAACTTTTTTTAATTTTACGCAGAGACAATTTGAGCTGAATTTTCATAAGCAGAATGTTCATTCTCTCTGCTATTGAAACGGCATAAATGCCTACGTTCATAAAAAACAGACCTAGAATTAGAAGGATTTCGAAGCTTGTTATTGGCCCCGCAGATTCATTGACTGCAAAGCTAAGCCAATGCACCAAAACAATAATTACAGCCATAAAAAATGCTGCCATTGCAGAGGCTCGCACAAGAGCCTTGATATGCTCAGCATTTGCAATGCCATAAATTTTAGCATTTGATTGAGCATCAATTATTTGATCCATTTGGTAAAAATGGCTGGCATATTTTGAGCTCACTTCGCTCATGAACTCATCAAAATCTTCATTTTCTTGATCCATGGTGCCTCGATTCAAAGAACTTACTTGGTATTTATATACTAATTTACAGCTAAAATCAAATATTAATTCTGTTATAATGGTTATAATGATAAAAGTAGACAATGTCACCAAAACCTATGGTAAGGGCGAAAATCTTTTTACTGCACTTTATAAAGTTAGTCTTGAAATACCTACAGCATCAACCAACGCTATAGTTGGGAAATCTGGCTCCGGCAAAAGTACTCTGATGCATATTATGAGCGGGCTTGATCATCCTAGTAGTGGCGAAGTAATAATTGACGGCAAGGCACTTGGTGAATTTAAGCCTAAGCAAATGGACGCCTTTAGGGCAGAGGAGATGAGCTTTATATTTCAGGCTTTTTTTATTGAAGCTAATCAGACATGCTACCAAAACGTAATGCTGCCTCTTGAAATTGCGCGTGTGCCTAAGCGAGATAGAGCCAAAAAAGTTAAGGCCGCGCTAACTGCAGTAGGGCTTGAGGACAAGATTGATTCACTGGCTAATAATCTGTCTGGTGGGCAAAAACAGCGGTTGGCAATAGCAAGAGCCATTGTTAATAAGCCAAAAATCATTTTTGCAGATGAACCTACTGGCAACCTAGATAGCGCAACGGGGGAAATGATTATTAAATTATTATTTGATTTAAATAAAAAACTAAAATGTACGCTCGTTGTAGTAACGCACGATCCAGAGATTGCTGAGCACTGTAAAAACAAAATAGAAATGAAAGATGGAGAAATAATTTCTACAACAGGGATAAAGCACAAGAGGCTAGGCAAATGAGTATTAGAGACATAATACGACGTAGTGGCAGAAGCATTAAAAGTGCGAAGGGGCGGACCATTCTAACTGCTTTAGCTATAGCGGTCGGTACTTTTGCACTTACATTAACTTTAGCTGCCAGTAATGGCGCAACAGCCTTTGTAAATAAGATTATAAAAGACAATTTTGACCCGAGCGAGTTATTTGTAGCTGCTGATGAATCGTTGTTTGGTCAAGGCAACACCACCAAGCCCAGAGAATACGATCCTAGCTTCGGAACCAGCACAACTAATGCCGGCGCCTCAAGACAAATTAAAAGAATTACGCAAGAAGATATTGATAAAATTAAAAAAGTCGATGGGGTAGAGAGCGTCCGCGAACAGATTGCAGTCTCGGCTCGCTACATAACCAGAGAAGGCGAGAAAAAGTACGTTGCAACGGTTGCCGCCTATAACCCCGCACAAAAGCCAGAATTTTTAGCTGGCAATGTAAATGACTTTGAAGGAAAGAAAATAATATTACCAGAAGGATACCTTCAAGACTTAGGTTTTGATTCGGCTCAAGACGCTATTGGCAAAAACGTCGAAATTGTTGTACCCAAAACCCTTACGGCAGAAGAACTAAGAGCACAGCTGCTAAAAGGCACTTTGCCTACAAATGCAGATCAGCTAGCCCAAGCAACCGACAACAACTCTGAGGCAATACAATTCAACATTGCAGCAGTGTCAAAAAAACCGATTACTTCTCAGCCAGGAACTGAGCTATACATATATACTCCGGGCGATGAAGCTAAAGCTCTGAATGATATCACAACCCAAGGCACAGCTAACTACCAAAAGTACAATTTTGTACTAGTGAAGGTTGCTGGGGGAACCGACGATAATAAGCTAAAAGCGACTCAGCAGAAGCTAAAAGATCTCGGATTCCAGGTCCGTAGTGTAGAAGAAACTCAAGAATTTTTGACCAACATTATCGGTGTATTACAAGGAATAGTTGCTGGCTTTGGTTTTATTGCAATTATCGCATCAGTATTTGGAATAATTAACACCATGTACATTTCTGTACTACAAAGAACGCGCGAGATAGGGCTAATGAAAGCTCTTGGTATGCGCAAAAGAGATATTGGTAGGCTATTTAGATTTGAAGCAGGCTGGATTGGGTTTTTGGGAGGGGCAATAGGTTCGTTAGCAGCAATTGTTTTAGGAAGCTTGCTAAACCCATGGATAACCAAACAGCTTGATTTGGGAGCTGGCAATAATTTACTGATATTTAAACCGATTCAGGTAGCTGGGCTAGTGCTGGCACTTATAATAATTTCTGTTTTGGCAGGTTGGTTGCCTTCTAGAAAAGCCGCCAAGCTTGATCCCATAGAAGCGCTAAGAACTGAGTAAATAGTCACAATTTAAGCAATAAATCATTTTAAAAGTATGAATATAATAGATTTAATAATAATACTAATTGGTGGAGTAATGATTTATCGCTGGTACAAAGCTGGGCTGGTCAGAAACCTATTTGCTGTGGGGGGTCTTTTTGTAGGAATTGTAATTGGGCTTTTTGTAGCCCCAGGTGTTATGTCGCTATTTAAAGATTCTGTAGGTAAATTCGCTGGTGCAATTCTAACAATCGCACTTACCACTTTGGCATTCGGGACCCTTGGAGAAGCAATGGGGATGAAGCTAAATATTCGCTTGCAATCAAAAAACGCTCAGAAAATAAATTCAGTCGCCGGCAGTTTTGGAGGAGTTATTTTTTTACTGCTGTTTGTTTGGCTGGCTTCGGCCATAATTATTAGTAGCCCCTTTAAGACGTTTAACAGCCAGCTCGAAAACTCAGCGATAATACAGTTTTTGAATCGGCGCTTACCACCAACTCCGCCAATTATCGATAGGGTCAACGCACTTGTTAAGCCACTAGATTTTCCTCAGGTTTTCTCTGGTGTACCCCAAAAGCTGTCTGAGCCAGTCGCGCCAGCTGGATCCGTTGCGGTTCAAGAAGCTGTACAGAATGCTGGAAAGTCTACAGTTAAAATAGAGGCCAGGGGTTGTGGCAATGCAATATCTAACGGTAGCGGATTTATTGTGGGGGAAGGTTTGGTGATGACAAATGCACACGTAATAGCAGGTGCAACTGAAATTAGTATCATAGATACAACTGGTACATATATTAGCGTGCCGGTTTATTTTGACCCTACGGTAGATATAGCAATATTAAAAACTCCGAAGCTTTCAGCAAAAAGCCTTAATATATCAACCAAGCAATTTAGCAGGGGCCAGGAGGCCGTTGTACTTGGCTTCCCGGGGGGCGGAAACTTTAGGGCAGAGCCTGCAGGTATTACAAATACTATTTTTGCTAGAGGGCTAGATATTTATGGCCAAACGCAAGTTAATAGGGACGTTTACGAATTTATTGGAAATGTAGTCCAGGGTAATTCAGGTGGTCCATTGGTATTGAGCGACGGCACTGTTATTGGAATGGTATTTGCTTCATCTCAAAACAATCAAGGCTATGGCTACGCCTTAACGGGAGAAGAAATATCAACAGCTTTAAAATTAATAAACCAAAGTGGAGTTAGTACCCAAGCTTGCTACCAGTAGAGTTCTAATTTTATGCTAAAATTAGCTTAAGAATTATGGCAAAAAGCACTAAAAAATATTCTAAAAAGAAACTCTCAACTTCACGAAAAATAATAATTGGCTTTGCTTCGTTATTGCTTTTAAGTGGGCTTGTTTTTGTTGGATATTTTTTGAATAATTCTATTCATTCATGGGAACCGAACCCAAATAGTTATACTGAAGTCATAAATAATAAGAACTATAAAATATCTGAAAAATCATCTTATTATTCAATTTATCCGAGCATTGGTGAGCCTGATAATGGCCTGATAGTTTATCAGGGTGCATTTGCTGATGCTCGAGCCTATTTGGCGCCGTATTCTAAACTTGCAGATTCAGGAATTGCTGTTTTTATTGTTCGTAGTCCGTTTGCATTCGCGCTATTTAATGTTGGTGGTGCAAAAAAAATAATTGCAGATAACCCGCAAATAAATAATTGGTATATGGCTGGCCACAGCCTAGGTGGGGTGGCGGCTTGTGAATATGCCAAAGCTAACGCTCAAAAAATATCTGGCTTGATACTCTTAGGGAGTTTTTGTAATGGTGACGCTAAAAATATAAATACCAAGGTCTTGAGCGTATCGACTTCGAAAGATGGTTTAAGCACGCCAGAAAAAATCCAGCAGAGTAAAGATATGCTTCCTAAAAACACGGATTTTGTGATCATAGATGGTGGTAATCATAGTCAATTCGCTGATCTTGAAAAGCTTCAGCCTGGCGACAATGAGGCGACAATAACCCAAGATGAAGCAACGTCAAAAATTAATGACGCAATAATAAATTTTATTATTAAGTAGATTTAATTATTTTCTAGCTATATAATTTATAGCAATGAGATACGCATTTGAGTTAAATAATGTCAAAAAACACTATGGTAAAGTTAAGGCTTTAGATGGAGTGACGCTAAAAGCCGAGGAGGGTAAGATTTTTGGTATGCTTGGCCCCAATGGAGCTGGTAAAAGCACCATTGTAAAAGTTCTTAGCACACTAATTGAACCTACTTCTGGCACAGCGAAAGTTGCTGGCATTGACACCGTAAAAAATCCTACTGGTGTTCGCAACACAATTGGCTTAGCGGGCCAATTTGCCGCAGTTGATGACTTTTTAACTGGTAAAGAAAACATTCAAATGGTCGGCCAGCTATATGGGCTTAAAAAGAAAATTGCCAAAGCCAGGGCTGAAGAAATATTAGAACGTCTATCGCTCACCGATGCTGCTAACAGACAAGTAAAGACTTACTCGGGCGGAATGCGCAGACGACTAGATTTAGGCGCAAGCTTAGTTGGAAAACCAAAAATTCTCTTTTTGGATGAGCCCACAACTGGCCTAGACCCAAGAACCCGTAAAGAACTTTGGGATATTATTCGTGAACTAGCAAAAGGCGGAACTTCGATACTATTGACTACTCAATACCTAGATGAGGCCGATGAGCTTGCTGACAAAATAGCGGTTATTGACTATGGCAAGTTGATTGCTGAGGGCACAAGTGCCCAGCTCAAGAAGCGACTAGGCGGCGATATGGTGGAATTTGAACTCAAGAACAAAAACGACTTTCAAGCCGCCCTTGAAGCAGTTGATCGTTTTTGCAATGAAAATAGACAGGCCGATGAAGATGAGTTGATAATAAAAATACCGGTCAAAAATAGTGCCGATGATTTATTAACCGTTACCAAAATGATTGATGAGGCTGGAATAAAACCCAGCAACATATCGCTACATAAGCCGACTCTCGATGATGTATTTTTAGCCCTAACTGGCAAAAAGACGAAGCCTGAGTCTGAAAAAAAATCTAAAAAAAGGTCTAAAAGATGAGAAGAGAATTGAATGATATTCGTGATGGATTGATAATCACAAAGCGCAATGTAATGCGCTATGTAAGACTTCCTCAGTTGATAATTTTTTCATCAATTCAGCCGATTATGTTTTTAACGCTTTTTAATTTTGTGTTTGGGGGAGCGTTAGGGGCCAGCGCTGGTGAGAAATACATTAATTATTTACTTCCAGGAATCATGGTACAAACAATTCTTTTTGGCGCTTTACAAACCGGTGTTGGGCTGTCTAGGGATTTGAATGCCGGGATAATCGATCGATTTAGAAGTTTGCCGATGAGTCGAAGTGCAGTGCTTACCGGCAGAACAACCGCTGATTTAGTGCGCAACACCTCGACAGCTCTAATTTTATTGATTACAGGCTTTTTGTATGGA
>BJGX01000003.1:0-48929 GCA_014191035.1 Candidatus Saccharimonadota bacterium
GTGCTGATTTTTCCTGCTTTTAAGAATAGGTATGCAAAAATACCGCCACCGACAAGTAGCAGAAATATAAGTGTAAAAATAATTCCTTTTTTAATCTTCTTTTTCCTTTTAGGCTTTTTGTCTGGATCAGACTTTTTATTAGGGGTGTCTAGTATATCTGTATTATTCATTGGGTCTAATTCGTTGGCCAGAGATTTTTCGGAAGTGTCGCCACTGTGCTTTTCTGGATCATACACAAAATCAGGTTGCGACTCTTTCTTTTTAGCCTTTTTATGAGGCTTGTTTGATTTATCTGGCATACAGACTATTATAACGCCTTTGAACAAATAATGTGACTAGTATTTTAAGCATAAATATGTTATTATATGTGCTCTTGCTACGGAAGGAGCAAAATGGATATCCGAAAAAGGATTCCAATTTCACCAACCTGTCCAGCCCACATGAAAACCTGTCAGGACTGCGCTTGGGGATTTGTAACACCAGATGGCCGTGGCCAGGGTGAACCGATCGACGAACAGCATTTCGAAAGTGCAAATAAGATTGGTGCTTACACAAGTTCTTGTGGCGAGGTAGATATTTACCAGCTTGCAGATGGAAAGATTGGTGCTATCAAGTCAAATCTTTTTTGGCCGGCAAGACGCGAGATTGAAGCTTACTCAAGGTACATGAAGGCGAACAACCTTGTTCATCTAGACCCCGAGCTTGCCATCTGAAATACTTAAAGGGCCGATGTTATTCATATCGGCCCTAATTATTTGAACTAATTATGAATATCTGGAAAAAATTACAGTCTAATAAAAAACCTTTTTATGTACTAGCACCAATGGACGATGTGACCGACACGGTGTTTCGTGAAATTGTAGCCAAACACGCACCGGCCGATTTAATGATGACCGAATTCGCAAATGCTGACGGGTACTGTAGTCCTGGCAAACACGCCATAATGAGTCGGCTTAAATACAACCCAATCGAAGGACCTGTGGTTGCCCAAATTTGGGGGATTGACCCGAAAAATTATTACAACATGGCTAAGGATATGAAGGACATGGGCTTTGTAGGAGTGGACATAAATATGGGCTGCCCAGTAAAAGACATGATTAAAAAGGGTGCTTGTAGTGCGATGATTCAAAACCCAACTTTGGCAGCCGAAGTAATCGCAGCCACCAAAGAGGGTGCAGGGGATTTGCCAGTAAGCGTTAAGACAAGAGTTGGCTTTGATAAAATCGACACCGAAAATTGGATCGGATTTTTATTAGAACAAAAATTGGACGCATTAATTGTTCACGGCAGAACCCGTAAAGAAATGAGCAAAGTTCCTGCTCATTGGGAAGAAGTAGAAAAGTCAGTTGAGCTTCGCAATAATATCGCACCCGAAACAGTTATTGTTGGAAATGGCGATGTATTAAGCCGAGAAGATGGTGATTCAAAATCCAAACAAACTGGAGTGGATGGCATAATGATAGGCCGAGGCATATTCCAAAATTTGTTTGTTTTTGATGCAAAGGACAAAAAACATACCCAAAAAGAGATGTTATCGATAATGGCTGAGCATATAAAATTGTATGAAAAGACATGGGGAGAACATAAGTCGTATGAACCGCTTAAGAAGTTTTATAAGGTGTACATTAATAATTTTGATGGTGCAGCAAGGCTTCGGGCAAAATTTATGGAGACAAAAAACGCAAAAGAAGCACTTAATTTAATCGAAAACGCTTCGAGTAGTGTAGAATAAATTTATCGAGATACAAAAGGAGGGTAGAGTGAGTAAGACGAGCCACGCGAAACACGAACATAAGAATAAGAAAAAGCATCAGGACATGAGTTACGAAAAGCCACATGAAGATTATCATGCTGGAGCCTTTGGTGATGTAATCATAGGTGTCTTAATTTTAGGACTAGGGCTTTTCTTTATTATTCCTTTTTATGCCTATATTCCAGTGCCTGGCCAAATAACAATTTTAGTACTGTTTGGCTTGGTAATACTCGGATTTTCTCTGTTCGTCTGGAACAAACGCCGACGTAATAAATAAAATTAGTACAAAATAAAGAGTCGCCTATGGATAAGCCCATAAGCGACTTTTTAATTACCGGATAATCGTGCCGGCACTTGGGTTGGTAAGGATCTCTTCAAGTCCACCGACCTTAAGGCCATCAAAGACAATGATTGGCATCTTGTTGTCCTCGGCCAGCGCGGTGGCAGTGATGTCCATCACCTTCAATTTCATTTCGTTGACCTGGCTGTGCTCAAGCTCACGAAAGCGCATGGCATCTGGGTTGGTCTTGGGGTCTGAACTGTAGACTCCATCGACACCATTTTTGGCCATTAGGACTGCATCTGCTCCGAGCTCAGTGGCACGAAGTACGGCGGCAGTATCGGTGGTAAAGAACGGATTGCCAGTACCGGCAGCCAAAATTACAACTCGGCCTTTTTCTAGGTGTCGAATTGCTCGACCCTGAATGTAAGGCTCGGTAACCTTATTGATTTCAATCGCGCTCATTACTCGGGCGTCTTGGCCCATGTCCTCGAGCATGCTCTTCATCACTTTGGCATTCATAACTGTCGCCAGCATGCCATTGTAATCGGCTGTGGTTCTATCCATGTTGGGGTGTTGTGCTCCACGCCAGATATTTCCACCACCCACGACAATTGCGATCTGCACCAGCAAGTCATTCTTAGCTTCGATAATCTCTTTAGCGATTCGCTTGGCAACGGTTTCATCTACACCGTAACCGAGTTCACCCGCAAGAGCTTCGCCACTGAGCTTAAGCAGGACTCGTTTGAATCCAGAAAACTGGCTTTCATCTTCATCCATGTCAAACAGTCTTAGCTGTAGGTAATCGGGTTCCATGCTCCTCCTTATCTCGACTGAGCATTGCTATTAGTTTTATCAGATTGCATATTTTTATACAAGCACGAGCGTATCTGGAAAAATAATTTGTTTATTGCTATAATCGCTCATTATGTCGAGCAATATTTTTGTACTACTGTATTACAAATTCACTCCGTTAAAAGATGCGAAGTTTGAAGCCAAACAGCACAAGTTGGTTTGTATGGGGATTGGCCTAAAGGGCCGAATCCTTATTGGCGATGAAGGAATCAACGGGACCGTGGCAGGAACTCGAGCTCAGCTTAAGCAGTACACTGAGTATATGGACAGCCACCCAGACTTCAAGGGAATTGTGTTTAAGCGCTCAACTGCACCAAAAATGCCGTTTCCAAAGATGATTGTTAAATACCGCCCAGAAATAGTAACGCTTGGAAAAGATGTGGATCTTAAAAAGACTGGCAAATATCTTAGCCCCGAACAAATGCACGAAATGTTTGAAAATAACGAAGATATGGTGGTTGTTGATATGCGCAATAACTACGAATGGGAAGTGGGCAGGTTCGAAGGTGCAATACAGCCTGACACTGTGCGTTTTTATGAACTGCCAGAAAAGGTAAAGAATCTAAAGATCGATAAAGACAAAAAGGTTGTTACCTACTGCACCGGCGGAATCCGTTGCGAAAAAGCCACTGCGCTACTTGCCGAAGAGGGCTTTACAGATGTTTATCAGCTCGAAGGTGGAATTGTTAAATACCTGGAAAAGTACCCAGACGGGCATTTTGTTGGTAAAAACTTCGTGTTTGATGACCGAATGGTTACCAATACAGAAACCAAGAGCGGCGAAAGGGTTTTAGGTAAATGCGCGCATTGCAAAAAGGCGAGTGATCGCTACATTGATTGTGCCAAGCCAGACTGCCATCAGCTATTTATTTGTTGCAAAGATTGCGATAAAAAGCACAAAGGCTTGTGCCCAGTCGCGATTAAGGATTTGGCAAATAAATGAAAACAATACTCGTAGATGCTATAGATGGGCTGATACTAAAAGATGGAACAATCTTTGAAGAAATGCATCAGCTTTTAGAAAAATATCCAAATCCAAAACTTGTACTAACAGGTGCTAACGATGAACAGTTTAAAGAGTTTAATTTAGACCAATCTCCTTACGAAGTTTTTACTCTGAAGCATAACCCTGAAAAGACCGACCCAAAATATTTTGAAATAATGCTTGATAAATATAATTTGAAGCCTGAAGAAGTTGTTTATTTTGAGCACAACAAAGAGGCCGCTGAGATTGCTAAGTCAGTTGGTATTAATACAATCTTTTATGATAGTGCAAAGAGAGACTTAATAGAGCTTAAGAATTTCCTAGATTCAAATTTATAGATTTTTTAGTTCTTCCTTTACAACTTTTCTATCATCCCAAAGGCTGGATTTGCCACCAGCTTTTATTTGCTGCAAGGATTGCAATAATTAAGCTTTAAAGTTGTTGTATAACCCATACGCCCAAGCCTATTATGCCCAAAATAATTACTATTGCTATTAAAGCACCGAGCAAGCTCCCACTGTTACTAGGTTGCTGTTCGTTCACCCTGTTTTTCCTTGTTTTTAAGTATATAATTTTACAAAGTAGCGCAATAATCAAAGTGACTGTCACTATAATTAGGTAATTAACAGTAACACCGATATCATTAAAATAATAACTACAAGCCCATTCAATAACATCGAAAGGGAAACCCTTGCTTGCAGGCGGTGGCGTTACTACTTGCAGACACAACATTGGCTCATTATTATTGTCTAAAAAAGGCCATTTAAAAATAGAACCTACAATTTTAATAGTTGTGTTATTTAGTAGATAAGAAGCAATTAAGCCCACAATTAGGGCTGAACTTAATATTATTTTATTACTTTTTATAAATTGCATTTAATTCTTCTTTTACAGCCATTCTATCATCCCAAGGGCTAGATTTGCCACCAATCACAATTGATTGTTCGGCACCCTTGCCGGTGATTAAAACTAAATCGTCCTTTTTGGCTAACTGCAGAGCTTTGCGGATACCTTCACGACGGTCGGGGACAATAAACATACTTTTGCCTTCTTTGGCTCCAGCCTTATTAGCACCCTTTTTGATGTCATTAATAATGTCCATTGGGTCATCTTCGTAAGGGTCGACATTACTCAGAATAATTATGTCCGAGCCTTTGGCGCAGATTTCACCCATTTCGGGGCGTTTGGCACTGTCGCGTCCGCCACCTTCGGCACCAAGTAGGGTAATTACTTTGGCACCTTTTGGCTTCATGTCTTTGGCGCTATTCATAAGTGCAGTCATGCTGGCTTGCTCGTGAGCGTAATCGACCACGACAGTAAAGGGCTGTTTGCCTTCAATTACTTCCATGCGCCCTGGAATGGTTGGGAGCTTGCTTAGTCCCGATGTAATGGCTTTTTTATTAGCCCCAAGTGCAGAGGCGGTAGCGATGGCTCCGGCGGCATTGATGGCGTTGATTTTACCTAGTATTTTTACCTTGTAGCTCGTGCCATTAATATCAAAGCTAATACCGTTTTGGGTATCTTGCACATCAGTGATTTTATAATCAGCATCGGCCTTTGTTCCAAAAGTTAGCTTTTTATCAGCCTGGAATATCAAATAGTCTTTGGCATGTTTGTTGTCGGTATTGGCAATAATCATCTTTGGTGTGCGGGCAAGATCAATGGTTTTGCGCCTGGAGTGGGTGAGGCGCTTGAACACGCGCTTGTTGTGTTTGTGCAGTGTTTCCATACTAAAGTCGTGCGCGGCCATGAGCTCCTTGGTGACATTGGTAAATACAAGCACATCGAAATTAATTCCAATATGTCGATACTGGGTTTGACCTTCGGACGGGACTTCCATGATTACATATTTGCATTTCATAGAGGCCATCTTGGCTAGGATCTTTTGCATAACAAACGCACCCGGCATAGTCATATGATAGGGGTTCATTTCTTCTTTATTACCATAGCGAATGTTGGCAGTACCGATTAAGCCGACCTTGTGGCCATCAGCGCTCAAGATAGACCAAAGCATATTGGCGGTGGTGGTTTTGCCCTTACTGCCGACAATACCTATAACAATCATCTGCTCGCTGGGCTTTTTATACTTTTGCGCTGCGGCAATTGATTCGGTGTAGTGAAAAAAGTTGATCAATGATTTAGGGACAATTGGCTGAACAACTTTTTTAAGTGTTTTTTTCATAACTACATTATAACCTTATAGGGGTAGATAATTAAACATTTGTTATACTAATTGAGATGAAAAAAAATATACTAATGTGCCCACCGAAATTTTTCGGTATTGAATATGAGATTAACTCTTGGATGCATACCGAGAATGATGTCAATCAGGATGTCGCCACTAAACAGTGGGACGATTTATATAATATTTACAGCCAAAAGCTTTCTTGGAATGTGAATTTGATCGAGCCAATTAAAGGTTTGCCAGACATGGTTTTTGCCACTGATTGTTGTTTGATAAAAGATGGGAAGATACTTTTAAGTAACTTTCGCTACCCCGAGCGCCAGGCCGAAACTCAGTATTTTGAAAAGTGGCTACACGCTAATGGTTTTACAAACACCCAGCACGCCCAAAATCGCTTTGAGGGTGGGGGAGATAATTTGGTGTGTGGTGATAAGATTTTGGCTGGACACGGCTTCCGCTCGGACGAGGCTGCGGCAGATGAAATGCGTGAGTATTTTGGCTGTGAAGTGGTGAGCTTAAAGATTGTTGACCCTGACTTTTACCACTTAGACACCTCGCTAGCAGTGCTTTCTGACGATACCGTGGCTTATTATCCGGGTGCGATTGATGAAGAAAGTAGAGAGAGATTAAAAAAAGCTATTCCAAATCTAATAGAGGCCACTCACGAAGAGGCCAAGGGCTTTGGCTTAAATGCCGTAAGTGATGGTAGGACCATAATTACCAGTAATGAATCAGAAAGTTTATTACAAAAGTACCGCGATGCCGGATTCGAGGTAGAAGGCACATCAATACTTGAATTCCGTAAATCGGGCGGTGGAGTTAAGTGTTTAACATTAAGTTTAGATTAAGCACTAGCGCTTTATTAAAGTTTTATTTATACTAATAAGTAATCATGGATCCGCAAAGCAATCCTATTAATAATACTCAGGGGGATGACGTACCGGCGGGGGACGCTAGTTTGCCTTCGGGTGGTTCGACTTTTCAGCCTCAGGACAATCCTGCGGGCGGTACAGCTATACCAATGGGCGATACAGGTGCGATGGGTGCGACACCACCACCAACTCCTGGCTGGCAAAATGAAGCTGCAGCAGATGCTGCTGGAGTTTATGGAGCACCTCAGCCAGAGCAGGGTGCATCAACCATGCCTCCAAACCCGCTATTAAATGACACAAATGCTGCAGATACCACCGCCGCCACAACTGCAATGAGCAATGATTTTAATCAAGCAAGCCAGATGGCATCGCCAACTGCAATGCCTAGCCCTGAGCCAATGCAGACAACTCAGCCAATGGCAGATGCATCTTCTACTATGCCGCCAAACCCGTTAATGGCTGAGAACCAGCCAGCATCGCCAGCTCCACAAGAACCAGTAATGCCTTCAAGCGAGCCAGTATCTCCTATGCCACAGCCCGAGACTCCTGCCACTATGCCAGAACCAGCCATGGCTCCGACAGCCGAGCCAATGCCAGCTAATGATATGGGTGGTTCGCCACCTCCAGATGTGCCAGGCGCTGCACCAGAAATGGCTCAACCTGCACAAAATGAAGTGCCAATGCCGCAGCCTGAACCTACCGGTGCACCTACACCTATTTTGGCACCTCAGCCAGGCACTTTGCCAGGGGCAGATCAGCTAGGGGCAGCTGCTGCTGGAATGGATCAGTCTGCAATGCAAAATCCTGGTATGGCTGCGGGCATGGGTACATATGGCCCGCCCCCTAAAAAGAGTAAAAAGGCTTTATTTATAATTATTGGTGCTATTATTGGTGTGATAATTATTTCTGTGGTTATAGCGGTGTTGATATCGTCAAGAAGACAACCAGCACAAGATATTAATACATCCACCCAGCCTACAGAGCAGCCAGCAGAGGTTGCGACTCCTTCATCAGGACCGGCTACACCGCCAGAGGGGTATGAAACTATCGAAAAGCAGTGCTATACTTTTGCGCTTATTACCCCAAACACAGTTCCAGATGATGAGGCCTGCACATTCAAAAGGTCTAACTTTGGCCAAAAAGCCACTAGTATTATTAGCGTCGACACTTCTACCAATGCATTTAAAACTGTCGATGAATATTTAGATGTTTTTAGGCAGGATAAAACTATAGAAAGTGAAGAAGATATAAAGCTAGATAATTTTGATGCTAAGCAAATTATTTATAAGTTTAGTGATGGCAAAACTTATTCATACGTAGCTGCACTTATTACAGGTAAAAACTATCAGCAAGACGGCAAGGCAGTAACTGCAATTGGAATTACAACCAGCTATCAAGATACATTTTCTAAAGATGTAACCAAGAATGTTCTCGATACATGGCGCTTTAAGTAGCTTGAATTTTTAGCACATTTTTGCTATATTTATTTATCACGGATATGAAAAGGGGGAACTTTGTCTTACTACAGACAAGACGAAGCCGAAGCAAAAGCCAAAGCCAAACTTGAAAGCCTCAAGACTGCCAGAACTTCGCAAATGAAGCGATACTGGGTGGCTTACACCAAGCTTTCAGAACAGATGGGGATTGAGGAAATTCTCGATATTTTCTGCAGGTACCGTGACTCTGTAATGTACACGAACTGGTGCAACAACGGAGTTTACTTTCTCAGCGACGACAACGTGAGAAGGGTTTTTAACAACATCATCTCCAACATCAGATCTGAAGAAGATCGAATCAATCGCCCAAGTTTCGCCAAAAACTTCGGTTGATCCAAGCGCCCTTATTGGGTGCTTTTTATTTTATTTGCTTTATTCACTTCATATGCGACTATAATAGGGTTATGAATGACGTCGAAGAAGTTAAGTCTAGAATAGATATTGTTGATGTAATCGGGGGGTATGTTCCTCTTAAGCAAACTGGCAAAAGCTTTAAGGGATTGAGCCCATTTAAGACCGAAAAAACGCCGTCTTTTATAGTTAGCCCAGAAAAGAATATATGGCACGACTTTAGTAGTGGCAAAGGTGGAGATGTAATAACTTTTGTAATGGAAATGGAGGGCTTAAGTTTTCCTGAGGCTTTGGAAATGCTTGCCAAAAGAGCGGGGGTAAAACTAAAGCCCAGAAAGCAAAATGAAAAAGATTCAAGCAATAAGGCTGAGATTTATGACTGCCTTGATGCTGCTATGGCTTATTTTCATGTAGTACTTTCTAAGAATGAAAAAGCCAAGAATTATTTTGTAATGGAGCGTAATTTAAAATCTGAAACAATTAAAAAATTCAGACTTGGATACTCGCCTGATAGCTGGGATTCTCTAAGAAACTATTTAAATAAGAAGGGTTTTAAGGATGAAGTTTTGGTAACTGCTGGGCTTTGTGCGAAGGGAAACAATGGCAGGGGAGCTTACGACCTATTTCGTGGTCGTGTAATGTTTCCAGTATTTGATATGCAAAATAGAACAATAGGGTTCAGTGCACGCATACTAAGTGAAGAAAAGACTGCTAAATACATTAATACACCCCAGACGCCTGTTTATAACAAAAGCTTGGCAATATATGGTTTGTCGCAAGCCAAAGAAAGTATTAGAGAAAAGGATCAGGTAGTTATCGTGGAGGGAAATATGGACGTTTTGGCACTTGCTAATGCTGGCTTTAATAATATTGTAGCCTGCAGTGGCACGGCCTTTACTGAACTTCAGCTCAAACAGCTATCGAGACTTACCAAAAATATTGCACTTTGCTTCGATAGCGATGAGGCAGGCATTAATGCTACCCTTCGAGCTATTGAAATAGCCGCTGATGAAGAAGTAAGACTTGATGTAATAAGCTTAAATCATGCAAAAGATCCTGATGAATTATTAAAAAAGGGTCAAGCTGAATGGAAAAAAGCTCTCAAAAATGCAAAATATGCTCCAGACTTTATGATTGATTTCGCAAAACAAAAATATGGAATTACGACGGCACCTGGCAAGAAGAAATTTACTGCATTTGTATTGCCATTATTGAAATCCTTAAAAGACGAGATTGAGTTTCAGCATTACCTAAAAAAAATATCACAACTTTTAGGTGTTAAAGAAGAAAGTATAAATAATTTAATTAATCAAAAATCAAATGAAACAAAGTTCAAAAATATTGATCAACCCGAAAGTGAGCCGTCTATTAATGAAGTTAAAAAATTATCTAGACAAGAAAATCTAGAAAAAGAGCTTTTGGAGCTAGTTTTTGCGTTTCCCGAATTAAACTCGGCAATCGAGGATTTAGAAATTGAACATACTAGCAATTTGCACAGACCGTTATTTGAGTTTTTGAAGCAAAATCCAAAATTCAATTTTGATAAAGCTTTAAATGAGTTGCCGAATCAGGCAGAATATGTTAAAATTTTGTCATTAAGGGGTGAACAACAATTCGCCAACATACCGGCGCACGATAAAAGGCTCGAAGCCTTCACCCAGGTCGCAAGGATCGAAGATATAAACAAGCAAATAGCCAAACGCCAAATTGCTAGGCAATTATCAGTTGCCGAAGCCGAAGGTGATTCCAAAAAAATAAAACAACTGCTCAAGCAGTACCAAGCACTATTAAACGAGGACTAATAAAATATGCCAAAAAAGGCCAAAGTAGAGAAAGCTGCAGAGGTAAGCAGTAATTTTAGCGAGGAAATTGAAAAGTTAATTGTAAAAGGCCGCCAGCACGGTTTTGTAACTCAGCAAGAAATACAAAAAGCTATTCCAGAAGCTGAAGATAACGTCGATCTTTTGGATGAGCTTTATTCCAAGCTAATTGATAAAGGAATCGATGTTACTGACCAAAAAGACAAACTTTGGGAAACAGAACCAGAAGAAGATGTTGAAAGTGCTACCAGCGAAGAGAATATTAAAGACATCGCTGATGATTCAGTGCGCTTATATTTGCGCGAAATAGGAAAGATTCCGCTGATTACTGCTGATGAAGAAGTTGCATTAGCAAAAAGAATCGAAAAGGGTGATAAGGCCGCAAAAGATGCATTGGCAGAAGCTAATATGCGCCTTGTGGTGAGTATTGCTAAAAAATACATCGGCCGTGGGTTGGATCTGTTGGATCTTATTCAGGAAGGTAATACCGGTCTATTACGGGCAGTCGAAAAATTCGACTATCACAAAGGATTTAAATTCAGTACTTATGCAACCTGGTGGATTCGCCAAGCGATTACACGTGCTATTGCTGACCAAGCTAGGGTGATTCGTATTCCAGTGCACATGGTTGAGACCATTAATAAACTTATACGTACCCAGCGCAGACTTACTCAGGAGCTAGGACGCGAACCGCTTCCAGAGGAATTGGCTGCCGAAATGGAAATTGATGTCGATAAGGTCAATCATATCCTAAAAATTTCTCAAGACACCACCAGCTTGGACGCTGCAGTTGGAGAAGATGAAGATTCAAGTTTAGGAGACTTTATTCAGGATGAAGACACCGTAAGCCCAGAAGAGGCCGCAACCTATGAGCTCTTAAAAGAACATATCGATGAAACCTTGGACCTACTAACTCCACGTGAGCAAAAGATTTTGAGAATGCGTTTTGGTTTAGAAGACGGCCGCAGTCATACTTTAGAAGAAGTAGGGCAGGAATTTGGTGTGACTCGTGAACGTATTCGCCAAATTGAAGCTAAAGCTCTTACTAAGCTACGAAAGCACAAAGACAGCAAAAGACTCAAAGATTATATAGGTTAAGGTGTATTGGGGTTGCTTGGAGGAGTAGAATTATTTCTATTCTGGGCATCTTCTAAAGCTTTGCGAGCAGCCGGAATACCTTTTCTGGCTGCTTCTTTATGACTTTCATCTGGTAGTTGGTCTGCAATATATTTTGGGGTTGGCGGTTTTGGTGGTGGGGCAGTTTTGTATCCTCCGCCAAGGCTTTCTGCCCCAGTTTCTGCAGCCGGGTCGGGCAAAAAAGTCTGGTTTAATTCAGAGCTAGATTCTTTTTGGTTTTGCCTGATTGCTTTAAGTTTCTCGTAAGTCCTACTGGCATCTTCTTCGTTTTCGTGTGGTGGCTTTGGCATTTCATTCATAAATCTATTAAAACACATTATTATGATCAATTCATTTTGTTTGAGCTTAATGTTTGTAACTTAAGGTATAATTTAACTATGACTAAAAGAAAAAAACTCGTAATTTTCGATGGACATGCCCTAGTTCACAGAGGCTATCACGCAATTCCTTATTTGAACACAAAAGACGGAACTCCAACTAACGCAGTTTATGGGTTTACTATGATGATGTTATTAGCACTTCGTGAGCTCAAGCCTGATTATGTCGCTGTCGCCTGGGACGCACCCGGAAAAACATTTAGACACGATGACTTTAAGGAATATAAGGCGACTCGCAAGAAAGCCGACCAGGAGTTATACGATCAGCTCCCAATAACCAAGGAAGTGATTTCGGCTTTTAATATTCCATTATTAGAGCAATCGGGGTTTGAGGCAGACGATATTATTGGCTCGCTTTCTAAACAATACGAAGACAAAGTTGATGTAGTAATCGTTACAGGAGATATGGACGAATTACAGCTAGTAAGCGATAAAACAACAGTGTTTACTATGCGTAAAGGCTTTAGCGATACTTTTATTTACGATAAAAAGGCAGTCCACGATAAATACGGAGTTACCCCTGAGGAGTTCATCGTTTATAAGGCTCTCAAGGGCGACACAAGCGATAACATCCCAGGTGTTGCAGGTGTTGGTGATAAGACCGCCACAGATTTGGTTAGCAAATACCAAACACTGGATAATATTTACAAACATCTTGCTGATTTAAAGCCAGCAGTTCGAAACAAAATGGAAGCAGGTAAAGATAGCGCGTATCTTAGTGAAAAACTTTCAACTATTAAACGCGACATGAAGCTTGATTTTGATTTGAAAGACTCTGTAGTCCACGAATATGATCGCAAAAAAGTCTACGATTTGTTTCATAAACTTGAATTTAGAACTCTGCTTTCAAAGCTGCCGGCCGAAAAAATTACAGACGAACAAACCGAGCTCAGCCAAGATAGTGAACAAAAAATTGCTACAAAATATAACCGCACTCACTTAAAAAGTGTAAAATACCATCTAATAACTAATTTAGCTGAACTTAAGGATCTCTCTAAAAAACTTAAGGCTCAAAAACTAATATCATTTGACACTGAAACAGATAGTGTTGATGAAGTCGAGGCTAATTTAGTGGGAGCTTCATTTAGTTTTAAAGAGGGCGAGGCATATTATGTGCCACTCGCTCACGATGAATTAACCGAAATCGGATATGAAGAATTTATAGATTTGATTGGCCCCATTTTAACAGACAAAAGTATCGGTAAAATTGGTCATAACATCAAATACGATTATGTTGTGATGAAGCAGTTTGGTATTGATGTCGCACCAATTGCTTTCGACACAATGGTGGCGGCATTTCTAATTAGCCCAATTGGCAGGGCACAAACATTAAGCCAATTAGCTTATGAAGAGCTGGGTATTTCAATGATTGATATTGAAGAGCTTATTGGTAAAAAAGGCAAAAACCAGCTAACTTTTAATAAAATCGCTATTAAGGAAGCAGGCCAGTATGCGGCCGAGGACGCCGATATCACTCTAAGACTTTACAACAAGCTTAAGTCCGAGCTAGATAAAATAGGCGAACTAACCAAGCTTGCTGAGCAAATGGAATGGCCTCTAATTGAAGTATTGGGCGACATGGAATATAAAGGCGTTGAGCTTGATGTAGAATTTTTAAATAAATTATCAGACAAGTACAGCGCAATCATAGAAGATTTACAGAAGAAAATATGGAAAATTGCAGGTGGGCAGTTCAATATAAGTTCGCCAGCTCAACTTCAAAAAATATTATTTGAAAAACTCAATATCGATTCAACAGGCCTTAAAAAGACCAAGACAGGCATAAGTACCGCTGCCAGTGAGCTAGAAAAGCTACGTGGTAAGCACGAAATAGTAGATATGATGTTCGAATATCGTGAACTAACTAAGCTCACAACTACCTATGTTGATGCTTTGCCAAAATTAGTCAAGCCGGATGGTAGAATTCACACAAGCTACAATCAGACCATCGCTCAGACAGGGCGCCTGAGTAGTACCAACCCAAATTTACAAAATATACCTACTCGAACCGAAGCTGGGCGAGAAATACGCAAGGCTTTTGTCGCACCAAAGGGTAGAGTATTTATTTCTGCCGATTATAGTCAGATAGAACTACGTTTAGCTGCGGCTTTGGCCAAAGACGAGCCTATGATAAAGGCCTTTAAGAGTGGTGCAGACATCCATACCGCAACAGCAGCCGAGATGTTTGGTGTAAAGCAATCAGAAGTCACCAAAGATCAGCGTTATGGTGCCAAAACCATAAACTTTGGCGTTTTATATGGCATGAATCCACATGGCTTATCAGTGGCAACAGGATTTGATTACGACAAGGCTCGAGAATTTATAGACCGATACTTTAGTTTAAGAAAAGGCGTGGCAGACTATATAGCTAGTGTTAAAAAATTTGCACACGATAATAACTACACCGAAACTATATTTGGCCGCAGGCGACCGTGTCCCGATGTGCGCTCGAGCAACTTTATTATTCGTGCTGCCGCCGAGCGCGCAGCAGTGAATATGCCTCTCCAGGGTACAGCTGCCGATATGATGAAAATAGCAATGATAAATATACACAAAAAGCTGCCTAAAGATGCTGACCTTATTCTTCAAATACATGACGAACTTATAGTTGAGTGTAACCAAGAAGACGCAAAAAAGGTTGAAAAAATAGTTAAAGACGAAATGGAAAAGGTCCATAAGTTTGATGTGCCAATCGAGGTGGAAGTTCACCATGGCACAAGTTGGGGAAGTCTTAAGTAATAAAAAAGCCTAGTATTTATCTCTAGGCTCTGGGTTTTTACTGATAACTATTTGAAAATCCTTTTCAAGCGGATTTTTTATATAAAGCGCGACTTCATCGAAAATACCAATTCTATTTTCGGCTAAGATGTATTTTTCAGATCTTACATAAACGTAAAATCCCATCAGGTCGCCGAATCCGTTGAAGCCATAAAGCAATGTATTCCCATCTCGAAAGAAGTCTATGCTAAATTCTGAAGCACCTGTCGTGCGAAAAATTTTTTGCTTCTGTTTTTGTCTATAAAAATCAACTGAATTAGCCATTTCATTGAGAAGGATAATATTCACCGTTCCTCCTAGGTGCGAAAGTATTGTATAAGATTAGCAGATAGTAGAGTATTTTCAAGCATAAAAAATTCCCCCAGAGCCATCTATGTATAAATAGCTGTGGGGGAGCGACAACCGCTAAGGCCTAAACCTTAGCGTCGCCCCATAACTAGATGTAAATGATAATTAGACCGACAAGAACAGCTGCAAAGATGAGTACGGCAGAGCCGATAAATCCATCGCGCAGTTCCTTTTTGGTAGTACTTTTCACATTTCCTCCAGCAGGGATTGGGGTTGTCGAATTTCTAGTCAAAGACCCAAAAAGGACTTCAACAAGAAAAATATATTAACACAAAATACACTATATGTCAATCTGTAAAATTTTAGCTTTCAGGTATAATACCTGTATGCCAGAACTACCAGAAGTAGAAACAGTGCGCTTGGGCTTGCAAGAGTTTTTGCCAGGCCAAGCTATTAAATCCATAACCAAGGATTGGCCCAAAAGCCTGCCAGTCTCTGAGGAGCTTATTAGCGCTAGTTTAATTGGCGCAAAAGTCGAATCGGTTCAGAGGCGCGGAAAACTTATAATTATGCCCCTTAGCAGTGGCTATAGCTTGTTAATTCATCTGAAAATGACAGGGCAGTTGGTTTATCGTCCAAATAAGGGCAAAGGCTTTGGCGGCGGGCACCCAAACGATAGTTTGATAGATAAATTACCCGATAGATCCACCCGGGTAATTATTGAACTAACAAATGGTACATTATTTTTTAATGACCAACGCAAATTCGGCTGGGTTAAACTAGAAAAGTCCGAAGGCCTGTACGAAAATAATGCCTTTTTAAGCAAGCTTGGGCCCGAACCACTCGAAGATAATTACACTTTTGAGCAATTCAAAAACGCTATAAAGCGCCGGGCTAATACCAGTATCAAGGCGGCCATTCTTGATCAAACAGTGGTGGCTGGAGTTGGTAATATTTATGCCGATGAGTCATTATTTGATGCTAGAATTCACCCATTAACAAAGGCAGGCGATGTCAGTACTATCAAGCTAAAAAGGCTCTACAATGCAATACGGGAAGTGATGAGCTTGAGCATATCTTTAGGAGGCAGTAGTGATAGAAACTATGTAGATGCTAAAGGAAATAGAGGAAGCTACTTAAAGTTTGCCAAGGTTTTTCGTAAAGAAGGTAGTCCATGCCCAGAGTGCGGTGGGGAAATTAAAAAGATTCGTGCGGCTGGAAGGGGAACTCATATTTGCCCGCGCTGTCAAAAAATTGTCAAAAAATAAAAAACCCCGATAAATCGGGGTCAGGCATTACGAACATTCCTACAGCTTGGCTTAGGATCGTTCATTGCTAGATAAATATCTCGCAAAGCAGTAATCTCTCTACCAAGCATGCGATGTTGGTATCCACACTTATCGCACTCTACGATTGCGTGAAGTCGCGACAAGTGGAAACGAGCTGGCTTTATAATGGTGCAAAGAAGAATGATGTAGTTCTCGTCTTCGTCCCAAAGCTCAATGATTGGGCTTCTGTCGTTGGGTCGTCTGTTCCGAAAGCTAATGTGGATCGTTTCGTCCTCATCGATTCCACGGATCATTCGTCTGGCAAGCCTTGTGTACTTATTGCGTTCTTTGGCTGCTTCTTTTTCGTACTTAGCATAAAGTTTTTTAACTTTTTGCTGGTCTTTAGCCATTCTTGCTGCTTCAGAATCAAGGTATGCTTCTTTTGCACGGTGCTTGAGTCCCATTTGACCTCCCCCGGGGTTGAGGACTGCAATGCCGAAATTATACATCTGGAAATTGATTAAATCAATCCGTATTGGATGTGCTTATTGGTCTAACCATAGGCTATACTAAGGTTTATGATTATTTATTTGTATGGCGATAATAGCTTTGGAATAAGCAGACAAGCAAGGCTTCTAAAGCAAAAATATCTAGATAGCACTGGTCCAGAGGGCGATTTGGAGAGCATTGATGTCGCCGAAAAAGGACTTAACTACTTGCTTGGTGGACTTTCAGTGATGCCTATGTTTGTGAGTAGTAGGCTAATAATGGCTAGTAATCTGTCTAAGGCAAAGCCAACTAGTGAACAGATTGACGAAATTATATCCAGCACAGCAGAATCTACTAATTTAGTGATAATTGATCCTAAGCCAGACAAGCGTACGGTGATGTACAAAAAATTATCAAAGCTCAAAGGCGCTAAGGAATTCAAAAACTTAATCAGTGGCGAACTAATTAGTTGGATTATAAGCGAGGCTAAGAGGAGGGGCGCTGAAATAACTGCTGCAGATGCAAAGTATCTGGCTGATAAGGTTGGTGAAGATCAATGGACACTTAATAACGAAATAGATAAGCTGTCTAACTATAATCGTAAAATAACTAAAGCAACCATTGAAGAACTTGCTGTACCTAGTTTAGAGAACAATACATTTGTTCTTACTGAAGCTTTGGCTAACAAAGATTTGTCCCGAGTACTAAAATTGTACAAAGATATTAAACTTCAGGGGCATGCAGACCAGCTAATTCTTGGCGCCATTACTTTTCAATATAGAACAATTATGCTGGTTTTACTCGGGGACAGTGAGCTTAACAGAGCTTACAAAATGTCTCCATATTCACTCTCTAAGTCACAGTCTTTAGCTAGTAAATATGATTTAGATGATATCAAAAAAGCCTATAAAATTATTGCCGACTCAGATATGGCAACCAAGAGCGGGGAGCTATCTTCAGCCGAGGCCATGAATAGGTTATTTTACAGACTTTGTAGTATCTGACAATCTGAAAACTGCCATGTATGCGGGGTGTAATTTAACATGTTTGAATATAAATTTTGGCCAATAGGGCATATATGATTCTTGCAATAGTTCAAACCCTTCATCTGTAAATAATTTTATTACCTCTTCGCCCTTAGGCATGTAAACATGGGTCGGATCTTTGGCGTAGGTTTTGCTATAAAGCCAGCCAGAAAATTTATTATTAATGGTTGGCAGGTGGATAATTACCAATCCATCCTTGTTCAGTAGTGTTTTGATATTTTTTATTCCATCCTTTGGCTTGCTTAGGTGCTCGATAACATTTATGGCTAAAACTAGATCGAATTTGTGTTTAATCTTTAATGGCTTCAATATATCCATTTGCGAAACTTTGTATTTAGAATTACGACTTTGGGCAATCTTTACAGCTTCGTTCGATATGTCCGTGCCATTCACTTCTTTGGCAGCCGAAAAGCTATCCATCAGGTAGCCATAACCGCATCCTATATCGATTATCGAAGATTTGCTTAAGGACTTTTTGGAATATTTATTAAATAATTTAACAAAAATCCCGTCTCGCATTTTATCGAAACGGGATTGTTTGAATTCACCTGATTTATCAGATTTATATACTACTTTAAAATAATCCTTGGGCTGCTTAGTTGTCCCAGTTTGGGTTTTTTTAGCCCTCATTGAATTATTTATTTAGCTGATTTTTTAGGAGTAGCTTTTTTGGCTGGAGCCTTCTTGGTGGGGGCTTTTTTAGCAGTTGCTTTCTTAGTACCTGCTTTGCCTGGGTTTTCAGTTCCAAATGGCTTAGCAGCAACGGCGTTGTAGCTCTTTGTCAAACGGCTCTTTTTACGAGCAGCAGTTTGCTTTTTAATTACACCCTTACGAACTGCACGATCGATTTCTTTGATAGCAGCGATTAGCTCGGCGTTAGTTTTAACCTTACCGGTAGCAACTTCGTCGCGAACTGCTTTGAATTTAGCTTTTACACCAGATTTAACGCTCACATTGTATGCTTTGCGCTTTTTTTCTTGGCGAACTCTTTTGATTGCTGATTTGATTACTGGCATATTTAAATAAGTCTTTCTAAAAAGTTATAAGGAGTAGTATAGCGCATTTTGCCTTATCTGTAAAGAGGAGGGGTGAATGATTGATTTACTTATTAAAATGTTGACAAAAGCTAACAACAATGGTACATTATAAGCATATGCAGATTACAAATTTAGCCAAAAGATTAGAACTAGCTGGGCTTACCGAAAAACAAGCCTTGGTGTATGTTGCTGCCTTGTTTTTAGGCCCAGCTGCTGTACAGCGTATTGCTGAACAGTCAGGCGTAAATCGCGCTACTACATATGTAATACTAGCTGAACTTGCCGAAATGGGATTGGTTTCTGAAACCACTGAAGGCAAAAAGACTGTTTATGTAGCCGAAGCTCCAGAAGCCATCGAAAGGCATCTTAATTCTCTCGAAAAAGAAATCGAAGCTCGCAAAGATGAGCTTAAAAAGACAATGAAAGAACTCAAAGAAGTCAGCAGGGTAGAAGTTGCAGACGCACCTGTGGTTAGGTTTTTTAAAGGACCTGAAGCAATTAGTGCTATAGAAGCTTATACTAAGAGAAAAGCTAGAAAAGACGATATTGTATACAGCATCTCAGACGTCGATGAAATACTAAAAGTTTTTCCAGATCTTCTGAAGACTGGTCCTGAAAGACGCAAAAAAAAGAATATATCAAGCAAGATGTTCTACTCTGGGAGTATTCAAGTTGGTGATGATCCAAAAAGTAATCGTCAGACTAAAAAAATAAGTGAAAAAGCTAGAGGGGACGTAAGTATCTATAGTGACAGAATGACCATCGTCAGCTTTAAAGGTAATGACTCTACAGGGGTTATTATTGAAAGTAAAGAAGTGGTGGCGGTTATGCGTCAGCTGTTTGAACTAGCCTGGGAAAAACAAAGCAAAAAGTAGTTTGTTACTAAAACTTGACAAAAAATAAAACTTAGGCTATAATCTTTTTGTTGTTCGACGACTATGACCCTTAGGAGGGCCTTATGGGTGGCGTATAGCCAACCGTCCCCTCTGGGGGAGTCGTTGGGGCCTGGGGGGCTCGTAGGCCCCCCAGGTTACCCGGCTTCGGGTGCAACATAGAAGAAGGGAAGAAGGATGTCTGGATACTGATATCCTGTAAGAAGAGTGAAAGCTCTATTCCTTGAACAGCGTCGATTTGTGTGTCTGAATAAGACGCTAATATCGACTATTTACCCCGCACAGTTTCTTAGCTGAGTGGGGTGGCACATGGCCGGGGGAGGGCGTAAAAACCCTTTCCCGGCCAGCCAAACCTCTTAATAAGTCACTATTTGATAACACCTAAAAGGGTGTTTTTTTGTTGTATTTTTTCATTTATTTTAAATTATAAAACAATAAAATATATCTATTTAACACATATAATAAGCTAATTATATAAATAAACTGCCAAAAAGTGTTGACAAAAAATATAATCTATGATATCATACTTCACGTTGTCAGAGAGTGTTAAAGCTCACTGACATAAATTCGCACCCAAAAAACGCCGGTTCGCCGGCCCAAGTCACCAAAAGGAGGTGATTGAATGAAGCGTGACCACCGAATCCCAGACCAGCCCCAGAAGTTCCGAATGGACATCTGGCTGGTCGAAGTCAAGGAGACTGGAGAACCCATTGTGGTGCTGAACAAGACGTTCATGGAGCTCAACACTCTCATGAATGAGGAGTTCGGTATCAACGGATGGGAAATCCATGATCGGGAATCGACCGGCATGCTGACCGCCCAGGCGGGTTAGTATGGCTTCGGGGCCTATGGAGAAGGCCTGGCAACAGAAGAGTCGCCTAGGCGATTTACTCCTTTCGCAGTCAGGTAAAAAGACTTAAAAACCAAGCCAGCGAGATGTGGCTTTCAAGTGCTTACAGCACAGCTCGAAGAGGCGCTTATGCGTACTCGGGGCCTTTTATGGTAAGGCCCGGCAACACAAGCAATCGTTTTATGTTTGCAGCCCCGTCCGGGGGTAACCCCGGGTGAGTGATAGTCCGAGGATGTGTGTCCTCGCTGATGAGTCCAAAAGGACGAAACTTGCTTCAAACAAAACTTTCCCCGCGTTGGCAATTTTAATACGCCCTTATAGCGCATGTGTGGAAAGGTATGTGGTTAGCACCATCAGATGCACATTTACACCTGGAAGTCTCGTACTTCCAGCATAGGATCTAAAGAACTAGGTTTTATGCCGGAAGTACGCTTCCTAACGGGGCCGAACGGTTTCGACACGGAGAAAGCAAAGTTTTTTCGCAACCCGAGTTGCTCAGACTCGTTAAACAGGGCAACCCTAATAAACGCCGCCTGATAGCACGTTTATTGTCATCCGCTCGGCGGAAAGGACGGGGCTTAGTCACTTAGCCTGGCAACAGAAAAGGGACTGACGGTAGCAAAGACTACTGACCTATCTGGAAAGACAGATTGACCTCAGCGAAAGTGCTGGCTGCTGGCCGAAAGGTACAGGCGACCCGTCGCCCTGACTGCAGATGAGTCAAAATACCGGGAATGGTTGTAGCGGAGTGCTTATGCGCTTCGTGGACGGGGGTTCGATTCCCCCCGGCTCCACATGGCCCCTTCTAGTGGGGTAGGCAGGGCTGGCTGTAGCCCATTTAGACGACTTGCAGGTTGACTCTGCAAGGGCTCCTAGTTCGAAAGAACAAAGTCAAAAAGGAGAGAAAGACTAGACAAGCTTGCCGCTTGTGATTTCTCACCAAACAGCACACCCTCGCGGGTTCCATTGGGACTCGCGAGATCCCACCAGAGTTTATGAATATTCGTAGGTTTTGGTGGGGAAAACTTCCTCAGCGGTGGCAGCCGTCTCGAACTCTCGAAAGGAGGTGAGAAATATGCACAAGATCAAGTTGTTCATGGCTATGGTCGTGGTCGCCGTCGGGGTTCTCCTGACTGGCTGTGGCAATTCTGCACAGCAGATCGCCGACGACTTCCCCTGCTCCCAGAGCATGAAGACGTCGACCACGGCCGGCCTGGACCTGATTGTGGAGAGCACGTTCCCGCGTTGGTACGTGTCCAACTCCCGGTCCTTCTTCGGCGAGTCCTACGACTTCAAGAAGGAGTGGCGCCGTCAGATCGTGATTCGTTCGGGAGTTTCCGAACCAATCGTGGTCGACACGGAACTGAAGGTGCCTGCAAGGTGCTCGAAGTCCGACGAAGCCAAGGCCAAGTTGAACTGACTTAGATCGGGGCCTATGGAGAAGGCCTGGCAACAGAAGTTACTAGCTAACACTCCCACGCGCTTCTAGCTCAACGGTAGAGCACCGGACTTTTAATCCGTAGGTTCTGGGTTCGAATCCCAGGGGGCGCACTATCCCATAAGCTTCGGCTTGTGGGACCACCAAAGTTTATTTAATAAAGTAGGTTTTGGTGGAACTTAAAAACCCCTCAGATGAGGGGTTTTTGCTTTTACTTTACTGTTCCTTGCATGTCCATCGGGGATGGGTTGGGCTGCTTATTGTTTAGCTCTTGTTTGAATATATCAAGCTCATTTGGAGATAGATCATCAAGATATTTTTTAACATTCGCTCTGTAATCAGCTGCTTTTTTTTCCATATCATCGAGGTTTTCAGTGGTCGAAGGGCTTTGATTTTCGTTAGAGAAATTATTAAAGGGAGGATCGTTCGGTGGCGGTGGTGCAGCAGCTGCAATTTCTTGTTTGGGCTCATCAGCAGGCTTTTCATAAATTTGCGGTTGGGCCATATTCATATTTCCATTTTGCATCATATTTGGCGCCTGAATCGCGTTGGGTTGCTGTAGAATTGCCTGATTTTCAGGCTGTTCTGGTTGCATATTGAGCTGAGCTTCTGGTGAGGCTGGCTGCTGGGTCATCTCGGGTGATTGCATTGGTTGACCCATTTGCATGCCCATATCTTGCATTTGTTGCGCTTGTGGTTGCATAAATAACTCCTAATTAAATAGTTATGTTTATCATAAAACATCATAGGCATAAGCACAATATGTCAATTTAACCTGATGAACACCACAAAGACCTTGACAAAAGCGCTTATGTTGTGTATAATAGCCCATTGACTAAAAAATTATGAGTATGAATCAAGAATTAACACCTAAACAGCAAGCCAGCGAGCTTATTAGACAAGCCGATAATATTGTTATTATTACTGGTCGCGAACCCAATAATGATCAGCTTTCGGCTGCTATTGCTATGCAAAGAGTCTTAAACAAGCTTCATAAGCAGGCTAGTGTTGTTATTACCGATAAACTCCCAAAGAGCGCTGAGCTATATGACACTCAGTTTATTAGCAATGATATCGAAGGTGTACGTGATTTTGTAATCAAAATTGATATGCACGATGTGGTTGTAGATAAGCTAAAATACAATGTTGAAGGCGATAGCCTTGACGTTACAGTTACTCCATTAAACGGTAACTTTACCGCTAAGGATGTGAGCTTTGAACACGGTCCATTTAAGTTTGATTTAGTAATCGCACTGGGCGTTCCACAGATACTTAAAATGGATAAAATTGTTGAACAAAACCCAACTATTTTTGATGGACTTCACCTTATAAACATCGATTACCACCGTATAAATGAGCAGTTCGGTAGTGTGAATTATGTTGATCAAAACGCTAGCTCAGTTTGCGAAATGCTAGTATCGCTTTTTGAATCATTGGAGCAGGGCATTATCGACGAATCTATTGCCACTGCACTTTATACTGGGATCACTTCTGCAACTCATAATTTTACTATTGCCGATACAACCGCTAAGGCCATGACTGTAGCTGCTCAGATGCTAGCTGCAGGTGCCAAGCAGCAGGAAGTTGTAAAGGTAATGAACTCTAAAAACAGCAGTAATCACCAGTCTAAAGCTAAAAAAGAAGAAGTAAAGGTTCCAGATGCAACTGCCCCAACAAGCATAAAAGAAGCTATGGAGCAGGCTAAAAAAGAATCCAGTACAGATAAGTCTGAAGAAAAAGACGAAGTTAAAAAAGAATCAAAAAATGATGGCTCAAAAAAAAACAGCAAGTCTGGAATAAAGGACAGTTCGAAGCCGAAAGCTTCAAGCCAGGACCATTCCAAGGACGAATCGGCCCCCAAACAGCCTAAAAGCCCTCTAGAAAAATAAGCTAAAATAGTATTATGAATTTCCAAAAAGAAGGTTTGTATCTTATAAACAAGCCTCGTGGCCGAAGTAGTTTTAGTATTGTTGCTCAAGTCAGGCGATTAAGCGGCATCAAAAAGGTCGGCCATGCCGGCACACTAGACCCAGAAGCCGAAGGACTACTTGTTATTTTGCTTGGCAAGGAATTTACCAAGCAAGCCGAAAAGTATTCAAAGCTAGATAAGACTTATGAATTTGAAATAAAGCTTGGTGAAGTTTCTACTACAGACGATGAAGAGGGGGGCAAGACTAAGGTATCTGATGCCAAGCCCACCAAAACCGAAATTATTAAAGCCCTAAGTAACTATGAAGGGGAAATTGAGCAAACCCCGCCAGTCTATTCGGCTATCAAAATTGATGGCCAGAGAGCGTATAAAAGAGCTCGCAACGGCGAAGTAGTTGATATGCCAACTCGCAAGGTAAATATCAAAAGTATTGAGCTTTTGGGATATAAGTATCCTTTTGCAAGCATCAAAGCCGATGTTAGCTCTGGTACATATATAAGATCTCTCGCTCGCAGTATCGGCGAGGACCTTAAAACGGGTGCTTATTGTACAAAAATAGTGCGCACCAGAGTAGGTGAATTTAGCCTCGATGATGCGCTAGCAGTTGATTAATTTGGCTTTATCTGGTAGAATACTTTGTATATGATTCAAAAAACTACTAAAGCTAAGCTAATGAAAGACAACGGTATGCATGCCAAAGATACTGGTTCTGCCGAGGTTCAGATAGCGCTTTTTACAGAAAAGATCAAAGAATTAACTGATCATCTTAAGACTCACAAAAAAGATAATCACTCAAGACGTGGACTACTTGCTATGGTAAGTAAAAGACGACGTTTATTGGATTACTTGAGTAAAAAAGATCACAAACGCTACGAAGCTATTGTTAAAAAGCTTGGTCTACGTAAGTAGTATTTGAATTCGTACATTATAAATAATTAAACCAGTTTGAGGGTTGGCTTGGTTGCGGAACGGATTGATCACTAATAGGTTTGATCAATTGATTCCGAAACTAACTAATTAAGATTCTCAATCTGAGAAAGGAAAATATGGAAATAATCCATCCTTTTGGAGGCAAAACTCATAAATTCGAAACTGAGTTTGCCGGCAAAAAACTAACAATCGAAACAGGTAATATGGCCTTTAGGGCTGACGGAGCAGTGACTGTTCGTTACGGCGATACAATGCTTTTGGCGACTGCTGTAGTACAGCCTAAACCAAAGCCAGATACTGACTTTTTTCCGCTATTAATCGACTATGAAGAGCGCTGGTATGCTTCAGGAAAGATTTCTGGAAGCCGATACATTAAGCGCGAAGCTAAGCCTTCAGACAAGGCCGTGCTAACCTCAAGACTAATCGACCGACCAATTCGTCCATTGTTCCCCAAGGGGTATCGCAATGATGTTCAGGTAGTAGTAACTGCTTTAAGCGTAGATCTGGAAAATGAACCAGATGTGATTGCAATTATCGCAGCCTCAACTGCTTTAATGTTAACTGGTGCTCCTTTTGAAGGCCCAGTTGCCGCAGCTAGAATTGGCCAAATCGATGGTAAGCTTGTAGTGAATCCAACTGTCAGTGAGCAAGAAAACAGCAAGCTTAACTTGACTGTAGCTGGAACTAAAGACGCTATTATGATGGTGGAATCAGTTGCAAACGAAGTTCCGGAATCAGTGATTTTGGAAGGTTTCGAGCTAGCCATAAAAGAGTGGCAGCCTGTAATTGAAATTCAAAACAAGATTGTAAAAGAACTTGGTATTGAAAAGAAAGAATACGAATTATTCACCCCAAATGAAGAAGTCGAAGCCAAAGTTTATGATTATCTTAAAGACAAGCTGGGCGAAGGGGTTCGTAGCCCTAATAAAAATGAGCGCCATGAAGCAATCGAGCAGTTACATGATGATGTAATGGCCGAGTTTGCTTTGCTTCCAGACGATGTAGAAGATGATGGCAAAGAGCGCTTCGGACACCCAGATGTCGAGCTAGCCTTTGAAAAAGTAATCGATAAAGAAATTCGTCGATCTATCTTAGAAGAGGGTACCCGACCAGATAATCGTAAAAACACAGAGATTCGACCACTTAGTATGCAAGTTGGAATTATTCCACGCACCCACGGAAGTGGATTGTTTACTCGCGGTGCTACCCAGGGCTTAACACTTACTACCTTGGCTCCTGCTGGCGCTGCTCAGCAAATTGAAACTATGGAAGAAGATACCGAGAAGTTTTATATGCATCATTATAACTTCCCGCCATTTTCTATCGGCGAAGCACGCCCAATGCGCTCAGCAGGACGTCGCGAAATCGGCCATGGAAACTTGGCTGAACGTGCACTACTAGCAGTGTTGCCAGAAAAAGAAGAATTTCCTTATACCATTCGCACAGTTACCGAAATCTTGAGTAGTGCTGGTTCAACCTCGATGGCTGCAACCTGCGCGAGCACCTTGAGCTTGATGGATGCTGGTGTACCAATTAAGCGCCCGGTAAGTGGTATTGCAATGGGCCTTATGGTAAACCACAATAACCCAAGCGAATACGTAGTACTAAGTGATATCCAGGACGCCGAAGACTTTGCTGGCGATATGGACTTTAAGGTAACTGGAACATCCGAAGGTATTACTGCTTTACAGATGGACATCAAGCTTAAAGGCTTGAGTCTAGAAATACTTAAGGCTGCATTAGAACAGGGCAACGAAGGCCGAGCGGAAATACTTAAGGCCATGACTGATGTTATAGCCGAGCCTAGAGCCGATCTAAGTGAGTTTGCCCCACGCATTACCAAGCTTATGATTAACCCAGATAAAATTCGCGAAGTAATTGGTAAAGGTGGCGAAACCATCCAAAAGATTACTGGAGAAACTGGTGTAGATATTGACATCGACGATAGTGGGTTAATTATGATTGCCAGCGCCGATGCAAAGGCTGCCGAAACTGCCAAGCAGTGGATTGAATCAATCGTCGCAGAGCCAGAAATTGGCCAGATTTATGATGGTAAGGTTGTAAAGGTGATGGACTTTGGTGCATTTGTTGAAATCTTACCAGGTAAAGAAGGTATGGTTCATGTTAGCCAAATACGTGATGAACGTGTTGAAGATATTCACAAAGAGCTTAGTGAAGGCGATGAAGTCAAAGTTAAGCTTATGGAAATTGATGATCGTGGCAGACTAAATCTTTCGATGAAAGCCGCTAAATAATTATCAGTCCAGAATCTGCTCACCATCCGTGAGCAGGACTGGGGGGATATATGAAACTCGAGCAGAAACAAGCCAAGCTAAATGCTATTGCAAAGCGGATAATGAACCGTGAAATAGATATTGATTTGGCCAAGGACTGTCTCAACCCCGTACCTGGAGAAGGAAACGCCAATGCCGAGCTGATGTTTATCGGTGAAGCGCCAGGCGCTCAAGAAGACAAGCAGGGCCGACCATTCGTTGGTGCCAGCGGTAAGTTTTTAGCTGAAATGCTTGAAGGCATTGGCTTGAAACGTGAAGATGTTTTTATAACCAACATCGTGAAGTTTCGACCACCCGAAAACCGCGACCCCAAGCCAGATGAAATCAAAGCCTGTATGCCAATTCTTTTTGAGCAGATTGAAGTGATTAGGCCAAAATTATTAATATTTTTGGGCCGTCACTCAATGAATGTTTTCTTTCCCAAGTTAAAAATTAGTGAAGCTCATGGTGAAATGATTAAGACAAATGTTCAAAAACCCGATGGTTCAGAGTTTGAACAAAATTGTTTACCACTTTATCACCCAGCGGCCGCACTATATAACGGGTCAATGCGAAAAGTATTATTAGAAGACTTTGCAAAAATCCCCAAATTATTAGAAATTATCAAAAAATAAGAACATTTAAGAAAGGATAATTAACAAAAAAATGTCAAAAGACAATTTAAAAAGCCGTCCATTGACGGCGCAAGACCTGGGCTTAAATAACAAGCCTGAGCCTCAAAAACAAAATGACACAAAAGCAACTCAGCCTCCGGCCAGAGCTGCCAATACAAACCAGAGACCAAATCAAAGCTCAAACCAGCAAAGACCTGGACAGGGTGGGGGTCGTAATAACCAACAGGGCAACCGTGGAAACAATCAGGGTCGACCTGGCGGAAACAGAAACAACAATCGCGGTGGTGGCGGGAATAATCGCCGACGCTTCGATAAGGGGCCAACTAAATTTGCGGTTGGTAGTTTTAACCAGAACACTCCGGTTTCTAAGCCCACAGCCCAAGTAAGTATGAGCAAAATTGATGCTGGTAAACTCAAGATTGTGCCACTTGGTGGACTTGGTCAAATTGGTAAGAACCTTATGGCGCTCGAATATGAAGACGACATTATCATTATGGATATGGGCTTTACCTTCCCGGGTGAAGATCAGCCAGGAATCGATTTGATCGTTCCAGACATCACTTACCTAGAAGAACGAAAGCATAAAATTCGAGGAATATTTATTACTCACGCACACGAAGATCATGTAGGTGGTATTCCATTTTTGCTGCCAAAGATACCTGCGCCAATTTATGCTGCGCAATTTACCGTAAAGTTTATTGAACGTAAGCTCGAAGAATATCACCTGGATTTCAAGCCAGAACTTCACATTGTCGACCAAGACAAGCACGATAAAATTCAGCTTGGTGTATTCACTGTTGAATTTATACGTATAACTCACTCAATTCCAGATGCCTGTGCATTAGCCATAACTACACCAATAGGTAAGATTGTGAATACCGGCGACTGGAGATTTGAAGAGCAGCCATTAGACGGTAAAGAATCGGATAAAACTCGACTTAAGGAGTTGGGCGATGAGGGTGTCATGCTTTTAATGTGCGATTCAACCAACTGCGAACAGCCAGGCAGAACACCATCTGAAACTGAAATTATCGAAACCTTAGACGAAATCATGGTTCGAAATTACAACAAACGTGTAATTATATCTTGTTTTGGTAGTCAGGTAACTCGTATGCAGATTATTGTTAATGCAGTTGCTAAAGCTCATCGTAAATTAGTGGTAGTAGGGCGAAGCATGCTTAACAACCTCGAGCTTTCTGTGAAGCTTGGTTATATCAAAATTCCACCAGGGCTTATTATTAAGGCTCAGGATATGAAGAGCTATGAAGACAGTGAGCTTGCCGTAATTACCACCGGTTCTCAGGGTGAAGAGTTTTCAGCCCTTCAGAGAATGGGTACAGGTGAACATCGCGATGTTAAATTGAAAGAAGGTGATGTAATTGTGCTTTCATCTTCAATTATCCCAGGAAATGAAAAGTCAGTATGGGGAATGGTAGATAACCTGTTTAGATGGGGATCTTACGTTTATCAATCAGCTACAAGGCAAATTGACGACTTAGGCATTTTCCATATTTCAGGACACGCTAATGTTGATGAAGTCAAAGAAATGATTGAGCTTGTAAGGCCGAAGTACTACTTACCAATTCACGGTGAATTACACCATATGAAGCACAACGCCAAGATAGCTCTTGATATGGGATTTGATCCTAAAAATGTATTCGTTGTTGAAAACGGACAAACTATCGAATTAGATAAAGAAGGTGCAAAGCTCGGTAAGAAAGTTAAGTCTGGTGAAGTGCTTATCGATGGCGCAGGAATTGGTGATGTTCAAGAAATTGTACTAAAAGACCGAATGGCGATGAGTAGCGACGGTGTGTTTATGATAGTTACAACTATTGATAAAAAGACCGGCAAGCTGGTTACCAGTCCAGACATCATCAGCCGTGGTTTTATCTATGTTAAAGACAATGCCGAAATTTTGAATAACTCACGAAAAATTGTCAAAAACATTGTAGATACCAAGACCCCAGGTTTGCCTGCAAACTCGCCAGTATTTAAGGCGCGTATTCGTGACGAAGTAAGCAATTACTTGTATAAAATTACCAAGCGCAATCCAATTGTTCTTCCAGTTGTAATCGAAGTTTAAATATTGCCATCGCTGTTTGGTGGGCGTATATTGAATTCATAAATAAGGAGTTTTTATGAAGGATATTAAAGCTTACGCAACAGAAGCTATCGGCACAGGTATACTTGTGCTTGGTGGCTGTGGTACAGCCGTTTTGGCTGCCAATAAAGTCGGAGTCTTGGGTGTGGCTCTGGCTTTTGGTTTGTCACTATTAATTATGGCCTACGTGATTGGTCATATTTCAGGGGCACACATTAACCCAGCAGTAACAATTGGTCTTGCCACAATCAAAAAGTTTGATTGGAACAAAGTACCGGGCTATATCGTGGCTCAGATAATTGGTGGTATTTTGGGAGGCTTAGTTATATATATTATTGCCACAAATACACCAGGCTTCGAATTAACTGCCCAAAACTTTGCCGTAAACGGCTGGGGAGAGCTATCGCCAACTGGTGTTGGGATTCGCACAGTGTTCTTTACCGAAATAGTTATGACTGCACTATTGGTATTTGCAGTTGCTTCAACAACTGATAAAAAGTTTGCATCAGGTTTTGGTGGGATTGCAGTTGGTTTTATGCTGGCCCTGGTTCACCTAATTAGTATTCCTGTGGACAATACATCGGTTAATCCAGCAAGAAGTATGGGTGTTGCCGTATTTGTGGGCGGGCAGGCCGTTAATCAGCTATGGCTGTTTTTTGCGGCACCAATAATTGGTGGAATTCTAGGAGCCCTTGCTTACAAATTCATTTCCGATAACAAGTAGTTAAAGTTCGGTTTTTCCGGTTTTGGACTGTATGTTAAATAACTAGGCATACAGTCCTTTGATTTAAGCTGACAATTTATAAAAAAACTAACCAAACTTATGTTTGACAACCGTTGTATTTATTACATAAATGTGCTATAATGCTTATACTTTGAAGAGAAAAACACTTAAAAATACTCTGGCAAACGTCCAAGGTTTAAGGCTATAATAAACAGATATGGCTAAACCAAAACGCGGACGACCACCAAAAAATAAAAAAGCAATCAAAAAGGATCAGGCCGAACAAGAGGAGGGACTGAAGCGTTCAGTATTGAAAGAAATACTGGCGATTATTCTTATAACTGTTGGCGTATTTATTATTTTGGCAATTATTGGAGTTGCCGGTAGTTTAGGCAAATGGGTAACAGACGCTATCAAGTTCTTGGTAGGCCAAAGTATATACGTTGTGCCAGTTGCGCTGTTTGGAATTTCTTACATGCTATTTGCTCAGGAAAAGCATCCGCTTAAGACTCATAATTTGGTAGGAATTTTAAGCTTTTTCATTTGCTTTAGCACTATCCTTCAAGCTTTGCTTGGCTCAGATGTTGGCTTTGATGTATCGACGGTTGGTAATTATGGCGGTGTTATTGGTTGGGGAATTTATGCTCTAGTGTCGCCAATACTCACCAGATGGGTTCTAGTATTTATCTTTGCAATGTTAACTATTATTTCAATAATTGTTGCAGCAAATGCCAGAATGAAGCATATTGTTCAAAAGTTATTGCCTGGCCGTAAAGATAAAGAAGAGAAAGAAGCCGATGAGGGCTTTAAAATTAATAATCATTCATTGCCTATTAAAGGAACAATAGGAAATGATAAGCCCAAAGAAGAAGAAAAAGAACCCGCCGGGCCAATTGTTGCAAGCTTTGATAAAGACTGGAAATATCCGCCGACTAATTTATTAGAAACAACAACTACCCAGGCAGACCCTGGTGATGCAAAAGCTAATAGTAATAAGATCAAGTCTGTTTTTGAGGATTTCGGTTATGCGGTCGACATGAAAGGTGTGGATATTGGTCCGACCGTTTCGCAATATGCCCTAAAACCACCTTCAGGCGTAAATCTAGCAAAATTTAATAATTTGGATAAGAACCTCGCACTTGCACTTGAGGCCGAACAGGTTCGTATAGAGGCTCCAATACCTGGTAAAAGCTTGGTTGGTATTGAAGTTCCAAATAAAAAGAATTCAACAATTCGCTTAAGAGATATTATTTCATCTGATGAAGTAAAAGATAGCAAAAGTAAGCTTAATTTTGTTCTTGGTAGAGACGTGCACGGTGAGATTTTTACTGCCGATTTAGATACTGCACCCCATATGCTTATTGCAGGTGCTACTGGTTCTGGTAAGAGTGTTATGATCAACACTCTTATTGTCAGCCTGCTTTACAGAAACAGCCCAAGCGAACTTAAAATGATTATGGTTGACCCTAAACGTGTTGAGCTGTCTTTCTATAATGATATTCCGCACTTGTTAGCTCCCGTAATTCATGATGCAACTGGCACAATATCTGCTTTGAAATGGGCTACAGCAGAAATGCAAAGAAGACTAACACTATTGTCTGAGCACCATAAAAGAGATATTGGTGAATATAACAAGCAAAAGGGCGTAGATAAAATGCCTTACATTGTTATAGTCATAGATGAGTTGGCCGACTTAATGCTAGTAGCAGCTAAAGACCTTGATAATCTGATTGTCTCTATAGCTCAGATGGCACGCGCAGTTGGAATTCACTTGGTGCTTGCTACTCAAAGACCTAGTGTGAATGTTATTACAGGTACTATTAAGGCTAATGTTCCAACCAGAATAGCTCTAAACACTTCCAGTCAGATTGATTCAAGAACTATTATAGATGTTGCAGGAGCAGAAAAGCTTTTGGGAAAAGGTGATATGTTGTTCTCAAGTCCATCTTACGTCAAGCCAAAACGTGTGCAAGGTGTTTATTTGAGTGAAGAAGAAGTAACAAAAGTGGCAAAGTATCTGAAAGAACAAAGAGAGCCACAATATAACGAAGAAGTTTTGAATCAAACATCTAAAATGAAGGGTGGCGTTGGCGTTGGCGTTGGCGGTGGCTTTGGTGATGACGAAGATGATGAAATGCTAGAATCGGCAGCTGAGTTAGTTATTCAAAACGGTAAAGCCTCAGCAACTTTACTACAAAGAAGACTCAGGGTCGGGTATCCTAAGGCTGCCAGGCTAATTGACTTATTGGAAGACAAAGGTGTAATCGGCCCAGCTGATGGTTCGAGACCAAGAGAGGTATTGATTTCAAGCGTGGATGAACTAAGAGGGGGAAATAGTGAGTCCGAATGAGAAGCCTAAATATATAGTTAAATCAGGCAATTCAAATAATAAAAATGAATTAAAATTGTCAGATCTTTTTAGTCGTCGCCGAAAAGAATTGGAATTAAGCCTTGATGATATTGAAAAAAATACTCATATTCGCAAAAAATATCTGCGTCTTTTAGAAAAGGGTGATTATGCCAATCTCTCGAATGATGTATATACCAGAGGTTACGTAAAAAATTATGCTGAATTTTTAGGCTTTGATACCAAAGAAATTCTCAAGCTTTATTCGAGCGAAAGACTTCAGTACGAGCAAACAATCGGTATTTATAATAAAAAATCCAAGTCTAAGTCTTTAAACCCTATAGACTCACAAACATTTACAATAACTCCTAAAACAATTTTGGTAGGCTTAGCAAGTATTTTTGTACTAATTATGGTTGGGTATGTCTCTTGGCAGTTTTCTCAGTTATCTGCACCTCCAATTATCAGGCTGGCAAATCAAGACAGTTCAAGTACCGATTCTAGCTTTGTTATTGTTAGTGGAGAAGTCGATAGTGGCTCAGACGTATTTATTAATGACTCACCAATACTTTCTTCACCTGATGGCTCATTTAGCGATAGAGTGGCCTTAATTAATGGCTCTAATCAAATTAAAGTTAGTGCCCGAAATAAGTTTGGAAAAGAGTCTTCGAAGACAATAATAGTTGAGTCGACCGTGCAGGGCTTAAATGCCAATATCGAAAATGATATTAGTAACAATAAAATTGATGGAGTTGAAGTTCTTGTCGAAGCTAAGGAGCAGGCAATTTTTGTTAACGTTAAGTCTGATGGTAAAGACGTTTTTAAGGGCACGATGCTTCCGGGCTCCAAGCAGCTTTTTAAGGCTAAAGATACAATTAAGATTTCAACGGGTAACGCAGGTAGTACTTCGGTTAACGTAACTAATAGTTTGGTCGTTAACAAAAATGTTGGTACACTAGGCCCAGAGGGTGAGCCCAGGCAAGACATTATTTTTAATAAGGATACAAATATTCAATGAGTAAAACTTCATCTTTTGACATAGTAAGCGAATTTGATCAGGCCGAAATGAACAACGCCGTCGATCAAACAGCCCGCGAAATACAAACCAGATATGATTTTCAGGGTACAAATTCTAAAATTACTTATGATAAAGAAAATCAGAATATTGATATTTCATCTAATTCCGAACTTAAGTTAGAGGCAATTGTGGATGTCCTAGAGTCAAAATTTATAAAGCGCGGTTTGAATCTAAAACACCTCGATAAGTCGGCCGAGGTATTGCAGTCTGGCATGGACTATAAAAAGACGCTTAATTTGGTTCAGGGCCTAGATCAAGAAAAGGCTAAAAAGATAACAAAGCTCATCCGCGAAAAACACCCAAAAGTTAAGACTCAAATTCAAGGAGAAGAAGTAAGAGTTATGTCTCCATCAAAAGATGAATTACAGAGCGTTATGAGTTTACTAAAAACTTCAGAACTAGACATGCCTCTTAATTTTGTTAATTTCCGTTAGTTATTCTGTAACTACTTTATCAAGCCAAATGTCTCCACCAGAGCTTAGTACTAAACTGCTTTTAGTGTTGTAGTATCTGCTAGTATTAAAGCATTTTAGGGGTCTAGATACTGGATTATTTAGCGGGTAGTCGGTTGCCAAGTTGTCTTCAATTGGCTTGATTTCATCTGGAATGTTAGTAACACCAATATCAAGTTTCGCGCCTGATCGATTCCAGCCATAAACGCAAAATTTATTTTCTGGCAAACTAAAAGGCGTGTTTATAGTCGACAACTTATTCATGTAGTATATGTCGGATCCGGCGCTTGATTTAATTTTGGCAATATTATCTAATTTTGATTCTCTTTGTGATAGCAAGCTCACAAAAGAATACTCGCCAGGTTTTTGGGTTTCAATTTTTCTAGATGCGTAGCTATTAAAAACCAAAGCTGTCCCAGCTATAGCAACTATTGCTATCATTATCATTAATTCATCGACACGTCTTCGTCTTTTGATATTTTTTGTACTTAGATACTGGTTTACTTTAGGTTTCATTTTTTGCCTCTCCTGGGCGTGTTAATTAAATCGTATCCGAACAGTATCGCAGCGGTCGATAAAGCTATCAAGCCAAGGCCAGCTAGAGTTTTGCCAATGTTATTAAACAATAGCAGTCTTTCAAAGGAGTTGTTCCCACTTAATACTCCAAATTTAATTATCCCGTAGAGCATCAAGGCATCGATAGTAACCCAGAGGATATTAGATATGATAAGTGGCTTAATCCTGTTTGAAATAGCATATGCAAATGGCACTAAGCCGCCAATGAAATAAATAACCCATGTGTCTAAGGACAAGCCTGTAGTGACTTGTGTCTGGTATAGGTTGAGTACACCTGGAACGTGCGAAAGCGGCATAGCAAAAGCCACTACATACATTGCATAGCCAATAATTTTTTTACTTGTATTGTTTTTTTTCGCTGTCATTTCTATAATACTTATACTTAATGATATCAAAAAAACACCACAAAAGAACACTTTATAGTTTGGATAGAAAAATAGGCTTCTATCTATTAGCCCTTGGTATAGCACTATTTGTGCTTTCATTTCTAATTCAATTCTTCTTTATAAGGGGTACAAATTTTAAGCAGGAGTATCAAAAAGCTCAGTACCAAGATTGTATAGAGAAGGGTAATTCAGAACCGGCTTGTACAAAGAAATACCCTCAGTAAAATCTTAAGCTTTAATAGTTAGGTGAATTTTGGTTAAATAGTTAGATAAAGTTGTTGACATGTTCGATGTCTGTTCGGTATTATAAATACAAACATTAACCGAACAAGGAGGGAATATGCCAACAAAAACAATTACCAAAAAGGAGGAAACAGTGAGCAAGGAATCAGAATCGAAAGAAAAGAATGCAAGGTTAAAGGCTGTCGAATTAGCTGTCGAGCAGATCGAGCGTCAGTTTGGGCAGGGATCTATCATGAAGCTTGGAGAGGGTATGAAAGTTGCTGTTGAGACAATTCCGACAGGAAGCTTGTCCCTAGATCTTGCATTGGGCGGTGGAATCCCGAAAGGGCGAATTGTCGAAATATACGGGCCAGAGTCTAGCGGTAAGACTACTCTAGCTTTGCACGCAGTTGCTGAAGTGCAAAAACAAGGTGGCTTGGCAGCATTTATAGATGCCGAACATGCTGTTGACCCAGAGTATGCAGCAAAAATAGGAGTTAACTTGGACGATCTTTTAATTTCTCAGCCTGATACTGGTGAGCAGGCCCTAGAAATATGCGAAACCTTAGTACGCAGTAGCGCTGTAGATATCGTGGTGGTGGACTCGGTTGCAGCCCTTGTTCCACGAGCCGAAATTGAAGGCGACATGGGCGATAGCCATATGGGCTTGCAGGCTCGATTAATGAGTCAGGCACTCCGCAAGCTAACTGGAGTAATTGCCAAGTCTAAAACGACTGTAATATTTATCAACCAGCTTAGGATGAAGATTGGTGTTATGTTTGGTAACCCAGAAACTACTTCAGGTGGTAATGCCCTTAAGTATTATGCATCGGTTCGCTTGGACATTCGCCGTACCGAAGCACTGAAAGATGGCGATAACGTAATTGGCAACCACGTTAAGGTTAAGGTAGTTAAGAACAAAATCGCTGCACCATTTAAAATTGCAGAATTCGATATTATGTACAACGAAGGCATCAGTACAGCTGGCGATCTGATTGATCTCGCTGTTAAGGACGGACTTATTAACAAAGCTGGAGCTTGGTATTCGTACAATGATGAAAAGATTGGTCAAGGCCGAGAAGCAGCTAAGCAGTTTTTGAAGGATCATCCAAAAATTATGCTTGATTTAGATAAGAGCATTCGCGCCAAGAACTCTGCCAAGTAGATTCTATGCCAGTCATATCGAAAATCTCTCCGCAGGTTAAACGGCAAGGCTATTACAACATTTATATAGATGGTAAATATGAACTGTCCCTGAGCGAGCTAGATTTGGTTAGCTCTGGAATTAAAACAAACCAAAACATCGATGAAAAGAAATTAAAGGAACTTAAGAACACTCAGGCTAAATCAAAAAGCTACAATTTTGCAATTCGCTATTTGGCTTTAAGGCCCAGAAGTTCTCATGAAGTTAATGAGTATCTTGTATATAGAAAAGGATTTACTCAGGAAGAAGCGGAATATACTATTCATAGGCTTACCAATGAAAAGTATATAAATGATCAAGATTTTGCTGAAATATGGGTTCGAAACAGGATGCTTTTAAGCCCTAAATCAGAGCGCGTCTTAAGACTTGAACTTGTTAAAAAAGGAATAGATAAGCAGATTATAGACAATGTATTGGTGAGCTTGACCGAGCAAGACATGCTTGATTCGATTATGGATGTAATAAACAAAAAACTACGTCAACAAAAATTTAGAGACAAACAAAAACTTACCGAAAGCCTTTCTCGGCAAGGATACAATTATGGTCTTATTAAAAAGGCCTTTGAAGAATTAACTCTTTTTCAAGATTAACTTAAATAAAACTGCGGCAATAATTGCCCAAACTGCTACTACTAACAAACTCACCTCCGTATAATAGAATTATATGCTTAATTTGCTTTTGCTTGCAATACTTTACTATTTTTAATCTTAGATTTCACTCGAGCACTTTTGACAATAACCATGTCTTTTTTTACTTTTACTATTTGCGATCTGTCTATAATCAAGCTTTGATTTAATATTCTTTTAAGTAATGGTGCTTTAAGGTGTATTTTTGATAGCTTAAATTCAACATAATCAATCGTATAATCTTTGATTCTACCTAGATATGCATTGTCCTCGCTAAAAACTTTTAAGCCAATGATACTAAAATTACCTTTTATTATTTGCTTGTATCTGATTAGTTCATCATCTAGAGCTAGTTCATCTTCGGAATTAATGCTAATGAAAATATATGATATTGATTTAATGTCTTTAGTTAATAGGTATGTTTTGCCTTTATCATTCGAAACCTGAAGCAAGTCAATCTTAAGTGTGCTTTGGTTAATATAGAATTTTGTAACTTCACCGACGGATTTTCCACTATGGAAACTTAAGATGCTTTTGCCAATAATTTGTGAGGCGAAGTGTTGCATGAAACCAGTATATCAAACCAGCGCTCATACTTGACTACATAATAAAAATAAAGCATAATATGCAAGTTCTAGTACCTGCGTAAGGAGTAGGCATGACGAAATTTGATGAGATGTCATCCTATGTAAGTGATGCTTCAAGGCATGCGGTTTGCGGTGAAATGGCTAGTGCTATTGGTGTTAAAGATAGTGACACCAAGGATAAGTTAGCCTTTGAAACGATTGAAATTGCTCTTTCAAAAGCGAGAGAAGTTGGGGTCGAAGATAGCCAAGTTCCGTATCTTTGCCAATTTTGCCAGTTTTGGCACCTGGGCAAAAATATTCGAATTGGTTTTGATGAGAGAATCTTCTATATTCCAAAAAGAGAAATTCACTTACTAAGAGAAGAGGTTAAGCCCGACAGGCCTCTTGCTAAGTCGGCTGCTGAGCTTCAGATGCTTAGCCATAATACACCAACACCAGAAGTTTTTAAGCTTGAAAGGCTAATGAAGCAAAATAAGCTTCAAAGATTTAATCTTCATAAGCTACAAAGCTTCACAATTAACCCTCAGTACCGCGCTATTATTTGGGCGCTTCATATGCCAGCCCAAAGGCAGCCTGTTTTTCTTAAGACAAGTCGTGACATCGTCTTTAGAAGCAGAGCGGGGGATTATTGGGCGGAAGACATCGAGCTTTAATATTCTATAGCCCCTGAAATTATTCAGGGGTTTTGTATTTAGCGTTGTTATCTTTTGACAACAGTATGATTTTAGTATATAATTATATTTCTCGTACCTACAAAAGAAAGAAAGGGAAATGACTGGCAAAAAGCATAGCAAGCCCTCGATTGATGGGCTACAAGTTGTTTGTAGCAATTTGCAAAAAAAGTACCCTGAAAAGTACAAGAATGCTTACGTAAAGATTTCTTACGACTCAAAATCAGAGGCCAAAGCGGGGGCAAAAAAGTTTGACCCTAGTCATGCACAAAAGCCTTATTTGTGCAGATGGTGCTGTTTTTGGCACGTAGGCAAAAATAATAAAATTACAGTCAAAGAACAGAATTTTGTTGTGCCGGTCAAAGAGCGGCTTTTGGTCTCGGAGTTTTTGATTCCAGATTCACCATTGGCACTCGAAGTACAAAAGCTAGAACTCGAAGACTTCTTTCCTATTAACAAGGATCAGTTTAAAAGCCTCAACGGCTATATTCGAAACTACAGAAACCTTTACAATATGGACGATATGAAAATTTTTTCTATTCAGCCATATGCTAGAGCTGTAGCCTGGATGATCCACATCGTTCCCCAGCAGCCAATTTTTCTTAAGGACGGAGATTTCTTCGCCTTCCATAAGAATGCTGGCAACTACTGGATATATCGACCTAAGCTGTTTTCTGATAGCTAGTCATTGACCCCCCCGAAAGGGGGTTTTATTTTTTTTCTAATCTTGACGAAACCTGATAAATAAGTTAAAATAACCAAGTTAAATTAATTAACCTTTTTGCTCTAAAAATAAATTTAGAGACGATTGTGTCTAAGACACATGGGCCGTAGAGAGGAGATCTACAATATGCGCAATTACGAAATTGCAGTGGTTTTGCACCCAGATTTAGAAATCGATTTGGCTGCAACACTAGAAAAAATAGAAAATATCATCACCAAAAACGGTGGTAAAATCAACAAAAAAGACAATTGGGGTAAACGCAAACTTGCTTATAAAATTAACAAGCAAGATTGGGGTATTTACGTATTTTACGAAGTTTCAATTGATGGCGTTAAAGTTAACAAAATTAATCAGACACTTCGAATCACCGAAGAAGTTATGCGTTATCTAATCGTGTCGCTTGAAAATATCCGTTACATCAACAAGCCACAAAAGAAATCCACAACTAAGCCTAAAGCCAGTAAAGAAGTAAAAGAAACCAAAGAAGGGGATAAAGAGTAATGGCAAAAGATTTTAACCAAGCAATCGTTATGGGTAATCTTACCCGAGATCCAGAAATGCGAACCACTCCGGGTGGACAAAACGTAACATCATTTAGTGTTGCCACTAACCGTAGCTGGCAAGACCAAAGTGGCGAAAAGAAAGATGCAGTGGAGTACCACAACATCGTAGCCTGGGGAAAGCTTGGCGAACTAGTCAATGAATACCTTAAAAAGGGTCGAAAAGTATTGGTAGTTGGTCGTTTACAAACCCGTAACTGGGACGCCGAAGACGGCTCAAAGCGCAATCGTACCGAAATCGTAGCAACCGACATTAATTTTGTTGGTGGCCAGAACGATGGCGGAGGTGACTTTGGCTCAAACGAAATGAATCAAGACAAGCCAGCTAAAAGCGATGAAGCTCCAATCGATGATTTGGGAGATGGCGATATTAACCTGGATGACATTCCATTCTAAATAGAGGAAATAATTATGGCAGAATTTTATAAAGCAAAGCAGAATAAACTATACAACGAAGAAATCGAAAACCTCGATTATAAAGATGTTAAGACATTACAAAAATACGTAAACAGTCTTGGTAAAATCGACGGACGCAAAAAGACTGGCGCCAGCATGAAGCACCAAAGAATGCTAGCAGTAGCCCTAAAGCGTGCTCGACACTTAGCACTATTACCATTTGTAGTTAAGTAATGTTTAGTCCTACAGATTTACGCAAAGATACTTTAATAGATTTCGAAGGCTCTCCATATAAAGTAATGGAATACGCCCAAAAACAAATGGGGCGGGGTGGAAGTATTGTTAATACTAAACTCAAAAATATGATTACTGGACAGGTTATCGATAAGACTTTTCGTAATGATGAAAAGGTTTCACCAGCCGAGATAGATCGAAAGACTATGCAGTTTTTATATAGCTCCGGCAGTAATTACAGCGTTATGGACCAAGAAAGCTACGAAACTATTGAGGTGGATAATTCGATTGACGATAGTGTTCCAAAATACATTGTCGAAGGTGGAACTATCGACGCCTTGGTGTATGATGGTAAAATCATTGGCTTTGATTGGCCCAAAAATGTTACTTTAAAGGTGGTTAGCGCACCTGGTGCCGACAAAGGCAACAGTGCTAGTGCTACTACCAAAGAAGTTGAACTTGAGACCGGGCTTAAGATCCAAGCCCCACAGTTTATCAAAGAGGGCGATGTCATCAAGGTAGATACTCGCAGCGCAACTTATTTAGAACGTGCTAAATAGACTAAATAAAAAAGACCCCAGCTTAAGGGGTCTTTTTTAATATGCAAATTAGCTATGTCTAAATACCGCAACATCGCCATCTTGGAATTCATAATCCTTACCCTCAAGCCTGGCTTTACCAGCTTCTTGGGCGCCTTGCCAGCCATTACCAGCCACGAAGTCTTTATAGCTCACTATTTCGGCACGAATAAAGTTCTTTTCGAAATCTCCATGAATTACCCCTGCAGCTTGTGGGGCAAGAGAGCCTTTGCGAATTGTCCAAGCGCGAGTTTCCTGCGGGCCACTTGTAAAATAACTAATGAAGCCCAGGGTTTCATAACCTAAACGAATCAAAGTATTTAAACCAGATTCATTTTGACCCATGCTTTCTAGTAGCTCTTGAGCTTCGGCTGGATCTAAATCCATTAGCTGAGCTTCAGTTTCGGCACTTAAAAACACGCTTGGGTTTGGCGCAACCATTTCGGCTAGCTTTGCTTTAGCTTCATCATTCCCCAAATCATTTTCATCAATATTAAATACGTAAATAAATTTTTTAGCAGTCAAAAGCTGCAAATCTTTTACAATTTCTAAATCAATATCGCTATGCTCCGAAATAAGCTCTGTATTATTAAGAATCTCTTCGATTTTTTTAAGTTCATTTAGAACAGGGCCTAGCTTTGGATCGGTCTTTAGCTCCTTCTCAAGCTTGGCAATTCGATTATGAACCGATGCGATATCGGCCAAGCAGAGTTCAGTGCGGATGATATCAATATCCCTTTTTGGGTCAATATGTCCTTCAACGTGTATGATGTCGTCATTTTCAAAAGCACGCACAACCTGAACGATAACATTGTTTTCGCGAATGTGGCTAAGGAATTTATTACCAAGGCCAGCACCTTCAGATGCACCAGATACAATCCCTGCGATATCCACAAAAGTACAGCTAGCGGGTATAGTTTTGGCGCTTCCGCTTATTTCGGCAAGCTTATCAACTCGGCTGTCGGGTACGTTAACAACACCCACGTTGGGCTCAATAGTTGCGAACGGGTAGTTTGCTGCCAGCACGCGATTTTTGGTTAAGGCATTAAATAGGGTAGATTTACCAACATTTGGCAAACCAACGATTCCAATAGATAGACTCATAAGGTGTAATTATACCAGTTTCACAGGTTTACAACTAGTTAAATAATTAAAGCATATGGGTTATAATGTTTATAAAGAGGGTTAAATTATCAACAGTCAACAGCCTAGTAGTATCAAAGCAAATAGAACTTATCACTTAAGCCATAAGAATACTCCAAAGTATAGAAGGCGTAAGTATTTAATCATTACTGCAGCTTTAGTAATAGTAATAATGATTTCTTTGGGCTTAATTTTTTATTATGGCTACAATAATAGAACAAAACCTACAACCACAAACAAACCTAGCGCAGAGCAACAGGCCTATTCTAAGGATTTTATTAATTCAAATAATAGCGAGGAAAATAAAGCAAAACTCAGCGAAAAATATTCTCAGGCATATGCAGATTCACTGCAGTCAATTTCTGGAAGCAACCCATCAGAATGGAATAGAGAAAAGGTCAACAATGCCTGTGCCACACTTTTGTATGTAAACAAGATGGGTTCTTATTCCCAGGCACTTCAGTACCTGGCCCTTTTAGATGAAGCAAAAGCCAATGGTGTAAATATAGATGATAATGATTATGGCGTTAATCAAAAATTAAGAGATGAAATATATGCTAAATCAAAAGAAGCCTCCGATAAGGCATCCCAGGGAGGGTCTTAGCAAATGAAAATGCTAGCCAAAATATTTTTTGTAATTGCTATTTCTTTTTTGAGCCTAGCGCTTGTCCAAGGAAAGGCTGAGGCTCAAGAGTGGGAGACCACTAGTGCTTCTGCAACTCCAACTTCTAACCGAGCTGCTTGTCTAAAAAATGCCAACGGAAATCCCATAGAGCTAAATGACTTTGCGGTCAATATTTCAAATATAACTTTCAATGTAGATACTGGCACATTTGCGTACAAAGTTAATGTAGCTTGGGGCAGATGCAACCTTCAAGGAGAGTTGAGTAGGGCGTATGCAATTTATGGACCCACTAGTATCTGTCCAATTTCCGGCTGGTATGGCTTGAATGGTACTGCTACTGACTGCGTTAAATACGTAGGAGATCCTCCGTACTCTCCACCGAGTGATTTAAAATGTTCTGGGGGTAGAACAAATGCACAATGCACTACCAGTGCATTCAACGCAGCAATAATAGCCCTGCAAGACCCTGGATTTCTGGACACTAACAATAAAAGAAGCTATGCCCAAACCTTTACGATACCAAATTGGACAAATGTCCGTAGCAGTTCGACGAGCTACAGTATAAAAGAGCAGATGTGCCAGTACTACAAGGACATAAGGGTTGGTGTAAAAAACCCAATCGACGTTACCAACAATAGATGTGAGTCAATTAATATAACCGCCAATTGGAGAAAGAAATTACCACCTCCACCATCCCTCGATGTTAGCTGCACCCCAGATTCAAATACAGAAAATGCCAAGATTACAGTAAAGGCTGTTTCTAGTGACCCTGCAGATAGTGGAGCAATTCTAATTAAAGAGGACTACGATAAAAACCCACCGGCTTCAGACAGGAATTTATCCTCTAGCACCTACACATTTGGTATAGATGAAAAATACAGAGACAACAAAGAGCACACGTATTTTGTAAGTTTCAAAGGGCTAAATAAATCTATAGTTTTTGGGCCCAATTCTCAGTGCAAGGTGGCTTCATGGTACTATCCATGGCTCCAAACCAGTCGTGGCAATGTTGTTGCTGAAGGTAGGATAAATGGCCAACGAATATCTAATGGTAGCGATTTCCTTGGCGCCAGACGAAGTGGAGATGAAGCAAAAGAAGCCGAATTCCTAGTAATATCTGCAGTTGGTGGTGGAGGTCCATTCTGCAGTACATACAATTACATACTCACAAACATTTACGCAACAGACCAGGGCGATCCTAACCAATGCAGTAACGGTGCAGGCTACAACTTCAATTCCGCAGGCATAAACATAAATAATGGCAATGTAGATAGGGTGGTTGGTGGAACGAAGCAAGCCTTCGCAGATAATGGCGCAAACTCAAGCTCCACCCCAAGCGCCTGTAATGCCAATGGCATAGCTACTGCAACAGTAACCACGATACCAACCACAATATCCACAGACTGCTCCGGGGGAGTTATCTACAAATTAAATTCCAACACTCTCACAGCTACAACAATACAAAAAGGCAGAGTAACAATTTTTGTTGAAGGTGACCTTTCAATTAATGATTCAATTCAATACGCAAACACAGCCTATGCAGATCCAAAGCAAGTACCAAATTTGGCAATAGTAGTTAGTGGAAATGTTAACATTAGCAGTTCGGTCACAAGAATTGATGCCGCAATATATTCTGGCGGCACAATAAATACTTGTAACAACAACCCTCAGAACTGCTCAACTGCCCAATTAAAGGTTAATGGCTCACTATCTTCCAAGAACGGATTTAATTTCAACAAAACATTCATTAATGATTCTAGAATACCAGCAGAACTAATAGTCCTAGCCCCACAGAACATACTATTCCCACCTCCAGGAATTGAAGGAAGATACTTCTACGATGACGCCGACAGTTACAAACTAGATTCAGCAGAATACGATCCGAGATTTTAAGTATTAACACTTTAATTAAAAAAGTTTATAATTCTTATAGTATTTAAGAAGGGTGAGTGTGGATCAAAGTAATTTGCCTCCTAGCCAGGAACAGGCTAGTAACAATTTAAAACATAGAATGCCTCTGCCAAAAAACAGAAAGCCTTTAATTATAATTGCTTCAGCCTTATTGGCTTTAGGCCTGATTGTAGCTTTAGTTTATTCATATTTTAATTTTTTATACAAAGCGCCACCCGCTGGCTTTTATGCTGTTTTAGCAGACCAAAAAATAACTAATAAAGAGTTTAAAGAGATCTACAATTCTTATTTAAAATTCGATGAATCAAATGCCAGTGATGGCGCAAAGGTAGACAAGAAGCAGGTTGAAAGAAAAGTCGCGGACGAGGTTCTGCTAAGGCTCTCGCTACAAAGTGAAGCCGAAAAGAGAAATGCCCAAAAATGTACAGACGATGTAATAAAGGATCGGCTTAAATCTCGTTTTGAGGACGCCGGTGGAGAACAGGAATATTTTGACAAATTAAGCGCCCAATATGGTTGGACAAGAGAGGTCACAAAACACAAAGAGTGTCTGGACTTTTATCAGGAAACTTTAGCCAAATCATTGATTGGCTCAGTTGAATTATACGGTATTTACATAAGATGGGATATTGCAAAAGGAGCCCAAAACCAACCAGCCGATATCCAGCAAAAAGTAGATGATTATGCTAAAAAACGCCTCGAAACAGAGTATTTGCCAATGTTTGAAAGGGGAGATACCGAAAAGCAAATTTCATCTAAGGCCGATATTGATCCAGCAACAGTTACTCAAGAACAGTTTGATCAAAGGGTTTTAAATATTGATCGCTCCCCAAGTCGAGTACTGGTTCTGCCTCAGATGAACAGAGCAACCTATAGCGAGTTCCAGCAGTACGAAGAGGGCGAAAGCGAACTGCCTTATTTCGAGAACCTTAAGGTTGGTGAAAACACCAAGCCGTTCAAATCTAAAACGGGTTATTGGGTTATATATAGAGCCACAGGCAGAACAGATGCGCCTTACCAGAGCCTAGAGGCCATGCGAGCTGATTACATTAAAAAGGGAAGTGTGGCAAAGTCATATTTTAAATTGCCAGAGCCAGTAAAGCCCAAAAACGAAGATGACCCTACTAGAAACTTTAGTCTTTCTGTGGCAGACCAAATAATAAATACCTTAATACCCAAAGCCAACGCGGTAACAGCCAACTCAGTACGGTGCTTTACAGGCGGTACAATTCATAATTTGCCGATGACAATTCAGTATAAAGACAAAGCCACTGGTAATGATATTCAAACCTCTGGAGCATATCCAGGGCCTGAAATGATTAGTACTACGAACGTACAGTTTCCTTGTGCTGATGAGCCGGACCCGGCTGCGTATGCAAAGTATGGTGTATTAGTAGAGTATTTTGCTGGAGCAGTCGCAATAAAGCCAGCCGCTATACCAGCCCCGACCTGGAACTTTGGTTTGTCTTGCTATACCGGCTGGGACTTTAGGTTCAAAGCTCCTAATGGTTATAATACTTTAACGGCTGCTGACTATGATGATCCAAATAGATTTTATCTGAACCTGCAATATGCCACTAGCACAACAAGTGGCTACTATGCATCTGGCACGCCGAGCACATCTCCTCAAGATTTATACAGAATACCTACAAGCTTGTACAGTGGTATTGCAAATGGCGCCAAGGGCTTCACTATAAAAGTCTACTTTACAAAGACCCCAGTAAATACCAATGGCACACTAAGAACTACAAAGATGTTTTTTGGTAAATCTGCCGATACAAATATTCTTGCTTCTGGGTCTACGCTTCAAGCTGGGGAGAGCATAACTTCTGCCAACGGTAGGTATTTAGCGCGCATGCAGACCGATGGTAATTTTGTACTCTATGATAAGGCTTATAACCAAGCACTTTTCAGTACTGGAACTAATGGCAATCCTGGAGCAAAAGTAACAATGCAGACCGACGGCAATCTAAAAGTTTTTAGTTCTACTAATGCAGTTTTGTATACCGCCCCAAACCCTGCCCCAGGTAAAAATACAGCTACTGCCGGCTCAAAATTACATATGCAAAATGATGGTAATTTAGTCATTTGGAATAGTACTACAACGGAATTTTTCTGGAACACGGGCTTTGATAGGCCGAATGGAGTTGCGCAGCAGTTTGTGCCAGATGTGATCACAAACATGAATTTGCAATATGTAGATTTCAACAGCTCCAATGTTGTTTATCAGGGGACTGCCAACCCATACACAGTTACAACCCTAGTACAGGCAGATGGGTATAAAGTAAAGTTTGATGTGCCGACTGGGTACAGACTAGCAAGTGCTTTTGGTAGCCAGCCAGATGGAAGCTTCGCCAATGGCTCTGGCTCAAATATATCCTGCACAGGCGCTAATAATACTGGCACCTGTACAAAGTCTGCAATCTCAATTAGAACTGGGCAAACCTTTAACTTAGACCTTGTATTCCAGCTAGATGCTAAAGGTAGTCTAGATGATGTTTGTAATAAAGTATATGGAGCTGAGACAGATCAGTGGTTTTCAGACAGGAGTACAACTAAATTAGCAAATAAAGACAAAGCTTGGGGTTGGGTTTATGATCCATCGCTACCGCAAACAACTGCTAAAGGCGTTACTGCAAGTAACGCAAGGATAGTATTTGACGAAGGTAAGAGCAATCAAGCATCTACTGTAAAATTGGCAGATGAAGAACGGGCAAATCTGCTTATAAACGACTCCACACTAAAAAGTATTTATCATTCATTCAGGGCCGAATTACCTCTTGAGGTTTTTGATGGCCTTAGCCATAAGGCTAATTTATATATGGAAAAAGACCTCGGCAATGGTACGGTTTTGACTTTTATTGAATCCTTAGATTTTACATGTGGTGATAAATATTATTTCCCTTGGCTCCAAACTCAAAAAGGAGATGTAGTGTCGGATGGTAAGATTGTAGGTCAAAAAATTTCTAATAATAATAATTTCCTTGGCGCCAGACGAAGTGGAGATGAAGCAAAAGAAGCCGAATTCCTAGTAATATCTGCAGTTGGTGGTGGAGGTCCATTCTGCAGTACATACAATTACATACTCACAAACATTTACGCAACAGACCAGGGCGATCCTAACCAATGCAGTAACGGTGCAGGCTACAACTTCAATTCCGCAGGCATAAACATAAATAATGGCAATGTAGATAGGGTGGTTGGTGGAACGAAGCAAGCCTTCGCAGATAATGGCGCAAACTCAAGCTCCACCCCAAGCGCCTGTAATGCCAATGGCATAGCTACTGCAACAGTAACCACGATACCAACCACAATATCCACAGACTGCTCCGGGGGAGTTATCTACAAATTAAATTCCAACACTCTCACAGCTACAACAATACAAAAAGGCAGAGTAACAATTTTTGTTGAAGGTGACCTTTCAATTAATGATTCAATTCAATACGCAAACACAGCCTATGCAGATCCAAAGCAAGTACCAAATTTGGCAATAGTAGTTAGTGGAAATGTTAACATTAGCAGTTCGGTCACAAGAATTGATGCCGCAATATATTCTGGCGGCACAATAAATACTTGTAACAACAACCCTCAGAACTGCTCAACTGCCCAATTAAAGGTTAATGGCTCACTATCTTCCAAGAACGGATTTAATTTCAACAAAACATTCATTAATGATTCTAGAATACCAGCAGAACTAATAGTCCTAGCCCCACAGAACATACTATTCCCACCTCCAGGAATTGAAGGAAGATACTTCTACGATGACGCCGACAGTTACAAACTAGATTCAGCAGAATACGATCCGAGATTTTAAG
>BJGX01000003.1:49029-65038 GCA_014191035.1 Candidatus Saccharimonadota bacterium
GCAGAACTAATAGTCCTAGCCCCACAGAACATACTATTCCCACCTCCAGGAATTGAAGGAAGATACTTCTACGATGACGCCGACAGTTACAAACTAGATTCAGCAGAATACGATCCGAGATTTTAAGCACAAAAAGTATCAAAATTTTATAGCCCTTATGCTAAAATAGTTATATGGATGCGTTCGATCAGGAACAGAATTACTTTGGTCTTGATTTGGGGAACAGTAGTATTAAAGTTGCCCAGCTTAGAGAACTTCATGGTAGGCCTACATTGGTAACCTATGGCGATATTGATATACCTGAAAATCTAATGGCCTCAGATTCGCAAATAGATCAAGACAAAGTCGCAGAAGCTGTAAAACAATTAGCTAATGACGCTAATGTAAGTAGTAAAAACGTAATTGCAGCCCTGCCTTCTACTTCTTCATTCACTTCGATTATTAAAACCCCAAGACTTAGTCATAAAGAATTGGGCGAGAGTATTGCCTATCAGGCAGATAAGTATATCCCTATGCCTATAGATCAGGTCAAGCTTGATTGGGCCGTTATTGGAGATAATCCTGGCGAAGATGAACTTACTGTTTTATTAGTAGCTGCGCCAAACAATGTCGCAACAAAGTATCTAAATATTATCCAGAAAGCTGGCTTTGAGCTTTTGGCGCTCGAAGTAAATGCATTGGCACTTGCAAGATCATTAACTGTACCAACTCAAACAGCTTTGACGACTATGATTGTAGATATTGGTACTTCAAACTGCGATATAGCTATTTTTACTGGCCAAGTTCCACAAATAGTTCGCTCAATTGGTATAGGCTCTAAGGCAATGCGCAGAGTTATATCGCAAAATCTAGGCCTAGACGAAACTCAGGCCGATCAGTTTATGAAAAAGTTTGGTATGCAAGAAGATAAGATTGAAGGCCAAGTATTTAAGACCTTAAAACCAGTGGTGGATCATATTGTCGAAGAAATTAATAAATCAATTACTTTCTTTGTGGAGAGAAACCCAAAAACTAAGATTGAAAAAATAATCTTAACCGGTGGTACATCGGCACTACCTGGGCTTCCATTGTATTTAGCAAATTCGGCCAAACTAACTGTCGAAATCGGTAACCCTTGGGTGAATATCAGTTACCCCGCCGACATGCAACAGACTCTAGCGAGCATTAGTTTGAATTATGCAACCTCGCTTGGCTTGGCTTTAAGGAATTTTGTTAAATGAACATTCAGGTAAATTTACTTCCAGAAGCAAGAATTCACAAATTGCGCAATCAAGCAAAGAAGCGTACTTACTCAACTATAGCTGGATTAACTGGTGGTATATTACTTGCAGCAATAGTGGTTTTTGTGATGCTTCAGGGGTTTTTAGCTGCTACTTATGGTGCTAACAAGGACAGGATAAATAAATTAAATGCAGAACTTGAAACCTCTAAGCCCATGGAAGAAGAGGCAGCGACACTCCAGGCAAATTTAGCATCTTTCTATAAATTAAATAATAACCGCACCTATGTAACAAGATTTTTTACAAACTTTTTTAAGATGGTGCCCAGCTTCGTTAAGATAGATAGTGTTTCAATTTCGGCAGACAATACTGTGACTATTTCAGGAAATACTGGTAGCTTTGCTGATGTATCTAGGTTTGCAAATTTAGTAGAAGAATATAACCTGAATTATTTACCACAAGAAGATCTGGATAGAGTAGCGGTATTTACTGATGCTGAATTTACGTCTGTCAGTAAAGACACAAAAACTGGCAAGACAACCTTTACTATGACATTCAAAGTAAACCAGGAATTATTAAAGAAGCAGGCCAAAAAATAATGCCAGAAGCAACAAAACCACCAGTTATAAATAAAAAGCCAGCCCCAATCCCACAGACCGACACATCGCTAGGGGATGACAAGGCGACACGAAACTTTGTTTTTGCAATGGTAGCGCTTACATTATTAATGCTAATTGTTGGAGGGGCTACACTATATTGGCTGATTGGACGATATGTATATCAGACTAATCAGAACAAGGCCCAAGATGAAACAATTGAACTGTTAGAAAAGAAAAAACAAGATATCGCAGCATTAAAACCGAATTTTGACGCCATAAAAACTCCTGGGCCAAATGGCAAATCAGAAGCCGACTTAATACTTAACGCCATGCCAACAGACGAGGGATTTAGAGAGTTTGTAGGAATGATAGAAAATATGGCCCAAAAAACTAATGTTAGAGTTTCTAGTTTAAGTAAGCCTGGAGGAGGTGCGGGTGGTACAGCAGCAGCTTTGAATAGTGCAATCGCCCTGCCTAGTGGGGTTCAGTCTTCACAGGTTTCAGTGCCTGTAGAGGGTAGCTTTGATAATGTTATTGCCTTTTTAAAGGCAACCGAAAATTCTTCTAGAGTAATGGACTTTGTGTCTATGAGTATAGGGAGCACTACGGGAAACATTAGTGTGTCTCCAACATTCAAAATTTACTGGCAGGCACCAGCCAATATTCAACCTACTCAAAGGGAGCTACAATGAGAAAGAAAAATATCATCACTATTGTGGTTGCTGTAACTGCTTTTATAGTCATAGGGGCTTTGCTTTATCGGTACATTTTCCCTCCAACAAAAGGCTCAGGAATACAGGTTACAATACCTCATAAGGTTAACCCTAATTTTAATCAAGAAGAATTGGGTGTTCTAAAAAACGATGTAGTTGACTACAATGTAAATATAAATCTGAGAAGCTTAATTAATAACCAGCAACAACAAAAAGCTAGCTCAGGCGTCACTTCTAGCGGAGGTAATTAGCTATGATTTTGTCGGCTGATACCGAGCGCAAAATCGAACAGGTTATTGCCCAGCAAAATATTTTAAATCCTCAGCAACTAGACCAGGCCAAACTTGAGGCTATTCAGCAAAACAAAAGCCTTCTTCAGCTCTTGGTAGATACACAGCGTATCAAAGAAGACGAAGCTACAAAAATTATGGCTATGGGCACCAATACGCCATTTGTAGATCTTTCTAAGGTAACAATTCCTAATAATGTACTAGCTATTATTCCAAGGGAAGTGGCCGAATCATTTATGTCGGTAGCCTTTGGTGTGGTTGATGGTAAATTAAATGTCGCAACCTTAGACCCACAAAACTTGCAGGCAATAGATTTCTTATCTCGTAAAACTGGCTATCCAATAAATGCCTATATGGCTCCAAAAAGCCAAATAGAGCATTGGATAAATAGTTATACCTCTGATCTTTCCGAGCAAGTAGAGCAGGCGCTAGGCGAAGAAGAAGAGGCCGAAACAGAAAAGCTCAACGAAGACGTAAAAAGGCTCGAAAAAACCGACCCAAGTAAAATTGGCACAATCGTTCAGGATGCTCCAATTACCAGAGCATTAAATACAATTTTTGAATATGCAATTAACTCTCAAGCTTCAGATATACATATCGAACCTCGCGAAAAGTCGGTTAAGATACGTTTCCGAATCGACGGCATGCTTCAAGAAATAATGACTCTTCCTAAGACCACCGAAGCTGCTTTGGTGTCGCGAATTAAAATTTTGTCTAATCTAAAAATCGATGAACATCGCATACCTCAAGACGGCCAAGCTCAGTACCGAACTAAAGGTAAGACTGTAGATATGCGTATTGCAATCGCACCGATATCTTATGGCGAACAAATTGTAATTCGTTTGCTTGATAAGTCCGAAGGCATTTTAGATATCGATAGCCTTGGCTTTAGGGGCCGCTCAGCTAGAATCTTGAAAGAAGCCATTAAAAAACCTTATGGAATGATACTTTCTACTGGGCCAACAGGAAGCGGTAAGTCTACAACTCTATATGCCGTAATTCAAACCATTAAAAGCGGAAAAATTAATATCGTAACCTTAGAAGATCCTGTGGAATATAAAATGGATGGGATTAATCAGATGCAAGTTAACAATGCCGTTGGGCTAACCTTTGCAAACGGCCTTCGTTCAATTCTGCGCCAGGACCCTAATGTGATTATGGTAGGGGAAATCCGCGATCACGAAACTGCCGACTTGGCCGTTCAATCTTCACTAACTGGCCACTTGGTGCTTTCTACCTTGCACACCAACTCGGCCGCAGGTGTACTACCGCGTCTTTTAGATATGGGAATCGAGCCGTTTTTAATTGCCAGCACTATTAATGCTGTAATGGGCCAGCGCTTGGTTCGAAAGGTTTGCGAAAAGTGCCGAAAAGCTTTCCCTGCAAGCGAAGCTGCGGTAAAGATGATAAACGGCTTGGTGGGTCATTTACTACCCAAGACGCCAGAGGAGTCTAAAAAACTTTCCGAACAATTAGGCTACGACAATTTGCCAATTGCTAGCCAAAACGCTTATACTTTATACAAGGGGGAAGGCTGCCCAGACTGCACAGATGGGTACAAAGGCCGTATTGGCATTTACGAAATATTCGAAATGACTGAAAACATGGAAAAGCTACTTTTAAGCCAAAATACTACTTCTACAGTAGTGCAACAGCAGGCTCAGAAAGAAGGAATGCTTACCATGCAACAGGACGGATTAATGAAAGCCTTAATAGGTGTAACAACCCTAGAAGAGGTCTCGAGGGTATCAACCGACACATAATATTATGGATCAAACACAGACACAGCAAACACCAGTTCAAAACAACCAAGCACAACCTGCTCAACAGCAGCCTCAAATTCGAATTGAACCGCTTTTAGACGAAGTTCTGAGAAGAGATGCATCCGATTTGCACTTACAAGTTGGCTTGCCTCCAATGATCAGAATAGACGGGGCCTTAACAAAAGTTGAAAACCCTATAGTTTTAGGGCCAAACGATGTAAGGACTTTGGCGTATTCAGTACTCGACGAAAAACAGCGAAAGATGCTCGAGGAAGATCTGGAATTAGACTTTTCTTTTGCTTATGGAAATTTAGCTCGCTTTAGGGTCAACGCCTTCCACGAAAAGGGCAACTTAGCAGTTGCGCTACGCTTAATACCAACAAAAATTAGAACTGTAGAAGAGCTCGGCTTGCCTCCAGTGATTAATACCTTTACAGAATATCCACGCGGGTTAGTTTTGGTTACCGGCCCAACCGGTAGTGGTAAGTCAACAACTCAGGCCGCAATGATAGACAAGATCAACACAGAGCGCGCAGTTCATATTATTACTATCGAAGATCCAATAGAATACCAGCACCACCACAAAAAATCGATAATCGTCCAGCGTGAGGTTCACTTCGATACACTTACTTTTGGGGCAGGTTTACGCTCGGCTTTACGTGAAGATCCAGATGTTATTCTAATTGGAGAAATGCGCGACTTAGAAACTATCTCTACTGCAGTAACATTAGCCGAAACCGGCCACTTGGTGCTTGCAACCCTGCATACTAATTCGGCCTCGCAATCAATTGACCGTATGATAGACGTGTTCCCACCACATCAGCAACAGCAAATCAGAATCCAGCTAAGCAATGTCTTGCAAGCAATAGTCAGCCAAAGGCTTATACCTATGGTTGGTGGGGGTCGTGTAGCTGCTGCAGAAATACTTGTGGTCAATGCGGCGGTTCGTAATATTATTCGTGATGCCAAGACTCATCAAATCGATGCTGTTATTCAGACAGGTGCCGAAGCTGGTATGCAAACTATGGACACAACTTTGGTCAAATTAGTTCACGAAGGCAAAATTAGCTATGAAGTAGCCCGAGGCTTTGCAGTCAACATTGAAGAATTCGAAAGACTTATGCAAAGGTAGCCGGCAGTGATAGATTTTATTTATACCGCCAAAGACAAGCAGACCGGAGAAGTACGCAAAGGTAAAATCAGCGCCGATAGCAAAAACTCTGCCGCCGGAATACTTAATGAAAAACAGCTTTATCCTATTAAGATTGAGCTTGCCTCAGAAGCAGAGCCAATTTGGAAAAAGACTGCATTCGGAAGCGGGGTAAAAGCCAAAGACAGAGTAATTTTTACGCGCCAGCTTTCAACCCTTGTTAAAGCAGGCTTGCCTATTACCCAAGCTTTAAATACTTCTATAGAGCAAGTAAATAACCCAAAGTTTAAAAGCACACTCCAAAAGATTGCTACTAGTGTGGAGGGTGGGCAAAGCTTGGCTAGTTCATTTGCGCAATACCCAGCACTTTTTAACCATATCTTTATTAGCCTCGTAGACGCAGGGGAGCAATCTGGAACACTCGACGAATCCTTGCTAAGGCTAGCAGACCAGCAAGAAAAGGAACAGGCAGTGCTTGGTAAGGTGCGGGGGGCTTTGGTTTATCCGGCAATAGTATTTGTAGTAATTATTGGTGTGGTTGTATTTATGGTAACAACTGTTTTACCTCAAGTCGGCACCCTATATACTGAGTTAGGTCAAAAACTACCATTACTAACCTCGGCTTTGCTCGCGGTTTCTAAGGCTATTATTAATTTCTGGTATTTATTCTTGCTACTTTTGGCTCTGATGGTAATTGGTTTAAGAATCGGTATAAAAACACCTAGGGGCAGAAAAATTTGGGATAATTTCAAGTTACACGTGCCATTATTTTCGCCGCTTTTTAAAAAGGTCTATGCAGCCAGGTTTACACGCACCTTAAGCTCGCTCGTAAACAGTGGGGTGCCACTACTCAGATCTCTTAAGATAGCAGGAGAGTCGGTTGATAATGTAGTTGTTCAATCCATAATCGATAAGGCTGCCGAAAAGGTTAAAACTGGCGAGAGCTTGTCTTCGGCGCTAGAAGGCCACGACGAAATTGTAAAGCTAGTACCTCAAATGATTAGGGTAGGTGAAGAGTCCGGTAGTTTAGGAAGCATGCTAGAAAAGGTTGCAACATTTTTTGAAGAAGAGGTGGATCAGACTGTCAAAAACCTCTCGGCAATTATCGAGCCAATAATGATTGTCTTTTTGGGCGTAGTAGTGCTATTTATAGTTGTTGCAGTGCTCTTTCCGATTTACAGTTTAGTAAATCTTATTGGAACTACTGGCGGTGGAGCTGGCGGCACAGGGGGAATATAAAATGTAAAAATTTCTATTGACGCTTATGCTTAGAATAATATATATTAAGCATAAGGGGAAAAATTAATAATAAATTTGGTTATAAAATTTAAGGAGGAAATTAAATGTCAAATAAACTAAAAGAATTAAGAGCAAAGGAAGGCTTCACAATTATCGAAGTCATCATCGTGCTAGTTATCGGTGCAGTTATTATGCTTGCAGTATTCTTGGTAGTACCACAGCTACAAAGAACTCAGCGTAACTCACGGCGTCAAGCTGATGTACGAAGGGTCTATACGGCTGCAGAACAGGTTAATGCAAATACAGGTTCATTTCCTGCCAATGATGGTACTGGCAAAACTGCTATCACAAACATTACAGGGCTTATTTATAGTTCAGGCACCACTGAGTATGCTTGGGCTTATGCAGTACCAACATCAACTACGGGAACAAATTATGGTGTAGACACTATCATTTATAACAATGGTACGGGTACTACCGGTACAGGTACTTGTGGATCAAATAATACACCGGCAACTTCCGGAACCGCTTCAGGCAAGGTTGTTGTTGCAACTGGACTAGAAACTGGTACTTCTGGTACAAACACCGCTTGGTGTGTAGGTAATTAATTATCTTTAGTACTATCAAATTAGACCCTTAGGGGTCTTTTTTGATTTATAAAAAAATCATAAGTGATATAATTATAATTAATGAAACTAATAAAAACTAAAGGATTTACAATAATCGAAGTAATCATCGTGCTAGTAATAGGCGCAGTTATCATGATTACAGTTTTTGTTGTCGTGCCTCAATTACAGCGAACACAAAGAAATTCCAGTAGAGCAAGCGAAGCAAGAAGACTTCTTGTAGCTATGAATCAGTTCAAATCAGAGGGTAAAACATATTCTTCTGGCTACAACAACGTGGCGGCTTGTGGCTCATTTACAGGTTCAAGCACAACAGAATTAGAGTATATTACTGGCAAATTAAAAAGGCCCGAGGGTGGAGACTTTAATGTTAACATCAGAAGTTGTGTACCTATATCGCAAGGTGGAATAATAAACAGTTCTGTTCTCGACAGGCTGTATATTATCAATGGCGCCAGATGTAATAACGGTGTTTTAGAAGTTGATACAAACTCAAATTCAGTTAATTATCCTGTGGAACCCATAGTTGGCACAATCTACAAGACCATATGTATTAGCGGCTAATCTTTTTGATTAATATAAAAAACATAACAACGCACAAAAAAACGAGGGGCAAAAAAGGTGTTTAAGTGATTCAAGCTAAAAAACTTTATTAAATTAAACATATAAAGCATAATTAAACCTATGGAACTTATTTTTGGATTAAGCTTTTTGTTGCTGGGTATTATTTTTGGCAGCTTCATAAATGCCTGGGTTTGGCGTATCGAAAATAATCTATCTGTAGCCAAGGGGCGTTCAATATGCCCGCACTGCAAACATAAGCTTGCTTGGTACGATTTGGTGCCAGTGTTAAGTTATATCACCCTCAAAGGCAAATGCAGGTACTGTAAAGCCAAGATTTCTAGGCAGTATCCAATAATAGAGCTCACCACAGGCCTGCTTTTTATGAGCACATATATACTTCTCAGCCCAGCTAGCATTCAGGGCTGGGTACAACTCGGCATAATATTACTAATAAGTATATTGCTGGTTGCAGCTTATATTTACGACGCGAAGCATATGGAGCTACCAGAAATATTCATGTTGCCTGCAATTGCTTTGGGCGTAGTGTATTTTGGGTTAAATATAATATGGCAGGGGTATACTGCTATGATCCCGCAATCGATTGCAATTGCGGTTTTTGTGCTGGCCTACGTTGCTCTTTGGTACTTTAGTAAAGGCCAGTGGCTTGGAGCAGGTGATATTCGCCTAGCTGCCATTATGGCGCTTGTACTAACCCCCAAACAGCTTTTGGTGGGTGTTTTTGCAGCCTATTTAATAGGCTCTATATATGGAGTGTTTATTATTATAAAATCCAAAAAGAAGCGTGGTGTTAAGGTGCCTTTTGGTCCATTTCTTATAATTGGATTTTATTTTGGTTTGTTTTTTGGTACGCAAATAGCTAACTGGTACTTGAGCTTTATTTAATTGCACTTTCTAGACTATAATAGTATCAATGAAAAAGCTTATGCCTAAAGGCTTTACTATTATTGAAGTTATTATTGTTTTGGTGGTGGGGGCTGTGATTATGTTGGCAGTGTTTATAGTAGTGCCACAACTACAGCAGAGTGCCAGAAATAATCAAAGGAGAAGAGATGCTCAAAGAGTTCTTACAGCTGTAAGACAGTACTACTCTCAAATTTCCTTTCCAGCAGAAGCAACAACTATTACCAATATCGTTCAGGGTATTGTAGGCTCTCCGTTTAATGATCCAAATTTGAAACAAAATCCTGGCTCATCTAATTCTTATACAATCAAAGCACGAACGAATGGAATAATACCAGGTGTAGTAACCTGGATAGACGTAAATTATAACTACAAATGCAAGACTAACCAAAGCACCGAGTTGGGTGCTAATCTAGTACCTGCTAGCGGCTCCTTTGCCGTAACAGTAGCTTTGGAACCCATAGAACCGACACTTAGCAGCGGTAATTATACCAGTAGAAACCACTACTGCATTAACGACTAATTTATAATAAATGCTATAATAAACTTATGTTTCGGAGGGTAAATAAAGGTCTAACAATCATAGAGGTACTGATAGTACTGGCAATTTCTGCTGGCCTGGCTGTTATTTCAATAGGTGCTTTTAGTAGCCAGGGCCGTACCAGGTCTGACGATGCCGCAAGGCTTGTAATGGCTGACATAGCCAAAGTTCGTAGCGATGCTGTCCAGGGTCTTGGGCCAACGACTAGTGATGGTTCATCAAAGCTGGCTGGCAATGAGCTATTCGGGCAAGCCATAGAATTTGTTACAGATAGTGCTTTTTTGGGCGACAAAATGAGGGTTTATAAATTAATGATTAGTGGCGGAAGCACCATAAGTGCTTATGAAACTTATGAAATTCCAGTTACTGGGGGGCTTAAGTTTTATGTTCCTCAATCTGCCACGGCTACTGATGCCCCATGTAATGAGTTTAGATCTTGTTATTATAATTACCAGCTAGGTTTTAGTGATTACGAAACTTTATTAGAGGCGACATCTGCAAATAGGATTATGGTTTTTCGCAACAGAACAGGAGAAACTTACACATTCAGCAGGGCTAAGACTCAGCCTGCTGGATTTAATCAAACCTTAGGGATGAGCAATGGGGTGACTAATGTTAATGGTGCGGCTAACTTATCAAATTACCTAAAAGACAAGCAGGGCAGGTTAAGAATATCTTATGGGACACCTGGAAGCGGTACTGATTCAAACGCCCAAATGCAAAATGCACGATTCAAATATTATGCAATCTTTGATATGCAAATACCTAATAACCAAGAATTTCAGGTGGTTAAATGAAGCTTCAGAGCAAACATAAGCCAGGCGATACACTTATTGAGGTATTGTTTGCTTTTGTCATACTTTCGGCGGTAATAAGTGTGGCTTTTGGTGGAGCCATGGCAAGCTATAGATCGGCATTGACTGCTCAAAACAGAACACAAGCCCTGTTTCTGGCTCAGTATCAGGCCGATGCTCTTAAAACCTATCGAGATTCGCTAGATTGGGATAGCGGTGGAGATAATGTCTCGTTTCTAGATGGAGTACCTAATAATTTCTTAAACGGAAATAGTATTTCAAATATAAACGCCGTGAGGCAGTACGATTCGTTTGATCAAAAATTTTGCATGGAAAGTTCCAAGCCAGCAGGCGAACTAACCAGATGGAAAATAATAACCGATACGACTGCTTGTAACAATTTGGCTGATGCCTTAGCCCCTAATTTGAATGAGCCAAGAATGGAAATCGAATTAAAAAATTCAGGAAACCCTGTTGATAAAGTTGAAGCTATAGTTACAGTTAGTTATAAGCCAGCAAGTGGTGCTGATCCTAATTATAGAGAAAAAGTAACTAATTCAATAATATTAATAAGATGATAAATAAAATGAAATTAAAAAAACAAGCAGGTTTTACAATAATAGAGTTGATGTTTGCAATAGTAGTACTGGGGGGCATGCTTGCCTTAACAATGGTCGTAATTGTGGGCATGTTAAGATTTTATGTATTTGCAGGCCAGGTAAGAAAAAATCAGGCTAACGGCCGCGAAACGCTCGATTTGGTCTCTAGGGATGTTCGATTTGGTAAGCTAATTAGTCCTGTAGGTGCTGACAAAACAAATGAGATCTGCGTATTCACTTCTTCAGATAGAAAAATAATTAAAATAAAGTTAGGCCAAAAAACCGACGAGCCATACAATCTTTATAGGACCGTTTACGATTACAAGCTTCTTGAAAACCCCACTGACTGCACACTTAATGCGGATAATTCCACTCAGGTAAGTCAAACAAAGCTAAATTTGGACCGAATGAGAGTGGCAAAATTTGATATAACCAAAACCCAGGGTGCTTCCTTTGAGGTCAACAAAGGTGCCGCCGCGATAATCATCGACTACGAGTTTCTAACTGGAAGCCCAAATTCTACCGGCGTTGCATGCGATAGTAACAATATATATTGCAGTAAGCTTGGTTATGATACCGTCATAAACCTAAGGGCGGGCGATTAAAACGATTATGCTATAATGATTTTGAAATGATAGTTAAGTTAAGAAAAATACTAATTACCAATAACCCAGGAGTAACCTCTATTCTAGTCGTTATTGCAGTAACCGTTATCTTAACAATCATAATTGGTGGTATCGCAGCACTTACTGTCAGGGAATTAAGACAAGCAAGCAATACAGAGCTTAGTAACAGGGCTTTACAGACAGCAGAGGCTGGAGTTAAGGCTATGGTACAGAAATTAAACGCAGAACCGACTTACACCAAAACAGACTGTACCCCAGGAGATTTCAAAAATGTAGTTACTGACACAAATCAAGAAATAACCTGCATAACTTCCACGAGCCAATTTAATGGAAATTATGAGTCATACCTTGAAAAAGATAATGCTACGCAAGTTTTTCTAGGCCAAGCTTATACTTCGACAGCGGCCGATACTGCTAATACGCCAAGATATTTGAAGCTTTCCTGGAATGAGAGCTCTCTAGACAAGCCCGCGCTATCTAAGTACCCAGAAAATGGCGAATTGTACCCTGTGAGTCAAGAATACAATTATCCAGCTGCTATAGAGTTAACAATAGCTTATTGGCCGAGTGGGGGACTTAGCGACACTAATTCTAAAGTTGCTACAATTTTTGTAATGCCCGGCAGGAATGATGAGGGCTTTACTAATAAGTCTGGTCGAACGAGATTAACTACCACTTGCGATCCTGCAAATGGCCAATATACTTGTACTACCGGCAATACAGCAACAAAACCAGGCTTTGATATTTTATCAGCTCTTGGGGAACCGCTTAATTCTAACTATAAATTTGCAGTGAGAATCAAACCGAGATATGCAAACACACACTTTAAGTTAGAGGCTTACAATTCATCTAATGTTGCAGTAAATTTGCAAAGTTCCAAGGCTCAAATAGATGTAACGGCTAAAGTGGGTAATTTATTTAGGCGTGTTAAGGCCGAAAAGGTAGTTTTGCCTAGCTCTGTTGAAAATGTTTTTGATTCAGTGCTATTTTCTGGCAATAACATAAGTGATGGCTCTAGCCCCAGTATTTGCAAAAATATTATTACAAAGCAAAATGCTGGAGTTTACGAGCAGGTTACTAGTTCTTTTGCACAAAGCTGTAATTAATTATTTCGAATGAAACTTTTTGTGAATTTCTTTTAGTTGTGGGTCGGTAACATGTGTATAAATCTGGGTTGTGGCTATATTGGCATGGCCTAGTAGGCTCTGAACGCTTCTAAGATCGGCACCATTACCTAATAAATCGGTTGCAAAGCTGTGGCGTAGAGTGTGTGGCGTAACGTGTTTTGTTATGCCAGCCTTTGTACGGTATCGCTCAACTATGCGCTGAATAGTACGGGTAGTTAGTCGGCTAATAGTTACGTCTTCTTCATTTTTACGCTTGCTGGCCTGAACGAATAATGCCTCATAGTTGTCCTTGCGCTCTTTTAGGTAGTTATGGATGGCTTCTTTGGCGGAATCACTAATGTATACAGGGCGGTCCTTTTGGCCCTTACCACGGATGCTGAATTCTCCCTTGTCTAGGTTAATACTATCGATGTTTAATTTAACAAGCTCAGATACACGAAGGCCTGTTGAAAAGAGTAGTTCGAGTATTGCTCGGTCTCTAAGGCCAATTATATTACTGGTATCGCAGGCATCGAATAGTGCCATAACTTCGTCGGCATCCAAGAAGCTCACTTGTGGGCGCTTACTACTGGCGAGCTCAATCTTTTCTGGTGCTAGGGCTTTGACATCGCGCCTAGCTAGATACTTCAAAAAAGAACGCAGAGCAATCAAATGGTAATTTTGGGTGGTTTTAGAAACTTCACGGCCATCCTCGCCTTTGTAGCGATTAAGCCATTTGCGCCACTTGCTAACCATATCTAAATCAATCTTTCCAACCTTAATATCGCCCGCAAATTCATAAAAGCGATTTAGATATAGCGAATAATTTTCGATAGTTTTTAGGCTTCGGCCTTTTTCGACCTCCATATAGTCCAGGAAATCGGCTAGATAATCAGAAAACATATTTTTAGCGTAAGCCTTATTGTGCGTCAGGTCAATCACTTACACCTTGAGAAAAAAGCATTACAGGTGTAAAATATGGTCCTAATGTTAACTTCAATTAAAAAGCTAGATAAATACGATGTCGTAGTTGTTGGGGCCGGGCACGCCGGCTGTGAAGCAGCAATTGCTTCAGCTAAACTAGGCGCCAAAACACTACTTATCACCACCAGCCTTGATAAAGTGGCGGCTTTGCCATGCAATCCATCGATTGGCGGGCCAGGCAAGGGTCATTTGGTGCGCGAAATCGACGCTCTGGGTGGCACCATGGCCAAAGTCTCTGACGCTAGTAGCATTCAAATTAAAGAACTAAATACCGGTAAGGGGCCTGCGGTGCGTGCTTATCGTGCACAAGTAGATATGGATTTATATAACCAAAATATGGTTGAAGTGCTTTCAAAAGTTAAAAACTTAGACTTTTTAGAGGATGAAGCAATTAGTGTTGAGTCATCGAAAAATACCATTACGGGTGTTGGTACAAAGAATAACGGAGTTGTTCAAACTAAGGCTGTTGTTATCTGTAGCGGAACATTTTTAAATGGTGAGATATTAATTGGTGATGATGTTGTTCGAAAGGGTGGACGCGACGACGAAGATTCTTCTATCGGCCTGAGTGATTCGCTAATAGCACTTGGGCTTGAAAGAGGCAGGTTAAAAACCGGAACTCCACCAAGGGTTAAAAGAAGCAGTATTGATTTTGATAAAATGACTGCCGCACCTGGCACCGAAGGCAATGTAAGCTTTAGCCATCCAAGCAAGAATTTATTTGAAACTCAAAAACAAGCAGATTGCTACTTAACTTACACCACACCTGAGACTCATAAGATAATTTTAGATAACCTAAAAGAATCGCCAGTCTTTTCGGGCCGGATCAATGAGCGATCACCACGAAGTTGCCCAAGCCTTGACCGTAAAGTATTTAACTTCCCAGAGCGCGATAGACATCCGATGTTTATTGAACCAGTAGGGCGCGAAGATGGTCCATATGGAGATTGGATGTATTTGCAGGGTGCATCATTGGCTTTTCCAGAAGATTTGCAGGTAAAGATTATTCGAAGCATTCCAGGGCTTGAGAATGCTGAATTTATCAAATATGGTTATGCTGTTGTGTATGATTACTTCTTGCCTCATCAGCTTAAGCTAAGCTTGGAAACCAAAAAGGTTAATGGGCTGTTCCTAGCAGGTCAGATGAACGGCACCACAGGTTATGAAGAGGCCGCTGCCCAGGGTTTGATTGCCGGCATTAATGCAGCCCGTAAAGCCCAAGGCAAAAAGCCATTTGTACTTGATCGCACCGAAGCATATATCGGGGTTCTAATTGAAGATTTGGTTACCAAAGTACATGTTGAACCCTATAGAATTTTTACAAGCCGTGCAGAATACCGATTACTATTACGAAACGACAATGCTGATTTGCGCTTGAGTAAAAAAGGTCATGCATCGGGTCTTTTGAGTAGTAGAGAACTTGCGAGAGTAGAGCAAAAGCAAATTGCAATTAATTCAGCCTTAAAGCTATTAAAAGAACGTAAACAAAAAATCGATGGTAAGACAATTTCTGCACATGAATACTTGGCTAGACCAGAAAATGATTTGGACAGCCTTAAGCTAGACTTTGGAATTGAGCTAACTGGAGAGGTAGCCGAGCAGTTAGTTTCAGAAGTAAAGTATAGTGGTTATTTTGAAAAACAAATACGCGAAGCCCGCAAGCTCAAAGACAGACAAATGCAAGAACTCCCAAGCGATATGGATTATTCACAAATACCCGGATTAAGAAATGAGGCCAGACTCAGACTTCAAGAAGTTCAGCCATCAAATATTGCCCAAGCAAGCCTCATTCAGGGTGTTACCCCGGCCGATCTTACCATCATCCTTATAGCTGTTCATAAAATCACCCAGTCGGTAAAATAATCTGTTATAATTCTAGATATGTTCGAACTAGATAGCCTACTCAGAACTGTCGGATACGCTGGAATTTTCGCAATTGTCTTTGCCGAATCAGGATTATTGGCTGGATTCTTTTTGCCAGGCGATAGTTTATTATTTACAGCCGGATTTTTAGCATCGCAGGGCGTATTTAATATTGTTGTACTTTGTATTTTAACTTTCATTGCTGCCGTTGTCGGCGATAGTGTGGGCTACCATTTTGGTAAAAGGGTAGGGCCAAGGGCATTTAAAAAAGAAGACTCATTGGTGTTTAGCAAAGAAAACGTTGAAAAGTCCCAAGCTTTTTTTCAAAAGCATGGTGGAAAGTCCATTGTCTTGGCGCGTTTCGTTCCACTCGGAAGAACATTTGTTCCGGTAATTGCCGGTATTGGCAAA
>BJGX01000004.1 GCA_014191035.1 Candidatus Saccharimonadota bacterium
AACACCACCGCCCAGACCCTGATAGACCAACAACGCGGCCGGGCAGTCGCCGAAAACCTCAATAAATTCCAAGGCCTAGACAACACCACCGCCCAAACCCTGATAGACCAAAAACGAGGATGGGCAGTCGCCGAAAACCTCGATAAATTCCAAGGCCTAGATAGCGCCATCGCCGAAATCCTGATAGATTGGGGCAAAGGCTATGTAGTCGCCGAAAACCTCGATAAATTCCAAGGCCTAGATAGCGCCATCGCCGAAATCCTGATAGATTGGGGCAAAGGTTGGGAAGTCGCCCGATACATCGATAAATTCCAAGGCCTAAGCGAAGAAACTATGGAAAAGCTCAAGAGTTACTTGGATAAAAAATAAGCCCCTCGGTTTAAGAGGGGTTATTTCTTGGCGTTTTCTAGCTCTTTTGCATCTAGCTGTTTCTGGTACTTATTAAGAGTGCGGATAGTGCTGGCAGCTAGGCGAAGTTTTACCTTCTGGCCATCGATGATTAAGGTCTTGGTCTGCAAGTTTGGTTTCCAGGTACGCTTAACGTGCCGCTGTGAGTGACTCACATGGTTTCCGAACTGCTTTCCTTTACCTGTTAGATCGCATCTGTATGACATAACTTGAATATATTAACACATCTGCCTTCTTTAATCAACATCTAACGGGGGTGTGTAATAAACCATGCTAGGGTGCTAAAATTATGTTATGGAACTTATATATTCGATAGTATTTTATGTAATTATTTTGGTAATTGTGCTGACAGTGCACGAGTTTAGTCATGCTTGGGCCGGACATATGCTAGGTGATGTGACCGCTAAAAATGAGGGGAGGCTTACATTAAACCCAGCAAAGCATATTGATCCTTTTTTAACCCTGCTTTTGCCTTTAGGTTTGATACTGTTGGGAAGCCCAGTAGTATTTGGGGCAGCTAAACCGGTGCCATTTAACCCCTATGCGGTTCGATATGGTAGGTGGGGCGCTGCACTAGTGGCATTTGCGGGCCCAGCCAGTAACCTTTTAATGGCCTTGGTAGTAGGCATGTATTTGCGGTTTGTTGATGTGGGCGGATTGGGCGGAGCGTTTTTACTACAGTTTGTATTGGTTAATGTGGCCTTTTTTATATTTAATATGATTCCATTCCCACCTTTGGACGGTAGCAGGATACTCTATGCGGTGGCGCCTCCGGGGCTACGTGATGCCATGGATAGCATAGAGCGTTACGGACTCATTGCGGTTTTTGCATTTATATTTATATTTTTCAGATTCATTGATCCAGCCTTTACCGCTGCAACAGGCGGGCTTACCAGCTTTATTATTGGCAAGCTGGTGTTCTGATATAATAACAAGGCTTTCGACTGTACTCGCATTCAGGCATTAGTAACTTTTTCCGGTTACTATAACTTCTAGGGAGCTTTAGATTGCTCACTGATTTATCAGCTGATGCTGCGGGCACCCACCTGTCATTTGGCGGGAAAGGTTAATATGTCGCGGTATGGTGGAAGGCATTTAAAAACCCTCCTTTATATGGAGGGCTTTTAAATTTCCCAGTGTTTGCGGTATTTTGGTTCACCATCGATTGCCTGCGCGACAATAAGGCGGATTTCGGACTTTAGACCGAGCTGTTTTCGCAGGCTAGCGACTAATTTGGCTGGATTGTATGGAATGAGCCACAGGCCTTTTGTGTAATTTATAAATCCGTGCTTTTTTAGGGTAAGTATTAGCTGGTTGCGAGCGACTTTTTTGCTTTCGGGTATATCGAAGGTGATTAAGTACCAGCGGCCATCCCAGCGTTCGGGGATAGTAAGGCCATCTTCTGTTACCTGGTGAGCTTTAAGCCGGGCCTTGCCCTTCTCGGTAATCTTAAAGACCTTTTCGTTATCTAGCAAACCAACACTGACATACCCTTGGCGAGCCAAAAGTGCAGCGGTATCGATAATGCGACGTCTTGGGGTAGCCTTAGCTGAGCTCGCAAAAACACTTAAAAGGTGTTTATTAGAACTCAAGTCGCCTAGAGTGGCGACTTTTTTGGTTTGAATGAGCCGAAGTATCTCGGCTGTCTTATTTGAGTTTCTACTCATTTGGAGTTTTTAGCACACATAAATTACTTACTACATAAACATTATGCCTTAGCATAACTATTATGTAAATACCTTTTTAAAACTTTTTTTAAATTTCTTATGTTTGTATCTGTTGGAGGCTTAAAAAAGAGCTTTGACTTTAAAAATTTTTTTAAATATTTTTAAAATTAAATAGGCCGATTTGTGCTAATTTACCTGTCAAAATAGAGCATTGTTCAAAAAAAGTGCACAAAACTATGAAAATTTATCATCTTTGTATTTCCTTTCTTTTATCTTTTAAATAAAAAGAGCTTAATATTGAATACTAAGCTTAAATTACATATGGTCGGGGTGACAGGACTCGAACCTGCGACCTCACGGCCCCCAGCCGTACGCGCTAGCCAACTGCGCCACACCCCGTAAGGCTTTATATTATAAGATATGAACCCTTAGCTCAAGCTTGGAGCACAGTTAAATAAAGGGTATTATAGAAGTTATGTCGAGTGTATTTACACAAATCAAAACAGGTAAAATTCCTGGAGTTGTTCTCCATGAGGACTCTGAATGCTTCGTAATCTTAAGTAACATGCCTCATAATCCTGGCCACTTACTGGTTATACCGAATAAGGAGGTTGCTGACTGGTATGATCTAGATCCAGAAACCTATTCACATTTGATGCTAGTTGCAAAATATTTCGGAAAGGCTACCAAAGAAATATACAAGTGCCCCAAAGTTAGCTTGGTTTCGGTTGGTTTTGATGTTCCGCATGTACACATACATGTATTTTCATTGTTTGAAATTGCAGATATAGATCACGAAAATGCTAAGCCTGCTTCGATGGACCAGCGAGAGATTGAGGCTGATAAGTTCAGAAAATACATCAGCTCTACAGGGGGCATAAAATAGTGGTGATATTTACGGTTGTTCTTTTAGCAATCACCCAGGGCTTTACAGAGTTTTTGCCAATTTCTAGTTCGGCGCACTTGTTTTTGATACCCTGGGCGTTTAATTTGCCAAACCTTGGGCTTAGATTTGATGCAGCAATTCATATTGGAACGGCCTTGGCCCTTTTATTATTTTTCTGGAAAGACTTCTATAATCTATTCATTAAAAGAGATAAATTGCTTATTTATATTTTAATTGCCTCAGTACCAGCTGCTTTAGCAGGTTTTTTTGGAGATAAATACATAGAAGAGTATTTTAGAGCCTCTAGCTTTGCCCCGCTGATTATTGGAGTTGGAATAATATTTTTTGGCTTGCTAATGTTGTTTATAGATAAAAGAGCAAAACTAGACAAAGACCTTGCTCATATTGGCCGTAAAAGAGCTTTGTTTATTGGTTTTGCCCAAGCTTTGGCGCTAATACCTGGAACATCACGATCGGGGATTACCATTACTGCCGGTGAATATCTCGGGCTTAATAGAGAGTCGGCTGCTCGCTTTAGCTTCCTATTGGCAACCCCAATATCTTTAGGGGCAGGAATGTATAAGTTCCTGCAACTTATAACTGACAAAGACGCTAGCGGGACAATCTCGGCCACTATTTTAGGTATAATCGTGGCTTTTGTTGTCGGAATATTGGTAATAAAGTGGTTTTTGGATTATTTGAAGAAGCATACGCTGCTAGCCTTTGTTGTATATAGGGTGGTTCTTGGGCTAACAGTAATTTCAATTTGGTTAATAAGGAGTTTATAAGAAATGACAGAAAGAGTTAAGGTCAATTGCGACGGAGGTTCTAGAGGTAATCCTGGGCCTTCGGCGCTTGGTGTTGTAATAACTACAAAAGACGGCCAAATAATCGAGGAGTTCGGCGAGTATTTAGGTGAACAAACTAATAATTATGCGGAATATAGTGCAGTAATAAAGGCTTTAGAAAAACTACGAGACTTAAATATTTTAGATGCTGACTTTTATCTAGATAGTGAACTTATCGTTAAACAGCTAAATGGAATCTATAAAGTAAAGCATGAAAACATTAAGCCGCTTAACGCCGCAGTTAATGAATTGCTATCTGGAATGAATGTGACTTTTACTCATGTCTACCGAAAAGACAACAAAGAGGCTGACGCGTTGGTGAATGAAGTGCTCGATTCCAAGAGATAGACAAATAAGCATAAATATATTATAATAACGTTGCTATGAGTTAACGGATGGTCGCTCGATTATCGAGAGGAAAGTCCGAACAGCATAGAGTAACGGTAGTTGCTAACTGCAACCAGGAGTAATCCTAGGGAAAGTGCCACAGAGACTATACCGCCCTTCGGGGTAAGGGTGAAAAGAGTGGGGTAAGAGCCCACAGCTCGGACAGGTGATTGTCGGGGCGAGGTAAACCCTACCGGCTGCAAGATTATGGGCCCTTCTGCAATGTGCGGAGAGATTTCTCGTCTTTTTATGGGTATATCGCGTCATGTGTTTTCACAGATTATCAGCTTGCTGGTAAAGATAGATGGCCATCGTCTTTCGAATTTATTCGGGAGAGTACAAAATTCGGCTTATAGTTAAGTCATAGCAAATTAGATAACATTCGCAATCGTTTTGAGGGCGAATGTTATTTATTTAAGTGGTAAAATAATAGTTATGAGAAAACGAAGTGAATTGCTAATTGCGGTTTTTCAGATACCGGTAGATTATTTAATGCTGGTGATTAGTTTCGTTTTGGCATACTTTTTAAGAGAAGGAAGTGGAAAGCCTTTCGCTGTTGATGTTGGGGGCTATACATATCTGAACTTTATGCTGATATTTTTGCCTATTTGGTTAGTTTTGTTCTTCTCGGTTGGGCTTTATAGGCTTCGATCCGATAGAACTAAGTGGCTAGAGCTAGGTAAAATAATCGCTGCTTGCTCTGCTGGAGTAATGGCTTTAATTGTTATAGATTTTCTATCTGTTAAACCGATATTTCCTGCAAAAATAATACCGATCTATGGATTTTTATTTTCCATCGTTTTAGTGAGTTTGGGCCGAATAATTATGGGGGTTGTTCAGCGGCTTTTAGCAAGATACGGCGTGGGAGTTTATAGAGTTCTTTTCATAGGCCAAGGCCCTACAGCAGATCAGCTTAAACGAACTCTAAGAAAATTAAAAAGACGCTATAAAATCGTTTCTACAATATCTAGTATTGAATCGGTTTCCTTCCAGAAGCTAGAAAATTTGATTAGGCGAGAGCATATAGATACGGTTCTTGTAGCAAATGTTAGCTCTGATGAGCAAAAGCTAACAGACATACTGTCATTTTGCCAAAATAATCATGTCGGATACCAATATGTTCCAACTATGTCAGGTTTATATACTTCAAAAATATTATCTACTCAGATAGGCTCAGTGCCTGTGTTGGAAATGAAGCCAACACCCATAGAGGGCTGGGGAAGAGTAGTAAAAAGATTATTCGATGTAATAGTTACAACTATAATTGCTTTAGTTACATTGCCAATTCAGATTGTAATTTATTTACTTATAAAGATAACTGAACCTGGCCCAGTTATATACCCTCACGAGTGTTACGGCAGAAAAGGTAAAAAAATAAATGTCTATAAATTTAGAACAATGAAATCTGAATATAGCTTAGGACCAAAATTTGGGGGCCAAACAATTGAAGATGTACTAAAAAAGCTTCCAAAGGATAAAGCAGAAGAGTTTAAGAAGAATGCGAAAATTAAAAATGACCCAAGAGTAAGCGGAATTGGTAAATTCTTAAGAAAAACCAGCTTAGATGAACTGCCTCAGTTATACAATGTCCTTAAGGGAGATTTAAGCTTGGTTGGCCCAAGGCCTCTTCCGGAATCTGAGTTGAAGCTACTTGGAGGTAATAAAAACTTGGCCAAAATAGTAACGATTAGGCCCGGAATTACGGGGCTGTGGCAGGTTTCTGGCAGAAACGATTTAGAATATTCGGAAAGAGTAAGGTTGAATATTTATTACATCGAAAACTGGTCTTTGTGGCTAGATATAAAAATATTATTTAAAACTTTTTGGCAGGCTGTTTTTGAACGCAATGGACTCTAAAAAAGACTTTTCCAAGCTAAAGGTAGCTATTGTCCATGATTGGCTAGTTGGGTTGGGCGGTGCTGAAAGAGTTGTTGAGTCTATGCTCAAGCTTTTTCCCCAAGCGGATCTTTTTACTAGTGTTTATGATGATACGAAAATCAATATTTTTAAGAATCGAAAAGTTATAACAACCTTTTTGCAAGACTGGCCATTATCTAAGAAAAAACATCAACTATTTGCCTCTTTGAGACCTTTGGCTTTTGAGAGTTTGGATTTGAGTGATTATGATCTGGTCTTATCTAGTTCCAGCGCCGAATCCAAAGGAGTAATAACACACACCGAGACTTTGCACGTGAGCTACATACATACCCCAGTGAGGTATTATTGGAGCTCTTATGATGAGTATCTCAAAAATCCTGGATTTGGGCTTTTAAACCCCTTTATAAGGCTTGTAATGCCTAGTATGGTTAAAAAATTAAAGAGCTGGGATTATGCAGCCGCGCAAAGGCCGGATTTTATGATTGCCAACTCGAAAGAAGTATCATCTAGAATAAAGAAATACTACAAGAGAAAGAGTGAAACTATAAACCCACCTGTAAATATAAAAAGGTTTTCGAAGATAAAAAGAAGTCACGAAGATTATTACCTTGTCGTTTCAAGATTTGTACCATACAAAAGGATAGATCTGGCGATAAAAGCCTGTAATGATCTTGAGAGAAAACTAATTGTCGCCGGAAGAGGCCCCGAAATAAAGAATCTTAAAAAGCTAGCTTCAAAAAACATTACATTTATTGAAGATCCTACAGATAAAAAAGTAGACTCCCTGTACGCAGGCGCCAAAGCATTTATTTTTTCTGCAGAGGAGGATTTTGGCATAACACCAGTTGAAGCGATGGCTGCAGGGGTTCCGGTGATATGTTTTGGCAGGGCGGGCGCAACTGAAACGGTAATAAATGGTAAAACAGGCTTGTATCATGACAAGCAGTCAGTACAAAGCCTGAAGGATGCAATCGAAAAATTCGAAACTATGCAGTTTGATACTAAATTAATAAAGTCTAGAGCGAGAGATTTTTCAGAAGATAAGTTTTTGAGCGCTTTAGGAGGGTTTATAAGTGAGAAGCTCAAGAAATAAAAAAAGTAGAAAGTTTCTATTAACTTCATTGTTTGCTTTATTAATTATTATCTTATTGGTTTTTGGTCTATCAAGATTACCAAAATATATAAATAAAGTTGTTGATAAAACAACAAAAATTAGTGAATATAATCTTTTATTACAAAACTTTCTAGGGACAGAAAAGAGAAACGATACCTTAATTTTATTTATGAATAATGCCGAGCAAAGGTATGGAGGGGGATTTATTGGTAGTCTTGGCTATGTGAGTCTGGATAAGGGTAAAATTAAGCTAGATCCAGTTAGAGAAGTATATTACTATGACTATTTCTTTGGCGAGGCAAACTATATAGAGAAATCGCCGGACCCTACAGAGGGTGAGGTTCTTTATTCCTTGAAGGATAGTGGGCAAAGCTTAGACTGGCCCGCTAATGCTAAAAGAGCTGATATAATTTTTGAAAGGCTCTCCAAGAAAAATGTAAACACAGTATTAGGAGTTACCCCTGAAGTTTTAAAGTATTTAATTCAAAAGACCGGCCCAATAGAGCTTAAAGACTATAAACTCACCGTTACAGACAGCAATATTACCGAAACTATTCAACAGCAAGTGGAATTCGGCAAGGACAAGAGGCAGGGTAAAGACCCTAAGACTATTTTAACTAGTATTGTTACGGTCTTAATGGAAAGACTACAGAAAAAAAATATCGCAGAATTAAAAGATTTAGCTCTAGGTCTTGAAAAACTGGCAGAAAGCCGCCAAATTTTAGTTTACAGTTCAGATTATGAGGTTTCTCAGCTTTTAAAAAAATATAAACTGGACGGTTCACTTGAAAGCACATCTGCTGACTACTTTTTAACAAGTGAAAAGAATTTGAGTATCGATAAGAGCAATGCTTTTATAGATAGAAAAATCAGCAGATCATTTAATATTATTGAAGATGGCTCTATAGAGGTGAGTGCAAAGATAGTCAGAAATCAGACATTACCTGTTTCATTCCCTTATTATGATCCTAATATTCCTGATGTGTTAACTCATGTTGTTAGAAAAAATAAGAGCTTTATTAAGATTGCCCTTCCGAAAAAGACTCAGATAATTGATTATGAAGGTGCCACAAAGCTTGAATTTAGAGGTTCGGAAGGTGGTTACGATATTTATGGATTTCAAAGCGATTTGGAGCCCTTAGTACCATCAGAATATAATTTTAAGTATAAGCTGCCCTTTAAGCTGGCAGGCGAGAGTACTTTTCAGCTAGATTCATACATTCAATATCCAAACGGCGGGTGGAAAAATGAAGTTGCAAATGAATTTGTTGCACCCAAGGGATGGAGACTTAAGTATAGCAACCAGCCAATTAAGCAGAGTGGCGGCAAAGTTTACTATAACGAAAAAGTAGATAAAGATATCCAGCTTAAGCTCATATACGAAAAAAAGTAAAAAATAGTCATAAAATTAGATAATATCTCAAAAAGCTGTGATGATAAAGCGGGCTTAAAGTCCCTATAAAAAATACCCCACAAGGATGGGGTATTTTGTAATTTATTTTTAATAAATACTTACTTAGAGAGCTTAGTTATTTCTGTAAATGCTTTTGGCTGACTTACTGCTAGCTCTGCAAGTACTTTTCGGTTAAGTTCAATGTTGGCCTTCTTAAGACCTGCCATAAGAACAGAGTAGCTAGTACCATTTTCTTTGGCGGCAGCTGATATTCTAGTAATCCAAAGACTTCTTAGGTCTCGCTTCTTGTTACGGCGGTCTCGGTACTGGTAGCTTAAAGCTTTAATTACGGCTTCGTTAGCTTTTCTGTAAGAACTACGTCGGATTTTTGAGTATCCTTTTGTAAGTTTTAGAACTTTCTTATGTCTTTTTCTGGCGGCTACGCCTCTTTTAACTCTCATTTTAGACTCCTAGTGCCTTCTTAATGTTTTTTACATCAGATTCGGAAGCTGGATGCTCTAGCGTGTAGGCTCTTTTTCGGGCAGCAGATTTTTTGGTCTTTAAGTGACCACGAGTAGCCTTACGACGCATAACTTTTCCGCTTGCGGTAATCTTGAACCTCTTAGATGTAGTTTTACTAGTCTTGATCTTTGGCATTTTCTTCTTCCTTTGGTTGCTTAGCTTTAGCGCTTGCTTGTTTAGTCATGTTTATTACTATGGACATATCTCTGCCCGTCATTGTGGGCTTTTGCTCGATTACTGCAATTTCGGAGAAGTCTTCGAAAAAATTCATCAATACTACTTCTCCAAGATCTGGGCGTGCCATTTCTCTTCCTTTGAAGCGTACTGTAATCTTTACTTTGTTTCCTGCTTCAAGGAATTTGCGAGCGGCTCGCTGCTTAACTGCGATGTCGTGCTGTCCTATTTTAAGGCCCATTCTGACTTGTTTGACTTCAATATTGCGCTGCTTTTTGCGGTTTTTTGCAGCCTGCTTGTCCTGTTCGTAGAGGTATTTACCCCAGTCGAGGAGTTTGCAGACCGGCGGTTCCGCGCCGGGAGAGATCTCTGCTAGATCGTATCCTTTTTCATTGGCTATTTTAAGCGCCTCAGATATAGGAACGACTCCTATTTGCTTAGAATCAACATCAAGCAGCCTAACAGTAGACGCTGATATTTGATGATTAAGCCGAATTCGTTTTTTTATTGAGATATCTCCTTAAAAGCTCCGAATAATATTATCATGGAAGCACTTAATTGGCAAGTGTTTATAGGAGGGACTATTTTTGTATATCAGCTTTTTTTGATATTAGTCTGATAGTTTTAGGGGATTTGCCAATTAAAATAGATTGATTATAGATTCTTCCTGTCGAATCTTTTGCTTTTGATAGGGAATTGATTCTGAAGTTTTTTGCGTGCAGGCTAAGAATTAAACCCTCTCTTTTTTCTGAGTTGGTATTAAATTTAGCAATAAATTTAGCAAGCACAGTTTTATTTTTGCTTTGCTGTTTTTGCGATTCTATCTTGTAGGCCGTAATCTGAATAGGGGTTTTTGTTAAATAACTGTCATCATTGAGGTTTTCTATGGAAACCACACAGCTTGGTATTTTTATTTCTAGACCCTTATCTGTAGTAATAATTATTTTTTCTTTATGATTTTCATCAAAACTTAAATCTATCTTATCTAAAAAATACCGGCTAGATAAAGAATATATTGTTTTTTCGGTTATTTTGCGCTGAGATAGAGAATTAATGCTGTCCTGTATATTGCTAAGACCCAGATATTTAGACAGGCTTGATTTTTTAATGGGCAAATAACCAACTGCGATATCAGAATCTAGCTTGCCCGTCTGGCCAATTAGCAAATTAAAGTCATTATCATCACCAATAAGTACAAGTGTATTTGTCGTCTGTTTTTTTAGAGAGCTTAAAATATCGCTCAATTCTTTTTCTCCGGAAAAGTTAATAAATTCACTATAAATTAGTTTTTTTTGTAGTTTTTCTCTGAGTTGAAGATTTAACTTTTCATCAATAACTGTTTTGGAATTTGAGTTTATTAAGTATTTATACATTTTCTGTGGTTGCCTTAATTTTTAATACCGCCCCTGGATCTATAGAGATGTTTTTAGAGTTGATACTTCCTTGTACTTTTCCGCAGCCTGCTATATGAATTGAGTCGGTTGCTAGCAAGTCAGCTTTTGCGAAGCCCTCTATGATAATTGAACGGGCAGTAATGGAGCCTGTTAGGCTTGAGTTTTTGCCAATCTCAACAGCACCAACTGTTTCTATGGATCCTTTAAATTCTCCATCTATAAAAACATCCTCTTCGGTTTTAATAGAGCCTTGGGCCTCTATTTCTGAGCCCAAAAAAATACCGGAATATCCAACCAGTTCAGATATATGTCCTTTTTTGCTAAGATTTATCATCACTTACTCTTTTGGTTTGAGGCTTCTTCTAAGGCTTTGGCCTCTTCTTTTGACAGGTTATGGCTTGATTTACCTTCTATAATGTCTTTTGCGTAGACTCTAGTTCCTGAACGAGCGTGCACAGCCGAAATGACAATACCATTATTCATATGATCAAGTATTGCTAGAGAAAAACTATGATCTCCTCCTGTATCACCAAATGGGTTGAATCTAACTAAGCCCACCTTAGATATCGCAAATTGTTGAGTTTTGTGCAATTTGGCAGCAAAACCTGCCAGCTCATCGAGCTGAGAAAGCGCCTTATCAACATCCCCAGAGTAGCTTTTAATCATATCTTCTACTTTTTTAGCTTCGGCACCATCCAAAAACTGGCCATATTTTTTCTTGAGCGACATTTGTTCCCATAGAATATAGCCAGCTAGGCCAGCGGTTATTAAAAATAGTATAAGTAGTAGTATTTCCATCTTTTCTAATCTATAACTATACTCTCAACAAGGGGTGCTTGGCAACAGGTTAACTTAGGTCTAAAATGGTACATAAAAGGAGAACAAGCTATGGCAAAGAAGAAAAAACATAAATTAAGCAAAAGTAAGCATAATAAAGTTGTCAAAAATACAACTATGAATAAGCCATCAAATCTGAAGACAAACCATATTCAGCAAAAAGATTCAGCAATCGAAAAAACTGTACATGCTAGTGATAGCCTAAGCAGTAAAGAAAAAGGTGTTATTACTGATGTTAAATTTAGTCTTTCTCTGCTAGGAATAATAATTGGCGCTTTTGTGCTGTTATATATATTATTGCAGAATAAGTCTATTTCAGATCAGGTTTATGGAATTATAAAAATCAATTTTTAGGCCCTATACTGTAATGCTTCTGCTATATGCTTGGTTTCAATCGATTTTGAGCCATCTAGGTCGGCTATAGTCCTACTTAATTTAAGAACCCTCATATAAGCCCTCGCGGAAAGCTTTAAGTTATTGATTGCCTGCTCCATTAGGCTTTTGCCAGATTCATTTAAGTCACAGTATTTTTCTATTTGTTTATTAGTCATTTCGTTGTTTGAAGAGATGGGGTCTTTTCTAAATCGATCTTGCTGAATCTTTCTTGCATTTATAACTCTTTTTTTGACATCTGCGCTGGATTCAGAGCTAACCCTGTTCATTAATTGTGATTTCTTAACCCTTTGCACTCTAACTACAATATCTATTCTATCTAGAAGAGGGCCAGAAACCTTAGAGCTATACTTGTTTAATTGGGAGGGTGAACAGCTACATACATTTTCCTGATCCCCAGCATATCCGCAGGGGCATGGATTCTGAGCCGCTACTAATAAAAAACGAGCTGGGTAGTCTTGAGTGGTAGAGGCGCGAGATATAGTAACCCTTCCTTCTTCTAGGGGCTGTCTTAATACCTCCAGAACATTGCGCGCAAACTCTGGAATCTCATCTAAAAATAACACGCCTCTATGAGCTAGGCTTATTTCTCCTGGCTTAGGCCATTGACCTCCACCAATTAAAGCCACACTACTCGCAGTATGATGAGGACTTCTGTAGGGCCTGTTGCAAATAATTTCGTCCGTTGATTGTCCGGCAAGGCTATGTATCTTTGTTATCTCAATTGATTCATCATAACTGGGCTCAGGAAGAAGACCAATCAAAGATTTGGCAAGCATAGATTTACCTGAGCCCGGAGGACCACTTAGCAATATATTGTGATTTCCGCTCGCAGCTAATTCTATGGCCCTCTTTGCTTGCTCTTGACCGTAAATTTCGGACAAGTCAATATCGGCGAGTCTATCTTGAGGCTTGATCTTGGTTTGGTTCAGGGGAATTATTTTAGATTCTCCAATTAAATGACGATATAGCTGAGATAGTGACTCAACTGGATAGATTGTAATGCCTTCAATTAGAGCTGCTTGCTTTGCAACTCCGGCTGATATGTAGAGTTCGGTGATATTATTTTCAACGCAGGCTTGCGCGAGAGATAGGGCGCCAGCTATCGGCCTGGCCGTACCATCTAGGCCAAGTTCTCCCAAGAAAGCAGAGTTTTTATCTATTGTATTTATCTGTTTACTTGCAAGTAATAGGCTTACGGCCATAGCTAAATCAAAACCCGAGCCATTTTTTGGAAGATCAGCTGGGGCTAAATTTAAAGTTATTTTTCTTGGTGGAAGATTAAGCCCAGAGTTTTTTATAGCAGATCGAACTCGTTCTTTTGCTTCATCTACAGCTTTGTTAGCTAGCCCAACTACCATAAAGCCAGGCAGGCCATTACTGATGTCGGCCTCCACAACTATTAATTGACAGTCTAATCCAATATTTGAGATTGTGTTAATTTTTGCAAGCATTTGAACCCCCTTGTTTTGAACCATATTATACAAACAAAAAACGAAAATCAAGCATTTCCGATATAAAATTAATGGCCCTCATAAAATGAGGGCCTAAGGCCAAATTGATATTGGCCGTGAGGAGGTTGCTTTTTCTGAAGACTTTGTGAATTTACTTCAGGGTTGCGATTCGAGATTGCATACTTCTTAATCTAGCGCGCTTAAGGGTTGGTGCCCATCCCTCGAACTTTTACTAGCTGCGGGCTCACAGCCAGCCGGTTGGTGCCCATCCGGAATTTACACTAGCGGGCTCACTAGCAACCTAATTTAGGCTAGTTAAGTATAGCATTTTACTTGCTCTTATACCATTTGGTTGCCGATTCAGGTGGTACTGTGTTTATTACCATCCCAGTTGCAACTTCGAATCCACCCCAGATGTTGCTTCTACCATATAACTTAATAATGCATCTAAAATTTGGACTAGTTCCATTTTCTATATAAAAATTATAGCTAATCTGGGCGCCGGTTAGCTTTTCGGTGAGCATTTTAAGTTGTTTAGTACAGGACTTTAGCTCAGTTTCGTTTATTTCTGTAAAATTTACAACATGTCTTTTAGGTATTATCCAAGCCTCGAAAGGGTAGATGGATGCATAAGGGCAAATAGCTATAAAATGACTGTCCTCAAAAATTACACGTTGCTTCTGGCTCTTTTCGTAGGCAATAATGTCCTCAATAGGCTCTTTCTTTTTATCGATATAGTATTCTTCAATTTGCTTTGACTGCTCCAAGAACTTTTTGGGTATAATTGGCAGCGCATAGATTTGACTATGAGCGTGGGCTAAGCTTGCGCCTGCTTCGAACCCATCGTTTCTAAATACTAAAACGTATGCAATTCCTTTTTTGGCACTAAGATCTTTGATTCTTTGTTGGTAGGTCTTGAGTACGCGCTCAATTTGAGCTAATGAAAGTTGTGAGAAAGAAGTGTTGGCAAGGGGGGTATCGATAACGATTTCTTGGCTACCATGGGCCCTATAATTACCCATTGTGAGCGCAGGAAATCGATTCTGGACAACTTTTACTAGCCAGTCACCATCTTGCTTAAGGGTATAAACTTCTTTTTCCTTGTCTAGTCTGGGGCTGTCAGCGGTCTCTATAAGAGGGTGGCGATTTTTATGAGTATCATAAGGGCGCTTGCCTCTGCCTGGAGATATTATTACGTATTGATCAAAAATATAATCTCTTCTTATCTCGGTTTCTATTCCTTCGACATCTAAAATTATTGGTTTGCATTGCCAGGCATCACTTGGGTTTATCGTTTCTGTATCAATTTCGCAAGTAACATAGTCAATAAAAGAGTCGTCAAAATTAGCTTTACCTGTACTTGATCCGGAATGGATGGATTTGTGGAGGTCTTTGGCCTTTTTGGGCTTATTTTTCATACTTCTTATGGTATCAAGATTGAAGTATTTTTACCAACCGCTAGCTGATTTTTTTGTATATGCCTAAGAGTTTTTTAGATTGCTTTTCAATAGTTATTTCCATTGCCATTTTTTTGGCATTTTTACCATATTTTTTTGAGAGTTCAGAGTTTTTAATTAGCTCTAGGCAGGCATCGCTGAAACTTTTGGTTGTATTGACTGCCTTAATGCCAGTTTTTTTATCTTCTGCAAGAGGTGATATTTCGTCATCAAGAAATACAATTGGTTTAGACTCGATAGCAGCCTCATTAAGCACCAGCCCCTGCGTATCGGTAGTTGAGGCAAAACAGAAGATATCAGCCGACTTGAAGCAAGCAAAAGTGTCAGACCTGTCTAGCATTCCTGTGAAATGAACATTTTTTTTGATCTTTAAATCCTCAACAAGATTATGAAGTTCTTCGGAATAAGGGCCGTCACCAACTATCAATAACTGTGTCATTGGTGATTGTTTGATGATTTTTGGCATGCTTTTAATTATTAGTTGGATATTCTTTTCTTTACCTAGTCGCCCCACAAAAAGCAAAAGCGGGGAGTTGTTAATATTGTATCGATCTCTTGGGTTATAATCTGTTTTTGCCTTGGCCTCTTCTAGGTCTATACCAGTTGGTAGAACCTTAATGTTGTTAAATTTACCATATTCTTTTAAAGAGCGTTCCATTTTTATAGAAGGAACTATAACTGCGTCACAGTTTTGATAGAAAAGCCCCACACTTTCGATTATTAATTTGCGGTTCCATTTAGTAAACGACTTTTTGGGCTTTAGATTGGGAAGTATGTCTTTGTAGTGTTCCTTAGACTTAATTAGTGCAGGACCAATTAAGATTCCCACAAGTATACCTAGCATTATTTTTTTATATATTTTAGCGTATTGGTCTATGTCTGTGTGGTGTGTAACAACAGTTGGAATGCTATCTTCCTTTGCAATTCTAAGACCCAGCATACCCACTTGTGCCGGGGTGTGAATGTGAATAATGTCTAAATTTTCGTTCTTTACTTTCTTTATGGTTGAAGCGGTAAATGGCATAGTGTCTCGATGGTCCTCATACCATATGCTAGGGACAGACTTGAACCTTACTACATAGGGCGGGTCTTTTTTGGGCCGATTCTTTTTGGAGGGTTCGGGTGCATAAACTATTACTTTATGACCAAGCTTTATGAGCTCTTGTGCGAATATATCAACTGATACCGCAACACCATCCACTTGAGGATAATAGCGATCAGTGAAAAACCCTATTTTCATTTATTTTTCTCCAGGGCTTTATCATATATTGAGTTTATTTGTTTCATTACTGTTTTGGTATCATATCTCAAGGCTATTTGAGATGATTTTTTCTTAGCTTCAGCATAATATTTTTTGTCTTGCGATAGTTTTTTAATTTTTTCTATAAAACCCTTATCGTCATGGGCCGATAAATACCAGTCTTTGAATGTAATTTTGTATTGGTCATTGTCGCGCAATAGAACAGGTAGGCCAGCAGCTGCACCTTCGATCATTACTATTCCGAAAGTTTCTTGTTCGGATGGCAAAAAGAAAACATCTGAGGCCTGGTAGTAGGCTATAACTTCTTCATGCTTAATGACCCCTGTGAAGATAACGTTATCTGGAGCGGTCTGCATAACCTTTTGCATCTCGTTATAGTTTGCAGCAGCCCTCTTAAAAGGAATGCCTCCAACCCAAATGAACTGAATTTCTGGAAGGGCTTTTGCACAAGCTAGAAAACTATCAACTCTTTTTCTTGGCTGCACCTGTCCGCTACAAACAACTACGAATTTATCTTTTTGAATATTAAGTTTTTTTCTTGCAGATGCCTTTTTTTGAGGGGAGTTTGAAAAGGTCTGGGTGTCGAGCATATTCGGAACAACATACACGGGTGGCTTTATCTTCATTTCCGAAAGTTGGTCGGCTACCTCTTGGCTTACGGCAAATACACCGTCAGCTCTATTGTAGAACCATTTGAGATAGAGTTTTGCAAAGGGATACCAAAGTTTTGCACCTACCAAACTACCAACAAAAGAATCTGGTACGACGTGGGCAGAAACGAAAACTAAGCATTTTTTTGAGAGCAAAAATCTAATTCCGTATGCACCAACTGTGTGAATATGTACTATTTCAGTCTTTAAATTTTTCTCGTTAGTGTGAACTTCTAAATTTGGAGAGTATTTTTTTAGTCCATTAAGATGCTCGGTGTAGGCAGTATGAACTCCATGGCCTTGAACCGTAAACGCACTATCGGATATGACATTTATTTTATACTTTTTCATATTAGTCTTAACAATATTTTACTACAAAGGGTTCATTTTTGCCCAAATAGCTGAAATTTAATGCTTAAAATGTTAGAATTGTATAGATAATTATGTATTTAGATTTATTTAGAAACACAAATTTTGTAAAAATCTGGATTGCCCAGTTGGCTTCTCAATTGGCTGCTCATCTTCTGAATTTTGCTTTGATAATTAGAATTTTTGAATTAACCGAGAAAACAAGCTATGCAAATATCGCAGTTAGCTTGCTTATTTTGGCTTTTGGGGTACCTTCGATTATTTTTGCAGTATTGGCTGGAGCATATGTAGATCACTTGGATCGTAAAAAAGTGCTGGTGGTCACAAATATTGTTCGGGCAGTGCTAGTTCTGCTCTTTTTAGTTTTTGAGACAAATCTGGTTTTTGTGTATGTGATGGTTTTTGTTATATCTGTCTTATCGCAATTCTTTACGCCGGCCGAATCAGCTGCATTGCCTCGCCTTGTAACTAAAAAGCAGTTTGTAGCAGCTAATTCTTTGTTTTTGTTCACTCTATATAGCTCTTTTATACTGGGCTATAGTTTGGCTGGCCCAATTATATCGGTAGGAGGGGCAAATTCAGTCTACTGGGTTACTTCGGCGGCATTTCTTTTGGCCGCACTATTAAGCGCAGGCCTTCCTAAATTGGCGCCTAAGGAACAGGGCCTCAATTTTAAGGCTATTAACCATCAAGTATTTGTAACTATAAGACAGACTACATATAAAATATGGAAAACTCCAATGTTATCTTTTCCTATCGCGAACTTAACTATTGGCCAAATGATTATTGGAATTATCGCCGTAGTCGCGCCAGGACTGGCGATTGTCTTATTTAATCAAAGCCTCGCTCAGGTGAGCGTCAAGTTGATTATACCGGCTGCATTAGGAATGGTTGTTGGCGCCGTAGCTGTAGGTCAATTCTTTAAGAACTTCCATAAGGCAAAAGTCATAAATGTAGGAATAGTAATCGCTGTAATATCATTAGTTTCAATTGGATTTGTCGACAGATTAAAGAACTTTCCGTTTTATGATTGGATTGTTATTTCCATCGCTTTTGTTTTGGGTCTTGCCAACGCCCTGGTTAGTGTTTCTGCGCAAACGCTTCTTCAAGAGCATTCTACGGATGAGGAGAGGGGTAAAATTTTTGGAACTCTAAATATGATGATGAACTTAGCAGCATCCTTACCAGTCTTGCTTGCCGGCGTTACAGCAGATCTAATAAGTCCAGCGTCAGTAATGGTTATAGCAGGGGGCTTGGTGGCTTTATTTGGCCTATACCAGTTCCGAACAGTGAAGAAACATCTAAGATACGATATATAAACACTAGCTTTTTAAGCTAATTTGTGGTATAATGTCTTGTTATGGGGCTGTTTAGCTTCGACGTTGAATCTTGAAATATGATTGCGAGTCGGTTTGGAAATACACGTTAGCTGTTTCCATCTTTAACAAATGCAAAATCATTTGTAGAGCGTTTGGTTAATGCCGTAAAGGCACCAGCCTACGCACCAGCTTTTGCTTAATTTGCACTGGCCATCGAGCCTTCAATATCTGATAGAAGGAATTCGGTGTAATTTATCAGATTGCAGTAGAACTTCTTGCTAGGTTCTAATCAAGTCTTTTATAGCGAGCAAGTTTAGGGCTTATTGCGCTAGTCTATAGAGCACTAAATTTGTAAAACTTATAAGATTAGCTACGCTCGTAGAAGTCATATTGGAAAGTTTAGCGGACGTGGGTGCAATTCCCGCCAGCTCCACCAAAAGAAGATCATAAGATAAAATGGTCTTTTTTTGTGTTCATTATTATTGTATTTATAACAACATAATATATAACTTATGCTTTAATAATCCAGCATAACCTGTTAGAATTTGGGCCTGTACCTTGCAGCTTAAGGAGATGCATGAACCAGCTAAGCAGTAAAGACGAAGTCAAGCGTAAAGCAAGATTGGCCTCAGCAACAGGAGTTACATATCCGACTGGCTACATTTTCTTTCGCGGAGCCGTGGCTTTTCTTTCGAGTTTCTTTATTAAGCCAGTACTTTACCACAATGAACGAATTCCTCAGCCAGGTGGCTACACTTACAAGCCAAGCTACTATTCCAGAAATGGAAATAGTAGGGTGGGTGAGATCAAGGCCTTTGTGATTGCTGCTAACCATGGTCAAGTTTGGGACATTCCATTTATCGGAATGTTTAGAAGAGGGCTAATCTGGGTTTGTAAACCCCAGTTTTGTGTTCACCCAGCCCTTGCCTGGATCAACCAAAGAATGGGCGCCGTACCGGTCTTTAGGCCCAATATTGATGGCAACGAGACTAAGAACTCGCCCGAAAGAATAAAAGCGCTTCAGATGGCTTCATATACGCCGCAGGAGCTCATTCCGGTCGTGGTTAGAGCGCTCAAACGTGGCGTTCCAGCAATCATGTTCCCAGAGGGTAGCAGGGTAGGTACATCTACTGTTGAAGATGCCAAGTACGGCGCATCTAAGGTTGCCTTTTTGTCTGGCTGTCCAATCCTTCCAATCGCTTTGGTTGGGTGCTCTAAGGGAGACAAGGTTGTTCGCAAGGGACTACTTAGAAGACGAGTTATTATCGGTGTAGTGGGAGAACTAATTTACCCTGAGAGTTACATGCATCTTGAGTCCAAGACTGATCGCTATTCTGCGATGATGACCGACTGGATCGAGTCAATAAATCAGCTCCGTGAAGAGGGGGCAATTTATCTTGATCAGTTCTAAAAACCCTGGCTTTTTGCCGGGGTTTTTTATGTAGTTGCCGGCGACTGTTTTGGTCTAACTGGCGATGTTATTTCGGACTCGTGTTTGTTAACTGCTCTAGGTACATTGAATTCTATCATTGTTCCCTTACCAAGCTCGGAGCTAATTTTAATAGAACCACCAACTTGCTCAATAATAATTCTGTCTAGGTACAATCCAATTCCTAGGCCCTCATAATCGTATTGCATAGCATCTGAAGCTCTTGTAAAAGGCATCATTAGCTGGTCAATCTTATCTTTAGGAATACCAATACCCTGGTCTTTAACAGATATTTTGGTTCCTCCGAATTTGTTTTCAATAGATACAAAAATCGTGCTGTTATTTTTACTGAATTTTACGGCGTTATTGATAGTTGAGCCTAGAAGCAATATCAGAGCTGACTTGTCTAGTCGCATATTGAGTTCTTTTGCAACATTAATTTTAATTTTAATATTTTTTCTAGCCATAATATCTGATTGGCGCTCTAATATCTTATTAAGAACTAAGTTAACATCGTCTTCATCTATAGCTCCAGTTGGGCTAAAGGCTGAGAATTTTTTAAGTAGTTCGAAGGATTTTTGCACACTTGATAGCATTCCAACGCCTCTTATGAAAGCTTTAGCTTCTTCTTTATTGCTAAGTTCATTAGAAATAGCTTTTAATTTATCGATGTTTTTGTCAATTGATTTTGAGGCTTCATTTATGAAGTTTATTTTATATTCCGAAAGTTCTTTTTCTTTTTGCAAAGTCACAATTCTTTGTCTGCTAATTTCTCGGTTTCTGTTTAGACTTCTCCAGGCCAAAATAATAAATAGAGCACTAAGTATAAACAGACCCACCTGAACAATTAGAGAAGTAAAGCTAAACTGGAACACATCAGCTCTCAAAAATAATAAGTTGGCGATTAGCACTAGTCCACCCGCGATAATGATCGGTATCCAGGCGAGCGGGTTAAAGCTGGCTTTTTGTACCTTCTTTTGTAATAGCTCGGGGCTAATTTCTGATATAAATCGTTCGGTCGTTTTTGTATTCTTTTCTAATAATTGGTGTACTGAATCGGTAATGCCATGAATTATCTCAGTTATTTGTTGTGATTTTGCTTTATCGATTATTCCGTTTGTAACTAAAAGGTCAGCACTTAGTTGCATGATACTAATCGGCGTATTTAGGTAGTGATTAGTAAGCGAAATAAAGTTTTTGCTACCAAATTGCAGGTTATTGTATTTTTCAATTAAAGTGTTATAGCGTTCGGCGCTTTTTAACTCCCTATAGGACTGAACGGCATATATTAAAGCAAAGAACAGAATTAAAAGGATAAGTAAAAATGGAATAGCTTCGGCGACTTCTCGCGGCACACGCTTGGTAATGTTTAATATGCCCTGGAGCGCGCTATCGATCGCAGAAACAATACCTCCCGTACGGCCACCTCCAGGTGTAATTATCTGCCCATCGGGCCCAATTGCGCTGGCAGCTCCAGTTGTTTGGGGGTTAGTGAAGATTCCTATTGGTATGCTTCCGAATGGTATTGGGTTTGATATAGTTGGAATTAAATTACAGTCTGTAGTTTTAAGTGTCTGGCCAGATCCAAAATAGTTCGTTGTTCCATTGCTTGCAAAGGCACGGTAATAGTAGGTTGAGCCACAGTTTAGCTGCCCCAAAACTCTAGAATAGTCCCCAAAAGGTGCAGCGGCGTTTCTCTGGTAGAATTTTTTAACTAAATTATCCGTAGTGCTTGTTACAAATAAATTGCCATTTGGATCGACAGCAACTCCGCTTAATATAGAGCTTAGAGCACTACCGTAGCTTAAATTAACAACGTTGCTTTTATAGTATGTTTGAGTACCAACTGCATTGAATTTGCTTACAGAGCCAGTCGAGTCGGTTACAAAAACATCTTCATTAGTTTGATTTAAGGAGATGAATCCGGGAAGTATCAAATTACCCTTTTCAGAACCAAAACTTCCTATTGAGCCTCCAAAATTACCGTTAGGGAAAGAATATTTAGCGATTCTATTTTTAGTGGTATCAGCAACGTAAATAACGCCATTTCCAGAACCGTAGTCTTTCACTTCGATACCAGTGGGGAAATAGCCCAGATTTTGATTAGTATCCAAAGAGTAGTAGCCCCAAATATCTAGCGGGTTGCCCGCTGAATCCATTTTTAATACAAATCCTTCTGGAAAAGTTGCGAACATATTGCCAGCTATATCGGCAGCAACATCTGTAGCTCCTATGCCTGCCGAAAAATCAGCCAAGAAAGTTCCATCAGACTGGAATTTAGATATTCCTGCCGAACTAACTACCCAAATAGTGCCTGGGCGACTGGTTATACCCTTGGGTTGATTAACATTCCAGGATGTAACTAGACCTCCATTGTTATTGTATTTTTTGACTTTATTATTGGCATAATCCGAAACATATACATTGCCATATTCATCTGAGGCAATATCCAAAGGTGTGTTAAGTGTCGAGCTCCATTGTGTGGCTAGGTCTAGATAGTTAGCGTCGTTTTGCGATCCGCCATTTTGGTTGTTTAACAAATTACCATATGCCGTTGAGGACCCCCATTCAAAGCCCTGAATAACTAAAAGTGGGTCCGGACCGACCGAGGTAATATTGCCATTAAGTGTACCGAATGTACCAGAAATATTAGTTGGCGGCAGGGTGGCTGCAGTCACATTGGTATTGCAAGGGTTGGTAGTGAAACTCTTGGTTGAACCCAAATAATTTCCATCCGCGTTAGTGGCTGTAGCGCGGTAGTAGTAGGTCGTGCCACAACTTAAATAGTCTAGGGTGTTGCTGTAATTCGTAACAGAAAATTCTACTTGAGTTAAAAATTTCTCTACTTCGGAATTGTTTTGATCTGTTACAAAAACCATTGAATTATTATTCACTGGATTTGAGCTTGGCTCAGTATAGGTTGCTACACCAAAAGGAGAATTAAAGTTTGCTATCGACCCGTAAGACGATAAGTGTGCGCCAGAAGAATTGTAGATTCCAATTAAATGATTACCGGTGTCGGCAACATAAACATTGTTGTTTACATCAATCGCAACAGAAGAGGGAGAATTGAAGGGAGTACCCGAAACACTACCATCAACAATCAATGAGGGGGTAGAAATAGGCGTTATCGATATTGGCGGTCCTGCCGAGTATGTTTGTTCAAACACTTGGTAGCGGTTGTTTCCAGTATCAGCAACCACTATTTTGTTACTGCCTGTCTGATCTATGGCGATGCCTAGAGGGTTATTAAACTGTCCTGTGCTGCCGCCACCCGTGGAGCCAAAGCTACCGCTAGCATCATAGCTAAAAGATGTGTCATAGCGTTTTATTTTGTCGTTCCCGCTGTCAGCTACATAAACATTTCCAAAAGTATCAAGTGCAACTCCATTAGGGTTGTTTAGATTTTCTGGATTCACCCCAGGCCCACCCATAGAGCCAGCAACAGTAGAAAGATCAGAGTTAACAACAAGTATTCGGTCGTTACCACTATCGGCGATATAGATCCTGCCCGCATTGTCCACGGCCAATCCGTTTGGCCCACTAAGGGTTCCAGGGTTGTATGTTCCTATCAAGGCTCCAGAGAAATTAAAAACCCTAATTTGGTTACCTGCAGGGTCAGAGACGTAAACTTTTTGGGAATTACTATCTACTGCAATTCCAGTAGGTAGGTTGCTTGCCGTGGGCCAGCCTGTAGTGTCTGGATAAAGCTTACGGCTCGATTCGGCAGCAATGCCGGCTATGTAATTTCCAAAGCTAGCAGAAGTTCCCCACTCGAAGCCTCTGCGAGTTATGGCAGAGGTTGAGGCAGTAACTTCACCATTAAGCGTTGCTGTAAAACTGCCAACTCCTGTCGGGTCGTTAGTTTGAATTGTCAGGGCTTGAGCTGAAACCCCGCACGGTAGGGTATTAAAGCTTTGGTCATTGCCGTAAGATGTGCCATCTTCGTTGGTGGCATATGCTCTAAAGTGGTAAGTTGTGCTGCAATTTAGTCCGCTTATGTTTTGTTCAAAGTTTCCAAGTGGTAGTGAAGCTTGGTTTATAAATTTTTGAACCCTCAAGTTGTCTGTGTCTGCAACAAAAAGATTATTATTGTTAATATTCAAAGCCTTGGCGTTATTGAATTGAGCTATGGCATTTCCGTTTCCACCAAACTGGTTTAAAAACTGACCATCGTTAGAATATATTTTTATGTAATCATCTTTTAGAGAATATATCTCCCCACTAGCTCCAATAGCAACGGAATCATATAATTCACTACCAAATGTTTGTATATAATTTCCAAAAGAGTCGAATTTTTTAGCTCCATCCAATTGAGAGACGAAAACATTTCCAGATTGATCGATGGCCATACTGCTTGGTTGATTTAGCACGCCCTCGCCAATAGTCGCCACAATATTGAATGAATTATCTAGCTTAAATACTTTTTGCATAGCCTCATCCAATACGTATAAGTTATTAGCAGAATCTATCTGTAGAGCAGTTGGCTTCTGTATTGCTGGATCACTAATGGTCTGGCTATAGGCTAAATTTAAAGAGTATTTTTGAATTCTTGAATTTTGTGTGTCTGCAATATACAAATCACCCGAGCTGTCATAGGCCAAAGCTCGTGGCGAATTGAATTCGTAATTGCCAAGGCCCTGTGTGCCTCCCAGCTCGGCAATTTGATTGCCCAATACATCAAAAACCAGGACTTTGTTAAGCTGAGTGCTTAAAATGGCATAGCCTCCATCGTTCTTTACAGCTATTGAGTCAGGAGCAAATGCACTTGGCCATTGGCTGTTGAATTTTACCGGCAAGCTAGCGCCATTTAGCGGGGCGGAGTTTCCATAGGAAGGGGAGGTGCCCCATTCAAACCCCCGAGCAGTCACAGGTTTATCACTCGAATTTATTAAGCCCTTAAGAGTTGCTGATACGTCTTGGGCAATCGCAGGTAGGGTTTCGGTATTGGCAAGATCAGCATTGGCTTTTTCTGCTTTACCACCACCAGTAATTAATATGACAACAAAAATCAAAAGAAGCCCTAGGCCGGCCATTACATCTGATAAAACCTCAATTTTTGCTTTTGTTTTTATGGTCATTTGTTTTAATTAACTTTAGGTTAAATAATACACTTTTATAGGTCTAAGCACAAGTATTATATATTAATAAAGTAATCATAAAACTCTATCAAATATAATTTAATTGAAAATTATATGAATAAAAATATAGTGAACAAAAAAATAACCGCCCAATAAATTTTGAGCGGGGATTGTCCTAAAAAGAAACAGGTTAGCGTGGGCCCGAGGCGCTTGCTAACCTGTTAAAAGTCTTTGTTTTTGTTTTTGAGTAATTTATGTGTGCAGCACTGATATAATAATACCGCTTACGTTTCGGGCCGTCAATAACTTTTTTAAACTTTTTTTAAGATTTTTTTAAAAAACTTTTTTGCCAGTGAATTGGCCATTACGAGCAGCACTATTTTGGGCCAGTAGTTTAGAGAACATTGCTTGTGCTTTGTTGGTATTAACTTCCTTACCTCGCCATAATTTCAGCACTGGATCCTGTACAGCCCTAGAGTAGCTGTAGGTGATGGGCCACGTTTGTTCACCTTTAAGTCCGATTGCATTAAGATTGGCCGTGGCTTGTTCTGGGCTCTGTCCTCCAGATAAGAAAACTATTCCAGCTACTTCATTAGGTACTGAATTATTTAATACCTTCAGGGTGGCATCGGCAACTTCAGTAGGTTTGCTCATTACACTTTTGGTGCCTGCAAGAACCATGCTGGTTTTAAGAATTGTTCCAGATAGGTTAACCTTTAGTTTGGCTAGCTCCTCAAATAGTATCTTTATAACCTTTTGAGTCGTTTTTGCGGACTGCTCAATAGTCTGATTACCCTCGTATAAGACTTCCGGCTCAACAATCGGTACCATTCCAGCAGACTGGGCAATAGAGGCGTAACGGGCCATAACCATTAAGTTGTATCTAATAACAGCTTCATCTGGCTCACCATCATTGACCTCGAAAGCGCTACGCCATTTAGTAAAGCGAGCACCCATTTCATAGTATTCATTAAGTCTTGCAGATAGCCCATCAAGGCCTTCAGTAATAGTGGCGGGTTCGAAATTGTCCATGGGAACCAAGCCCATATCAACTTTGATACCTGGAATTATACCTTTTTTAGTTAGGGCATCGGCAAAAGTAAGGCCTTCATCAGTTTTTTGGCGAATTGTCTCATCGTAGAGGATTACACCTGAAATATACAGCTCGATATTGGGCGACATACACAATAATTGACGCCACTGACGCCTAGATTCATCTGTACAGTCAATCTTGAGTGCATCGAAGCGCTTTTGGCATGTCTTGGAGCTTTCGTCGGCAGCTAATAGACCCTTTGGGTCAGCCATCATTTGCTTGGCAATATCAGATATAGAACTGTTCATATACTAAGCATAAGACTAATAGAGAAGTAATGCAATATAAATATACTAATTAACTACATATATACTATGCTAAAGCATTATATACAAGCATTAAAAAGCCTTTCGTATCTGTTGAAAGACTAAAAAGGTGAATAAATTATTTACTACTTAGTGTTCTCGAGCCTTGCATCACGAAGCATTGTTTGTTGCTTTTTTGACTCGCGTTTATCATAGAGCTTCTTACCACGCGCCAGAGCAATTTCTAGCTTTATGCGGCCTCTGCTGAGCCCAATTGCAGTCGGAACTATTGTGAGGCGCTGAGATTGCGACTCCTCAATTAGTCTATTAAGCTCTTTTCTGTGTAAAAGCAGTTTGCGCTCAGCTTCGGGATCGTAATTATCTAAGTCCATTGCTTGCTTATAGGGGCTGATATGGGCCTTTACCAGGAAAGCTTCACCCTGACGAATAGATACGTAACTACCTTTCATGTCTATGTGGCCAGCCTTAACGCTTTTCACCTCGGGGCCGGACAACACCAACCCAGCTTCAAACTTTTCTTTAAGTTCGTAATCATGACGCACACGTCTATTTGATGCAATTATCTTCATAGCCTAATTATAGCTTAAATAGTGGGCTTTGAGATATAATAGGCTTAATATGAACCCAAAAGAACAATTTAATGATTTGCTTTTTAAGGCGCTAAATAAGCTATATGGACCTCATGATAAACAGGAGGTTGCCTCAAGTATTAGCTACTGCGACCCTAAGTTTGGGGAATTTAGCACAAACATTGCCTTTAGGCTTTCTAAGTCAGAATCAAAAGCTCCTTCAGAAGTAGCTGATTCTATTATAATTGAGCTAAACAAATCAAAAACTATCAAGAAGGCCGAATTTTTACCCCCCGGCTTTATAAATGTAATTATGGATAATAAGTCATGGATAGATTACATCGAATCAATTAATGATAATTTTTCTAAGAGCGAAATGGGAAAAGGGCAGAGCATTCAGCTGGAGTTTATTTCCGCTAACCCTACCGGTCCGTTGGTACTAACAAACGCCTGGCAAGGTTATTATGGTGATATTTTAACCAATATTTATAAATCGCAGGGCTATGAATCTTCCACCGAGTACCTTCTTAATGATGGAGGAAATCAGATTATTGCTCTTGGTAGGGCAATCCAGCAAGCAATTGGTAAAGAATTTGAGCCTGAAATAGCCGAAAACTTATACAGAGGAGAATATATTGATAATATTGCTGAAATAATTACAACAAAAATTGGCTCAAAAGACAAAGTTTTGTCAGAAGAGCCTATAGAGGTTGGCTCACTAGCAGCAGAACTAATAGTTGAAAACTATATAAAGCCAGATTTAACTAAGCTGGGTGTTAATTTTGACTCTATGTACTCTGAATCTGAAGCCGATATTAAAAGGACCTTAACTAGGCTTGAAGATGCAGGTTTAATTAAGAACAAAGACGGCGCTGTTTGGATAGATGGCGAAAAGATTGGTCTAGATCAAGACCAAGTACTAATCAGATCTTACGATAATGGAGAGAGCTACTTTTTAAAGGACATCGCATACCAGCTAGAGAGGCTAGAGGAGAGGGGGTATGACAGAACTATTACTATCGTGGGTCCAGATCATCATGGCCAAGCAATCAGGCTAGTCAATACACTCAAAGCCTTAGGTCATAATGAATTTAGTGAGCTTTCTACGCAGACTATAAGGCTTATTAAGGATGGAAAAGAATTTAAAATGAGCAAGCGCAAAGGAAATTACATACTTCTAAGTGATTTCTTAGATGAGGTGCCAACTGAGGCAGCGAGATTTTACTTTGCTATGCGTGACACAAATACACATATGGATTTTGATATCGACCTTGTTAAAGAGCACTCAGCTAAAAACCCTGTGTATTATTCTTTATATGCTTATGCAAGAGCCTGCTCCATCCAAGAAAACGCCAAGAAAGAATCCTTAAGTGCGGTCAGCATTGAAAATTATGAGCTTAGCCTTTCAGAGCGTCAGCTAATTATGCAATTATCTAAAATTGAAGGAATATTAAAAGAAATAATAGTTAATCATAAGGTTCATCAGCTACTACACCAGACTTTTGATATAGCTAAATCATTCCATGAGTTTTACGAAAAAGAGAGGGTGGTAGGATCAGAAAAAGCGGGCCAAAAACTGGCTATTATTGAAAAATTTAAGCAAGCATACGAGGCAATTTTTACTATAATTGGTGTTGATTTGTTAGAAAAAATGTAGTAAAAAAAGCAACTATTTTTCTATCTTATATGAATAAATTTTATCTCCTGAATTTATTAAAATCTGGGAGTTTTTTGGTTCAATTGTGAATGAGCTAATTTTTTGATCTGACTCGAGCGCATATTGCCTTATGAAATTGGCAGAATTGGACTCCGTAGTTAGTAGCGCCAGACGGTCCGAGGCTTCATTTAGTAGAATGAAATAACCCGAATCTTTGTTATAGTAAATATCTTTTATATTTCCAAAACCCGCAGGTAGCCCATTGAGCTGATAAGAACGCTCTGAGCCCTGTTCGAATAAAAGAATTTTATCTTTTATTGAAATGAAAATATTTCCATTTACAGCAAACGATGTGGCCTGAGAAAGCTCATTTTCAGAGGTGTTTTTGAGTATGTTTGCTCTTGAAGATAAATTAAGTCCGGATTTAAGATATCTTACTACTTGATTGTCCTGCGCAGCCAATAGGTAGACATTACCCAAGTACGAAGAGATGTCATTTGATTTAGGTAGCGAATTCGCATTAAGCTTTTGAAGGCCTTTATCTGAAGTGTACTGTAAAATATTTGCCTTACCAAGAACAATTAGACCTGAGTCTGCAATACTATCCATACTTATTGCCCCTCTAAGGTCTTCAGAACTAGCCCTTATGATAGGCGAGCCTAGTAATGGATTAATTTCAATTATTGATCCATTACTGCTGTCCAGGCCGTAAAGAGAGCTATTTAGCCATACAAGGCTTTTTAAGTTGTTTTGAGCAATCTTGAATGAGTTGGATGGTGAAATTCTTGAGGTTAGATTTAGCTTGTCCTCTAGGGCTATCAGCGAGCTTTGGGTGGAACTAAAGCCGGTTTTGATTCTACCTTTTATTTCGAGCTCATTTAGCTTGTCTCTTTCTGATGAGCTTATTTTATTTAATATTTGTTCGGCTTTATCTATACTTTCCTTAGCAGAAGCTTGATTGTTTTTTGATAGAGCTGATTTAGCATTATCGATAAGAGTTTGTGAGTTCTCTAGCTGAGTCAAAGACTTTGGCTTGGCTGTAAGGCTTGATATACCTAAAGAAAGTATACTTATAATTATTATTGTAATTACCACAATAATAATAGCTTGTTTAGGGTTGGGATTGATGTATTTTGACCAAAATGAAGTCCACCCAGACTTTGTTTTTGAACTAATTTCTGATGTAATTTTTTTATTACTTTTACCTAAAGTCTTAGCTTTTGTTTTAGATTTTGAAGCTGCTTCTTTGATCGATTTTTGAATTTGAGTCATTAGTTTTTTAAATTTTGCATCGCTTATGGCTTTAGGTTTATCGTTACCTTGGCTAGTTTCTTGCAGCGTATTATTGTCTTCTAATTCAATTAAAAGGGCACTAAAGGCGTGTGTTTTATCTTTTTGTCGTAAGGATTCGTCTAATTCATCCTCGAAGTTGTCTCGTGAGCTACTTATGGCCATTTTTGATAACTGTTTTTTAGGAATACTTTGGGATATGTATTGACTAGCAATTAATATTTTATCTTCGCTATTTAGCTTGCCCTGACCAATCTCTCTAAATATCTTACTTTTGGTATGGGTCGACAAATCTGTAGACGAAGTGTTTCGTAATAGAAGGAACGTATTGTCTCCAATATCAGAAAAAAGCATTCTGTCATTTGATGTAGCAACAATTGCCATATCAAGTGAGTGCTCGTGCTTTTTAAGCTGTGCATTTAGGGTCTTTAGGACTTGCTTAAATCTGGATTCGAAGCTGTCTGAAGGAATATCTTCATAAAAAGATTTACCACAAGCCTCAATGAGTTTCTCAAAGTCGATTCTTCGGTTGCCGGAATTGTTTTCGAACAGAATATAGAGATTTCCAGTTTCAGAGAGAATGTTTTCTCCTGGTTCAAAACCAATTGCAAGGCATTCGTCAGAATTAGATGATTCTGACGAAACATTGATTTGTATATGCTTGGCATTTAACAGGCTATTTTTCATTATCCCTCTTTTGAACTATTATAACATCTGATTGCAATGGGGTATTATATTAGTATGAACAAAGCCGACAAAGTAACATTTACAAAGCCGCAGCTTAAGGTTATAAATCATAATGACGGGCCAATGTTGGTAGTTGCAGGTGCAGGAACAGGAAAGACGGCGGTAATTACTCAGAGAGTCGCTAGGTTAATTTTGAGTGAAAAGGCAAAACCTGAAGAGATATTGGCTTTGACTTTTACGGATAAGGCGGCCGCCGAAATGCAGCAAAGGGTCGATGAACTTTTGCCATATGGCTATTTAGATACCCAAATAATGACTTTTCACGCTCTAGCCGACAAGATTATGCGCGAGTTTGCGCTTGATGCTGGAGTTAGCCCAGAATTTCAAATTTTAACAGACGTTCAGCAGACAATCATACTACAAGAAGTACTGGCAAACACACAATTTGAGTACTTTAGCCCACAAAGAGATCCGTTTGCATTTGTATCTTCAATAAAAAGTGTCATTTCCAGGCTAAAAGATGAGGGAATCGACGCAGGAGAGTTCAAAAAAAGAGTCGCTAAACTAAATGATACAAAACCGGGGGAAGAGAATGAATCAATGCCTGATTTGGTAGAAATTTACTTAAAATATTCTGCTATTTGCGAGTCTAAAAACAGCTTAGATTTCGGCGATATGTTGATAAAATTACAGCATTTATTGAAAAAAAGAAATACTGTTAAAAACGAGCTGCAAAAACGCTATAAATATGTGCTTGTAGATGAATTTCAAGACACAAATTCAATTCAAATGCAGATAATACTTTTACTATTATCAAAGAAACAAAATATTATGGTAGTTGGTGATGACGACCAAGCAATATACCGTTTTAGGGGCGCATCTGTTCAGAACATACTCTCGTTTAGGTCTCATTTTCCCAGCAGCGATATTTCTGTTCTTAAGGATAATTTCAGAAGCGGGCAATCAATTCTGGATGCAGGCTATAAGCTAATACAAAATAACAATCCTCAGAGGCTAGAAGTAAGTGAAAATATAGATAAAAACCTTATTGCCCACCAATTTTCTGATGCGAGCGTCAATATTGATGAGTACGGAAATAAAATTGGCGAATCTGAGGGAGTTGTTGAAAAAATTTCTGAGCTAGTTGAATCTGAAGTAGACAGCAAAGACATAGCTATTTTATTAAGAAAGAACAATCAGATAAAGCCTTATATTTTAGAGCTTCAAAAACATAAAATTGCCTACCACGTTCATCAGGATGTTGAGCTTTTTGAGCAAAAGAGTGTGAAAATGATGGTTGCTCTTGCAAAATCGATAGCAGATCCTGGCGATTCATCATCATTGTTTCAATTGTTAATCAGCGGACTTTTTAAAGATTATAATATTCATCATGTAATTGATTATTCTTCAAAATCTAAGCGCCTCAATAAAAGCTTATTTGAATATCTAGCACATGATGAGCAAAAAGATGGTTGGATAGAGGCCGCCCTAAAAAGTATTATTAATTGGCGCGAGATGATTGCAGATTTTAGTGCTGGTGAGGTTCTTTTTACAGCAGTTAAAGAAAGCGGTTATTTGAAAAGGGCTCTAGATGATTCGGTCACATCAGTAGATAAGGCTTTAGAGGTTCAATATATGACAGACTTTTTTAAGCTTGTTAAGCAGTTTGAATTGGCATCTTCAAACCCTAGCCTTAATGAGCTTTGCGAGTATTTGGATGAAATACGACAGTCATCGGCCGATATTATGAGCGAAATCTCTCCACTTGATATCTCCGGCGTTCAGATTATGACGGTTCATAAAGCTAAAGGTTTGGAATTCGATTATATCTTCTTGCCCGAGCTAACTGAACAGACCTTTCCTTCTTATAACAGAGGGGAGCGAATTAGGATACCCGTAGATATAATAAACCCCGGAGAAGGTGACCAGTTTCAAGAAGAAAGAAGGCTTTTTTATGTAGCACTTACCAGGGCAAAACAGCAGGCTTATTTAAGCTACGCAAAGGATCATGGCTTGAAGCGAGATAAAAAGATTTCTCGCTTTGTGGTTGAGGCTATAGGAAAAGATTGGTCCGAAAAATCAAATTCTATACCGTCGCAACGAAGTATGTCAGAAGTATTAACGAGCTTTGAGCCAGTTGTAAAAAAAGTTGAGAAAGAAAAGATATTATCAAGGCTATTTAAGGGAGAGTGGCTATATTTAACGACCAATCAGATTGCTGATTATCTAAGATCACCTAAAGAATTTTGGCTGTTTCATGTTCTACATCTACCAAAAGGCCCATTTCATAGCTTGATATATGGTTCAAGCATTCATGCTGCGCTTGAGCACTACTACAAATATCGTTTGAAAAATAAAGAGACAAATATTGCAGAAATATTAAAAGTCTATGAATCCTCTTGGAGCAGTGAAGGCTTTGTGTCGGCCGAGCACGAAAAAAATCTTTTCGAAAATGGCAAAAAAGTACTTAGTGACTACATCATAAGACATAGAAAAGACGGTTTTAAGCCGGTTTCTATTGAGCAGCCCTTTGAACTTCAGCTTACTGAACTCAAAACAGTGATATCAGGACGTTACGATATCGTACTGGAGTCAGAAGGAGAAATAGAAATAAGAGATTTTAAAACTTCTAGAGTGAATGATCAGAAAAAAGCCGACACCAAAGCAAAACAAAGCGTTCAGCTGGGAATATATGCCTTATCTTGGGAGAAACTTCAAAAAAGTCCAGTAAGCTCCACTAGTCTAGAATTTGTTGAGGACGGTTTTATAGGTAGAAGCGCCAAGGTCGACAATGAAAAGACTCTAGAATTAATAACCAAGGCAGTAAAGGGCATAAAAAACATGGAATTTGAAGAAAAAGGGGACAATTACGTAGATTTTGACAAACTTTTAGTATGAAAAAAATAGAATCAAGTTATCGAGATCAATTATGGTTAGAGCAAATGCTAGATTATATATGGTCTAATCATTTTTCGGACGTCGAAAAAGTTAATGAAGTTAAAATTAAGTATGGACGAAAGGCTAAGAGGCGATTAGGGTCAATTGGGCTAGATAGAAATGATCAGACTATTTCAATAATTACCATTAATCCTATTTATCGGGATCCAGAAGTACCACAGCATGTAATTGTGGCGACAATCGTTCACGAAATGACGCATTATGCCCACGGATTTAATTCGATGCATGATAGAAAGCAACGACACCCTCATAGGGGTGGGGTGATAAGAAGGGAATTTGCCGAGAGAGGGCTTGAAAGTATGTATATAGAACAAAAGAAGTGGCTTGATCAAAACTGGATTAGTATATTAGAAAAACATTTTGGAGCAGAAAATATCTACAGACCAAGAAAATCAAAGCTCAAAATAAAAATCCCATGGTGGATTTCTGGACTATAATTTCAAAAAGAGTAAAATATAAGCATGAGTAGTATAAATAAAAGTACTAGGAAGGTTAAAAGGCGCTCAAAAACACTTAATCTGTCTTCGGGTAAAACGAAATACAGTAAAAAGCCATCCAGAGACTCAGTAAAAATTGCTGCAAAAAAGCTAAGTAGAACAAAGACGCGCCAATATGTGTTATTTGCCTTAGGAGCGTTCGTGATAATGCAAATTATTAGTTATGTTACTACCGATAGCCCTATAGCCGACCTGATCCCGTCGGGAGGGCTTGTATTTTTGTTGGTAATTTATCTTCAATTCGGCCTTATGCTTGCGCTGGTTGGATTTTTAATGGCCGCATCGGTGACTTATCTACGGTCCCTAAATGACTAGTCATGAATGATGCTTTAGCATTTAAATAATGTAAATATTCAATTTTTATATCTGTAAAAACTAATTTTATAGTAATTCAAAAATAGTATTAATAAGAATAAATAAGTTGAACATAGTACAAAATAAATTAATTTTCGTTTTGTGTTCGCAATATTATGATCTTTGTAGTATTATTGAATTAAACATATGAACAATATATTGATTATCTTACTATCAGTGATATTTCTGGCCTTAATTGCAGTCATTTATTTAATAATGACTAGAAAAAATGAAGCAAGCACTGATTCTTTGTCTTTTTTGAAGCAAGATTTACAAGGTCTGCAGCAGTTAATTAATCAGTCTCAGTCTCATCTTAATGAAAGAATAGATAAGAATAATGCCGCTATGCAGCAAAGTGTACAAAAGCAAATGAGTGAGTCTTCTAAATTAATTTCGGACGTTACCGAGAGACTTACAAAGCTCGATGAAACCAACAAAAGGGTAGTTGATGTAGCAGATGAGCTTAAAACCCTACAAAATGTTTTACAGAATCCTAAGCAGAGAGGTGTTTTGGGCGAATATTACCTTCAAACAGTTCTTGATAATGTTCTTCCTGCTGGTAGATATAAGCTTCAGCACAAATTTAATGATGGCGAGACAGTTGATGCGGTTATATTTTTAGAAAAAGACAAAATACTACCAATTGACTCCAAATTTAGTCTTGAAAACTATAATCGTCTGGTAGAAGAGAAGAATAAAGAAAGGAAAGAAGCTTTAACTAAAAAGTTTAAGCAGGATCTCAAGACAAGAATTGACGAAACAAGTAAATACATTAGGCCTTCAGAGAACACAATGGAGTTTGCATTTATGTTTATACCTTCAGAGGCAATCTATAATGATTTGCTAACCAATAAGATAGGAGTTACGGACACGGCCTCAAGAGACTTAATAGAATATGCTTTTCAGGAGAAAAAAGTTATTATTGTTAGCCCGACTACTTTTATGGCCTATTTACAAACAGTTCTTCAGGGATTAAGAAGCTTACAGATAGAGGAGCAAGCTAAAGAGATTCAAAAAAGGGTTGGCTTATTGGGTAGACACATTAAGAGTTATGAGCAATTTATGCATAAGCTGGGTAATTCGCTTGGAACAACCGTAAATCACTATAATAATGCTCATAAGGAGCTAAAAAAGATTGATAAAGACGTGGTAAAAATAGCCGGAACAGAAGAAGTTGTGGATCCTATGCAATTAGAAAAGCCAAGTATCGAAGACTAGCAGTAAGTATTGTATAATACGCTTATGAAAACTGTATTCTCAGGCCTTAAACCTACCGGAGAAATGACCATTGGTAATTATTTGGGTGCAATAAAACATTGGCCACTAAGCCAATCTAAAGATAACAGAACTATATTTTTTGTGCCTAATTCGCACGCATTAACTGTTAGGCAAAGTCCTGAGGACATAAAAACGCGAACATTAGACCTGGTTGCTTGGTTACTAACAGCAGGTATCGAACCATCTAAATCAATAATCTTAGTGCAGTCCATGGTGCCAGCACATGCTGAGCTATTTTGGATCTTAGATAATTATGTGACCATGGGCGAATTAAGTAGGATGACCCAATTTAAGGATAAATCACAAAAATTAGGTCCAGAAGGGCAGCTAGTGGGCCTTTTTAACTATCCTGTACTTATGGCAGCCGACATTTTGCTTTATGACTCTAATGAAGTGCCAGTTGGCGAAGATCAAGTTCAGCACGTTGAGCTCACAAGAGACATAGCAAATAGATTCAACAAGCTATATGGAGAAACTTTTGTTCTTCCTAAAGCCACAATTCCTAATTACGGAGGAAGGGTTATGAGCCTGGATAACCCCTCTGTAAAAATGAGTAAAAGTGATCATCCAGATAGTTATGTCGCACTTGGAGAGTCGGCTGAGTCTGTAGTTAATAAATTCAAAAGAGCTGTCACAGACTCAGACACCCAGATTCGCTATAACAAAAGCGAAAAACCTGCTATTTCTAACTTGATGGAAATATATGCAGGATTTTCAGGTATGAGTTTAGAAGAAATTGAAAATAAATATGAAGGAATAGGCTATGGTGAATTTAAGAATGATCTAGGAGAACTCACTGCAGAGAAATTATCTTCGCTCCAAAAAGATTTTGAAAAATACAGGTCCAATGAGATTGGTCTTATGAGTATTATTGAAGAGGGTAGCCAAAAAGCCTCAGCAATAGCCAATAAAAAGCTATCAGAAGTAAAGAATAAAATAGGCTTGTTGTAAAAAATAAACACATTTTTACAGAGTAAAATTAAATTATACGCACAAAAAGTATTGACATAAGCATAAGCGTAATGCTATACTATAGCTATATTAAGTTCATTAAAAACAAAAACAAAAATCCATGCCACATATTAAGCCTCCATAGGTGCAGCCTGAACTCTAAAAGGTTTGCCACATAATTTTAGACGGTAAGGGATTTCTGGATACAAAAAGCAACCCCCTTGTTTTTTGTACCAGAACTTCCTTACTGTCGTAGGGTTTGTCTGAGTGCAGTCATTATGCTCAGGGGGAGTTAGACTCCATACCCGATGGAATTTGACCAGGACATAGTCTTCTTTTAAAGAAGGTTGTATCCTGGTCAAGTCCCGAACCGATGGTTGGGAAGCGACAGCTGCAGTATTTGTTCCATAACATAATTAAAAAGCAGTTGCACCTTCTAGATCTTAGCACCCAGTTAGGATCACCATACCGGGCCGATACATGCCAAGTTTGTTTCTAAACATATTAGGGCATTTGAATCGGCCCGTAACCATTTGATTATATTTACGCCACCCATTTGTACAGGGTGGCTTTTTTAGTAATAATAATACAAATCTTGGGTATCTAACCAATATCAATCCGCAAAGATTGTAATAAATAAGCAATCAGAGCATGTCTGTATTTACATTATTTGAGTTATTTTTACCTATATAGTAATTATTACAATGTATTGCTTTTTGCATAACTTATCCACAGTTAAATAAGCTATTTGTTGCCAGGGGTAAAGATTTAGTAGTAAATAACTTATTTATTCACAAAATGTGGTTAAAAAAGTAGTTCATTTATTGTGTCAAGAAGTAGCATAAAATAAACTTATTCAATTATAATTTTAATTTGTTCATTTTTTGAGCTATCTTTTTGTGCTCTGTACTATATTTGACAGGTGTGTAATAATAATCTTTATCTTATGAAAAATAAAGTCTCAGGTTTAATAGTGATTATTTCAATCGTTGCTTTTGTAAGTTTGGCAGTATTTGTGGCTGCTATTTTAATGACAAATCCTACAAAGCTTGGCCCGGGTGGAGTTACCTTTTGGTTTATCGATGTACTCCTAATGATTTCTAGTATAACTACTTTGATCTTATATCTGGCTAGAAGAAATAGAGCCGAATCTAAAAAGAGCTTATTATTGTCATCAGCTAGAACTGGATCTATACTCGCATTCAGTCTGACATTACTGTTGGCCTTATCAAGTCTCAGAAGTTTAAATTGGAGGGATATTATTTTACTACTTCTGCTTGTCATCCTTGTTGAGGTCTTTTTCAGGACTAGAAGAGAGGCTTAAAGATGGAGAATATTTTAAAAGATTTTAACAATCAATTAAGCAAAGCACAAAACCAAAATGAGATAGAAAAGGTTAGGGTGCAGTTCTTGGGTAAAAAGAGTTTTATAACGGAAAACATGAAGACTTTGCCAAATCTTTCAGCTGAAAAAAGAGGGCAGCTTGGTAAGGATTTAAATAGCTTAAAGCTTACTTTCCAAGAAGCAATCAATAAAAAGGTTGATAATTTGGAAATGGCTGCTAAATTTACCCCAATTGATGTATCTAGACCTGGAAAACCCCTTTATAAAGAATCAAGAACAGGTCATATGCATCCTTCAAGCTTAGTTTTGAAAGAAACCTATAGGGTATTCACCGAGTTAGGCTTTGCTATCGTAGATAGTCCAGAAATAGAGGATGATTGGCATAATTTCGAGGCCTTAAATATGCCTGAAATACACCCAGCCAGAGAGATGCAGGACACATTCTACATCGACAAGAGCAACAAGAAGCTATTGCCAAGAACTCATACCTCAGGAATGCAGGTAAGATTTATGAAGCAAAATAATCCGCCTTTTAAAATTATCGTACCTGGTAAGGTTTTTAGAAATGAAAACGAAGACGCAACACACTCTTGGACTTTTGGTCAAATTGAAGGCCTAGTGGTCGGTGAGGGGGTTAGTGTTACAGATTTAAGAGGCACTCTATTGGAAATTGTAAAAAAACAGCTAGGTCCTGAAACGGAAATCAGGTTTAGGGCAAGTTATTTCCCATATACAGAGCCTTCCATGGAGATAGATGCTAAATTTAAAGGAAAGTGGCTCGAATTGGGAGGTGCCGGCATGGTCCATCCTCAAGTGCTTATAAATGGCGGAATTGATCCAGAAAAGTATTCAGGATTTGCATTCGGCTGGGGAGTAGAGAGGCTGGCTGTTATCAAGTACGGGATTACAGATTTAAGAGAGTTGTGGAGACCAAAATTTGATTATTTGGAGCAATTTTAGATGAAAATTAGCGTTGATTTAATAAATTCATATCTGATAAATAAGCTTTCTACCGAAAAGATGGCTGAAGTAATTGAGCGAACAGAAGTAGAGGTTGAAGAAATTCTGTATGCGAATAAGCTAGATGAAAAAATAATTACGGCTAAAGTAGTTGAAGTTATTAAACATCCAAATGCAGACAAGCTTAATAAAGCCAAAGTTGATAATGGAATTGCATTGATAGATATTGTATGCGGCGCACCAAATATTCGCGAAGGTTTAGTTGTTGCTCTTGCTCAAGTCGGATCAGTATTGCCTGATGGCTTTGAGATTAGAGAGGCTAAAATACGAGGTGAAGTTTCTCACGGAATGCTATGTTCAGAAAAAGAGTTAGCTTGGGGTGAAGATCATGGTGGCATTGTTGAGCTCGACCCTAGCCTACCTATAGGCCAATCATTGTGCGACACAGCAAAAATGAGTGATATCATAGACATTAAGACACCTTCGAACCGCTGGGACTACTTATCTTATGTCGGGCTAAGTAGGGAAATAGCTGCTTGCGATGATCAGAATTCACTAATTGAACCAGAAACTCACGAAATAACATATAAAAACAGGGAAGTCGCAAAAGTCAATAAAAATGAAGGTTGTGAATCTTTTTATACTGTGAAAGCCCGTGTGAAAGCTGATCAAATAAGCCCTCGTTGGCTTGTGGATAACTTACAGGCATCGGGTGTTCGCACAATAAATCCTGTTGTAGATATTACTAATTTTGTAATGCTCGAATATGGGCAGCCCTCTCATGCTTACGATATTAATAAACTAAACGGCCCTATCGGTGTTAGGCTGGCTAAAAATAACGAACAGCTCACCACTCTGGATGGTAAGCAGCTTAAATTAACTGATTCAGATTTGGTAATTGTGGATAACTCTGGGGCTGTAGCGCTTGCAGGTGTTATGGGAGGCACACGTACACAGACAGACGAAGAAACTACAGAGGTTCTGATTGAAATAGCTAATTTTGACAAAACAATAGTTCGGCGCTCTGCGCTTAGGCATGGCATTAGAACCGAAGCGTCTGCACGTTTTGAAAAAGGGCTTCCATCCACTCTCCCCTCTCTGGCTGCCAAAAGAATTATAAAATTACTAATAGAGATCTGTGATGCTGAAATAATAGATGCAAATGAACAATTGTACTCCCCTTCCCCTATCCGCAATTTAGGAATGAGACTGAGAAAGGCTGACAAATTTATTGGCTACAGGCTGGATGAAAAAGAGGTGATGACCGCGCTTACGAAGCGTGGCTTTCAGCCAACCCATTTTTCGCTCACCAAAGAGACAAAAGCTCACATTGGAAAGCCATATATGTATGGGGCGCAAATAGACACTGAAAATCTTGAAAAGTTTGATTGCTCATTATTAACTAGCTATGTATATTCAAAGGCCGGATTGGATATTGGCAGAACTGCTCAGATGCAATTCGAAAAAGGAATGGAAGTTCCGGAAGCAGGATTAAAGCCAGGAGATCTTTTATTCCTTAAAGGTGATGAAAAACAAGCAGGCAAAAAAATAGGGCATGTTGGCATGTACCTCGGGCGCAGTGGCATATTGCAAGCTAGCTCCACTGAAAAAAAAGTTGTTATTAGCCCCGTCACTAAATTTACTAAAGCCAAAAACTATGCTGGAGCCAGAAGGTATATAGAGAACTTTAATCATATTATTAGTGTCACTGTTCCGTGGTGGAGAGCAGATGTTGTTGGCGAGGCAGATCTATTAGAAGAGATTGCGAAGACTCAAGGCTATAATAACATGCCCGAAACATTGCCTGATTTTGGGCCAACACCAACTTTAAATCATCAACTACTACCCTCTTTAATGATCTTAAGGGAAAAGCTAGTTGCACTAGGCCTAATTGAGGTAATGACATATGCTTTTGTTTCTAAAAAGGACATCGAAAATTTAGGTATAAAAGATTCGGAAATACTAAAAATAGAAAATCCACTGAGTTCAGAGCAAGATTATTTAAGGACTAGCTTACTACCAAGTCATTTAAGGGCAGCTTATAACAATCAAAAATCAAACTACAACTCAATGTTTGAAATAAGTAGAGTATCTAAAAAACAGGCTGATGGAGCTGAAGAAAAATGGGCTTTAGGAATTACGGTTTGGGGGGACGATAGCCTACTTAGACTTAAGGGCTTGATTGACAGTATCTTTGGTTGGCACAAAATAGATCCTAATATTGAGCGAACTAAAGATAGTTCTTTATATATAGATCAAAGATCGGCAAACATAAAAAACTATGGAGACTTTGGTCAGCTCAAGCCAGCACTGCTAAAGAGTTTTGGACTAAGAAATGAGCTTTCATTTGCCGAGCTAGATATTGAAAAAATTATTAATAGTGATTTTACAATTAAAGCCAAACCGCTACTCCCTTACCAGATAATTTATAAAGATATCACCATTGAGTTACCCATGACCACTTTATATACTGAATTAAAAATAAAACTTAATGGAATAACGCATAGCGTTGATTTTGTAGATGAATTTTCTAATGACGAGTTAATAAATAGTTCTAGAAAACGCCTAACTATAAAGGTAGGTTTTGACTTGGGTCCTAATCCAAAATCCGATGAAATCTCAAAGCATCTGCAAGCCTGCTCCAAAAAACTTGAGACATTAGAAAAAGCTAAAGTATTATAGAAAAATACCTAATTTTTAATTTATAATGGAAAGTGCATGGGAAAAAAACCACATTCTCATTTCTTAAGCCTACCCCCTAAATTATCGAAAACTGGACAAAAACCTTCAGTTAAAAATAGGGTGTGGTTTATATTTATAGGAATTTTTTTAGTATTTATAATTTCCAATTTAATAATAGGAGCATTAACCCAAGGAGTTATTTTTCCAGGCGTTTCTGTTGCAGGCAAAGATTTAAGCTTTAAGACTCAAAATGAAGCTAGACAAATACTTTCCAGCATTAATAATGACAAAAAATTTAAGGTAAAAGTTGGTAATAAAACCTTCGATGCTACGACTAAGGATTTTGGAGTTAGTTATGATTTAGAGAAGACGCTTCAGCAGGCATATAGTATTGGGCATTCCGGGCCACTGCCCATTTTAGGATTTTTTGAAGTTAACCGACGCGGACAGCTAGGCTATTCTTACAATGTAGATTCAAACCAGCTTAAAAGCTTTACTTCTAAAGTAGTCTCGGCAGTGGGTAAAGATCCGGCAAATGCGACGCTTAAGGTTAATAATGGTAATTTAGAGGTTGTTCCAGATCAAGACGGTTTTAGAGTTGATCAGAAGCTTCTAACTTCAATTATTCAGAGCGCAATCGCGGATGACAAAGATACGAATGTCGTACTGGAGCCTCAACCTGTTAAGGCCTCTTTTTTGGTTAGCGATATAAGTGCAGCGCAAAAGAAAGCCAGCGAATTGTTGTCCCGATCAGTTATCTTGAATTATGAGGGTAGGCAGTTTATACCCGATAAGAATGCAATGGGATACTGGCTCGCATTTAAGCATGTTCAAAAAGAGGACGGAAAAGTAGAATTGCAAGTAGATTTGTCCAGAGATCAAATTAAAGGCTATTTACAGTCAGTAGCAAATGAAGTTGATATTGCCCCAAAAAACAAAAAGGTAAATATCCGTAACGGCACCTCTACTGTTGAGCAAGAAGGTGTAAATGGCAGGGCTATTTTACAAGATCAAGCTGTAGATCAAATATTTTCTGGCCTAGTAAACGGAAGTGTATCTGTTAATCTGACTTCAACACCCCTGGCTTTTAAAACGGAAACAAACCGTTCGGTAGGACTGGACTATAATAAATATATTGAAATTAATCTATCCTCACAAAGACTATGGGCCTATCAAGACAATTCAGTGGTATTTTCCACACCTATCACAAGTGGTGCAACTGGCGCCGGATTCCCGACTGTAACGGGGCTATTTAACATTTACGCCAAAGAGAGAAGTAGATATTTAAACGGCCGACCTTATGGGTGGGATTATAATGTTTACGTTGACTACTGGATGCCTTTCTATGGAGGATACGGCCTACATGACGCCGATTGGCGCAGTGCTTTTGGCGGCCAAGATTATTACTATGGTGGTAGCCATGGATGCGTAAATATGCCCAAAAGCTCGGCAGCATTTATATATAGTTGGGCCAATATCGGCACCCCAGTATGGGTACATTACTAGTCTAGTTTAGAATAAGCATAGCTGTTATAATTTAATTATGAAGCCAGACGCAAACAATCCTGGTTCTTTTATGCCCGCACAAAATGCGGAATCTCTTAATGCTATAAAAAAATCCCCAGATGCTATTGGAAATTCTTCTTTATCAGCATCGCAAAACAAGTTTCCTGGCGCCCCTTCTCAAATTAAAGAAAATATAAATCATGGCGAATCATCAAAGCCTGATACCCAAGCCCCCAAAAGTGAAGTTGATAATTCATTCGAAGCGCAATTATCGCAAATGCCCGCCGAAGACACGGATATTATTGAGAAGGAATGGGTAGATAAGGTTGATCATGTTATTGAAACAACTTCCAATGATCCATATTTTCAGGAGCAAGGACAGCATGCACTTGCAAGGCATTATTTAAAATCTAGATTTAATCAGGATGTTAAGTAATTTATGAATAGCTTTGTGACGTTGGCGGTAATTGCTCTTTTAATTTTTTTAGCTATTATCTCGGTTATTGCAGTGTTGGTTTATTTAAGAATAACAAGACACTCTAAAGATATAGAGAGAAGCTTAAAAATGGTTCCGCTGCTCTTGAAAATTCCTCCCCAAGAAACTGAGGAGGGTAACCGAGACGAAAGGGAGCTAGTAAAAGAGAATATATCTAAGGCTGAAGGTGTATATAGACTGTTGTCTGGTATTGCTACTAAGTCCTCTATTGTTCATAGCCAAAGACATGTTAGTTTTGAAACAATAGCAAAGGGTAAGCAAATATTTTTCTATGCAGCAGTGCCAATTAGTTTGTTGGCTGCAGTAAAGAAGGCCCTAACCTCTGCTTACCCAGGCATTCAAATAGAGCAACAAAATGATGTCAACTTCTTTTCTAAGGAATCCAAAATTAACGGAGTTGCTGGAGGGGAGTTTGTTCTAAAAAGAACCAGCTTTTACCCTATTAACTCATACCAATTGAGCGAGCAAGATGCGTTTGCGGCACTGCTTTCTGGTATTTCTGGGCTTAGCGAAAATGATGGAGTAGGAATACAAATAATGGTTAGGCCGGCAGCCTCTAAGTGGCTTAAGTCGGCAAGGCAACAATCGAAGCAGCTTTTAAATCCAAACAAAAAATATGGTGCCGAAAAAGTTGTTGGTTCTGTAGGAGATATTGCCAAAGCTCCGTTTAGAAGTGCCAAGGATGAAAAATCGGCAGAAATTAAACAGCCAGACACCATAGATCAAGAAAATAGCAAACTTATAGAGGAGAAATCTAAATATCCTGTTTTTGAGACACTTATAAGAGTTGTAGCAAGCTCGGATACCCAGGCCAATGCCAATTTAATTATAGACAGTGTTAAATTAGGCTTTGCTCAGTTGGCACTTAATAATTCAAATGAATTTAAATATGAACAAAGTAAGGATACACAGAAGCTTGCTACGGATTTTATTTTTAGATTCTTTCCTAAATCCAAAAATAAAACAGTACTAAATTCAGTTGAGCTTGCAACGGTGTTTCACTTACCAAGCGAAAATATTGGTATTGCTGCCACGGTAGAGAGAAAGGGTATGCAAGAAATTGCTGCACCTGCGGATATTAACACCGAGGGAATGATTCTGGGTACAAATATATATCAGGGCCATGAACAAATCATAAGATTAGGCGACGAAGATAGACGCAGACATTTTTATATAATTGGACAGACTGGAACAGGTAAGTCTTTATTCTTACGCAATTGTATAGTTCAAGATATGTACGCTGGTAAGGGTGTGGCTTTTATTGACCCTCACGGCGATACCGCCGAAGAGCTAATGGCTATGGTTCCACCAGAACGTGCCAAGGATGTTGTATATTTCAATCCCGGAGATTCGGAATTTCCGATGGGTTGGAATATTATGGAATTCGATCCGGAACACCCAGAACAAAAAGACTTTTTGGTTCAAGAAGCTATATCAATGCTTTATAAAATATATGACCCAAACAAGCAGGGTTTCATGGGTCCTCGATTTGAAGCCTGGTTTAGAAATGCCGCCTTAACAGTTATGGCTGATCCAGAGGGTGGAACATTTATTGAAATACCTAAAGTCTTTACTGATGATGAGTATTTAAAAATGAAATTTAAGCACCTGACTGATCCGGTTATTCAAGATTTTTGGACTGGCGAAATGGCCCAAACTGATGCCCATTCTAAATCTGAGATGCTAGGCTGGTTTGTATCTAAATTTGGTGCTTTTTCAAATAACGAAATAATGCGCAATATTGTTGGGCAGAAAAAATCCGCCTTTAATCTAAGAGAAATGATGGATGAAGGTAAAATTCTATTTGTAAATCTATCTAAGGGATTGCTTGGCGATATTAACTCTCAGCTATTGGGGATAATGTTTATAATAAAATTTCAGGTAGCTGCCATGAGTCGTGCAGGAATGGATAAAAAAGATAGGCGCGACTTTAGTGTTTATATTGATGAGTTTCAGAATTATTCAACAGACTCTATTGCTACAATTTTGTCTGAAGCAAGAAAGTATGGTCTTAGCCTAATAATGGCTAACCAGTTTATTTCTCAGCTAGATGAAAGTGTTAGAGATTCGGTTTTTGGTAATGTTGGATCAATGATAAGTTTTAGAGTTGGCCCAGACGATGCCGAGTATTTAGTAAAGCAGTTTGCCCCAGCCTTCGATGCTGGTGATTTGACCAATATACCTAATCATTATTGTGCTGCCAAGGTAATGAATAAGGGCTTTCCTTCAACCCCCTTTTCTATGAAAGAAATAATGCCTCCATTAGGTAAAGAAAAGCCAGAATTAATGCAGGCCATGATTGATTTAAGTCGCGCAAACTTTGCAAAACCGAAAGCGCAAGTGGATGCAGAAATTGCAAAAAACTTAGGCATATAATTGAGTAATTATCATATTGGTATTAAAATAGTGCAAAAGAGAGGGTGATTTGAAGTTTAAAGACATAGTAGTCAATTTAGTATCTGGCGCGATGCCAACGCATCGAGCATCATACTATATTAAGCGTTTTGCTCAGGAAAATTCGGTAAGACGAATTGCTTCTGTATTGGTTATTGGTTTATTTATTTTTCAGTCCGTGGTTGTGATATTCCCCCCAAAGGCCACTAAAGCTGCGAGTGGCAATGATTTAATTTATGGTGGAATCGGCGAAGGCACTGAATCCTCAATGAAGCAAAATATGATCAATTACCTAAACAAGGATTCTTACGGTTCCGCCTTTTTTCAGTTAATGGGTATAAATCAGCAATATGTACAGAATAATATGAAACGAGGCTCAATCTCTACCAATGGGTGGAAGTATTCTATGGGGCATAATGCTTTTGGTGGGCCTGGCTGTAGTGTAAGATTTGATCAAGTCCCCGAATTCCAGGGAGTATCGCCCTTTCCTGGTAGCGAGTCTGTCTATGTAGGATCACCAAGTTGCAGGTGGAATCAAACAAGTTTTGTCGGCCTGGTTGGAGATAAGCCTGTCTACGTAGGAGGGACATGGTGGAATATAGGAATTATTGGAGACTGCGGAAACATTGTTCTTTTGCCGGTTGCACCACCCGAACTGCCTAATTGTGAATCGGTTAATTTGTCTGCATACAGTGTTTTGGTGGGCCAGCCAATTGTTTTGACTGGGGTTGCAAGTGCCAAGGCTACTACTCGTGTTAAATCAGTAAATATGAATTATAATCTTTACAAAACGGCTGCTAGCGAACCAACAAAAAATCCTCCACTTGAGAGCCGAGTTAGTAATAACGTAGCCTTTAACAATGGCAAATATATAGATAGTAGCGGCAAGTCATTTACTTTTTCTTCGCCTGGCTCCTACACTGTGCGGTTAGCCGTAACAACACCCGACGAACCCGCCTTTAGATTTGGACTGCCAGGTTCTTCAGTCAATTCGTGCGCAAAAACCATAAATGTAGTAGAGGCCAATAAGCAAATTGTTTGCAGTCAATTAGGCATAAGCAATCAGCAGGCAGTTAGTTTTAGCTCCCCCTTCACACCACAGCTAAGCGGATTAGCAAAAACTACGGGTTCACAAGGAACTGCCTACCCAAGCAAATTTGAGTATATACTTTTGACCGAAGTGTCTTCTAATGCCCCAGGCCAAAAGGTTACCTACAATGGCAAGACCTATCAAGAAAAAAATCCTAGCGGTGGGAAAACCCGTATTTCTCAGAATGTAACCTACCAAAACATCAATGCATCTCAGTTTAATGACCCCACAGCTGGTGGTTCTTTTGACGCAAATGACTTTACTCAAAATATAACTAGCAATTCAAAATCGACAAATTATTTAATTATTCTTAGGGTCTATAATCAGGCCGGTCAGTTAAGCCCAGATAATGTTGAGGGTTGCTACAAGAGTTTTAGCGTTGGGCCAGAGCCACTTCCTGAGAAAATTATATGCAAATCTCTAAAGGTTAATCTTAGCCCCGAAACCGCCAAGCTTCCAAACAGTCCCACATTTATTGGGACTGCAGAAAAGCAGGGTAGCGGTTCATTGTCCCCCAAGACTTATCAATATAATATATACAAAAAAAATTCGAATAAATATGAAAAATTGGCAAATATGCCGATTAGCGAAAACTCAAGTTCTTATGAAAACACAAAAACAAAAGCATATAACTTTACTGAAACTGGTGAATATAAAGTAACACTTACGATTGTTGCAAGTGATGGCTCCTCGACTGTAGAAGGTAAAGATGGCAATGGGGAGGATGGATGCGAACAGGTATTTAGCCTTAGCCCTAACCCCCCACAATGCATAAGTTTAAGCTCCGTTCCAAGCAGTATTCAATCGCCACCTAAAGAAGTTGAATTTACCGCCGTTACTCAGGTCGATGGTGGAGAAATGACTAGTGTTACTTTTAATTTCGGAGACGGAAGCCCACCGCAAAAGATTAATACCAAGCAGCTAGTTAATAAAATAAAACATAACTATACACTGCCTGGCAAATATGAAGCCTACTTAACCTTTGAAGCAACCACCGGTTCAGTGCAAACTCCTCCTGCCCAATGCAAGACAACCATTACAGTAACAGACCAAAAGTTTATTAAGCTTGTTGCTAATATGACTCAGCTCACAGAAGATGGTAAGCCAACCGATGCAAACGGCAAAACCGCTAAGGCTGGCGACGTTTTAAGATACCAAATTGGAATATGTAACGCTTCTGGCGAAACCATAAAAAACTTTGTATTTGAAGATAACATAACTGATCTTTTGTATTATACTGACGTGGTTGACGCTGGCGGTGGCGAAATTATTTCTACAACCGGAGCCAATGTTCTTACCTGGAAGCCTCTAGATGTGCCAACATTGCCTCAGTCCAAGGCCTGTAGTGACGAAAATGGCAAACCTATCTATGAAAACTATACCCAGGTTAAGGAGTTTAAAGTTAAAGTAAAAAGCCCAGTTCCAAACACACCTCTTAAGGCGGCAGATCCGAATGGTTTTGATTGTGAAGTCACAGATGAATTTCGGGCAAATCGTGTTTCCACACCGGTGGCTTGCTCTACTATTAAGTTGATTGAGTCTAGAAATCCATTACCCCGAACCGGCTCTGGCTGGGCGCTTGGTTTGATTGGTTTTTTTGCGGCCGCCTCGACATTCCTATTCTTCAGAAATCGAATGCTTAAAAAAGAATTAGAATTGGTAGAAAAATTAACGGAGGAAGAATATGGCAAGTCCTGAAAGTAGCGGAAAATCTCCAGAAACTAAAGGTATAGGTGGCAAGGAGCTTAAAAAACTCTCCCCAGAGACTCAAAAGCTGACTTCGGCAGAACGCGAGGCTTTAGAGAAAGATTTAGCAGCTCGTGGTGAAAAAGCAGAAAAAGTAATTGAAAAGCACACCAGAGAGAAAGAGCCTGTTATAAAGTCAGAAGAATCTCACCACGAAAAGTCCAAAACTGTTGGTGAAGGAGCAAGCCATAAAAGTGCTCATCGCCCTAAGCCAAAAACCGAGCGCGAAAGAAGAGCAGTTTATAACTCCGAAATAAAAAAAATTCAAAAGGACATGCCGCCCGTCCAAAGAGTGTTTTCTAAGCTCATACACACAAATTCGGTAGAAAAAATCAGCGATGCCACCCAAAAAACAATTTTTAGACCGTCGGCAATTATAGCCGGATCGGCGGTGGGTCTAACCTTGGGCATTTTGGTTTATATAATTGCAGCTATCAACAATTACAGTCTTGGCAATTTAGAGATACTATCTTTTGCAGTATTAGGCGCTCTTATTGGCCTTGTACTGGAATATATCATCAACAGAGCTAAGCATAAAAAATAGCCTCGGGACACCATTTTTTAATTGATTCTAATCTTATATTCACCTATAATGAATATATAAATAAGCAATACAAAAGCTTATTATTTGTTTGACTAACAGAGGGGATATTGATAGCTATGGCAGAAAATAAACAAAATTATAATGCGGAACAAATTCAAGTCCTAGAAGGGCTTGAGCCTGTTCGTAAGCGTCCAGGAATGTATATCGGCGGTACTGGTAGCGACGGACTGCATCACTTAATTTGGGAAATTGTAAACAACTCCATTGACGAAGCACTTGCTGGCGAAGCCGATACAGTTGAAGTAATTATGCACGATAATGGATGGGTTACAGTTACCGATAATGGCCGAGGTATTCCAGTCGATAAAGTAAAGGCAACAGGTAAGTCAGCTCTAGAAACCGTACTTACTGTTTTGCATGCTGGTGGTAAATTTGGAGGCGGAGGTTACAAAGTATCTGGTGGTTTGCACGGTGTCGGTGTGAGTGTAGTTAACGCCCTATCGACCGATCTCAAGGCAACAGTCTGGAAAGACGGCTACGAATACACACAGGATTATAAAAGCGGTGTTCCCCTAACCGATATTAAAAAGGGAGCTAAGACTGATAAGCGCGGAACTTCAATTAGTTTTATGCCGGACGCTGAAATTTTCGAAACAATTAAGTTTAATTACAAAACAGTACTGGACTATCTGAGGCATCAGGCCTATTTAACTAAAGGGGTGCATGTAAATATTAAAGATGAAACTTTAAACCAAAGCTACGGTTTTTATTTTGAAGGCGGAATCCGAAGCTATGTTGAGCACCTCAACAAGGGCAAGGAAGGGCTCAACGAGCCAACCTTTTATGTGGACAAAAAAGTAGATGAAGTAACGGTCGAAGTTGCTATTCAGTATTGCGATAGCTTTAATGAGCAGGTTAAGGCTTTTGCTAATAACATTTTTAACCCAGAAGGCGGAACCCATATCGTCGGATTTAGAACAGCCTTGACTCGTGTTATTAACGATTACGCCCGAAAAAACGGACTTATAAAAGAAAAGGAAGAAAACCTCACCGGCGATGACGTCCGTGAAGGTCTAACTGCTATTGTTTCAGTAAAACTCCCTGAGCCACAGTTTGAAGGCCAGACTAAAGCTAAGCTAGGTAATCCAGAAATCCGCAACATTGTCGAAAAGGTAATGAATGAATACCTTAGCTATTATCTAGAAGAAAACCCCAACGAAGCCAAAAAAATTATCGGCAAAGGTGTTTTAAGTGCTCGAGCTCGTATGGCAGCTCGTGCAGCTCGCGATAGTGTTATCCGTAAGGGTGCACTTGAGGGTATGACGTTGCCGGGCAAGCTGGCTGACTGTAGTAGTAAAGATAAAAACAGGAGCGAAGTTTATATAGTAGAGGGTGACTCGGCCGGCGGATCAGCTAAGCAGGGTCGTGACCGTGATTTCCAGGCAATCTTGCCTCTTCGTGGAAAGATATTAAATGTCGAGCGCGCCAGATTAGATAAAATGCTAGCAAATAATGAAGTAAAGAGCTTAATAATTGCTTTGGGTACTGGTATAGGAGATACCTTTGATATTTCTAGACTTCGATATAACCGAATCATTATTATGACCGACGCCGACGTCGATGGAGCCCACATCAGGACTCTTTTGCTCACACTATTTTACAGGCACTTTCCAGAGCTGGTAGAGGGTGGACACATATATATAGCCCAGCCCCCCCTATTTAAGGTCTCTAAGGGCAAAACAGCCAAATACGCATTCTCGGATAATGAGCGTGACGAAATAATCGCTGATATTATGAAATCGATAGCAGACAAAGTAGATGAAAAAGCTAAATCAAAAAAGTCAGCCGAAATTGATAAATCTAGCGTTGAAACTGCTCAAGATCTTGCAGAGTTGGCCGAACAAGTCACTGGCGCAGAAAATGAGGAAGAGGAGATGGTTGATAATCCGCTCAAAAAAGCTGGCATTAATATCCAGCGCTACAAAGGTCTTGGTGAAATGAACCCAGAGCAGCTTTGGGAAACTACAATGGACCCTGAAAACAGAGTGCTTTTACAGGTAACTATTAATGATGCCGAAAAAGCCGATGCGATTTTTAATAAGCTTATGGGCGAAGAAGTAAGTCTTCGTAAGACTTTTATTCAGACTCATGCAAAAGACGTAACTAACTTGGATATATAAAATGGAAGATGAATTGAAAACACCAGAAGAATCAAACGAAATAATTGAAGCTACCAAATTTAAGGCTGAAAAAACCGAATTTGGGCTAGTTGCACCACAAACTATTGAATCAGAAATGGAAAAGAGCTACTTGGATTACGCGATGAGCGTTATTGTTTCTCGTGCACTCCCAGACGTTCGTGACGGCATGAAGCCTGTGCACAGGCGTATCTTGTATGCTATGCATACATTGGGTCTTCGAAGCACTGCCAAGTACCGTAAGTCGGCTACTGTAGTCGGTGAAGTTTTAGGTAAATACCACCCGCACGGCGACTCTTCAGTATACGAAGCTATGGTGCGTATGGCTCAAAACTTCAGTATGCGCTACATGCTTGTAGATGGTCAGGGTAACTTTGGTTCAATGGATGGAGACGGTGCCGCCGCTATGCGTTATACCGAAGCCAAGATGACCAAGTTTGCCGAAGAAATGCTAATCGATATCGATAAAGATACAGTCGATTTTATGCCCAACTACGATGGTTCACAAAGAGAGCCAAAAGTATTGCCAGCCAAAGTTCCGAATCTACTCTTGAATGGTGTGCAGGGTATTGCAGTTGGTATGGCAACCAACATACCAACCCACAACCTAACTGAAATTGTTGATGGTGTAATTTATATTATCGATAACCCAGAAGCAACAATTGCGGATCTTACCAAGATTGTTAAAGGCCCCGACTTCCCTACTGGAGGAATAATTTTTGATGATGGTGGAATTGCCCAGGCCTATGGAACTGGTCGTGGAAGTATAACTATGCGTGCAGTTGCCGAAATTGAAGAAGACAAAAAAGGTAAAGAGCGAATTATCATCACCGAAGTTCCTTACCAGACCAACAAAGCTAGTTTGGTAGAAAAGATCGCCGATCTTGTAAAAGACAAAAAGATAGTAGGTATTTCAGATCTTCGAGATGAGTCAGCCAAAGAAGAGGTTCGTATTGTAATTGAGCTTAAAAAAGATGCTTATGCAAATAAGATCTTAAATCAGCTATACAAACTTACCCCAATGCAAACAGCTTTTCATGTAAATATGTTGGCATTAGTCGATGGAATTCAGCCGCGCATTTTGAATTTAGAAATGGTCCTTAGATATTATCTAGACCACCGTAAAGTCGTAGTGCGCCGTCGTACAGAATTCGAACTACGTAAGGCCAAGGATAGAGCTCATATCTTGGAAGGCTTGCGAATTGCATTAGATCAAATCGATGCAGTAATCAGTACAATCCGTGAATCAGACACCCAGGACGAAGCTCGTAAAAACTTAATGGAGCGATTCAAGCTTACCGAAATTCAAGCCAATGCAATCCTTGCGATGCAACTTAGAACTCTCGCAGGCCTGGAAAGAAAGAAAATAGAAGACGAATACGAAGAGCTACAAAAGCTAATAAAAGAGTTAGAAAAAATATTAAGTAGCGAAGCAAATATCTTAAAAGTAATTCGCGAAGAACTCGAATACATCAAGGAGAAGTATGGAGACAAGCGTCGCACCCAAATAGTTAAAAAGGCGATTGGTAACTTCAAGGATGAAGATTTAATACCCGACGAAGAAGTCGTAATAACTCTAACCAAGGGTAACTACATTAAGCGTATTGTGGCTAGCGAATACCGAGCTCAAGGACGCGGAGGCAAGGGAAAAATTGGTATGGCAACCAAGGAAGAAGATGTTGTCGAACATGTAGTACAGGCAAGTACACACGACACTGTATTGTTTTTCACAACCCTAGGGCGTGTATTTAAACTCAAGGTTTATGAAATACCACCAGCCAGCCGGATAGCCAAGGGCCAATCAATTGCAAATGTTCTTAGTTTAAGCCCTGAGGAAAAAGTTACCTCACTTGTTTCTATGAAAAAAGACGACGCCTCAAAGTATCTGTTTATGACTACCAACAACGGTACCATCAAAAAGACTGCCCTATCGGACTTTGCCAATATCCGACAGAGTGGAATTGTTGCAATCAAGCTAGACTCGGGAGATAAGCTCAGTTGGGTTAAAAAGACAGCCGGCGATGAAAATATCATTATATCTACCGCAATGGCTCAAGCAATTAGGTTCAAAGAGTCCGATGCTCGACCAATGGGTCGTGCAACCCGTGGAGTTCGAGGCATACGCTTGCGTAAAGATGACAAAGTGGTCGGTATGGATGTAGTGAGTGGTGAGGATCAATTGCTACTAGTTATCATGGAGAATGGCTATGGCAAGATTACCAAGAGCAGTCATTTCTCTACTCATAACCGTGGCGGTGTTGGAATTAAAGCCGGAGTTGTAACTGCCAAAACTGGTAAGGCTGTTGATGTTAGAATCATTAACTCTCGCGAGGATGATGTACTAATTATTTCAAAACAAGGGCAAGTGATTCGACTAAAACTCAGCGAGATACCTGTAATTGGTCGCTCTACCCAAGGTGTTCGTATTATGCGGATGTCCGAGGGCGACAAGATTGCCTCGATTGCCTTGCTACCTAAAATGCAAGAAGAAGCGACTGAAGTTGAGCCTAAAGAAGAAAAAGATAACGAAGAAAAGCCCAAAAAAGCATAAGTCTTTTGCCAAGCCAATCTGAATTGTAGTATTATATAGTCAAAGAAAGGCTATAAATGCTGCAATCGTTGCCAAAATTTTTAAGGCATAAACTAACTGGGGGTTTTATAAACCCGTCCTCAATTGTTGAGGGAATCGATATTAAAGAGGGGCAAAAAGTACTCGAAATTGGCAACCCTATCGGATATTTTGCTCCTGCATTACTTAACAAGGTTGGCTACGACGGGAGAGTTTTTGTTGCTGGTCCAAATAGAGATTCGTTTGGTAAGCTTTCTCACTTATCAGAAAAAAAAGGCTTGAGGTTCGTATTACTCGCAGATCTTCTGACCGGAGATGGTGTCAGCCCAGGAGATATAGATGTAGTTTTTTTAACTAATCTTTTGTCTAGCACAGTGAATCCTGATTCATTTTGTCTGTCTATTGGTCAGTACTTAAAGTCTGATAGCGAGGTCATATTAATAGATTGGGATGTTAAAGATAAAAATGTAGGACCCTCGATAGAGCAAAGGGTTACTAAAGAAGAGGCTCTCAAGCTTATGCACAGCTGTGGAATGCAATTTAAAAGAATTTTAGACCTGCCTGGATACCATTACGGGTTAGTATTTAGCTTTAAGCCCTAAGGCTAGACGGTGGAAGTATATAAGGTTATGATTACATTATAAGAGGGGATAATTTTGATAACACCATATCTATATGTACCAATAATTGCCTGGCTTTTGGCTCAAATCATTAAGACTACCATCGAAGTTATTAAGGGTGATGCTGATGTAAAGTATTTGTATGCATCCGGAGGCATGCCTTCGGCTCACTCAGCTGTCGTTGTTTCTTTAGCTGGTTATACCTTCTATCACCAAGGCGCCAATAGCCCTCTATTTGGCGTAACGGCGATTATCGCAGGCATTGTAATGTATGACAGCTTTGGAGTTCGTCGAAGCTCAGGTGAGCAGGCTAAGACTTTAAACAAGCTTATTGGCGAGATGGCACGGAATGGAAATCTAAGAAAGCCAGATGATTTCGAAAAGCTGCGCGAAGTGTTGGGCCATCAGCCACTCGAAGTTATTGTAGGAGCAATGCTCGGAGCATTAGTGGCAACTTTGTTTAGCCTTGATGAGCTAAGCCCAATAATCAATTGGCTTACTAGCCTACCCTCGCGCAATGAAATTTATGGCCTATTCATAATAGCTGCGTTCATTGGTATCGGTACGATAGCCTATTTCATACTTGCTCGTAAGAAACTCAAAAAGAATAAAAAAGTATACGAATTATTCAAATACATATTATTAGTAAATATAATTATTGGATTGGGTTTGGTTTTCTCTTCTGTTGTTGCTTTAGAATCAATTGCTCCATATGGTCAAAGGTGGTTATCTGTATTTATATTAACGGCCTGGCTAATATTTATGCTAATTGCAATCTGGCGCTGGGTTAGTCTCCAGAGAGTTGAGAATTTTGAAGACGTTATTATAGAAGAGCGTAAAAAGAACTGGCTCAAAAAAGCTGGCAAAAAGAAATAGAGTAAACTAGCTTGACATAGGTGTAAATAACCTGTAAAATTCTATCTAGTTTTTGCTTACCATTCAAAGCGGACTATAAAATAAAACAGCAGACAGATTAGAAAGTCAGCTGATTTATTTTTCACGTTTTAGGGGCAAAGCATCTTGAGAAGTGAATAGTGCTAGAAACAACGACTCGTTAATTTCTTTTTTGGTCACATTTTTTTAAAAAAGTGACACCCCAAGATGAAAATCTTCAAATTTTTTGGAGAGTTTGATCCTGGCTCAGGATGAACGCTGGCGGCACGCCTAACACATGCAAGTCGAACGATATTTTTTAGATTCCAATCTCGAGGCTCGTAAGAGTATCAAGATACGGAGTCCGAAATTTATAGTGGCGGACGGGTGAGTAACACGTTGGAACCTGCCCCGAAGAGGGGGATAACTACCCGAAAGGGTGGCTAATACCCCATATACTCCGATTTATTCGGAGGAAAGCTTTTGCGCTTCGGGAGGGGCCTGCGTAACATTAGCTTGTTGGTGAGGTAAAAGCTCACCAAGGCGACGATGTTTAGCTGGTTTGAGAGGATGATCAGCCACACTGGGACTGAGATACGGCCCAGACTCCTACGGGAGGCAGCAGTGAGGAATATTCCACAATGGGGGAAACCCTGATGGAGCGATGCCGCGTGCAGGAAGACGCTTTTCGGAGTGTAAACTGCTTTTAATAGGGAAGATTATGACGGTACCTATAGAATAAGGACCGGCTAACTACGTGCCAGCAGCCGCGGTAATACGTAGGGTCCAAGCGTTATTCGGAATTACTGGGCGTAAAGCGTTCGTAGGCGGTTTTGTAAGTTGGATGTGAAATCCTGTGGCTCAACCACATGGACTGTGTCCAAAACTACAAGACTAGAGCATAGTAGAGGCAAGTGGAATTTGCAGTGTAGGAGTGACATCCGTAGATATTGCAAGGAACACCAATGGCGAAGGCAGCTTGCTGGGCTATTGCTGACGCTCAGGAACGAAAGCGTGGGGAGCGAACGGGATTAGATACCCCGGTAGTCCACGCCGTAAACGATGATCACTAACAGTATGGAGATTCGACCCTCTGTGTTGTACAGCTAACGCGTTAAGTGATCCGCCTGGGGAGTACGGGCGCAAGCTTAAAACTCAAAGGAATTGACGGGGACCCGCACAAGCAGTGGAGGATGTGGTTTAATTCGACGCTAAGCGAAGAACCTTACCGAGGTTTGACATCCCAGGAATTTTTGGGAAACCAATTAGTGCCTTCGGGAACCTGGTGACAGGTGCTGCATGGCCGTCGTCAGCTCGTGTCGTGAGATGTTGGGTTAAGTCCCGCAACGAGCGCAACCCTCGTCTTAAGTTAGTATGTCTTAAGAGACCGCCTGGGTTAACCAGGAGGAAGGTGGGGATGACGTCTGGTCAGCATGGCCCTTACACCTCGGGCTACACACGTCCTACAATGGCCGTTACAACGCGCTAGCCAAGCCGTAAGGCGGAGCGAATCGCATCAAAAGCGGCCTCAGTTCGGATTGAGGGCTGAAACTCGCCCTCATGAAGCCGGAATTGCTAGTAATGGCGAATCAGAATGTTGCCGTGAATACGTTCTCGGGTCTTGTACACACCGCCCGTCAAGTCACGGGAGTTGGGAGCACCCGAAGTGATCAATATTGATCCCTAAGGTGAGACCAGCGACTGGGGCTAAGTCGTAACAAGGTATCCGTACCGGAAGGTGCGGATGGATCACCTCCTTTCTAGGGAGTAATCGTCCAAGCAATTGGATCTGTAGACAAGAGGCTACAGTCATATATCGAAAACTGGTTTACCAGATTAGTAGAGTGAGTACTTCTAGGTCGAATCTGTCCTAGAGACAGATTGTTACTGACGAGTCGCTTCTAGCACTATTTACAGCTCAAGAAAAAACACCCCATATGGGGTGTTTTTATTTTTCGGTACTTAATCCGCCGAACAAATTAGAGAACGCCCCACCAAGTGGTCCGCTTAAAAATCCTAGTGCACCACTTAAAATTAGTAGTCCACCTAATATCATTATTATTCCTATGAGCTTTATAAAGCCCCTGCTAGTGCCCGGGAATTTTCTTTCTATAAAGCTAAGATTTCCGGTGAAGTTATATATTTTTTCACCAAAGACAACAATTAGTACCCCAACAATAATTATGATTAGTCCCCAGACAATATTCATATTATGATTTTAGCATAAATAGTTTTGACAATATAATATCCTTGAAATTTAAGCGTTTTCAGGTTACAATAGTGTGGTTATTTGGCCAAAATGGGACCGTAGCTCAGCTGGTTAGAGCGCGTCACTGATAATGACGAGGTCGGAGGTTCGAGTCCTCCCGGTCCCACCATGAGGGGAGCGCGCCGGCTTCGGTCGGTAGCTCTCCACCATAAATATTTTGGGGCATTAGCTCAGTTGGCTAGAGCACCTGCTTTGCAAGCAGGGGGTCCGGGGTTCGAGTCCCCGATGCTCCACCATTCAAACAATCCGCTATTTGGCGGATTTTTTGAATGGACAGTATTGCTCGAGAACCCAACGCCCGAAAGGGTGGGGTTCGGTGGAATTGAGCCACGCACAGAAGCTTGCTTCGAGCATGGCGAAATGAAAAAGGGCTTGCCCACTGTCCCCGATGCTCCACCATAGAAAAAACCCACCTTCAGGTGGGCTTTTTCTATGCATGAATTTCGATAACCCCTTGCCCAGAGGGCGAGGTTCGATATAGTTGAAAAGACTTATGCTTAGTAGCATAATTAGTTTATAAAGTAAGGATTAATTATGCCAACTAAAAAATCTTCTAAATCAAAATATACTGTCCTAAAAGCAATTTATGTAGTGTTTTTAGGATTAATAATTGCCCTATTCTGTGGGCTTGGTGTTGCGGCTTTCTATCAGCAGCCCAAAGAGCCAAAGGCGCCAATAATTGGAAACCAAACTGTCGAACAAAAGCAGGGACTTGTTGTCGATCAGGCTCAGGTTAATTACGAAAACGAATTTAGAAAATATGAAGAAGAAAAACTAAAACCATATAACCGTAATGTATCAATTATTACTCTTGCACTCTCAACACTAATTTTGGTAATAAGCTTATTGCTATCTAATAAACTACCAATTCTCTCAGACGGAATACTACTTGGTGCGGTATTTACACTAATCTATAGTATTATTCGCGGTATCTCGGCGGGCAATCCGCGCTTTACATTCATTATTGTTTCGATCGGCTTAGTTATAACGGTATTTATTGGCTTCTGGAAATTCCTTCGTAAGTCCAAGAAAAAATAGTACTAGCCCCAAATAATCATGAAGGCCATAATGGCCATAATTACGTCCTCGCCAAGGCTAACAAAGCTCATTGGTAGCTTAAAGACAGTGCCTAAACACGCACACATCAAAACCTTTTTATCTCTTATTCCGTTTAGGGCTCCAATCGAGTTTATAATCATTAGAATTAAGGTTATCCAGGCGGCCGTAATTACTTCGAAGCGCAGTAAAAACATCAGGCCCAGGCCTATTTCAATAAAGGGGTAAATAAATCCATAAAACTTAAATTTCTTTGCGATTAAATCGTACATTCCATACGCCTCAGCAAAGGCTGGTAGTTTAATTAACTTAAACCCACCAAAAACCAAAAAGAACCCGGCCATGAAATCTAACATTAAGCTCGCCGATAAAAAGTTGCTAGTTATTGCGGCTTTAATAATTACAAAGCCAACAATTACTGCAAAAATAATTATTAATGGAACATAGCTGCGCAACTTAAAAACATACTTCATAAGCTTATTATAGCAAATACAAAAAAAGCCCCTTTCGGGGCTAGAGCTTAAGGAAAACGCCTGATTACATTCGGGCCTTTTCTTTTACTCTGGATAATGTGGTAGGGGCAGGTCGGGCTAAGCGTTGCACTCATTACAAGCACGCATTCAAGATCTCTTGGCAGTTCAGGGAAGGCTGCTAGGTACACCCCTTTGGCTTGGTCGGGTGTTCGTGCTTGGGCAAAGATTTTGCCGCACGGGCCCAGCAGTTCGAACACTCTCTTCGGTGGCTTTTTGCTTTTCCCTTCTTGGGCTGTGGCTTGCAGTGGGCTTGCTTGGCTTATAGTGCGTTTCAATGAGCCTCCAAACTCAAGAAACAGGCCTACAAACTCACTTATCCTTTCTGTAGGTGCGAATAAAAGTATTTTATACCCACTATATAATAAGTCAAATAGTAACTTGCAAAACACCTATGCATCTATTACACTTATGGTAATCAATGCTAACTTAAAATCAAAATGCCATTCAAATCAAAACTAACATCACGTACTAGATCAGGCATCAAGCCTAAATCTAAATTATCAGCCAAACTAGTTGCTGCTGTAATTATTGGCTTAATTGCAATAACAGGAATAGTTATTGTTTTTAGAGGTTTTGCGAGCTCTCTTCCATCTTTTCAGTATTCATTTTACACATCTTGCTTATCTGATAAAAAATCAACTACCGTAAAAAGTGCTATTGGTAGCTACAACGTAACAGTACCTTGGGATACCAAATCCAACTGCCTCAAGGACAGTGCCGAAGAACAGTCCTATAGGCTTAATCGCGCAGTCACAAACGGAAAGCCACCGAACCCACCAACTGACTATAATAAATACAAAGAGCTTGTACAGAAGATGGCAGGCGATAGAGTACCGGTGCCCGAATTGGTGCCGCAGAGTTTTTTGGATCAATTCAAAGATAAGTCCGATGCCGAATTTGTTACCCAAGTATTCAAAAACGTTCTTTATCGCACACCTGGAGACAATGGTGCTGCATGGGCTGCAGACATGAGGAAGAACGGGTGGAGCCGAAAAGATGCTGTATTTATTATCTCATCTTCCCCTGAAGCAAAAGACAAAAATGTAGCATTATTCAGCGAGTTTTTAAGAAATAATCCAAACCCAATCAATATTAATCCTGTAGCCCAAAATGCCCAAAATGTCCGTGATGAAGAAGCAAAGACGCTAGTGGAGGTTGGTATGAAAGCCGCAAACTTCAGAATTCTACAGCTAAGAGGCGAAATCAACCCTGCAGGCACCTACGCCACGGCTAAGCCCAAGCCAGCTGAAGTCTCTAGAATTATGATCGACCTTGGTAAATGCCTGGCAAGATTCACCGCTCTTC
>BJGX01000005.1 GCA_014191035.1 Candidatus Saccharimonadota bacterium
CTTCTTAATGAATTTTCTAATCGCATTGTTGCCTTCACCAAACTTGCCCTCTTATAAAATAATAATACTCTAAAGAATAAAAAACTCCACTAATAAAAGTGGAGTTTATTCCTTGCGAAAACGGCTTAGGCTCTGTTTGGCCTCTTCGAAAAGACTATGCTTGTCATAGTAATGATGGGGTATCAGCGATTGACGATGACATGCCCTGGCTATATCTCGCATCGTATCGTGACAATCTTTATGATCATTAATATATCGCCATTTTAGAACTTCACAGGCCGGCTCACTACCATCCAGAGTGATAGCCACTGGAATAACCCAGCCCTTCATCATGTCCATTGTTCCATCCTTAAGTGGCTGCATATGCACTCCCTCTCGCCATATCAAATCCTTAGAAGCGCTTGGCGCGATTGCTAGGATTGATCCGCCCCGAGAACGAAACTTTTCTATTTCTAGCTTGGTAAGCTCATTGGAAAGTCGCACTAGCTTAGAAGGGAAATTTTTACTTCTAACACTTGTGGTCGTGGGGAAGGTAAAAAAGACATTCGTAAAGAGCTGAATAGCTTCAACCGTCGGAATGGCCATATTTAGACCACTCAAAGCAACCTGAGTTGTGGTTATCCCTCTGCTGATTACAATTCCGGTTTTGTCAGAAAAAGTATATTCGTCCAAGCCGTATACTTCTAGATGTTTCTTAATTTGCAATCTTAGGCCACCAAGCACTAGGGCAATATCGATGACATTGCTGTGATTAGTGACGATTGTAAAATTAGACCCGGAATGACTTATTTCGCCTGCCAAAAAGCTCATCATATCGGTATGCTTATTCCAGGCTTCTGGAATAACACCAAAGTTTTTATGTGCCGATGGCCCTAGTGGCGACAAGTCTTCATTGCTAATTGGGGTAGCCCTACAAACAGCAACTGATAGATCATGAAAATCATTATCTTTGCTGTATGGCATTGTCTGCAGTAGCTCAGTCAAATTCCTTTGACCAAGCTCTTCGATTTTTGAATAAATCAAATTATTATCGAATTGCTGCAATTCTTTTATGATTTGCTCTTTTCTTTGCAATTTCGAACTCACGCATTCTCCTTGTGGTAGGTACAGAACCAGAGTATTCTACATCAAATCACAACTTTTGTCATTATGATCTATTCTATACAAAAAGGCCCATATTTGGGCCTTTTTGTTTACCGTATAACTTTTATTTTTCGACTCTGTCGACGCCTTCTTGAAATTCTTCGGCTGGAAGCTGGGCTTCGTCTTCGCCATCAGTGTTTACCTTTTCGTCGGCAGGCTTGTCTTTAGGGGCTTCATCATTACTGGCATCTGCTTTGTCAGCTTCTTTAGTTTCTTCTTTAGCTAAATCATCAGTGCTTTCTTCAACTTGATTCAATTCATCTTCATTTGCTTTAGCTTTTTCAGATTCAGCAATCTTAGCTTTTTCTTCTTCGGCTATCTGCTCGGCTGTTCTGTCGTCGGCATCATTTGCTGCATTGCGGTCAAAATCTTGTTCGGCCATACGGGCAGACTTACCAGATCGAGCGCGCATATAGTTAAGAACTGCTCGGCGCACTTTGCTACGCTTAACAATCTGAATTTTTACAACATTTGGGCTGTGTACAAACCAGCTTTTTTCTACGCCTACACCAGAAGCAACCTTACGCACAGTTATAATTGCACCAACTGAGCCCTGTTTTCGGTAACTAATTACTAGGCCTTCAAAAATCTGAACACGTTCTTTTTTACCTTCTTTAATTTTTTGGTGAACGCGAACAGTATCACCAACGCGAACGTCGGCAATCTTTTTCTTGATAGAGCCTTTTTCAATCTTTGCTAGAGTTTCTTGCATAACGAAACAATTCTATCATATGCGATCATATCTGGCAAGTGCTCATAATTAATGTTTATTTTGGGGCAGTTTCTGGCTGCTTGGTGACAACGCTCTCGATACCAGCAATGGCTTTTATTTCGCTCAAAATGCTTTCATCCAGCTTGATACCTCCCGGCAAGCGCATTTTCTGGTTGGTCGAAGTAAACAACAGAGTTACGGGTGTATCACCTTGGTTTTCATCAAGGATAGCCTTAATTTTCATTAATAATTCGGTATCGGTGATAGATTTTAGACTAATTGTTAAAGCAGACTCCTTACCCTGCTCTTCTTTGGGTTTTTCAGCTGGCTTAAGCCACATGCGGGCGGTCTCAGCATTTAAGACCTTGGCCTTATCAGCAAATATCTTAAGCTCATCAGTAGTATTGCCGTCGCGATCTTTGGCATTAATCTTGCCTTCGATCTCAAGTACATTATCAGCCGCAATAATTTCCTCAATCTTGGCATAAACACGCGGAAAAACGATTAACTCTACATCTCCATCTAGTGTTTCAAGTTGAACAAAGGCCATCGGGTCGTTGTTTTTGGTATAAATTTTGCGGGCCGATGTGACTATGCCGCCAATTGTGATTGCCCTGCCATCATCATTCTTGGTAAAGCTTTTAATACTTTGGGTCTTATGCTTGAAGTAGTTTTTGAAATCATCGAGCGGATGAGTACTAACATAAAGACCGAGTAATTCCTTCTCCCACATTAGGTGTTGGCGAGGATCAATTTTATGAGTTGGCTTATCCATGCTGATCGGGGGTATTTCTTCATGCAGATTTAATGATCCAAAAATATCAATTTGTCCCGAAAGTGCGTTTTTTTGAACACGACTCGCATAAGAAGTAATTTTATCGACATTAAACAGCAAGGTATCACGATCCCCCATAGCATCGAACGCACCGCATCTAATTAAGCTTTCCATAACCTTCTTATTAACTACAGCAGCATCTACGCGTTGAGCAAAATCCTCGATCGATTTGAACGGCCCGTCAGCATCTCGAGCTTCGACAATCTTTTCGATAGGACCTTGGCCAACATTTTTAACAGCACCTAAGCCGAATCGAATATTGCCAGTTTCGGGAACAACCGCAAACTCCATGAATGATTCATTTATTTCAGGGGGCAAAACTTCGATGCCCATCTTACGGCACTCGGCCACTTCGATTGCGATACGATCTAAATTTTCATGATCACTGGTAAGTAAGGCTGCCATGAAAGCTGATGGATAGTGGCTCTTTAAATAAGCTGTCTGTACAGAAATAAGTGCATAACATGCGGCGTGGGATTTGTTAAAACTATAAGCAGCAAAATCTTCTAGACCCTTCCATAAATCCTCGACAAACTTTTTGTCAGCATCAGAAGTCTTGATGGCTCCGTCGATAAATTCATTTTTCATCTTGGCTATGACTTCAGGAATTTTCTTGCCTATACCCTTTCGCAGCGTGTCGGCCTGACCACCGGTAAAGCCACTGAGGTCTTTTGCGATTTGCATAACCTGCTCTTGGTACACAATAATTCCGTAAGTTTCCTTGAGTGCTGCTTCCATCTTGGGATGACCATAAGTAACTAATTCCGGTCTGTGCTTACGATTTATAAAGTCTTCAATCCACTGCATTGGACCCGGGCGATACAGCGAAACCATCGCAATAATGTCTTCGAATTTGTCGGGCTTAAGTTCACGCAAGTAGCGTTTCATACCTGCGGATTCGAGTTGGAATACGCCGGTTGTGTCGCCATTACTCAAGAGCTCAAAAGTTTTTTTATCGTCAATAGGAATATCTGTGATGACGATTTCTTTTTCATATACTCTTTTGATAATACGTATGGCATTTTTGATAACAGTTAAGTTTGATAGTCCTAAGAAGTCAAACTTCAGTAGCCCCAACTCTTCGATCGGATTCATAGAATACTGAGTTGCTATACCGCCCTTACTTGCACGAGTCAATGGCGTGTATTCCACTAGAGGCTCTGGTGCAATTACCACACCCGCAGCATGGGTGCCGGCGTTACGTATTGTGCCCTCGAGCTGGATGGCAATATCGATAATCTCTTTATTTTTAGGGCTGGCATTATATACAGCCTTTAGCTCCGGGCTGTCTTCAACCGAAACTTTTAGTGGTATATGCCTACCCTGTACCGGCGGAGGTACAACCTTGGCAATTGCATCGACCTCTCCGTAAGGCGCACCAAGCACACGGCCTGTGTCACGCACGGCGTTTCGCGCAGCCATAACGCCAAAAGTAATTATCTGTGCTACTCGTTCTTGGCCGTACTTTTCGGTGGCATAAGCAATAACTTCTTCGCGACGGTCATCGGCATAATCCATATCAATATCGGGCATACTAATTCGATCTGGGTTCAAGAATCGCTCAAAGAGTAGTTCGTAGCGAATAGGATCTAACTCGGTGATCTTCGTGCAATATGCAATTATACTTCCAGCCGCACTACCCCTACCCGGGCCACAAACAATGCCCTGCGATTTGCTCCAGTTAATAAGATCCGAAACGATAAGCATGTAGCCTTCATAGCCCATTTCGCCAATAACTTTTAGCTCGTATTCAATCCTATCTAAAACCTCCGGCTTTAATTTAGGCTTTACCCTTTTTTCTGTTAACGTTTCGGGCTTATCGGTTGGTAAGTCGGTATAACGATCTGCAGCCCCTTGATAAACCAACTTACGCAAATAGCTCTTTTCGGTTTCCCCCTCCGGTACACCTGGGAAGCGCGGAATTAAAATTTTACCAAGCTCTATCTCGACATTGCACATTTCAGCAATCTTAACGGTATTACTTAGAACTTCTGGATGATCCGGGAATCTGTCTAAAAAATAGCTACCAGGCTGAACAGACAAGTCCATCTCAAGCTTCATTCTGTTTTCGTCATCAATATTGGAGCCTGTCTGTACACAAAGCAAAATATCATGCGGATAATGATCGGCCTCGGTGGAGTAATGGCAGTCACCAGTTACAACCATATCGATTCCCAACTTCTCGGAAATTTCCATCAATCCCTTATTAAGTTTCTTTTGTGGGGCCCAATCAATATGAGGCTGAAGTTCTAGATAATAATTTTCTTTACCAAAAATTCCTAGATACCATTTGGCAAGTTCTAAAGCCTGCTCCATTTGATCATTACTTATTAATGTGCCAAGCTCACCACCCAAACAACCAGACAGCGCAATAATTCCATCGTGATATTTTTCAATAAGTTCATGGTCAATTCTGGGCTTATAATAAAACCCCTCCAGACAAGCAATGGTACTTAGCTTCATTAAGTTCTGATAGCCCTGATTGTTTTTGGCTAACAAAGTTAAGTGGTATGGATTGCGGTCTTCGGCCGAGTTCTTATCGGTGTGCTTTCGTGGCGCTACATAAGTTTCTAATCCAATAATTGGTCTAATGCCCTTAGCTTTGCAGGCTTTATAAAACTCGATACTTCCACTCAATGTCCCGTGGTCGGTAATCGCAACCGAAGCTTGGCCAATTGATTCTACACGATCAACTAATTGAGGTATTTTTTGCAAACCATCGAGCAGGCTGTAATGAGTATGGTTGTGCAAATGGACAAAATCAACAAAGCCTTCGCTTTTGCGTGCTTTATTTATAATCTCATTTTTCAAAGCTAAATCACTCCCCGGCATAATTTTATTATAGCAACCTACTTAGAAGTTGTGACAGCTTCACCTATTTTATTTATAAATTCCCCAATAAAAGGTATGCCGCCCAAATAAGTTACCATTAGGCCAATTATCAATATGGCCACTGCAGCACCAAACACTCCTGCAAATCCCCTAACAAATCCTGCTTTAAAATTAAGCCACAATAATTTTCTTCGATCTTTAAGAGTTTCTAATATTGCATCGAGCGATACTAGATCTTGTTTGGAAATATTTTTATATTCATTCTTTTTAGACATTATTTTGTCTTCTTGGAAGATGTATCTTTACGAACTTCTTTAGCTGCTACATTTACTACTTTTTGAGTAGACTTACCTGCCTTTGAGACGAATTTTTTAGTTTCTTTTAATGCTCCACTTTTTTGAGTATTTAATTCTTGCATCAAAACCTTTCCATCTTGAATCAGTTTATCAGCCTCCCTTGCGGCCACTTTAGTCACCTTTTTTCCTGATTTACTGAAATCATCACCTTTTTCTGATAGGTCTTTTTTCAATCTTTCTGCCTTATCAATAAGCTCCATCTTTTTCTTTTTAGCTTCACCCGTTAGATTGTCTGCTTCTTTGCGTGCCTTCTTTATCTTCTCATCCAAATCATTACTAATCTCTTTTGCCTTTTTCGCAATATCCTCCCTTAGTTCTTTGCCAGCCTTTGGTGCAAAAAGTAAAGCAAGTGTGCCTGCGATTGCAGCTCCAATTGCTGCCCCTTTGAAGAATCCTTTATTTTTCACTATTTCTTTTTCCTTTCTTTTCATAATGTTTTCTTAAATATTTTTCTATAAGCACCGCAATAACTCCTGGATTAACAACCGCGCTTCTTACTTCATCAACCAGCTCTGTTGCTGTATCAGCACTCTCTTGAACCTTTTTAGATGCTATCATAACTTCATTGGAAGCCAGGCGAACCTGCTTCATTGTCTTTATTAGCCCTATTAAAAATATGACTGTATAAATAATAAGTATCACCAAGGCAATCGATACCAAAGTAATTAGAACTACTAATAGATTATTCATTATTTACCCTCTTTCTTTATTTTAGATTTTGCTCTACTAATTATACCACTTGATTTACTAGGCATTTTAGAATGAACGTGTCTATCTAAAACAACCCATTCATTTTTTTCAATTAGACTATTAGGTATTACATGAAGCCTTCCGTTCTTATCCTCTATTCTGGTCTTTTTGATGTCCATTTCTCTTACCACGCCCTCGGTCTTTTGGTCTCCTGCCTTGACTTCAAAGCCCACCTTAAAATCTTTGTCATTGGCTAACTGTAAACCTGCCAAAACATCGCTTACAGTAGAAGTAATCGCATTAGAAAATCCCAAAAGCACAATAGCAAATGATCCAGTAAGGGCTAGGGCCACATTTGTTAAGCCAAGCACCTGCAATAGAACTAAAAAGAAGATAACCCAAAGTACCACTTTAATAAGAGCAGCTGAAATTTCCTGAAGACCAACTGGCCATTTAGTCCATTTAATCGATCTATTAACAAACATGCTCAGTAACTTTATTAAGATAATACCAACCACAATAACAACCAGAGCAAGTGGTAGTCGTGTAATCAGATCGTCAACCGATAAATTTACGTTGCCAAAACCTTTTAATATGTCGTTTTGAATATTTTGCATAATTTTATCCTTTCAATAATTTAACCACAAGCTCATTAACTTTTGAAGGATTAGCCTGTCCTTTAGTTTCTTTCATGACCTGCCCTACAAAAAATCCTAATACTTTTTCACTTCCCGACCTATAATCTTCAACTGGCTTAGGATTGTTTTTAATTATTTCGGTAATTATTTTTTCTAGTTCTGTATCATCAGAAACCTGAACCAGACCCCTATCATCGATAATCTTGCTGGGTGCTTCCCCTCCGCAAACTTCCGCAAAAATTTCTTTACCTATTTTAGAGCTAATCTCTTCATCATCAATCAGCTTAACTAGCTCTGCTAAGTTTTTTCCGGTAAGGTCTTTTCTGTCGTCTAGTCCAAGTGCCTGAAAATCTCCAACCAGCCAGTTAACAGCCTTTTTTATTAGTTTTTCTTTTTTTAATATTTCTCTGGCATCCTGAAAAATTTTTGCTGTTTTTGGCTGAGATATCAGCAGGTCTTGATCGTCTACGCTCAAACCGATTTCAAGTAGTTCTTTTCTTATCGTACTGGGCAATACATCTATTTCTTTTTGAATCTCAGAAATAAAATCGTTACTCAAATTTAATGGCGGGATATCTGGCTCAGGAAAATAACGATAGTCATTTGCCTCTTCTTTACTCCTTTGAGAAAAAGTTTTTGATTTAGCATCATTCCAGCCGCGCGTTTCTTGTTTTACTTTTTCTCCAGATTCTAGTAAATCAATTTGTCTTTGAATTTCATATTTTAGCGCCCTCTCGGCATTTCTAAATGAATTAAGATTTTTCAATTCTGTTCTTGTTCCAAGTTCTTCGCTGTCACTAACCGAAACATTTAAATCAAATTTGAAATTACCATGCTCCATATCTCCATTGCATACACCAAGCGCAGTGACAATATTATATATTTCCTGTAGGTATCGCTTGGCTTCTTCGGGACTATTTATATCAGGCTCGGAAACAATCTCAACCAACGGAGTTCCTGCACGGTTATAATCAACTAGGCTGTAGTCGGCACCATCTGGATGTGTTAGCTTGCCTGCATCTTCTTCTATGTGAGCATGGTGTATGCCAATTTTTTTGAATTCTTTATCTATTAAGATTTCCACGAAACCATCTTGAATAATAGGCTCATACATTTGAGTTATCTGATAACCCTTAGGGGAGTCTGGATAAAAGTAGTTCTTGCGATCAAAACTTGTGACATTTGCAACCTTAGCGTTAAAGCCTTTAGCCATTTTTATTGCCATTTCTACTGCACCTTTATTTATAACCGGTAGCGTTCCAGGTAAAGCCATGCATACCGGACATATATTGCTATTAGGCTTAGATCCACGACTATCGTTGTTGCAACCACAAAACATTTTACTTTTTGTTGCAAGCTGGGTGTGAATTTCTATTCCAATTGTTGGCTTATATTTACTCATGATAGTTTTATTCCTAAATCTCTTATAGCAAGTCCTAGATCATCAATTGCCCTTTTGATCTGTTCGGGAACCAAATCATGCTCCACCTCATGAGCAATTTGGTTACGTAATTTGTGAGCAGACCAAACTGCGTTTAAATTATTAAACCTACTTCCTTCGCTTTTTAATCTATCCCCCATCGTCTCACCAGCAAATCCCTTGCCAATCATGCAATAATCTAGCAATTTATCAGCATCAATTAAAGCAGCCTTAAGTCCTGAAGGACCAGAGTTTTGCATTGTTTTAATTTCTGCCCATTTTGCCTGAACTAAACCCTGATCTAAAACTTTTGAATTTTCTTGATTACTATTTTCTTCTGGTTTAAAACTTTTTCTTATTGGCTGAGCTCTTCCCTTTAAAAGAATAACAATCAAAGAACTAATGACTATTAAAGCCAAAAAAAACGAAATTAAGGACAAATTCATAACGTAATTCCCTCCACTCTTTCATGATATTTAGTTAAAGATTGGATTTTTTTAGCAATTTCTAAAATCTTTAGATCGTCCCCCTGTTTTCCAATTATTTGCAGTCCAAGTGGAAGGTTAGTGTCTTCATCTATTCCAAAGGGTATACTCACCGACGGAACTCCTGCCAAATTAACAAAAACCGTTAGTAGGTCTGTTTTGTACATTTCAATTGGATCAGACTTAGATCCAATCTTAAATGCTGGCTCCGTAGTGGTTGGAACAATTATTACATCGTACTTTTCTAGTACCTTGTCGACTTTTTCTTTAACAATCGTTCGAACCTGCATCGCTTTTTTATAATAAGCATCATAGTATCCTGCAGAAAGTGCATAAGACCCGATTAAATTTCGTCTTTTTACCTCGGTTCCAAAAAATTCACCTCTAGTTTTAAAATATGTTTCACTAAGATTCGATGCTTTCTGGGAACTTTCACCATAGCGTATTCCATCGTAGCGCTCCAAATTAGAGCTAATTTCTGAAGGTACCAATACATAATAGGCCGCCAACGCCTCATTTGTAATGCCAAGTTTTTCTACTGGCTCTTTTTGAGCTATATTAATTCCTTCAATTTTATGTTTCGATATTTCTTCGTCTAAAATATTACCAACCTGATAGTATATTGCATTTGTTTCATCGTTGGAATTCGAGAAGTCATAACCCACTGTTGTGGAATCTTTACTATCAAGACCTTTAATGGCATCAAAAACAATCTGTGCATCTTCGGCATTTCGAGCAATTGGACCTATACAGTCAAAGCTACTAGCCATCGATACAACTCCATATCTGCTTACGGCCCCGTAGCTTGGCTTTAGACCTGTAACTCCACAATATGCAGCAGGCTGACGGATAGACCCGCCAGTATCGGTACCTAGACTAAATATTCCAAAGTCTGCCGCTACGGCTGCCGCCGAGCCACCCGAACTTCCGCCCGGAACCCTATCTAAATCCCAGGGATTATGCGTAGGGTGATACCCACTATTTTCGGTGCTCCCACCATGGGCAAATTCATCTTGGTTTACTTTGGCGATCAATATAGCGCCGTGCTCTTCTAGTTTTTTTATTGACGTTGCCGAGTATGGCGCTACGTAGTCATTTAATATTTTGCTCGCTGCAGTTGTTTTTACACCCTTAGTCATAAACATTTCTTTTGCTGTATAGGGGATGCCCTCAAGTACTCCAATTTCTTTGCCTTCAGATATTTTGGAATCTATAAATTTAGCTTTTTTAAGAGCGTCTTTTTCGGAAATAGTTATGACTGCTTTAATTTTTGGATTATTTTTTTTAATTTTATCAATATAAAACTTAACTAAATCCTGAGCAGTAATTTTTTTCATTTTTAATAAATCGTGGGCTCTGCTGATTGTTAGGTAATTCAAGTCTTCCATCATAAAACCTTCTTAACTTTTACATAACCGTCCAAGGTTTCAGGGGCAGAGTCAATCAAAACTCTTGGCTCAACTTCTGATTTAACTACTTCATCATCTCGCCAAACATCATTTAAGCCTGTCACCTGAGATGTAGGTGCAACTCCGCCGGTCTCAGCTTTCTGAATGATTTCAACAAAATTTAAAATAGAGCCAAAATCTTCAGTAATAGAATTGATATTTTTACTGTCTAATTCTATTCTTGATAATTTTGCAGCAGCTTCTATATCTGAGCGATTTATTTTATTCATATCTGTTATTTTACCAGATATAGCTAAGCCATGCGAACACTATTTTGTCTTAGATGATAGTGGCGCGATTCTAAAAGCCAAAATAATTGCGTATATTACTGCAAAGCCGCACATCACTGATGGTATTGCTGAACCTGCCGATGGTGCCATCAAATATATAATTCCGGTAGGCAAGGTAAAGGTTAGCACGCCAATAATAAGCCAATGTAATGCGCTTCTAAGTTTCTTCTTTTTTTGAACAGAGCTAAGATTAACAGAAATAACAAGTGTTCCCAGTAAAAGCCCGAAATAATAAGCACCATAGAGCAGGTTGTATGGCTTTGAGAATCTAAAAATAACATAGTTTCCGGTGCATATTGAATCGTTTATTGAATTTGGTACTAGCAAAAAGAATGCAGTAAATCCAATAGCGAAGACATAGGAGGCATAAATACTCCAGTGTTTTTTACGGCCCCCAATTTCGTTTGCCAGATGGATTCCTAAAGGAGGCAAGAATGTTATAGCAATATAACCCAATCTAGAAATTATATTTATTCCTTCGACGTTATAATTACTGCACACAAAGAACTCTGCCAGCTGAAAAGAGGCCAATAGAAACAAAGTGGCGACAATAATATTTTTTATTCTGCTAGGCCTTAATTTTAAAAAGGCGTACAAAGCCAGCACCAATTCAATCGCAAATGTCCCAATCATTACTGGCGGACTGAAGCAGTAGAGAGTATTTTTATTTTGTTTTTGTTTCATTTTGGTTGTGCTTATTGTATCACTATTTTATTTTGTTTTTGAAATCTAGCTCGGATATTATATTTACTCCTAAGCTTTTAGCCTTAGCATATTTACTTCCTGGCTCCTCTCCAGCCACAACGTAGCTAGTATTTTTACTTACAGAATTAGTTACCTCGCCACCCAAGGCTCTAACTTTAGCCCCAGCCTCCTCGCGACTAAATTCATTTAAGGTTCCAGTAAATACCCATGTTGTACCTGTAAACTTTCCATTAGCTTTGGGCTCCTCGTTCAATACCTCTACCCCAGCAGAAGTTAAATCCTTAACGAGTTTATGATTTGCACTTTCGCCCAGCCAATCAGCAAGAGATTCTGCAACCACTTCACCGATTCCTTCAATTTTATTTAAATCTTCAGATTTAGCATTCATGAAACTATCCAATCTGTGGTAATTCTGGGCAATATCATTGGCCGTCTTGGCACCAACATGCCGTATACCTAGCGCATAAATAAATCTGCCCAGAGTAACTTTAGAATGCTCTTTTATAGAATCGATAAGATTTTGGGCTGAAGTCTCTGCAAAGCGCTCAAGTCCAACTAAATCATCTTTTTGCAGCTTGAAAATATCGACGGCGCTTTCTATCAGACCTTCTTCCATAAGCTGAGCCAAAATCTTTTCCCCTAAACCATCAATATCAAAAGCAGACTTACTTACAAAGTGGATTAATTGTTGCCAACGTATTTCTCCGGTGGACAAATCGGCCAAGCGCGCCACGGCTTCGCCTTCTGCTCGAACGACTGCAACACCATTAATTTCTTTTGGCATCTTCCAAATCTTTTCTTTGCCACTTCTTAGCTTTTTTATAGGCTCAATAACTTCAGGAATAATATCGCCGGCTTTTTGTATGATTACAGTGTCTCCGATACGCAAATCTTTTCTTTTAATTTCATCTTCATTGTGTAGTGTCGCTCGGCGCACTGTGCTTCCAGCAACATTTACAGGCTTAAGAACAGCGTAAGGAGTGACAGCTCCAGTTCTACCAATACTGACCCTAATATCCTCTAGTACCGTAGTTGCGGTTTCAGCCGGGTATTTATAGGCAACTGCTCCGCGTGGGGCTTTACCTGCAACACCAAGCGTTTCAAATTCGGCGTTATTGTTAATCGTAATAACCAAACCATCCGTTTGATAAGGCAATTTTTCGCGAGCCTCTGCCCAGTATTTTATGAATTCTTCAATTTCTTTTAGGCTTTTTTTATGAGTGTCATTTGGTTCTACTTTAAATCCAAGCTCTCTGGCGAGTTCGTGCTCGTCTGAATGGTTGGTAAGGCCCGGTAAGTCCATTTCGATTGCATAACCGATAAATTGTAATTTGCGTTTTGCGGCAACGGAGGGGTCTAGCTGACGAATTGTACCAGCACCGGCATTTCGTGGGTTGGCAAATAGAGGTAGTCCCTGCTTTTCACGATCTTTGTTTATTCTTTCAAATTCCTTTTTCGGGATAATAACCTCGCCACGAATTTCAAAAAAATTATATACTTCTTTGGGTGCTTTCCTACTTTTTTTAAGTCTCAACGGTACGGTTTGGATTGTTTTTACAGTATGCGTTACGTCTTCCCCTGTTTTGCCATCACCACGAGTTATTGCGCGTTTAAAAACTCCATCCTCGTATTGCAACGCCATAGCAAGACCATCCATTTTAAGTTCAGCATAATACTCGAGCTCTTTTTTACCAGTAAGTTTATGCATGCGCTTCTCCCAGGCTTCGAGTTCTTCAATGTCAAAAATATCATTTAAGCTCAACATTGGCTTTTGGTGCTCAATACTTTTAAATTTCGACAATGCCTTACCTCCAACTCTTTGGGTTGGCGAATCAGCGGTAATTAGATCTGGATATTCTTCTTCTATCTTTCGAAGTTCACGGGTCAAGCTATCATAAACTTCATCAGTAATTGTTGGATCGTCCAGCACATGGTAGCGGTAACGATATTCGGCTATTACTTCACGAAGCTCTTGGGCACGTTTATTGGCTTTACTTTTTTCCATTTAGCTCCTTATACATTTCGGCCTGAAATATAAAAAATATTGGTGCCAAAAACGACGCCTCAATAATATAAACTATCGAAGAAATAATTTGATTTTGCGCTATTTCTGCCTTTAAACCTAAAACAAACTGAATTCCTGTAAGCGCAATAAGAAATGTCAAAATTAATAAAAAAGTTGCAAAAAATACACGCCAACGATTCTTTTTAGTTAGTTCAGTGCTTTTTTTGAAAGACTCAATAACACTGTATTGGTCTGCAACCACAACAATCTGTGTCATACCAAACCTTGCTAGCAAGTACGATGATAACAAAAATGAAACTATTGAAAGTGGCAAAAACACTACGGGTGGCAAGTTAAATATTGGTAAAGACAAAAATAGACCAAATAAGCTCAAAAAAAATGGCAATGCAAAAATCGCCAAAATAAGATTTGCTCCAAGATACTGCAAAAATCTGGAGCTCGCAGATGTGTAAATGGTCGCTAATTTTGAATCCTTCAAATTCTTACTATGAATTGCAAAATATATAAGACTTATAAACGTAAATGTCCATGCTATTGCAGTAGTTAAGCCATAGTCGCCCAGATACCCATTAGTCTGAAAGGCATTTATTATTGCTACCGGCATTGCAACAACCAAAGCAATCTTGGTGTAATTATTAAAATTATCCTTCCATTCTAAAAAAGAATTTTTATAAAGGCTCAAAACTTTGAGTTTGGGAATTTTTCTTAAGTCTTTAATCATATATATATTATAGCGCAAATAAAAAATCCTCATAATATGAGGACTTTTTATGGTGCGGGTAGGGGGACTCTAACCCCCGGCCTCATCCTTGGCAAGGATGCGCTCTAAACAACTGAGCTATACCCGCTTAACTAAAAATGGTGGCGAGACTCGGAATCGAACCGAGGACACGAGGCTCTTCAGGCCACTGCTCTACCAACTGAGCTATCTCGCCGTGTCGTGCGAATCACAAATAAATATGTGAAGTAACGCGAATAATCATAGCAGATTTTAGTACATTATTCTACCCTTTTACAGATTGAGAAGTAGAAGGTATAATATATCGATATATGGCGCGTTGGCCGAGGAGTTAGGCACGGGTCTGCAAAACCCGCTACACCGGTGCGACTCCGGTACGCGCCTCCAAGGGAGAGTGGTGGAATTGGTATACACGACGGACTTAAAATCCGTTGCCGTAAGGCTTGAGGGTTCGAGTCCCTCCTCTCCCACCAGATATTATTAAAAAAGACCCTTTTGGGTCTTTTTTAGTTAAACCTTTTCAGATGTGTCAGAATTTTCTGCGTTTGCTTTATCACGAGCTTCAATTTCTGCCATTTTTGCCTGTATTGCTTGTTGACCGCCCTTGACGTATATATGTTCCTCTTCAAGCTCAGCAATAGCCCTTCTTCTTAACTCGCCTTTTCTTTGCTCTTCTTCATTGGTTGCATTAGCCCGGCCAGACCGTTCTCGTTCGGCGACTATACGTTGCTCTTCCGCTCTGTGCTCTTCGATAGAGCCTCTTACTCTGCCCGACTCATCTGTAAAACTAGAAATAGCTTCAGCCCTAGGGCTTTGATCTTTAATACCTTCTTCGCCAACTGTGGAATCTTTATCTCTTGAAAAAGTCTTCTTTGTAAAATCGGATAGTTTGCTCAGTATAGATTGTTTCTTTTGTTCTTTTTTTATATCCTGCAAATCCTGTTTAAGTTCTGTGTTGTCAACATCTTTTTCTGATGATTCAAATTTAGGTTTAGTTGTTTCTGGCATAATTTTTCCTTTTTTAATTGTTAGAAATATTATAGCAAATTATATTTGCTTCTTTACGAATACAGGGTTTAATAGTATAATTATCAGGTTCGCGGGTGATTAGCTCAGTTGGCTAGAGCGTCTCGTTTACACCGAGGATGTCGGGGGTTCGAGTCCCTCATCACCCACCATAAAAAGTCCCACTTTGTGGGATTTTTTATTTTATAAAGTACAATATAGTTATGTCAGAATCATATCGCCCAAAACCAGAAGCAAGCTGGAATAGGACAATTAGCAGAACAGAGCTTGAGAAGCTTAAAAATAACCCTCTTTACGAGGAGCCGACAGGCGAGCTAAAGCTGGGCGAAATATCTCCATCTAACCCATCAAAATATGGAATTTACAAAGATCGCCATGTTATTGGCAGAGATGAAAAAATTAATCAGGGAGTATATTTGGGCTCAGGCGAAAGAGAAGAAATCGTCGTAGATGATATCAACAGTCAAGCAAAAGAATCTTATGACAAAATATATAGTTCTCTTTGGCAAAAAATCCAAAATAGGCAAAAAGAGCAAGAAGAATTGGGGCTAAGCAGCAATGTAAAAAATGGAATATTATCTGATGTTTTTGAATTAGTAATGGATCAAATGAGATACGATGGAGATTTTGTAAGTGTTGCGAGTAAAGAATTTAAAAATCAAAAAATTAATTTAAGCTACTTTATAGACAACAAAAAAGGAGTATGCCGGCATCAGGCCTTAATGGCAGGTTATCTACTTGAAAGATTAAAAAACGAAGGGTACATAGATGGCGATGTCTCAATAGACAGAAATTCAGTGGCCGGTAGAGGGGCGCACGCATGGGTAAGATACAAAAGCGCTACTAGTGGAGTTACATACATTATTGACCCGGCACAAAATTGGGCAGGTAGGCTCGATGACGCGCCTGGGAATTGGCCATATAAAAGACCAGAAGACTAAATAAAAAACCGACCAAGAATAATTCTTGATCGGCAGGTGGCCTAGATCCCCTTAATGGTGATAAGAGCGTTTTTTATGCTCTCACCCAAAAGAACAGCTTTTTGCCCAATTTCACCGACAACACTTTGCTTTTGAAGCCTGTCGCAGAAGCTAAGGGCCTCTTTAACTTCATCGGCCTTTAGAAGCTTACGAAGCCGTGTCAATGAGTTGTGCAGAGTATTGTTCTCTGAAGTCAGTGCGGAGGCCTTGCTCTTGAGCTCAGCAATCTCTTTGTTCTGAGCCTCAATCACTTCGTCGAGAGCCTCAACAAGTGACTCTATCTCGGCAAAGTCTTCGCTAACAATCTCTCGCAGTCTCATTAGGGTATCGCGCATTGCGCTTAGGACTGGGCTTTTTTCCGATGTAACCAGACTGTAGCTAATTTCGGCAGTCAGGTACTCAATAAGATCGTGTAGTTCTTTTGGCTCTAGCAGACGAGCTACTTTTTGCTTAACCTTTTTTCCTGCTTCTTCATCGACATTCATTGTAAGATCAATGATTATTGCATTATCGGGCAACTTAAGTTGGCTGGTACTGTCCATGTATCCCCCTTTTGTTTACATGGAAAAGTTTATAATTTATACCATAAAAAATTTTTAGGGTCAATCAGGACAAAGTTTGCTAAACTTGTCTTATGCGCAAAATAATCAACGGCGAAGAGATTGCCGAAAATATACTAAACTCAATAAAAAATAAAACCTCAGCCGAGAATACCAAGCCCAAACTAGCAATCATAACCTACAATCCTGATGAGCGATCTGAATTGTATGTAGGTCTTAAGATTAAAAAAGCAAAAGAAGTTGGCATTGAATTTGACGTATTAGACTGGTCTGGAAAAGATATTGATGAATGCAAAGCTGAAATACAGAAACTGGCTAGAGACGAGTCAACTAATAGCATTATTGCCCAGTTACCCATGAATGGATTAGATAATTTTCAAGAGGTTCTTGATTTTATCCCAACTAAAAAAGATGTAGATGGTTTATCTGGCAAATCTTTAGAATTATTAAAGAATAATAAACTAATATTAATACCAGCAACCCCAAAGGCAATTCTAGAAATTATAGAGCAAGAAAATATTGAATTAAATGATAAAAGCATTTTAGTAATTGGCCAGGGAAAGCTTGTTGGCTTGCCACTTTCAATTATTCTTAAAAATAAAGGCTATGAAGTAATGACAGCCGACAATAATACTAAAAATCTTTACGAATTAACTTTGGGTGCCGATATTATTATTTCAGCAGCTGGTGTTCCTAAATTGCTTACAGGCGATATGATCAAACACGATGTAATAGTATTGGACGCAGGTGCCGCCGAAGCCAATGGCAAAATAGTCGGCGATGTTGATTATGAAAGCGTAGAACCAAAAGCCTCAGTTATTTCTAAAGTTCCGGGGGGTATCGGCCCTGTGACTGTGGCTTGCCTGTTAGAAAATACCTTAGAAGCATCAAAAAACTCACAATAATTTGTGAGTTTTTTATGGTGCCGCGGAGAAGACTCGAACTTCCACGCCCGATATATTGGGCACTAGCCCCTCAAGCTAGCGTGTCTACCAATTCCACCACCACGGCTCGGTTATTAAGATATTTCAGCATCCCAACTTTGTTGAGGTGCTAGTTCTAGCCTAATATTATGCTCGCTATCTCTCGACAGCTAGCGCGAATACCAATTCCACCACCACGGCTCGGTTTATTAAGATATTTCAGCATCCCAACTTTGTTGAGGTGCTAGTTCTAGCCTAATATTTATGCTCGCTATCACTCGACAGCTAGCGCGAATACCAATTCCACCACCACGGCAGATTATATTTTCAACCCGAGTATTATATCTGAAAAGACTATATTTTGTAAGCTTAATGGAAAGAACCAAGCCCAGGCATGTGCTCACTTAAGTGCTTCATAGAATATTCTTTGCGCAAATGTACCTGGCCGTATTCCTTGGTGGCCCCAAGCTTACTGCGTGGGTTCAATAAATTGTACGGATCAAATAGTTTTTTAATTTCCTTAAACAATCCGTAAAGTTCAGCTCCATACATTTGTCTTAAATACCCACCACGCATTATTCCATCATTGTGTTCGCCAGATATACTGCCGCCCAATTTTAATACCATCTTATAAAACTCATCTGAAAGCGCATAAATTTTATGTCTATCGCGAATATTACTCAAATCTAAAAACGGCTGGATGTGTAGATGCCCATTACCTGCATGCCCCCAGACTGCATTTTTAACTTTGTATTTATCTAGAAGCCCATAGGCCTGCTTAACAAACTCGTCAAAATGCTCTAAAGGAACAATTCCATCTTCGATAATTGGTAGAGCTTTCTTAGGGCCTTGTTGCATCCAGATAACTGCAGCTGCTTGTCTCCTAATCTTCCACAGATGATCTTGCTCTAGCTTATTATTGCTAGTCTTTGTTTCGAATGCATATTTGTTTAATATCTTTTCGGCAGTCTTAGATTTTTTCTTTTGAGCTTTTAGTTTTTCATCATCGAACTCCACCAAAAGCACAACCTTAGGCATTTGCTCTGGAAGTAAATTTGCTACTAGCGACGGTTGCTTTTCCATAACAAAATTAATTACCTGATCATCGACTAGCTCTTGGGCGCTCGGCACTAATGGAGCAATCTCGACGACAGCCTGGCGCATTTTTTCTATACTATCGAAGTAGCCAACCAACAGAGTGGTATTTTTATTAAAAGGTATGTGATACAACGAAGCTTCAGTAATAACTCCTAGAGTACTTTGCGAACCAACAAAAAGCTGAGATAAATCGAAACTACCATCCTTGCCTTTTATATCCCACAAATCATAACCGGCTGAATTTTTGGAAACAATTGGCTTTGCCTTTTCAATTACATCTCTATTGGCCTCAATTAATTCGTCAACCGTCCTATACAGCTCGCCCTCTAAATCGCCTTGCTTTTTCTTTTGAGCAAGTTCCTTTTTTGTAAGCCTATATGTCTCTATAACGTCACCATTGTGCAAAACTACCCTAAGTCCTGCAACGTAGTTACGCATAGGTCCATACTTTAAAGTCTTCTCGCCAGCTGCATTATTTGCAAGTGCTCCGCCGATACTGCAAAAATCTACACTGGCTGGATATGGCGGCAAGAACCTACCATGACTTTTTAGTACGGATTCTAAGTGTGCAAATATCATTCCTGGCTGAACTGTAATGGTATCTTTTTTCATCTCCACCAGTTTTCGCATGTGGGCCGGAAATACCAAAGAAATACCCTCGCTCAAAGAAGCTCCGCCCTGATCGGTGCCCTTACCTCTTGCAGTAATAGGTAAAGCTTTTTTCTTGGGCACTAAATTGTGATTGAATCTCAAAACTTCAATAACGTCTTTTTCATTATTGGGATACACTACTAGCTTAGGGGTAACCTTAAAAATGCCTCCGTCGGTAGAAAAAAAATCACGGCTGTGCGCATCATACACTACTTCGCCATCGAGCTTTTCTTGCATTTCTTTTACTAGAGTACTCATACTAATAGCATAACAACTTTATAGTATTTAATAAAGTAAGTTTGACTTATATAGAGATTCGTCTAAACTAATACATAAGTATTATGAAAAATCAAAAATCTAGAACATCCAGTAATAAAAACATCAAAAGCGTAATTACAAGCAAGCCTGCTATTGCCGTGTTCATATCAATATTCGTAATTGTTGGCCTATTTCTCATTATCAGGAGTTACGCTTCTACAGGAATACCAGTATTCAACACCGACCCAGATTTTTGGAGAGATAAAATTGGCTACTGCGAATCAGGTGGACGCTACGATAGAATAGGACCCGGTGGCCACACTGGCAAATATCAATACGATGCACGCACCTGGAGAAGTGCTGTTGGGCCAGAGCTAGCAGCTCAATACCCCCAAGCCTACATGGCGCCGGGTGAAATTCAAGAAATGGCTTTCAACAATACTTTCGCACGTCGCGGCACTCAGCCTTGGAATGCTAGTTATAAATGCTGGATAAAAGGAACCACCTTCGCTGCTGCATCTAGCTCTCAAAGTGTAAATGCACCAGCAGCTTCACCCCTACCTACTGCACCGATATTACCACCTAACCCCTTCGGTATGCCATCAGAATCATATAATGTGACAGTTAATGGCCGAATCACACTAAACGACGCTCCTCTGCCCAATGTTAAATTACAGACTTGTATTGGTGATAAGACCGTAACTACCGATGCAGATGGCAGATTCAGCTTCCCTGCACCACTAGACGTTTCGTTTTGCGTAAGGCCAATAGAGGGTGTTCCGGAAGGTGCCAAACTTGATAGAACGAACAACAATATTGAAGTAGCTAATAATACGACTTATGAATACCAAATTGCCGGAGTAAATGCCTATCGAAGTGTATGGTACCTATTAAGGCCACAGTTCAACTGGGACCGCAAAAACGACACAGGCTATAACTTTTACTACGTAAAATAAGTACTTAATTGCTCAGAAGATACCAATTGTATATGTTGTAAAACCTATTGCTGGGTTCAGCTATTTTCTTAGCATCAAATCCCTTTATCCTATCCGATTGTGCGTAATTATAATATGGAGAATAAATAATTACTGCAGGCACATCCTTAGACCATATATCTACGAAAGATGAATATCTACTTGCCTTAAAAGCTTGGTCTTTCGCTAATCTTCCGGCCTCCAAAAACTTATCAGCATCAGCATTTTTATAATTAGATATATTTAATCCAGGATCATTAATTTGGCTAGAATGCCAAAAACTATATACATCTGAATCGATACCAATATTTTGACCATACAAAAGAATGTCATAATTTCGACTTCTGATATAATTTTGTTGAAGATTTGAAATATCTGCAGTTATCACTTCGACATTGACACCTAGTTTTCTCCACTGTTCGGCCAACTTGTTGGCGACTAATTTATATTGTGCTGAATCTAAAGTAACTAATCTTAAATTTGTACCATTAGAAACTTTTGAATTTGCATAATACTCCTTTGCTTTATCAAAATTTAGCTGATATTTTTCGGCGCTTGGGTTAAATCCAACGAAACCTGCTGGTATAGGATAATAAGCAACAGATCCCTCAGAATAAAGTTGATCTTTAACTATCCCCTCTCTATCAGTCGAAAGCGCAAGAGCCTTTCTAAAATCTAAGTTATTCATTGGTGAATTTTTTGTATTAAAGAATGCGCCAACGTAGGCTGGCAGCCCTATGCGGTAGTCATTTATACCTTGAATTTTCTCTACTGTCGAAACATCTTCTGGAGGAACCTGAGAAACCGCGTCAACTTGTTTTCTAATTAATGAATCAATTGCTTCCTTACTGTCTTGGAATAAAGCAAAGATTACATCTGAAATATATGGCTCTTGAATATAGTACTTTTCATAAGCCTTAAGATTTATAGCGCTACTATCCACTTCCAATAAATCGATTTTGTATGGGCCGGTACCTATTGGACGTTGATTAAATTCGTAAGAACGTAAATTAGAAGATGCCACGCTATCTAGTCGGTGCTTTGGCAGTATTCCTAGAGTAGTGTTGTATAAAAAGTTTCCATAAGATGATGGTAGGCTGAACCTTATAGTGGTCTCATCAATAATTTGGTACTTTACACCGTTCCAATTTGCCGAATATGGACTGCGAGTATCGGGGTTCTGAACCCTATCTACAGTAAATGCAATGTCATTTGAAGTTACCTTAACTCCATCATGCCAGGTAGCATTCTTGCGCAAGTAAAAAGTATAGTTCTTTCTATCTTCCGAAACTTCCCATTTCTCGGCTAGGTCGCTTACTATCTCTCTATTGCCATTAACTTTCGTAAGACCACTAAAAACTAAACTAACGACAGATTCTGTAGCATTGTTTTCTGGAAAAAGAGGATTAAGACTTTTGACCTGACCGACCAGAGCCTCTTTATAAATGCCTCCTCTTTTAGGTTTTTCTTGGGATGTTATTTGATTAAGAGTAATTATCTGAGAAGTTAAACCCCAAAAAGAAACTAAAATAATAAATATCCAGGCAGCAAAAGTCCAACGAACATTGCCCAGCTTCTGCCACGATCCAAACAAATGGCGGTTAAGGTAATTATAGAGCCAAGTGCGCCAAAGCTTGAATTTTCGTTTCCAGCTTCTTAGCTTTCTTTTGAATGTAAATTCTGTATAAGAACTCATTATTTAGACGGTTAATAGCGCCAATATACATACCACGAAGGCTATTCCAAGTACTACGGTGCCTCCAAAGAGGAACTTTTCAGCTCCACGCTTGGTTCGATAAAAGCTTGCTTCTCCACCAAATGCAGTACCTAATCCACCACCCTGATTTTGAAGCATCACAAAGATGGTTATTAATATCGAGATTATTACTAATGCTACCTGTAAAAATGTTTTCATATTTGCTCCTTATCGATTATAAATCCCATTAGATAATTGGCTAGCCAGACCACAATTACCGCACCAATCGCTGACCATATTGATTCTACCCTAAAAGGAGAATAAATTGCACTTGTTATATACAATAGAAGGGTGTTAATTATTAAACTAAACAGACCAAAAGTCAATACTATGGCCGGGAGACTAAGTATTACCAAGAAAGGCCTTAAAAAGGCATTAACTAAACCAAATATCAAGCTAGCTATTAGCAGTACTGTAAAGCTGTCGGCCGCTATTCCTTTTAAGAATATTGTTGCAGCAGATAAACCTAAAAAATTTGCTAGCCATGTTAATAAAAAGCGTCTTACCACAAGTATATTTTAACATATTTACAGATAAACGAACTATCTAAGCTGGTCGGTTAGCAACTTGGCCTTTGCTTTGCCCAAAACTTTCGCAATCTCTACTTCAGTAGCATCCTTCACTCCGGCAACGCTACCAAAAGCTCTTATTAATTTCTTACGAGAAGCCGGGCCGATACCGCTTATTTCTTCAAGCTGTGATTTTTTAATTCTTTTAGCTCGAACAACAGTGTGGTAACTTACAGCAAATCTATGAGCCTCATCGCGAATCCTTTGGATCAGATGAAGTATAGGCGAATCAGATTCAAAATTAATCATATAGTATTCACCTTCTCTCCTTAGTGATTGTGGAGATGGCAAATCATTGGCATCAACTACAATCGTTTCGTAGCGTTTAGCCAGGCCGACCGTCATTATGTCGATTTCTGACTCTTTCAGGGCCTTTTTGGCGCTAGATAACTGCCCCTTTCCACCATCGATAATAATTAAATCTGGCTTTGGCCAAGATTTATTTCGCTCACTAAACCTACGACTTAATGTCTCTTTCATCATTGCAAAATCATTTGGGCCTTTTGTCCGCATCTTAAAATGTCGATACTCCCTATTGTTTGGTAGTCCATCTGTAAACACCACCATCGAACTAACACTATCGCCCCCAGCAAAGTTACTGATGTCATAGCACTCGATACGTCTAAGTTTCTTTAAGTTAAGAATTTCGCTTAATCCCCTGAGGGCAATATCTACACCAATTACCAGCTTTTCTTCACCCCCAAAAACTACTCTGGTATTTAAGGCTTTAAGGGCCAAATATTGATTTCTAAATTCAATTGCTTCTTCATACTTTTGCTTCTTTGAAAGTTTATCTATATCTTTTTTTAGTTGATCAATCAGCTTAGTGCTTTTCCCCTCCAAAACCATTATCAGTTTTCTAATTTGCTTCTTATATTCAGTTTTGGAGATATCTGGCCTTGGCAATACTCCTATTTGGTATTCAAGCTTAGAGCTATATTTGTGCTTCTCTTTAACAAAGTAAGGAAATGCTTTTCTTAGATATTTTAGGGCCTGTCTGACCCCATAGCTATTTATGAATGGCCCAAAATACTTAGCCTTGTCGTCCATTGGCCTTCTTACTAGTCCAACTGTTGGGAAATCATCTTGCATAGTTATACGAATATAAATAAAGTTTTTATCATCTCTTTCGCGAACATTATAGAGTGGTTTATGCCTTTTAATTAGCTCGGCTTCTAAAAATAATGCTTCAACTTCAGAATTAGTCTCAAGCCACTCTAGATCTGCAATGTTTTCCACCAATAATGGTGTTTTGTAGTCACTGTGCTTTTTACTAAAATAAGACTTAACTCTACGGCGTAGTATCGAGGCCTTACCGATGTATATAATTTTGCCCTTTTTGTCTTTAAACAAATATACACCCGGCGTCTTGGGCAAATTATCTAGTTTGTTAGCAAGCTTATTCATAAACTCTATTATACCCCCAACGAGCTTATAGTTTAATTTTGTAGTAATCTGTTCTATGATATCAGCATCGCACCTTACTATCGGGGGGAGCATGAAGCTCGAATCAGTATTAAATGGTTATTGCTGTAATGATCAAAAAGCAATTTTGCTGTTAGTACTTATTTATTCGCATACGCTTGTGCGTCTTGAAGAAGATCCTAAACTAGTCTTTCTTCAAACAAGAAAACAAGAATTCCTAGAGGGCCTAACAATCAGCTCCCTTCAAATTCCAAGCTGCATAATTGAATCTATAAATTCAAATCCGCTAGATTGGTTCTGTCAAACTATGGAATACTTAGACAAAAACAATATATAGCCCCTGCATACGTGGGGGCTTTTCAATTGAAAAATAAAAAATATATGTATATAATCTTACTTCCGTACCTTCAAAGGAGCAAAATTGAGCGATAGCGAAGTAGTAAAGCTATATAAAAGCTTTCCAGCCAAGCACCGAGATCAGTTCTATCAGCTGCTGCTAATTTATGTGCTCAACCTTAACACATGGCAGTGTAGCGACCGAACCAACAAAGATGCCTTTGGTCAAATTCAAAGTTCACTTAAGTATCTGAAGCATGAACCATTTAATCTAAGTACTGAAATGCTCGAAAGAATTGTCGATAATCACGAAGACTGGATGGCAGACTTGATGGAAATGGATAAGTTTAATGGGAAAACCCAGATACAATAATCCCAGATCCTTTATCGAGTCGTACGACATTGAACTGCGAGGTAAGTTAGCAGTTAAGATTTTTCTTTTTTGTGTTACTCAAGGAAACTGGAAGGAACAATCCAATGATGATTATTGGCATATAAGCTCCATATACAACCCAAAGTCCCCTGCTTACAAGCTAAAGGCCGAGCTTACATCAGAGCCATTCAACCTAAATGATTTTGTAATCATTTCAATTAAAGAAAATACAGTAGAATGGTTGACTGAGTCATGTATGATTTGGGATGACTACATTAAAGCCTCATAAGAACGAGGCTTTTTTTATTTTTATGCTTGCATAATGTAGCCTTACTTATATAGTAAAAGTGCAGGCAAACCTAGAAAGGCTTGACTATGAACCTTCAGGATCTAATTGGGCGATACCCTAGCGAACAAATTGATGAATTAAAAAGACTGATTCGAGAATTTATCAATTGCGAGCTGCAAATTTACATCGGAGATACTCACCTGCGCAGCTGGGAAGAAGAAGACTCGCGCTTGCGAGCCCAAAAGATTGCATTGGTACTGCGTGGGCCTCCTTGGGGGATGAGCATCGAAGATCTTGAATACCTTTGCGACAACGCCCAGGAAATACTTAATGAGCTTAATCGCTCTTAATATAAGACCCCGAACAATTCGGGGTCTATTTATTTTCTGAAATTATTATCTTCTCTTTACCGCATAACCAGTTGCAAGTATGCCGCCTAGTACTAGTAGTCCTGCTATAAGCGCTGGGGTTTTGGCATCCCAGCCGGTTCCGGCCAGTGTTCCACCGCTACCACCACTGTCTGGGGTTGGGTAAACGTACTCGTAAGATCCACTGTCTGCCAAGGCTGCCTGTGGGCGTGTAACACCACGCTGATCAATGCTTGGGGTTGCAGGGCTACCTGCTACAGCATTTTCAAGTGCAGGTGAGCCTGCCTGAAGTGGCAAAACAAATGTGTTTCCAACCTGCTGGTAAGCACCTAGTAGTGGGTCGGTAGAGTTTTTATCATTGGTGGCGATAAATAGAGTATTACAAGTATCATCGTTAGATATATTTCCACCATCACTTGTCAGGGTTGCGTTTTCACCAATACTTGTGACACAGTTACCTGGAGTTGTTCCGTCTGTTCGTTTATTACTACTAAATATATTGTTTCTTAGATTAAGCGATGCGGAGAAATAAGCCGGGTCAGAACCTAAGTTGACTATGAATGGTTCATCAACAAATTCAGCATAATATTTATTGTTTACGACTGTATTATTGTAGAAATTTGCTGTTGACTGACCCTCGGCATCTACCGAATTTTGTATAGCCAATATCGAAGAATTATTGTTATAAATTGTGTTATTAAAAACATTCATTGTAGCGTTTCCAGAGGGCCCTTCATTAACTGTCCTTATGTTACCAATCAAAAAGAAGGCTGTATTTTCAGTAAAAACACTATTGGAGATAGTCGTATTTATTCCTGCTGCAGAAAAAGTCACTGCAATAGCACATACTGGCGTAACACCAACACATGTGTTGTTTTTAATTATTAGTTTATTGAGTGTAACATTACCAGCAGCATTATTTATTAATGCAGCCCCTGGATCAGTTGGGCTAAAGTTCTGGAATGTGAGGTTCTCTATTAGATAGTTGCCGGTTGTTGCCACAACTACACCAGAAAAGCCTGCACCATCAATAATTGTTGTGGTGGCGTTTTCTCCAACTACAGAAATATTACCAGGATTAACTATATATCCCAAACTAGCTGACAAAGTATATGTGCCGGCGCCAACATTAACGGTATCGTCACCATCTCCTGCTGCACAACTACCCACGGGGGTATCAGTAGCCGCTGCCTCAAGTGCTTCTTGAAAACTACAAGCACTAGAAGGAGTTACATTGTATGTTGTGGCTTCTGCTTTGGGGGCAAATGCTAATTGAGAAAGTAGCCCTACGACCAATATACTAATAATAACTGTTGCGCGGGATAGTAACTTATACTTCATAAGGTTCATTTCAAACATTATCTTCTCTTTACCGCATAACCAGTTGCAAGTATGCCGCCTAGTACTAGTAGTCCTGCTATAAGCGCTGGGGTTTTGGCATCCCAGCCGGTTCCGGCCAGTGTTCCACCGCTACCACCACTGTCTGGGGTTGGGTAAACGTACTCGTAAGATCCACTGTCTGCCAAGGCTGCCTGTGGGCGTGTAACACCACGCTGATCAATGCTTGGGGTTGCAGGGCTACCTGCTACAGCATTTTCAAGTGCAGGTGAGCCTGCCTGAAGTGGCAAAACAAATGTGTTTCCAACCTGCTGGTAAGCACCTAGTAGTGGGTCGGTAGAGTTTTTATCATTAGTCGAGGTAAAAATAGAATTACAGCTCGTATCGTTGGAAATATTGCCACCATCACTGGTTAATGAGCCATTTTCACCTACCAGACTACCACAATTATAAGGTGCGTCTGCAAGGCTTACATTGTTGTAGAAAATATTATTTCTCATGTTAAGAAAAGCACCAAAATATGTGTCTGGGCCAACGTTAACGCTAAACATTAAATCTACAAATTCAGCGTAAGGCTTGTTTTGTACAATTGTATTGTTGTAGAAATTTAAAACAGATTGGCCCGGTGAAGCATCTGTATTTGAAGCACCCGCTATTCCAGCGTCGTTATCGTAAAAAGTATTATTAAAAACGTTCATTGTAGGACTGCTTGCAGTGCCTTCTATGGCTGGCACTCTGGCGTTTGCAATCAGGAAGAACGCAGTATTGTTGTAAAATACACTATTTGAAATCGTGGTATTCACCTCAGCTGGACCAAGCGTTAAGGCAATAGCGCAGACAGGTACTGTACTAGTACAAGTATTATTTTTGATAATTAGCTTATTGGCTGTAACATTACCAGCAGCATTTAATATTAGAGTATTACCATCTCCATCTGAGACGAAGTTTTGAAAAGTTAGATTTTCAATTAGATAGTTACCTGTGGCACCAACGATAATACCTGCAAAGCCAGCACCATCTATTATGGTATTGGTGGCATTTTCGCCAATTATTGAAATGTTTCCAGCTGTTACCAAGGGGCCTAGATCTGCTGATATAGTGTATGTTCCTGCTCCAACGTTTATAGTGTCGTCTGCATCGCCAGCGTCACAACCACCTACAGGAGCATCAGTTGCGGCTGCGGTTAAGGCGTCTAAAAAACTACATGCACTAGAAGGAGTTACATTGTATGTTGTGGCTTCTGCTTTGGGGGCAAACGCTAATTGTGCCACAAAAGCTAAAATTAAAATTACCATCGCATAAACCATGGTACTTAATTTACTTATAAAACTGTTTTTTGTTTCCATTAAAATTACCGCTCCTTTGTATATTGAATATCATAAGTGTTTTAGGTTAACAGCGCAAGTACTTTGGGGGGGGCTGATGTTTCATATTTTAATTTTTTAGGTTATAGTTTTTAGTTGATTCGTACCTAGGAGCCAAATGCTACTCGAGCCGGTGTGTAATAATGTACAGCCTTCTTTCAGGTCTGCTTTAAAAAATGAAATTCTTAGATTCGCCAATGCCCACCTTAGAATGCAAAAGCCCTATTCAAAGCTAGAGCCTGAAGACTTTGAAAAACTCAAAGAAAGCGCAGCTTTCTCGGCAGCTAGGCTCAAAAACCAACCATTTTATATTTCCACAGATCTAATATCCCAGATTGCTGCTAACCCAGAACCCTGGATAGACGAAATATATGATGCCTTGTAGCCCTAAAATTATTTAGGGCTATTTTATTTGGCTTATGCTTACTGCTCAGCTAAGATTATATTATGTGGATTGTATACTCAGTTCTATGTGCCCTTAGCGATAGTTTAGCCAGTCTTTTTAACAAGCAGTTGGTTTCAAAAAAACAAGACGCTTTTTCTATATCTGTTTTTATTCATGGCTTTGGAGCTATTACTATGTTGGTTGTAGGTATTGTTACATCGGAAAAGCTTTTAGTTTTACCATTAAATGCCTTCTTACTACTTATAGCTACCGCAGCCTCTGCCGCCGCAGCTGGCGTAATACTGCTTTTGGCACTCAAAAAGGGCGATTTGTCTCTGATTGCTCCTATTCAGACAATTACGCCGTTGTTGATACTTATAATTGCGATATTCTTTTTGAATGAAGCTCCCAAGCCAATTGGACTTGCTGGAATAATGCTGGTTGTAATAGGCGGAATATTATTAGACAAAAGCCCTAAAGAAAGTTTTAGATCAATCATGATTAGAATTGTAACTTATAAGCCTGCGCTACTTGGTGTGGCTGCGGCGGCACTCTATGCGCTTGCTTCTGTCTTTGATAAGGGTGGGCTAAAGCTAGTTAGTGTAGGCGTTTGGATATTTTATGTTTACTTTTTTGTATTTTTATTTGTACTACCTGTGGTTTTAATTAAAAAACGTAAGGAATTTGTGAAACTAAAAAAGCACAAGAGGCTACTACTTAGCTCTTCGGTGTTCAGTGTAGCTGCAATTTACTTGCAACTTCTGGCATTAAAGACTGCATTAGTAACCTATGTTCTTTCAATTAAAAGATTAAGCTCCGTATTTGCAGTAATTTTGGCTTATTTGGTCCTAAACGAAAAGAAAGCGCTCTTTAGGTTAAAGGGCGCAATACTAATGGTGGTGGGTGCAATACTTATCGGTATAAGTTAGTCTTTGCGCTTTTTGGCTTGCGCTACAACTAAGCTCATGCGTGGATTGCTTTTAAATCTTTCTATGTTATTTTTGATAAATTTCCAGTAAAGCTTGGTAAATTCACTGTTTTGCGCATCCCTGAGGCTAGGCCACCAACCACCCATTTTTTGTAAATAATTACCCCCAGAAACATAAGGTTTAGTGGCAGTAAAGCCTCCGTCGGCATATTGGCTCATACCATAAACATTTGGAACCATTACCCATTCGTAGGCATCGACATACATACTACTAAACCACTCATACACTTCGTGGGGATTGTAACTGTTTAATAAAAACCAATTGCCCAAGACCATTAAGCGCTCAATGTGATGATTATATCCGTATTTGAATGTCGTCTTGAGCACAGCAGATACTGGCAGTTCCAAATCCTCGGGCAACTCACCACCATACCACCAAGGCTCTAATTTCTTTTTATAGCCAAAATAGTTTTTTAGAAGATTATCTGATTTATACATATACAAGCCATACATATATTCTCGCCAACCTATTATTTGGCGTATGAACCCTTCGTATGAATTAATGGGAACTTTGCCTTTCAAATAAACCTTTTCTGCTTCAGCCAGAACTTCGGTAGGAGTAATTAAGCCAATATTTAGTAGTGGCGATATAACTGAATGAAATAAAAACGCCTCACCATTACGCATCGCGTCCTCATAGGCTCCAAAATTTTCGAATCGGTCTTTAATAAAATACCCAAGCCAACGTTTTGCTTCGGGTTGCGTTGTAGGCAACCAAAAGTCTTTGCTACTACCTGGATTATTGGCAAATAATTTATCGATTGTTTTTGCTGAATCTGCAAAATCTCTAGGAGAAACACTGGGTAAGCTTGGAATTTTAGCAGTCTTTGGTAGTGGCTTTCGGTTTGAATCGTCATAGCTCCATTTACCCCCAACTGGCTGTCCATTCTTCATTAAAACATTCATGCGCTTTCTTTGCCATTTATAAAAGCTATCCATTATTGGGTTATTTTTTTCTTCAAACCAGTTTTCGAGATCCTTTTGAGGGGTTAGGAATTGTTCGTTGGCAAGTATTTCGTAATCCAGCTTGAGTTTATTAGCAGTTTTTGTAAGCCCAGCATTCGGCCCTTTATCGGATGAGCTCATCCAAACAAGCTTGTTAAATCTGCGAGATTTAATAATCGACTCTAGCTCACTATTGAAATTGCTGCCCCTTTTTAGCTCGACATAAATTAGATTTCTTTTTTCATTTTTTAGATACTTTTTGTAATTGCGCATCGAAGCCATTATCAAAATAAGTTTGTGCTTGTGATAATTATGTTTTTTAAACAAATTATCAGCTTCAATCATAATTATGTTTGAGCTTGGGTATTTTTTTAGTGCTGGGTGTTCCGCTAAAAGCTGGTTGCCTAAAATTACAATCGCTGTTTTATCTAGCTCAGCCATTTTTTGGCGTATGCCTCCACATCGAATTTATTTTTGAGTCCGTTATAGTTCATATATCGAATTTTTCCAAATATTGGCTGTTCAAACCAGGGCCTGTCGTGCAATCCACCAATTGACCATAGAACCCCTACGTAACCATTCGGGTCTCCACCGTCGATAGAATAATGATCGTTTAAATAATTAGCGTGTTTTATAGCTATTTTAGGACTTGGGCTCCATTCCAAAATCTTCTTTGCCCAATACATTCGCATGTAACCGTGCATTTTGCCAGTCTTTGAAAGCTGAGCCTGGGCAGCATTCCAGGCATCATCGTGAGTTTTATAACTTTCTAAATCTTTTAAACTATACTCGTACTCACGATTGTCATGTATGTGTTCTTCCAGGGACTTTTTAGCCCAGTCTTTGATACCATCATAATTTTTATAATTAGCATTGTTGTTGCAATAATTATCTGCAAGCTCTTTTCGAACAATTAATTCCTCCAAAAAGGCGTCGATACTATCACCTATTGTTGGTGTGCCTTCATAGCGAGCTAGCCTGACTTCTTTTATAAGTAATGGTATATGATTTTTTGTAAGTTCTAACGCTACCCTTAATGATGATATCTGCCCGAAGTGCAAATAAGGACTTAAGTTGCTTTGCCCATCAACATTCGGATTATTTCTGTCTGCGGCATAATCAGGCAGTCGATTTTTAATAAAATCATTTAGCTCATTTTGGGCATGCTTTTCACCTGATTCGAATTCAATTTTGCTGCCATTGGATTTTTGTTTGTTTACAATCTGCTCGAATTTTTTCCAATCTGCTTTGCTGGTTGATTTCTTAGATTGCTTAATAATTTTTAGAGGCTCAACTAACCATTCCTCCAGAAGCTTATGCACCTTGCCCCTAAATGTATGGGCTGCAAACTCTTCCTTATCTGAAGCTACCCAAGTCGGTATTATGTTGTGTGTGTCAACTACTTCAACTTTATATTCAGCATTTTTTGCTATGTAGTTTTTCTGATCCTTTGGACCATTTAAAGGGCTAAAATCAAAAACGACCGCAGCTGGATTTAATTTATTTATTTCTTTTAGTAATGATTCTTTATTGTCTTCGAAAAATAATATGAATCCAATATTTAATTTTTCAAGCTCTAGCTGAACTTCTTTTAGACCATCGTACATAAACTGATAATGTTCTTTGGACCTATCACCAGTTCTGGATAAGACATTGAAAACAACAACTAGTGGCAGTTTTGCTTCTCTTGATATTTCCAGAGCACGAACTAAGGCATGGTTATCATGAACCCTTTGATCGCGACTCATAACGTAAATTACATGCTCGCCATCTGATAAACCTTTGTCATTTAAAGCGCTGGCTCTTTTTTCCATAAATCAATTATACATAATGCTAGGATTTTTGGTGGGTTTTTTTGTTTTGCCTATTCTGATGAAAGCTTTTGAATGCAAATATAGAGCCTGATGCCACAAGAAATGCCGAGGCAATCAAAATCCAACGGAGATCTCTGCCGGTACCTACTAAATAGCCGGCTGGTGGGTATGGAGTTCCCCCGCTGGGTACTCCCGGTCCGTTATATTCGTAGGAACCACTATCGTACGCTCCACCCTGAGGCCTTGTAACTCCTCTTTGGTCTGTAGAAGGTGAGCCAGAAGATATCGCAGACCCTATGGCGGCTGAGTTTGCTGCAAGCGGTCTGACATATGTTCCGTTATCTAAGGTTAGAACATTAAGAAGTGGGTCTATATTACTTTTATCGCTACCTATAAAATAAGGCAAGCAAGAAGAATCGCTAGACAGATTACCACCCTGTGAGGCAATTGTATCTCCAGGCTTTAATGTTACTGGGCAGGTGCCACCGCCTATGTCTACATTATTTGCATAAAAAATGTTATTTTTTAAATTAAGAGTCACAGGATAAGTTGTTATAGTTTCATCATTTACATTCATGACCAATATTCCGTCAAAGCCTATTCCGGAATTGTTGGCAATTGTATTGTTAATAAGGTTGGCCACTACCGTTGAGCCTGAAGAAACATTGGTAACATCAATTGCTGCCGAATTATTGTTACTAATTGTATTATTTATCATATTTAATGTGACGTCACCGCTATTTCCCGAAGGAAGAGTGCCAACAGCGACTAGAAAGGCGCCAAAATTATAGTAAAAAGAGCTATTGGTTAAATTGAATACCGTATCACCATTACCTGTGTTGCCAAACAAAAGACATATGGGTATGCTTGGATTTGAGCACTGATTATTGCGCACTATTATGTTATTGACATTCATATTGCCTTTATAAGAAGCAAGGGCTGTTCTGTAATCAGATGGCCCACTAACAATTGACACAAAGTTCCTGAAGGTCAAATTGCTGATTGAGTAGTTATTGTTATCCGAAGGTGGGTCAATTCTTAATCCAGCATTAGAGGCGTTACCATCTAATATTGTGGTTGTGGGGTTTTCGCCAACTATCGAAAGATCACCATCATAATTTATGTCTGGTAAGCTACCAATAATAAAGTACTCTCCGGCGCCAACGTTTATTGTGTTAGATGTCCCACCCGCTGGGCAGCTACCGTATCCTGCTGGGTTTCCTGCAGCAATTATTGCGTCGTTTAATGAACATGCGCTAGTCGGGGTCACGTTATAAACTGTAGCCTGTGCTGGCGAAGAAAACACAAACAAAAATGCGAACGCAAAAATTGCGCCAAGAGATAGTTTGATTGTATTAAAAATTTTGTTTGGCAATCTAAACTCACCTTATTTATTTGTACTCTAATCATAAGGTTTTTACAGATTTAGTGCAATTATTATTTAAGAAGTTTCTTAAGATATTTGCCAGTATGAGAATCTTTTATTTGAGCGATTTGTTCAGGAGTGCCAGAGCCCAAAATGGTTCCGCCCTTGCTTCCACCTTCGGGGCCTAGATCGATTATCCAGTCTGCACTCTTTATAACATCCAAATTATGTTCAATAATAAGTACTGAGTTTCCCATTGCGACCAGTGCATCTAAAACTTCTAAGAGCTTTTTAACATCTTCAAAATGAAGGCCAGTTGTGGGCTCATCTAGAATATATAACGTTCTACCGGTTGCACGCCTGCTAAGTTCTGATGCAAGCTTAATTCGCTGGGCTTCACCACCCGAAAGAGTTGTGGCGGGCTGACCGAGCTTAATGTAGCCAAGTCCAACACTCTTTAAAGTTTCAAGTTTTCGACTGATGCTCGGTATATTTCCAAAAAAGTCACAAGCTTCTTCAACGGTCATTTCAAGAACGTCAGAAATATTTTTGCCTTTATAGACAATTTCTAAAGCCTCACGATTGTAACGCTTACCTTTACATACGTCACAGGTCACGTAAACATCTGGTAAGAAATGCATTTCGATTTTTATAATTCCATCGCCCTTACAGTTTTCGCAACGCCCACCTTTTACATTAAAGCTAAATCGTCCAGCACTATAGCCTCTGATTTTTGCTTCGGACGTCATCGCAAACAGTTCACGAATATCATTAAATGCTCCGGTATAAGTTGCTGGGTTACTACGTGGGGTTCGGCCAATTGGGCTTTGATCGATATCGATAACTTTATCTAAATTTTCAGTTCCTTCAATTGCCCTGCATTTACCGGCTGGTTCTTGACTACGGTGATATTCTTGGCTTAGGCGTCGCGCTAAAATGTCATTAATTAATGAGCTTTTGCCAGAGCCAGAAACGCCCGTAACCACTGTCATTATTCCCAGAGGAATCTCGGCAGTTACGTCTTTTAGGTTGTGCTCGGTTGCACCAATTATTTTAAGCGACTTACCATTTGACTTACGTCGCTCTTTTGGAACTTCAATTTTTTTACTGCCACTTAGGTACTGGCCTGTTAAAGATTCTTTTACTTTGGCAACTTCGGTTGGGGTACCTGCAGCCACAACTTTACCGCCATGTTCACCTGCAGCCGGGCCAATATCTATTACGTAGTCTGCCATACGAATTGTGTCTTCGTCGTGCTCCACAACAATAACTGTGTTGCCTAGTGCCTTTAGTCGCATAAGAGTAGAAATTAATCTGTCATTATCACGCTGGTGCAAACCAATCGAAGGTTCATCGAGGATATACAAAACACCCATCAAGCTTGACCCAATTTGGGTAGCTAAACGGATTCGCTGGGCCTCACCACCTGCTAAAGTATTCGCACTTCGGTCAAGACTTAAGTAGCTTAAACCAACATCATTTAAAAATGTTAGGCGAGCTAGAATTTCTTTTGTGATTTGGTTAGCAATTTTTTGTTGTTGTTCGCCAAGCTTCAGTCCATTGTAGTAAGAGAGGGCATCTTCGACTGTCATTTCGGAGATATCAGCGATTGATTTATTATCGATAGTAACTGCAAGCACCTCGGGTTTTAAGCGTTTACCATTACATGTCCCGCAGATTTGGCTCGTCATGTATTTTTCGATTTCTTTCTTAACAAAATCGCTGTCTGTTTCTCGGTAGCGACGTTCTAGGTTCGGAATAATACCTTCAAATTTGGTTTTATATGTTCTGCCTCCAGGGCCTGGCACGCCAATCTCTTCATCACCAGTACCATACAAAATTGTGTAAAGCTGATCGTCTGTAAGCTGATCTACCGGTTTTTCGATACTAAATTTGTGAGCTTTGGCCACTGCCTGAACTAACTTGGTGTACCAATTAAGTCGCTGGGTGGTTCTGCTCCATGGCCGAATTGCACCCTCAAGTATGCTTAAGTTTCTGTTTGGAATTATAAGCTCTGCATCGATTACCAAAAGCGATCCTAGACCCATACAGCTTGGGCAGGCACCGTGCGGAGAGTTAAAACTGAATAGTCTTGGTTCAATCTCCGGAAGAGCAAAATCCGAATCTGCCGTGGTGTAATGCTCTGAATATAATTTTTCTTCATTAGTGTCATAATTGAGCACACTTATAACGCCCTCGCCCAAATGCAAAGCCGCCTCAACTGATTCAACCAAGCGCTGAGGATTATCTTTGTCGATAGTTAATCTATCTGTGACTACCTCAATAGTATGCTTCTTTTGCTTATTAAGTTTAGGAACTTCATCAATTGGAATGATATTTCCATCAAGACGCACACGACTATAGCCGGCCTTTTGAATTTCTGAAAGCAAATGAACGTGTTCACCTTTTTTGTCTTTTACAATTGGCGCTAAAAGCACAACCTTGGTATTTTTAGGATATTCAAAAATTAAATCTACGATTTGCTGAGGAGTCTGTTTGGTTAAAACTTCACCTGTTTTTGGATTATGCGGGACCCCTACACGAGCAAATAAAAGTCTCATATAATCATAAATTTCTGTAACTGTCGCAACTGTACTGCGTGGGTTTCGGCTAGATGATTTTTGATCAATTGAAATAGCCGGGCTTAAGCCCTCTATCTGGTCGACGTCTGGCTTTTCCATTAGCCCTAAAAATTGGCGCGCATAAGCACTCAGGCTCTCAACATATCGACGCTGACCTTCGGCGTAGATAGTATCAAAAGCCAAAGATGATTTACCACTTCCAGAGAGTCCAGTAATGACCACCAACTTGTCGCGCGGTATTTCGACATCGATGTTTTTGAGGTTATGTTCTCTAGCACCCTTAACAATTATTTTATCGTGCATAAGTTCTCCTCGATTTGCTTTATTATTGGACGCAAAATCAGCTATAAATTGTACGCCTTAAGTCAAGATTATTCAAGAGTATTTATGTACTACTTTATTTTTTTACTTTTAATTACATCTTTAATTTCTTCGATTTGATCACGTAATTCGGCAGCCTTCTCGAATTGTAAATTGGCAGCTGCCATTTCCATTTGTTCATTTAGCTGCTTGCTAAGATAGGCCAGCTCATCTTTGGGTACTTTATAAAAATCAATTTCCTCGACATCTACAGTCTCGGCTTCTACTTCCGAACGCAAAGATTCGGCTATAGCTTTTTTAACCGTGGTTGGTGTAATGCCGTTTTCTTTATTATGTCGCTCTTGTAGCTCGCGTCGATTTTTGGTTACTTCAATCGCTCTCTGCATACTTCCCGTCATGTTATCGGCGTACATAATTACCTTGCCTTCCTGATGTCGTGCTGCTCGGCCAATTGTCTGAATAAGTGATGTCTCTGAACGCAAAAAGCCTTCCTTGTCGGCATCGATAATCGCAACCAAGCTAACTTCTGGCAAATCAAGTCCCTCGCGAAGCAAATTAATGCCGACTAAAACATCATAAATTCCAGCCCTAAGATCCCTTAATATATCGCTCCGCTCCAGTGTGTCTACATCGGAATGCAAATACTGAACTTTGATATTTAATTCATTTAAGTAATCGGTTAGGTCCTCGGCCATTCGCTTAGTAAGCGTTGTTACCAAAACTCTTTGACGCTTTTTAATGCGATCTCGAATTTCTGCAATAATATCATCTACTTGGTTGTCGCTAGGCCTAACCTCTACAATTGGGTCAAGAAGACCTGTTGGTCTTATTATCTGATCGACAGTCTGCTCAGATCTGCTTAGTTCGTATGTGCCTGGAGTTGCTGATACGTATATAACTTTATTTATATGTCTTTCAAATTCAGTAAAGTTTAGCGGTCGATTATCTAGTGCACTTGGCAATCGAAAACCGTGCTCAATTAAATTTTCTTTGCGCGCCCTATCTCCACTATACATACCTCCAACCTGAGGAATCGTCATATGGCTTTCGTCTATTAACATCAAAAAATCATCTGGGAAGTAGTCCATTAAAGTGGCTGGTTGTTCGCCAGGCTCGCGATTGGTCAAATATCTAGCGTAGTTTTCAATCCCCTTTACATAGCCAGTCTGCTCCATTATTTCGATATCGTACTTAATTCTATTTTCTAGACGTTGGGCTTCCAAAAACTTAGCATTAGACTTAAACCATTCAACACGCTCCTCGGCTTCGGTTTTTATTTTTTGAATGGCCACCTCAAGCTGTTGTTTTGGAGTAACATAATGTTTTGCTGGAAAAACGTTAAGTTCGTTAAGTTTACCCGTAACCTCACCCGTAAGATAATCAATTTGCTTGATACTATCGATGTCATCGCCAAAGAATTCTATTCGATACGCACATTCCTCCCCAATAGGAAAAATGTCTAAGTTTTCTCCTCGAACCCTAAAAGTACCGCGCTCGAAACTTATGTCGTTGCGCTGATATTGTATGTCATTTAGCTGCCTTAGGAGCTTATCCCGTTTGCGAACTTCGCCAAGCTTTAATTTAATTGTCATTCCCTGGTAGTCATCAATACTACCAATACCATAAATACAGCTTACCGAGGCAATAATAATTACATCTTTTCGACTCAATAAGCTTGCAGTTGCAGCGTGCCTTAATCTATCAATTTCTTCGTTAATATCACTATCTTTTTCTATATAAGTATCACTGCGTGCGATATAAGCTTCTGGTTGATAATAATCGAAGTAGCTAACAAAATAATGAACAGCGTTATCAGGGAAGAATTCTTTGAATTCACCATAAAGTTGAGCCGCCAAGGTTTTGTTGTGGCTCAATATCAAAGTCGGCTTACCGTAATTTGCTATTACGTTAGCCATCGTAAAAGTTTTGCCTGATCCAGTAATACCCAAGAGTGCCTGCTCTTTGTATTTGTTACGCAGACCCTCGGTCAATTTTTTGATTGCTTCAGGCTGGTCACCGGCGGGCGGAAACTTTGAATGTAAATTAAAAGCGCTCACGCTACTATTGTAGCAGTCTAGCGGCCAATAAATACAGACTTAATAGTCGAAACCAAAGAAGGTCGAGCAATTGCTACGACTTCTACGATCGATTCCGAACTATAATATTCAATTCGTACTTTTTTATTTTGTGTTGTAAGCATTTTGTTTTTTGTTTTTTAATATTGCTTATGTTTATTTTGCTCTTAAATAAACCGGGTGTCAATATTTTTTTTAATAAATATTTTACTAACCGCCATTAACAGCAGCTGCAAAACTCTGGATTACCAAAAATATACCAACAAGAACAAATGCTGAGCACATCAGAAAGACTGTGAGCATGTTCACTTTGGTAGTTTTGTTGTTTGATTTTGTTTTTTTAACTGGCATAACCCTCCTAAAGTTATTATGCTTAGATTATAACTTTACAGCTTTCGTGTCAAATTACTTTGCAAATATAGCGTCAAGCTTTGGTTTGTCAAAACCAACGATAATCTCTCCACCCGCGTCAATAACTGGAACGCCCATTTGTCCTGATTTATCAACCATTTCTTGAACTCTGTCACGTTGCTCTGCTAGATCAACAGTTTCATAATCCACCTTGTTATCTGCGAAATACTCCTTAACTGCCTTACAAAAAACGCAAGTTGGTGTTGTGTATAAAATTACTTTTTTATCAGCCATTATTATCCTTTCTTTACTATACTAAGTATAGCACTTATTGTTTCTTTGCCAAATATATAGAGGCCTGGATTGCAGCTTTGGCTCCTTCACCGGCAGCAGTAATTATTTGCTTTTCTACCACTTCGGTTATATCTCCGGCCGCAAAAACTCCCGGCACCGAGGTGGAATTTAATTCGTCAATTATAATCTCTCCATTTTTATTTAGTTTTATGAAGCCCTTAAGGTAATCAGTTGCTGGAAGTGAGCCGACCTCAATAAACACCCCCGAAACATGCAGGTCTTTTTCTAGGCCTCCATCCCGTGATTTTATTCTGAGAGTATCTACTAGCTTATCCCCCTCAATCTCAACAATCTCGGTGTTATTCATTATTCTTATATGATGAAGGTCCATTACCTTGTCTATCATTACTGGATCGCCAGTTAACTCATTTGTGATATTAACAATGTAAATTTGCTTTACTAACTTACTTACATTTAGTGCAGCGTCTAGTGCCGAGTTGCCACCTCCTATAATTGCTACATCTTTTCCCTTAAATAATGGGCCATCGCACCAAGCGCAATAAGTCACTCCTCTGTTTAGAAATTCTTTTTCGCCTTTTACGCCCAGTTCTCGAGGGACCTTTCCTCCTGCTATTATTATTGCCTTGGCTTCCTCTTTTTTACCGTCCCCTGTTTCAACTAAAAAGTTTTTGCCCTTTTTAGAAACTTTATTAATGCCAGAGATACTAACTCTTAATTCAACGTCCTCGCTAAACTCTTCAAGATGGTCTTCGAATTTTTTTACCAGATCTGGCCCTGTAATCATGCTAAATCCCAGATAATTTTCAATGTCACTGCTCCAAGAAGCTTGGCCACCAATATCTTTTGAGATAATTAATGTTTTAAGTTTTTTGCGGGCTGCATAAACACCAGCCGTCATACCAGCCGGTCCTGCACCAACAATAATTAAGTCATATATTTTGCTCATATCTTAGCTATCTCCTTTGGTTTGTAATTGTGTGGGGCGTGTTCCAGCAAATTTATTAAACTCGCTTTTGGAAGCAAGCCTGCTTGTGCACCTAGTTTTTGAGCTACACTCATCGGATTAATTGGTGCCCACATTAGTGCCGTTTTAATATCATGTCCACTTGCAAGGGCGGCAACAAATGTTGAAGTATAGGCATCTCCGCAGCCCGTTCTGTCATAAGGTTTTTTGGGGTCCGGATAGTTTCTCATGCTATAAACATTTGCACCATCACTTGCATAACTACCATTTGGGCCATCAGTTACTACAACAATTTTTGGACCAAGCTTATGCAGTTCCTTTATTAAGGAAACAACATTTGAACTATTATTTCCGGTGATAATTTGAGCCTCCTCTAAATTTGAGGCAAATAGCTCAGTTTTGGCATAAAGATTTTTTAGCTTTTCTGTGCCCATTCTAATCTGGAATGTGCCCGGCTGAAAAGCAAGTTTTACTTCAGGATTGCCATTTAAATACTCAACTATATCTGTATGTATATGTCCAGCCTTTTCACCGATTGAACTTAAATATATCCACCTGGGTGTATTTTGTTTGGGAATCTTTGGCCAAGTGTACTCGTAGGGCTCGTGTTTAATAAGAATCGTGCGATCTGCGCCATACCACAACACATAATGATAATTGCTCGCCATAGAATGATGTTTTTTTACAAATTCTACAGAAACTCCTTGAGTGGTCAATGCAACCAGCATATTCTCACCAACCTTGTCATCGCCTATATTAGAATAAAGAGCCGAATTGAGTCCAAGCTTGGCGAAGCAAACTGCTGCATTAGGGCTATTACCAACACCATCAATAACAGTCGAATTCTCAAATGGTATTTTAGTCCCATATGTCATACAAAGTAGCGGATGATGCGACCCTGGGTTTTTAATACTTGCCTCATGAGGCAAAAGCTTTATAAATGCGTCTGTCACCACGTCTCCGACGCTCAAAATATCTATTTTATGCTCTCTGTTCATAATGTTTCTGTTTCTACCTTTAAAGTCCTTAGAGCTGGTTTTTTTAATATTGCGATTCTAGTCCCGAAAATTTCCATCACCGAACATGCATTTGCACTAGCCATAGTTAAGGCCTGCGGAACACTCTTTTGTTGAAAAATTTCCGATACATAGCCAGCAGCAAAAGCATCTTCACTTCCAGTCATATCAAGTGGGTTAAGTTTTTTGTAGGTTGGAGCCATAAAAATAGTATCGTCCTCAAAAGCATAAGAATTACTAGTAACATCATACAACACTAATGATTGCACTCCAATGCCATTCAACTGCCTAATAATTTCGACGGGGCTATTTTCTTCACCAAAATACGCACTAGCAAGCATCAATGGAAACAATACTTTATTTGAATTAGCCAATACAAAATTAAACTGTCGCTTCTTGTATCCTTTAAGGTCCTTGATGTTTACATAAATTTGCGCCTTATTAACTTTTGCCCAATTACAGTAGTATTTAAAAATTCTAAAATCTTCAGGCAAATCAGCAAAATAAATTAATTTTGACTTCAGATTAGATACCTTTGCATCTTTCGCCCTAAGTGCAACAGAAGAATTGCTATAACCCAAGTTGATTTCGGTCGCTCTTTCAGTAACTATATGTATATTTAAATCCGTATGGTGCTCTGGCGTACTAACCATAGTTTCAGTTTGTACGCCCTCATGCTTTGCTATTATTTTAATTTGATTTGCAAGGTGGTCTTTGCCTGTTCGAGCCAAACAGCCGGCAGTTATTCCTTGCCTTGCAAAAAGTATCGACGCGTTTAGGGCCGATCCTCCAGCTTCGTATATGGAATGGTCTATTTTATAAAAACTATCATTTTTAAGCTCAATATTATTTTCTACGGAAAACTTATCGGGCTTCAATTCTTTACCGCTTATAAAAATATCGAACCTTGCAGAACCAATGCACAAAATGTCTAAATCCATAACTCAAACCTTTATTACTTCTGTAACTGACTTTACCACAGAAGCGCTGTCTAGTTGATATTCCTTCCAAAGTTCAGAAATAGTTCCAGACTGTCCAAATCTATCCCTAACTCCTAGCCTAATTATTTTAGTTGGCTGATGCTCCGACAATAGTTCTGAAACAGCTCCGCCAAGCCCCGCTGTAGTCTGAGCTTCCTCAAGCGTAAAAACTAGGCCGGTTTTTTTTGCAGTTTTTATAATGGTTTTAGAATCAATCGGCTTTATTGTGTGGCAGTTTATAACTTCTACACTTTTGCCGATGTTGTTAAGTTCTCTAGCTGCCTTCAAAGCCTCATAAACCAATGGTCCGCATGCAACTATTGTCATGTCGTCCCCTTCTTTAAGGACTTCTGCCTTACCTATTTTGAATTCTGAATTTTCAGATGTAAAAACAGCTGTTTTTTCTCTGGTAAGTCTTAAGTAGCTCGGTTTATCTATTTTTGCCAACTCTTCTGTAGCTTTTTTTGCTTCTAGGCTATCTGCTGGAACAACCACAATCATATTCGGCAGAGCTCTCATTAATGCAATGTCTTCTAGCATTTGGTGAGTCGCGCCATCGGGCCCAACCGAAACCCCGGAATGGCAACCCACGACTTTAACAGGCCTATCATTAAGGCAAATTGTAGTTCGTATTTGTTCCCAATTCCTACCCGGACTAAAGCTAGCATAGCTTGTTACGAAAGGCTTCTTGCCTATTGCTGCCATACCGCTAGCAACAGTTACTAAATTTTGTTCAGCAACACCCATCTCTACAAACCTATCTGGAAATTCTTTTGCAAAGGGCTCCACCTGGGTAGATTCAGCTAAGTCTGCTGAAAGTGCAACTATTTCGCTATCGTTTTTGCCTGCCTCTAAAAGTCCTTCCCCAAAACCCTTTCGAGTTGGCTCCATTAATATGTCTGAGCCAAATATTTCTTCTGCTAAGTAATTACTCATGCTCACTCCTAATTTTTCCATTCATTGTTCTGAGCTTTTCTAAGGCAACTTTGGCTTGCCTATCTTTTGGAGGGTCCCCAGAAATATCCTTAGATCCCGGCGGGATTCCGTGCCAACGAAAATCAAATTCCATGAAATCCACACCCTTGCCCGGAATAGTATGCGCGATAATGCATGTGGGTTTTTCGAAAATAGCTTTACTCTGATTCATTGCTGATACAATATCATCAAAATCATGACCATTTATTTCTATTACATGCCAGTTAAATGATTGGTACTTCATTGCAAATGGCTCTAAAGGCATTACATCCTCGGTCATACCATCGATTTGGATATTATTTCTATCAACAATCACGGTTAAATTACTTAGCTTATTTTTACCAGCAAACATAATTGCTTCCCACGTGTTGCCTTCTTGATGCTCGCCGTCACTGGTTAAACACCAGACTCTTTGCTGTTTTTCCTGGTTCATTCTTAAAGCAAGTGCCATACCACTGGCCTGACTTATTCCACTGCCTAGTGGACCACTGGTAGTTTCAAGTCCTGGTAGCCGTAATCTCTCAGGGTGCCCCTGAAGTCGAGTACCAAATTTTCTTAGAGTTTTGAGCTCATCTATTTCGAAATATCCTGCCCTTGCCATAGTCGCGTAAAGTACCGGATTGATATGTCCGTTACTAAGTACTACTCTGTCCCTTTCTGGCCACTCAGGATTATGTGGCTGATGGCGCAAAACCTCGAAGTATAAGGCCGTAAATATATCTGCCATACCTAGAGGCCCGGCGGTATGTCCGCTACCTGCCTCAACAAGCATCTTAATAATATCTTCACGAATGTGATTTGCGATTAATTCAAGCTCTTTATCTGAATGAATCATAAGGTATACTCCAAAAGTTTCATGTAACTACTTAAAGGATCTTCGCTACCAAAAATTAATGTATTAATATTGACCACATCAAATCCAGCTTGCAGAATCTTTTTAGCATTACCTTCGTTAACACCGCCATCTAGGCCAATTTCTGCGTGCGGAAGCAATTCCCTTGCCTCTCCAAGCCTTTCAAAAACTATAGGATCTAATTTCTGACCCGCAAAGCCAGCACTATAACCCATAATCAACAAGTGGTCTACAAGGTGTTTTAGAGGCTTTATCTTAGAAAGTTTGGTTTCAGGGTTTATAGCAACCCCAGCGCTTAGGCCAGATTTTTTAATCCTTTCTAAATGAGGGGTTAAATCCTCGCCACACTCAAATTGAATAATAATATTATTAGGGTTAAAACTAATTGCCTTTTCCACAAAAGTTTTTGGGGCTTTGACCATAAGATGAATATCTATCTTTATTTCATTTAGCTTAGATATGTCTTCCAGCTGAATTGTTTTATTATCTACATATTCTCCATCAATTACATCAAGCTGGAACCTGTTTGTTAGTTGCCTTATAACATTCAATCTAGATATATAATCTTCTTTATTATTTACCAAAACAGCTGGCACAATTTTTGTCATAGCAACTCTCTTTCCATTTCTGATATTTCTTCGATTCTTCTTTTGTGCCTTTCTTCTCCAGAAAAGTTTGTATTCAGCCAAGCCCTAGAAATATCCAATAGCTCACGCCCGCTCAACTCTTTAGCCGACAGGCTTAAAACGTTGCTGTCATTATCTTTGCGCGTTTCAATAGCCTCTTCTGTTGAATCAACAGTTACCGCCCTAATTCCATTGATTTTATTAGCTGCTATAGACATTCCTTCTCCACTTTTACAAATAAGAATGCCCATTGATCCAGGATTTTCTTTAACAGCTAAAGATACTTTTTTGGCATAAATCGGATAATCATCGTCTGGGTCAAGCTCGTATGGTCCCATGTCGTGAATCGTGTAGATCTTTTCTAGTTCAGTAGCCAAGCGATTCTTGCTTTCAAATCCAGCGTGGTCGGCAGCTATAAATACTTTCATAGCTACCTAGTTTTGGTACCGACTTTTTCTACAAGCTCCACCAATCGGTTAGAATAGCCCCACTCATTGTCATACCAAGCAACGATTTTAACTAAATTACCCCCAACAACCTGTGTTAAATTAAGATCAACAATAGCCGAGTGAGGATCACCAATTAAATCACTAGATACCAATTGTTCAGATGTGCAGGCTAAAACGTGTTTCATTTCAGCGCTCTTTGAAGCGGCAATTAGAGCATTATTTATTTCTTCTACCGTAGTGTCTTCTTTAGTAACAATCGTAAAATCTGCAATCGAAACGACAGGAACCGGAACTCTGATACTTAAGCCTAAGAAATTATCCTTTAATGACTTTACTATTTTGGATGCAGCAACAGTGGCGTTCGTTGTTGTGGGAACAATATTCTCGGCTGCATTTCGACCCTCTCTCAAATCTTTACTAGGTCCATCCTGTAAAGATTGTGAAGCAGTATAGGCATGAACTGTTGTCATCAATGACTTTTCAATTCCAAATTCATTTTCAACTATGTAGGCAATTGGTGTTATGCAGTTTGTGGTACAAGATTGGTTGGAAATTACCTGCTCATCAGCTATTTGCTCTTCATTAACTCCAATTAGGAAATTACCCGCCTTAGGATTATTTTCTTCATTCTTTATTGCGGCAGAAACTACAACTCTTTTTGCACCAGCTTTTATGTGTAGTTGCGCATCTTCGGCCTTCGTAAAAAAACCAGTCGACTCAATAACAACATCAATCTTCATCTTGTCCCAAGGAAGCTTACTAGGGTCCTTTTCTGCTAAGACCCGAATTGTTTTTCCATCCACTATTAATGAATCATCGGTACTTTTAACATCTTTATGATAAGTTCCGTAATTACTATCATGCTTTAATAAATAAGCCAGAGTCTTTGTATCAGTTAAGTCGTTTATTGCGACCACATCCAGTTCGGGATTAGCAAAGGCAATTTTAAATGCACTTCTACCTATTCTGCCAAAGCCATTTATCGCAACTTTTGTCATGCGCACTCCTTGATTCTTATGGTTATATTATAACAGCAATGGAGCCAAAATTTTTAATATTTTTTAATTTTTTGGAGGGTGTTTTGCGTTTGATAACATATCAACACTTATGTTTCTAGGCTGTTGTTGGTTTTTTTGAATTATGGGCTGATTGTCTATTGGGGCTTGGTTAAGTTCTAATGGACTGGTTATTTTTGCATTTACGTATTTGCTGTGTTTATCGCGCCTGTTGTGATGATGCCGAATTGTGAAAAATAAAATTAATGTTGGCACAAAAATAAACAATATTGAAAAGCCAATGATTATTAAGTAAAGACTAGGATCAGTAGCTTCTTTGCCTTTCGATTTAGCATCTTGTGCCCTGGCAATAAAGTTATCAACCAATCTGTTCTGGGGATATTCTTGCTTTATTTTCTGAAAGTCACTCAGGGCCGAAGTGTAGTAGGCACTATTAAACTTTGACAGCCCTTGCTCCCAAAGTTTTTGATTGCCCGTGCTTTCACTGGGCACTTTTATACCATTTTTAATGAGCAAATCTTTAATATCCTGAATATCTCGCATATAGTTTATTTTGCTGGCCCCCAATGATCCGTCCGAAGTTATATATGTTGCCAAGCCAACTACCTCGCCATCAGAGTTATAAGCAGGACCCCCCGAATTTCCTTTTGCGATAGATACGTCGGTCTGAATTAGCTTATTATTTGTACCATTAGCGTTTCTAATAGAACTTACTGTGCCTTGAGTTGTTGTGGGCAAACTCTGATTTTTGCTTACCAATTCATTTTCTGCTGAGCCAGGAAATCCAAGAACTGTGAGCTTACTTCCTTGGGTGACATTTAATAAAGAGCCGAGCCTATTAAATGGATAGTTTGTGCCTCTGTCGAGCTTTAATATCGCTACATCAGAACCATTAAAACCCTCTTTGCTGACATTTTCGTAAGGGTCATAGTTTATATCGACCAATCTGGCTTTTATAACATTATCGTTGAATCCAAAATTTTTGATGTTACCTAAATCAAAAGAAACCACTTCATCGGAAAGCTGAACAGCGTACACACTATCTGCGCTATTTTCTTTTACTTCTGTCTTTTCTAAAGCACTATCACTTAAAGAACCTTTTATTGCAGCAAGAGCGTCCTTGTCTCCTGATGCTGCCTTATTATAAAAGTCACTTTCAGTAGATTTACTTATTAAGCCTGCCTTGTTTAGAAAACTTAGATAACTTTTTATAATTGGTAAATTTCCAAGATCAATACTGGTAGATAGTACTTCTCCAACAGAGCTTTTTACCACGTGCCCATTGGTTGCAATATAACCTTCGGGGCTGACAATAAATCCAGAGCCATACCCCGCCGAACATCCACCCGAGAAATTTTCTACGGCACTATCTAGTTTTAGATTAAAGTTTGGACAATAAGCAGTCGCAATTCTTACTACTGCTGGCTCATTTTTTGCCACCAACTGACTATCATCAGCCTTCTGGTTGTAATTGGTGCTCGAGTTGAATATATTGGCTGCTTCTTGAGCTTTCTTATTATTAGATGCCGATATATATAGGACTATACTTAAAGCGATGACCGTAAGGATAGATAAAAATATAAATATTGCCTCCATTCCCCACAAAAATTTTGAAGGAGGCTTAGGGGCCTTATTAGATTCATTTTTACCTTCATAGCCTGAAGGTCTTTGATTAAGCATAATGTTTATGCTTATTTTATCACACTACTTCTTGTGTTTGCTGTGTGGTTTACAGGTATTATTTGAGCAATCCGCCCCCTCTAAAAGCATAATTATATCTTCTTTATCGTGAGCCCCGCATAAAGCCTGTTTGGTTTCAGTATTTACAAATGCCGGAACTCCAGGCAGTCCTCCACAAGCTTCTCCGATAATATCATTGTATTCTTCCATTTTTCGGGCGTTTTCTTCGTTATTCCAGACTTCTAGTTTTTCAATCTTTGCACCAGTTTCTTTTTCAAGCTCTTCAATAACCGGCTTCATTGCTATACAATGCGGGCAAGTCTCACCATAAAATTCTATTACATGACCATATTTTTTTGCCATTTACCCTCCTTGGCGTTAGTTATGATACTAGTATAGTATTTTAAAAAATAATTACAATTACTGTGCAAGTGCTTTATCTATAGCTTGCTCAATAGAGCTTGATCCGCTCTTGGTGTCTACCTGAACGCCATTTACAAAAAAGCTTGGTGTGCCCTCTAGTTTGAAGGCGTCACCTAGTGCAGCCTGATTGTTAATAATATCTATAACCTTTTGGCTTGCGTAATCTTGCTTATATTGATCCACGTTTATTCCTATTTCTCTGGCGTAGCTTTCAAGCTTGCCCTTTGGATCTTTTAGTTTTTCCCATTCTTTTTGTCTCTCATAAAGAATGTCGTGCATCTGCCAGAACTTACCCTGCAAGGCTGATGCTTCGGCTGCTTGTGCTGCAGACTGGGCATTGTCATGTATTTGAGGAAGTGGGTAGTTCAAAAATACAAATTTAATCTTCCCATCGTATTTAGGAAGAATGTTTTCTTTTAAGACTTTATGGTACTGAGCGCAGGCTGGGCACTGGTAATCCCCAAACTCACTTAAAGTTACTTTGGCATCTTCGGGACCTAGGAAGTTGCCCTGGCTTAGTTTTGCTACATCTGCTTCAACCTTGGGCCGATTAGTATTTGTGGTATTAACGCTACTTTCCGGACGGGACAAGGCATAAACAACAAAGCCTATGACAGCCACTATTAGAGTGATAATTATTATTTTGGGTAAATTCTTTTTCATAATATATCTATTCTACCAACTATTTATATAAGCTAAAAGCATAAGCTTTTGTGACACTTATGCTTCTAAAATTTTGAATTAGTTTAATTTCGCTTTAACTTCAACGAAAGTTTCAACCTTGCGAGTTTTCGGGTCAAACTTTTTCATTTCAAGCTTATCTGGTGTGTTTAGCGTATTTTTTACAGTAAAATACCGGCTACCTGTAGCCTTATTCTTCAACACAACTAATTGTCGTTTGGTATTCTTTGCCATAATGAGTATGAATTATATCTTATAATCGACTATTTTTCAAGCTTATTTGAAGCTATCTCTACCCAATTTTTATCTTCATGATCCTTTTTATACAAACATACCCTATCGAAAGTATAGTTTTTATCAAAAACCAACCCCTTTAGCTCACTAATAAGTCTCTGAGCATTTTCGGAATCTAGACGGTTTACCAAGGTTAAATGAGGATGATAGGGCCAAATATCCGTTATATCTTGCAGTATCTTTTCTACTTGTGGCTTGTATAATTCTTTAATTTTTTCAAAATCTTCATGTTTTACTGGTTCAGAATAAACTGCATTATTTGAATGGTTCATGAAAGCTTCAAAATTTTTAAAATTAACAGAAAAACCCCTATAGCCCGAGGCTTTTTTAAATTCTTTAATAGCATCGTCAATTGGTATTTTAAATTGACTGGGCCTGTAGAGTGTGATATGCGGGCCCAAGGTAATCTTCCAGCGTGGTGCAAAATCTTTGTATTTATCGCGCAGCTTAATAAATTCTTCAGATTCCGATTCTTTAAGAGGCAAAGCAATAAGATATCGCATTATAAGTCAACTTCAACCGAAACAGGACAATGGTCACTACCCATTTGTTCTGGATGAATTTCGGCAGCTTTAATCTTTGGCTTCAATGACTTACTGGCAAGCCAATAATCGATGCGCCAACCAACATTATTTGCCCTAGCATTACCCCAGTGCGTCCACCATGTGTAGTAGCCGTTGCCTTTTTTAAATAGCCTTAGAGTATCCACAAAACCAGCTTTAACAAAGTTATCTATTCCCTCACGTTCTTCAGTGGTATAGCCCTTTTTGCCTTCGTTTGGCTTAGGCCTGGCTAGGTCATCGGGTGTATGCGCGACATTTAAATCCCCACAAGCCAATACCGGCTTTTTCTTTTGAAGCAATTTGCAGTAATCCAAAAATGCTGGGTCCCAGTGATCGTGCCTAAGTGGTATTCTACTTAAATCATCTTTGGCATTTGGTGTATACACAGTTACTACATAAAATTTATCAAACTCAGCTGCAATTACCCGGCCTTCTGTGGAGCTATCGCGATCCTCATTATCAACTAAATGATATTTTTCAGAAATTTTATCAGGAAATCCATATTCAACACTGATAGGTTTAATTTTAGAAAAAATCGCAGTTCCGCTGTAACCCTTCTTCTCAGCTGAGTTCCAGTACTCTTCGTAGCCAGGCAAGTCAATTTCGACCTGGTCTTTATGAGCCTTGGTTTCTTGCAAACAAATTATGTCTGGGCTGTAATTTTTTAAGAACTTTTGAAATTCACCCTTTTTAAGTACTGCCCGAATTCCATTAACATTCCACGAATATAGCTTTATCATTCTTTAATTATAACAAAAATAAACCTTTTTACAGGTTTATTTTGAGAGTTAGGTATTTCGCATAAAAACCACATGCGGACGATCGATTCGTATCGGGTCAAAATTCACCCGAGCGAGAATCGCCCACATGCGCACTTTTATATCGATCAAAACCCTAACCTTTCATTTAGTTTGATTTTTTTGTCGATTGGACAGACATAGTCTTGGCCTGCAAGGCTTCTGCCCGTCTAGCCCACTTTGTTGCCATTTCGTCTAAGATGTCTTCGACAACTTGACGATCGTGCAGCAGATTCCTGTGCATACGACGGAACTGCTTTAAAGCTCTTCGTCTTTTCATATCCTTTCACCTCCTCTCTTAAAAGCGGTGTATTTTTATTATACACCCATTTAAACAAAGGCAAGCAAATTTTGTGACAAAATTGTTATGTTTATAGCTTGTCTATCTTGGCAGCCATTATAAAGTCATTTTCACTAAGGCCCTTTACAGCGTGCGTGTACAATTCCAAATCTACAATGTTATAGAAAATATAAATATCTGGGTGGTGCCCCTCATGATTAGCAATATCTGCAACATCGTTTACAAACTTCATTGCCTCTTTAAAGTCTTTGAATTTAAATTTGCGCTTAATACTATGGTCTTTTATTACTTCCCACTCAGAGTCTACCTCTTTAATATATTTTTTAATGTCTCCTTGTGGCATTGGTGGGGTTCCACCCTCGCAGGCAAAACAAGTACGGCTAGCTAAATCTTTCATGATCCTCCTTATTAATTAAGCTTTGGTTTAGATTATATAGTAAAATAACTCTTATGAATTTAAAAATCCAAGAAAATGTTCCATTAGCCGAGTTAACCACTTTCAAAATTGGCGGCAATGCTAGATACTTTGCTGAAATTAACTCCATTGATGAGCTAGTAGAGGCTTTTGAATGGGTGAAGGACAAGGGCCTGGGTTATTTTATTCTTGGTGGTGGTAGCAATACTATCTTTAATGATGAAGACTATCTTGGCCTAATTATAAAGATGAATATTATGGGTTTTGAAGTAATAAATGAGGATGAATCTAGTGCCACTATAAAAGTTGGAGCCGGTGAAGACTGGGATGAAACAGTAAAGAGGACTGTCGATATGAATTTATCTGGTATGGAGGCTCTTTCAGGCGTGCCTGGTAACACCGGGGCCACGCCTGTACAGAATATTGGCGCCTATGGCCAGGAAGTTAAGGATACAATATATTTTGTTGAGGTCTACGACACAAAGCAAAACAAAGTTACTAAATTAAGCAATGAAGATTGTAATTTTAGTTACAGAGATAGCATATTTAAAAGCTCCGAAAGGGGCCGATACATAATATGTTTTGTTGCCTTCAAATTATCTAAGGAGAAAGCTGAAATTCCGCAATATAAAGATGTGATTAATTATTTTAAAGATAAAAATATAATAAACCCAAGCCTCCAAGAAATTCGCGAAGCAATACTTGAAATTCGTAAAAACAAATTCGTGAATCCGTCTATCATGCCTAATGCGGGATCATTTTTTAAAAACCCCAAAGTCTCTAAAGAAATTGCAGAAAAAATAATGCTTAAATACCCTGATATCAAGCTATACCCAGAAGACACAAAGATTTTTCCAAACCCCGATGGTACTTATAAATTAGCAGCTGGCTGGCTAATTCAGGAGGCCGGATTTAAGGGTGTTGAGCTTGAAAAAGTTAGAATTGACCCAAATCATGCATTAGTACTAGAAAACAAAGGGGGAGCAAGCCAAAAAGATTTGATGGATTTGGTAGATAAAGTAAAAAGCAAAGTCTTTGAACTGTTTGAGGTTGAACTAGAAATAGAACCTGTAGTGATTTAGGACCAAACTGCGTATAGGGTAGCGCTCATTGCCATAAGTATTAGCACCTGGCCAGATAGATCAATCAGCATAAGTTTGGTGCTAATTTTTTCAAATAAGCCACCTGCGACAACGTAAGTGACTATAAATCCAAGCCAAATCCATCCAGCCACCTTAACAGCCTCGAACATGCTTTGGGGGTTAGTAATTATGATAAATCTTTGAAGTACAATTGCAGTTAATACAATCATCACAAGTGCAACTAAATACTTAGCTGGAGATCCACCCCTTAACTCTTTATCTTTTATTTTGGCTTCCTTTTGCCACATTTTGCCAAAAGCAATTGGTGAATACCAGATTCCTGAAACCACTATTGCAGCAAGGGTTGATAGCAAAATACCTACCCAGTTATCAGTTATTAAATTCAACATAAGCGCTCCTTTTTGTTTTAAAAGTTATGCTTATATTATGCACTTAATTTATTATTTATCAAGTTTTACTAGGCCAGCTTTGTTTCCAAGGATTCTATCTCATCAATAGGGTGCATAAAACTTTCGAATTTATCGCTTCGGCTTATTACTTCTACACAGTTATTTTCTAAGGTCTTTTTGCTAACTACAATCTGCACTGGGCAACCAATTAAATCTGCGTCGGCAAATCTCTCACCTGTGCTAGCTGAATCCCTATCATCATAAAGACATTTATCTTCTCCTAATGTTTCATAAACCTTATTGGCAACCTTAATATTTTCTTCATCTGGAAGCGCGACAATATGATACATGTACGGCGCAATGCTTTCAGGCCAAACCAATCCCTTATCATCTGCAAATTTTTCGGTAATAACGCCCATCAATCTTGATATGCCAATACCATAGCTTCCCATCCAAACATTTTTTTGGATATTATCTTCGTCGGAATATTTATAATCCAGGTGCTCGGAAAACTTAGTACTTAGAGGAAATATGTTTCCAACTTCACTTGCCATTACTTGCTCTAGCTCATCAAAGTTAACTCCAAGCTTCTTGGCGTCCTCAGGCGTGGCCACCTCTTTGTTATATGCAACTTTATTTTTACGGTCCAAATAAATAACATCTTCACCGCTTTCAAGTACAGTTTGGTACTCATGAGAATAATCATCAGTAAAGTCACCGCCAGATGCAAAAGTAATATATGTATCTTGGCCAATTCCTAACCTGTCAAAAATAGCGTCATATCTTTCTTTGGCAAGTTCGTAAAATTTATTCAGATCATCCTCACTGGTGTGGAAGCTGTAGAGATCTTTCATTATAAATTCACGACCGCGAAGAAGCCCAGATTTAGCCCTAGCTTCATTTCTAAATTTAGTTTGGATTTGATATACAGCAAAAGGAAAATCTTTATAGCTTGTGCGAAAATGCTTTGCAATTGGAGTAATAATTTCTTCGTGCGTAGGATTCAATATGTATTCTGCTGTACTTTTTTCTAGGGCTTTTTCGTTTGCAGCTCTAGTACTCATTAATATATCTATAGCGTCATGGCGCTTGGTTGCATGCCAGCGCTCGCGGCCCGAAAGTGCGGGCATCAAGAGCTCTTCACCAATCTTGTCCATTTCGTCGCGGACAATCTGTTCGATATTTTTAATAACCTTCATTCCTAATGGTAAAAAAGCATAAACTCCAGCCATTTCTTGGTAAATATATCCAGCCCTAGTTAGCAATTGAGCGTTAACAGATTCAATTTGGCTAGAGATGTTTTTACTTGTTTTGGTAAATAGTTTAGATAGTTTCATATCTATTAGTATCGTGTAAATAATCTAATGTTGCAAGCTGTTATTTAGCAACTTTGGGTCTAAAGCGAGCTCTTAGCGCGTTCAATATTACAATTACATCAATTGCTTCCTGCATAAATGCGCCCGCAACAGGGACTATAAACCCTGCAACAGCAAAAACCATTAATATTGAGCTTAATCCCATTCCGGTAAAAATACTTTGCTTGGCTATAAATACAGATCGCTTCGAAATAGCCACCAGCTCAGAGAGCCTACCTAGATCATCTTGCATAATAACTGCATCGGCGGCTTCAGAAGCAGCGGTTGATCCTTTAGCACCCAAAGCCACTCCGACATCAGAAGCTGCAAGCACTGGAGCGTCATTAATGCCATCGCCAACCATAGCAATTGGACTATACTTTTTCTTTTCAGCTAGTAAAATATTTACTTTATCGGCAGGCAATACTTCGCTTTCGACTTTTGTAATACCAAGCTGATTGCCTATATACTCCCCTACCTGCTTACGATCGCCAGTTATCATAATAAAGTTCTTAACCCCTGAACTTTTCAGATCTGCTATAGTCTGCTTGGCTTCTGCTCGCAATGGATCAACAAATGAAATTGAGCCCAAATACTTATTACCGCTAGCTACATAGAGTGCGGTGTTTTCGTGCTCGCTATGGCCAACGCAAATCGGTGAATTTACATCGATACCCGATTCCTTAAGAAGTGCAAAACTACCAACAAATACTTTTTTGCCTTTTACTTCAGCAGTTATTCCCTTTCCTGGTATTTCTTTTGATTTTTCCACCTTGTATAAACTTAGCTTTTTGGAATTTGCAGTATCTACAACCACTTGTGCTAGAGTGTGGGTCGAATACTTTTCAACACTTGCGGCAATTTTTAATAATTCATCCCTGGTAACTCCCTCGCAAGGGTCAATGCCCATTACAGTCGGCTTGCCCTGAGTTACTGTTCCGGTTTTATCAAAAGCAATTGCCTTTAGTCTACTTAATTGTTCGAGCACCCCGCCACTTTTAATGATCACACCTCTACTGGCTGCCCTGCTCATTCCAGATACAATTGCTACTGGGGTGGCAATTAGTAGCGGGCATGGGGTTGCAACAACCAGAACCGAAAGGGCACGCACCGGGTCACCACTTATAATCCAGGCGATTGCTGCCATTACAAATGTAATTATTGTAAATGGCAGACTATAAACATCTGCCAGACGCACAAGAGGTGATTTCTTAGTTGATGCCTCGCTAACTAATTTAATAATTGTTTCGTATTGGCTTTCTTTACTTATCTTAGTTGCATGAATTTCAATAACACCGTCTAGGTTAATTGAACCCGACAATACTTCATCGCCCGATTTTTTATTTTCAGGCAAGCTCTCTCCAGTTATGGCAGATTCATCAACCGAACTAAAGCCTTTATATATTTTTCCATCTACTGGAATCATGTCTCCGGGCTTTAACAATATCGAGTCGTCAACTTTTACTTTATCTACCGGAACATCCTGGGGTTGGCCATTAACAATTAAGTGTGCGATGGTTGGCTTGCGTTTTAATAAGCTATCTAGCTCTTTACGGGCACGGTTTTTGGCGAATTCCTCTAAGGCATTTCCGCCCGTCAACATTATTACAATAACCGCGGCTGCCACGTATTGGCCCAAAAGTAGAGAGGCCCCAATAGCCACCAGTGCAATAATATCTACGCCAACTTGGCCAGACATTAGAGTTTTTATCATTTCGCGAGCTTCTGGCAAAATTGCAATTATGGAAATAGCTATTACGCCAATTGTGGCTGGCTGCTTGTAACCTAAAAGTGCTAACACCAAACAAATACTAAGCACTATTAAAACTAAGCCAAAATTTACATAGGGCCAACTAACTGTTAGCTTTTTACTCATATATTAATAATACAGGCTAAATAAGATTATTTAAAACCCGGCAGAACTATTTTAACCTTGACTTTTTTATCTTATTTTGATACTATTATGGGCCTGCCTAGTCCCGAAAGGAGCTGGTTATCAGATGGCATCCCTGCCATTTTGGAAGAGTTTCGGAAATATGGGTGCACTCCGAAACATTGAAACGCACCAAGAACGGAAGGTTCGTGAACACGCCAGGACTGATATCCTGATTACACGAGTTTCACTTGCCGACCAGATGGGCGAGGAATGTCACAAGTTCCTCGACAATGCCCAAAAGGCCCTCGATAAGGGCTATGTGGAGCCGGCTCACATAAGCCGACTCATCAACTTCTTGCGAGAAGGAGCCTACCCAGGCTTTCTCGTGTGGACGTTGGTCGCCCTAACCGAAGCCAAGTCCCGAGACCAACGAGAGTCGATCATCGACCTCGCTCGGAGCAACGCTTCGGTTAATTCAAAGCCCCTAGCCAGGGCATAGTACTGGTTAGCTTTTTGCCCCCTCTGTCTTCGGACAAGGGGCTTTTTCTTTTAATAATAAACTTTGTTGTAAGATTTCAAATGCAAATGGTGATCATGTTTATCATACTCATAAACTGTCACTCCGCAATTTAATGGCTTTTGTTCTGTTGAAAATCGAAGAGCCTGTTCATAACTCCATTTTTCTAATAAAAATCTAAAGCTTCTTATGGCGCCGGCATGTGTTACTACGAGTATTTTTTGCCCAGCTCTGTCTCTAAAAATTGTGTCCATAAACAAATAAATTCTTTCTGTTACTTGAGCTAAACTTTCTCCTCCAGGTGGAACTGCAAAGTAGCCACCAAAAGTCTTCCAATACTCAGCCATATATGGAAAGGCTTTTTTAGCTTCTTCTTCGGTCATATCATAAGCATATCCAGGGTCGCGCTCACGAATAAACGAACTCATTCTAACTTTCATTCGATCTTTTTCTGATTCGCTATAGTTTCTTAAAATTTCATCAACTGTCTGCTTAGTTCTTTTGTAGCCAGAATGGTAAACATAATCAAACACTCCAAAGCTTTGTTTTAAAATGTGCCCAGTAATTCTGGCTTGAGATTTGCCTGCTTCAGTAAGCTCCACTTCCTCATCAGCAATCCCGCGAACTTTATTGCGTGCGTATTCATCGGCAAAGAAAGATTCATCTTTTTTTACTTTATTGCGTTCTGATTCAGCATGCCTGACTAATATTAGTTCTAATGGTCGATCAATTTTTCTGTCCATATCTGTTATTTTAGCATAAAAATAAAATAGCCCGGCGTATAAACCGAGCTTTTTGACTAAACAAATTAGTTTAGTCGGGGGTCATTAATGGCATTAAAGTTACACTCTTCGAGAGCTTCTGTTATCTCGATGGTTGTATCGAGCGCCTCTTCATCGTCCATACCCATACCCTCAAGTATGCAGTACACAAATTCCTGCATGGGCTGAATGCCGCTAATTACTGCCTGCTTCCACTTGGACATGTCATAGAATGTTTCACCATTCGACATTTCTAGGCGGATCTTAGACTTCATATTGCCAAGTACCGTGATAACAGAATCTGTTCCTGAATAGAGAGAATTTTCATAAGCCTTGATAACAAGTTCACAATAAAAATTTAAGCTATTTTCATAGTGAGAAATCCAGCTGACCGAGAACGTATCTCCCTCATCGATGCCCAACTGTCCTCCTTGGTAAGGTCGCTATATATTACAACTTTTACAGATATAAATCAATGCTTATCTTATCAACATACTATCGCCGTAGCTCAAGAAATTATATTCATTTTTAATTGCTTTTTCATAGGCAATTAGTAGATTATCCCAGCCAGCAAATGCTCCAGCCAGCATCAACACCGTACTCTTGGGCGCATGAAAGTTCGTAAGAAGCATATCGACTACCTTAAATTGATAGCCTGGGTAAATAAATATGTCTGACTCGCCTTCAATGTTTTCTTTGCCCGATAGAATATGTTCGCTGGCATACTCCAAAGTTCTAGCTACCGTTGTACCAACAGCTAAAACTTTATTGCCACTATTTTTAGCCTTATTTATTTTTTTAACAGTTGATCCCGGGATACTAAACCATTCACTGTGCATTTTGTGTTCTTTGATGTTATCCGTGCGAATTGGCAGGAATGTACCAAGCCCTACATGCAATGTTAAATAGCAAACCTCAACACCCCTTGCTTTGAGCTTATCAATTAGCTTATCTGTAAAATTAAGGCTCGCAGTTGGTGCAGCCACCGAGCCCTCGCTTTTGGCAAACTCGGTTTGGTAGCGCTCCACATCCTCTTTGGTATCTTCGCGCTTCATATATGGTGGCAAGGGCACATGCCCTAGGCTTTCGGCTATTTCCATAAAGTCGGCTGTAGATTCCAAAAGCGCCGTACCGTCTTCGTAAACTCCAAGCACTCGTACATTGTATTTATCGATTGCCAAATCCATACCCTCTTTTAGCTTTCCTCTATACATTGCTTTGTGATGATATTTATCTTCGGCCTGACCGTGCTTTTCGGTTAAGAGTATTTCATATTTTTTTCCATCAGCACCAACAGCTTCTAGCCGAGCCTTAATTACCTTTGTGTTATTTAGTACCACTATGTCGCCAGGATTTAAATAGCTTAATAAATCTGCATATTTTTTATCCTTCACTTCGCCAGTACTTTTATCCAAAACCAAAAGCTTTGCATCGCCACGCTTTTGGGGTGGATGCTGGGCAATTCTTTCTTTTGGAAGTTTGTAATTATAATCGCTTAGTTTCATTGCGTACATTTTACCTTATATCTGGAAATTTAGCCTGTTTTTTGCTAAAATACGGGTTGATTTTGCGATCAATAAATTAACGACAAAAGAATCCGAAGGCGCGTTAGCAACTGTTTCTTTTGTCGAGAGGAGTAATTAAGTGAAAATAGCAAAATGAATCTGAAAAGATTTATTTGTAAATTGAAACTTAATTAGGACGATGGGGTGTGGCCAAGTGGTAAGGCGCTTGATTCTGGCTCAAGAGATCGTGGGTTCGAATCCTACCACCCCAGCCAATAAAAGTAGTCGACTTTTGTCGGCTATTTTTATTAGATTGCGTATAGATTTGAACCCAATGAGAGTAGCGGTGGGTTCGGTGGAGCGATATCACGCACAGAAGTTTGCTTCGAGCATGATTTAGCGAAGAAGGCGTAAGCCGCTATTCTACCGACCCAGACATAAAAAAATTGAGTTTTGCTTTTTATATCT
>BJGX01000006.1 GCA_014191035.1 Candidatus Saccharimonadota bacterium
CAAAGAAGCTGGTAATGACCCAAAGCAAGTAAAGCTTTACAAATTAATTTGGTCTCGGGCTATGGCCTCACAGATGTCCGAAGCACAAATTGAAAAGACCGAAATTAGCATAAAAACAAAAGATGCCAGTGAAGATTTTGTTGCAAAAGGAGAAGTAATAGTTTTTGAAGGGTTTTTAAAAGCTTATCAATCTGCAAAGCAAGCAGACCCAAATATCCTGCCCGAACTAACAAAAGGGGACAAATTAACCTCTGAATTAATAACTGCAACCGAAACTTACTCCAGGCCTCCGGCCCGATATTCTGAAGCTTCACTAGTTAAAAAACTAGAGGCAGAGGGTATTGGCAGACCGAGTACTTATGCACCAACCATATCTGTTATTCAGGCCCGAGGTTACGTTGAAAAGTCTGATGGAGAGGGTAAAGTTCGAAATATTAACATCTTAGAGCTGAAAAAGGGCAAAATTACTCAGACCGAACAAGAAGAAAACTACGATACTGACCGTAGCAGACTAATACCAACCGATACCGGAACCGTAGTAACTGATTTCTTGGTTAAGTATTTTAATGAAATTTTAGACTATCAATTTACCGCTAAAGTAGAAAAACAATTTGATGAAATTGCAGAAGGCAAAGAAAAATGGGAAGAAATGATTGCTGATTTTTACAAGCCATTCCATAAATTAGTCGATAAATCAGAAGACATATCAAGAGAAGAAGCTAACCAGAGCCGAAAGCTTGGCATTGATCCAAAAAGTAAAAAACCTGTTATAGCCAGATTAGGTCGCTATGGTGCAATGATTCAAATTGGCGAGGCTGAAGACGAAGAAAAGCCACAATTCGCTCCAATGCCCGAAGGAAGAAAAATATCCACAGTATCATTAGAGGAAGCACTTAAGATGTTTGAACTACCGAGAGTTGTAGGCAAATCACCAAAGGGTATTGAAATAATTGCCCAGATAGGCAGATTTGGTCCATATCTGAAGGTAGGCAGTATAAATGTGTCTTTGAAAGGCGAGGATCCTTTTACAATTAGTGAAAATAAAGCGAACGAACTTCTTAAAGAGCACCAAAAAATGCTTGATAGTAGGGTAATTGCCAACTATGAAGCCGAAGGAATTCAGGTCCTGAATGGCCGTTTTGGGCCCTATGTGACAGATGGGCAGGTGAATGCAAAGGTTCCTAAAGGAGTAGAGCCCAAAAAGTTAACTCTAAAGGACTGCCAAAAGATTCTAACTGACAAAAACTCAAAAGGATCAAAGTCTAAAAAATAAGTTGACCGTAAGAGGCTTCGATGTTATAATATTTAAGATTTAAGTGGCCTTAAAAGGCCATTTATACATTATTTAAAAAATTATGGCTCAATTTACTACTCAACAGCTTAATAATCTTGTTGATTCAGCGCTTTCAACTTTAAAAAAGGACCGCGACAAAGAGGTCTTAAGAAGAAGGGGCGGCATCAACACTGACTCTCAAACCCTAGAACAAATCGGTAGGGATTTGAATATCACCAGAGAAAGAGTTCGTCAGATTGAAAAGGCGGCACTAAGTAAGCTGCAAGAAAACTTTCAATCAGATCACGATTTTGCAGTTATTGTAAGTGAAGTAGTTACAAAAAATGGTGGTCTAGTGGGACTATCAACACTTTCGTCTGAAATTGACCTAGATGATAATTTGACTCCTCACGCTATCTTTTTGGTCAAAATAAGCCCAGATGTTGAATTTATTGATAAAAATGATAACTTCTCGAGCCTAATTGTAGATTCTGGCACATTTAGCCAAGATAAAGTTAAAAAACTGCACGATCAACTTGTTAGTACAATTGAAGAAATTAATAAACCAACTAAATTTGAGGGTATTTATAAGCTTATTGATGGTCCGCATAGTCTAGAAACTATCCAAGAGCTTGCTAAATCGTCTAACCATATAAGCGAGCTCGATGGAGCATGGGGGCTTACTGTATGGCCCGAAGTGAATCCAAAAAGTATTCGCGATAAAATTTACTTGGTTCTTAAAAAGGCCGGCAGGCCAATGCACTTTTCAGACATAGCTTCAAAGATATCGTCTTTGGCGGCCAACCCTAAAAAGGTCACCACCCAGGCTGTACACAACGAACTTATTAAAGACAAGCGTTTTGTCTTGATAGGCCGAGGTATATATGCTTTAGCGGAATGGGGTTACCGTTCGGGTACCGTAGCTGATATAATAGAAGAAGTCTTGAAAGAAGAGGGCGGCCCGCTTAGCAAGGACGAAATTGTTAAAAGAGTGCTTGCAAGAAGGCAGGTTAAAACAACTACTATAGTTTTAAATCTTCAAGAAAAGCCCCAATTCAAGCGAGTTGAAAAGGGTGTTTATACGCTCTCATAAATTAAAAAGGCTAATTATAGCCGATAAAAAATGGAAATACTGGCAACTATATTTACGACTATCATTGGAGTCATCAGCACGGTCTTATTCAAATTCTGGGGCTGGGTTTTTATCGCTGGCTGGCTATTTTATTTAATCAGGAAGAACAATCAAAAGGTGGCTTATATCGAAAGATCAGAACATACAATGTTACAAATAATTGTTCCTAAGGACAACGAGAAAAAGGAGTTGTCTGCAGAGCAGATGTTTGCTAGTTTACACGGAATCCTAAGACCCTCAGAAGATAACAGTGGAATTCAGGAACACATTAGCTTTGAAGTAGTTTCGCATGATCACTTAATTTATTTTTATGTATGGTGCCCTAAGCATTTAAAAGATTATGTTGAAAGCCAAATATATGCTCAATATCCTTCAGTTCAGATAACTGAAATGGACAGTGATTACAGCCACAAGAATCTTAATGGCCGAAACGCCTACACAACCCAAATAACGCTAGACAAAGACGAAATTTTTCCAATTAAAACTTTTGCTACCTTCGAAGTCGATCCGCTGGCCGGCCTTACCACGGTATTGGCTAGCCTGAATGATAGTGAAGAAATATGGATTCAAATACTTGCCGAGCCTGTTAGTGATAGTTGGCACGCCAAGTCTTTGCAATACGTAGACGAAGTTAGAAACGGTAAAAAGAAGGGAATCTTTGATGACTGGACAAAAAAACCAGCTGGTCTAGCTAAAGATATATTCACTGCAACCGTAACCCCAAAAATATACTACGAACAATCGGCTAAGGCTGCTTCTGGCCCTGGCAAAAAGGAACTATCACCGGGACAAACAACCTTACTCTCAGCAGTAGAGGCTAAAGCAGAAAAACTAGGTTATGCAGTAAAAATAAGAATCTGTTATATTGGACAAAATGAACAAGCTGCCAAACAACGACTGCAGGCCTTAGTGGGTGGCTTCAAACAATTTAATACTGTAAATCTAAATGGTTTTGTCGGCACACCAATGATCGAGGGCGAAGAAGGCCTTAAGGCGTATCAAAACCGAACATTTAATGATCAAGGATATATTCTCAATATTGAAGAGCTTGCGAGCGTTTTTCATTTACCTCACACGAGCGTAGAAACACCAAATATAGCCTATACATCCACAAAAGTAGGGGAGCCTCCAGCCTTACTGCCAACGCTTGCCAATACCAAGCCAGAAGACTTAAGTCTGTTTGGGTCAACAACCTTTAGGCAAGGTGATATTAAATTTGGAATAAAAAGAAAAGATCGTGAAAGGCACCTGTACATTATTGGTAAAAGTGGTGTCGGTAAGTCTTTTATGCTGAATTTATTAACTCTATCAGATATCTACCAAAATGAAGGCTTTGCGGTAGTCGACCCGCACGGTGACTACGCCCAAGACATTATGAAATTCATTCCAGCAAATAGAATTAAAGATGTAATTTATATTAATCCAGATGACGCCGAATTCCCGGTTGCATTTAACCCGATGGAATATACAGATATAAATAGGCGCAACAATATTGCTTCTGAGATTGTTGGTGTTTTAAAGAAAATGTTTGGTGATAGTTGGGGCCCAAGACTAGAGCATATACTTAGATTTACACTATTGGCACTTCTAGAAACACCAGGTTCAACTATGCTTGGTATAACTAGAATGCTTACTGATAAAGCTTATCGAAAATCTATAGTAGACAATGTTAGCGATCCAGTTGTGAAAGCCTTCTGGGTAACAGAGTTTGCTTCTTGGAATGACAAATTTGCATCTGAGGCTGTACAGCCTGTACTAAACAAAGTTGGAGCCTTTACGGCAGTGCCACTAATTAGAAATATAATTGGTCAACCTAAGAGTTCGTTCAATATTAGAAAGGCAATGGATGAAGGCAAGATCATAATTGTAAACCTAAGCCGAGGTAAGATAGGAGAAGATAACGCTGCAATACTTGGTTCACTAATAATTACTAAAATTCAGTTAGACGCAATGAGTAGAGCAGACGTGGCCGACATTGAAGAGCGCCGTCCTTTTTATCTGTACGTTGATGAGTTCCAGAACTTTGCTACTGAGTCTTTTGCCGTGATTTTATCTGAAGCTCGTAAGTATGGGCTGCGCCTAACTGTTGCAAACCAGTACATTTCACAGATGCCAGAGGAAGTTCGTGATGCAGTCTTTGGTAATGTTGGCTCCATGATTACCTTTAGGGTAGGGGCGGATGATGCTGATTATCTAGCGAAGTACTTTGCCCCGGTATTTGAACCTATTGATTTAGTAAATCTTGATAAGCAAAACATATATGTAAGTATGAGCATTGACGGCCAAACATCTAACCCGTTTAGTGCTAAAAGCCTTATGATGCCCTCTCCTGCCCATGACTATACTGGCGAAATTATAGAACATTCACGCAGTGAATATGCTATGAAGCGATCAGATGTAGAAAACGTAATAGCCGACTGGGCCGGCCCTTCGGACAATCAAGCTTCTAAGACCACCCAAGGCCAAGAAAACTCTAGGCACACAAATACACATCATGACAACCAAAAGCCTGCTAAACAGGCTCAGAAACGTCCTGAAATTGCTGGAGTTGAGCCTAAGCGCTACAGCGACTTAATTAAGAATAAAAAGAACAATTCAAGACCTAACAACAATAGACAGAGACGACGTAAGTAGTAAGCTTTTAGAAGACCTATAAACACAATAGCATAATTTACTTTATATAAAGCACAATATAGATGTACTAACTACCAACTTAGACTAAAATATGTCGTGTCGCACAATATATCTTTTGCGACATAAAGCATGTGTTAACTATATACCTAAAATAAACAGTTAAAATCAGAAAAATTCAGTTCTCCCCGATTTTAACTTTTTATTAGATTATGACTGTGAAAATCTGGTGCTTCTTAGTCTCTGTACTTAGTTCTTAATTTATTACTATTTAAACAAAAACCGAACATAGGGGGAGTCAGTTTAATTTTTGAGTTTTTATTTGTAGAATGCCTTGCCGGTTACTCTCAAGTCGATATATTCTGAAGGCTTTTTGTTCTGTGATTTTATAAGCGCCAGCGTTGCAGCCAAAGACTTTATTTGTGAATCTGCTTTATCTGATGTATTGAACTTTATAATATAGCCATCTTTTAATTTAACATTGAGTTCGCTTGTAGTTTCGCTAACAAATATCTGTTCGACCTCTATTTTATTATCTTTAAAATAGTCATTGAGCTTTAAAACAAAGTCCACAAAATCTCTACTAACTACCCTATCGCCGACTTTAACCGGTATGCTGCTGCCGTCTATAACTACAGGTAGGCCATTGGTGTTTTGATCCTTTGTTTCACTTAGCGAACGTCCATTGATCGACACGACGTAGCGTTGATTGCCGGTCTTCCAAATAATTGCAGACTTTTGTTCGTCGGTCTTAACTTCTATTCGATTAGGAAATGTTTTATTAACAGTGATTGATTCTTGGCCTGTGAAAGTCTTTTGAAGCTGGCTTTTTAACGAGCCTGCATCAATAAACAACCAATTACTACCTGTAAACAAAGCCTTAATATATTTATTCGATTCACTTTCCAGATCTTGTGAAAGTTCGCTGTTCGGTCCCTGTACGTCTACCCTGCTTACCCTAAATATGCCAGAGAAAAATACAACATACATAGCTACAACTATAAGTAAGATATAAAAAGCATATTTTCTTAAGAGCTCAAACCAGTTTATTTTGGCAGGCTTCTTGACTATTCCAGAAGATTCCCTTGTAGACTTGCTTGAGGGTAGCGAAAACCTGTATGAACGCTTAACATTTCTTCTTTTCAACTATGCCTCTTTCATGTTTCTATTGATTCCGAGGCTAAGTATTAATTCCGCAATTGCAGTGCTTGAATTTGGCTTAAAAAATTTATGAATGCTCGTAGACAGATAGCTCATAGCTTCGTGGTCACTCGCCAACTTAGAAATTTCATTTACTAACCTTTTGCCCTCTAGCTCTGACTGTAAAAGCACCCTCACCGCCCCTTGTTTTGCTAAATAATTCGCATTTTTAAATTGATGATTATTGGTTGAGCCTGCAAGAGGAATAATAATTGAAGGCTTTGAAAGCGCAGCAAGCTCGGAAAGAGAATTCATGCCTGCCCTTGACACAACAATGTCTGCCCACTTGTATGCCGCAACCATTTCATCAGATAAAAAACCGTAAGGTTCATAAGATTTTTTGAGCTCCTTGGGAAGCCTATGCTTAACGAACCTCGCCCTCTCCACCCCTGCTTGGCCGGCAATATGCAATACGTCGAAATTTTTTAAAATTAATTCGATATTTTCAAACAAAACATTATTAATTGATTCAGCCCCCTGAGAGCCTGCAAAAATCATAATGTTCGGTTTTTGTTCTTTTTTAGGTTTTGGCTTTAGTTCGGCATTTATATAAAATTCAGGCCTGACCGGGTTGCCAGTAAAATACATTTTTGGATTATTGACGTCTTTATAGGCCTCCACAGGAAAACTTACTGCGATAGCCGAGGCCTTTTTAGAAAGAAGCTTATTGGCCTTACCCATTACTATGTCAGACTCGTGAATAACATAAGGAACTTTCATTCTGCTTGCAGCAAGCCCCACAGGCAAACTAACATGCCCACCTTTTAAGAAGATAACGTCTGGCTTAAATTGCTTTATTATTTTACGACTATAATTGTATCCGCCGACCGTTCTGCCCAGGTCCTTGATGTTTTGGATTTGGGTCTTAACATCAATTAGTTCAGCAAACTTTCCCCTACCATATCTTCTAAACTTCCCGGTTGGGATAATTTTATAGCTAATATTATTATTTTTAAGCAAGTCTATTTCAAAATCTTTACCAGAACATACGAAAAGTATTTCAGCTTCCTTATTGAGCTTGCGAATCGACGCGATGACGGCGAGCACTGGCGATATGTGACCTGCCGTGCCTCCTCCTGCTACCAGAATCTTCATCATAGACCTCCTTATAGGTGTATTTAGAAATATTTTGCAATATACCTACCGTAATCAACAGAGCTACCAAACTTGTTCCTCCGTAGCTTACAAAAGGTAATGGTATACCCGTTAAAGGAATAAGCCCTAGCATTGCCGAAATATTTATCATTGCTTGAAAGCCAATCCAGAAAGCAATACCAAAGGCTAAAAACTTACCAAAATTATCGGGTGCCGAACGGGCAATCTTAACTGCCCTCCAGAATAATAATGCAAATATTGTAATAATAAAGCCCGAACCCCAAAGTCCGGCCTCCTCTCCTATGATAGCAAATATTGAGTCATTTGTAGCCTCTGGAAGATACCCATAAGCCTGGAGGCTTTTACCAAGTCCTCTACCCATAATTCCACCACTTCCTATAGCAATTAATGCCTGGTTGATATGATAAGCAGCTGCGCTACTGTCATCGCTCTTGCCTAAAAATGTTAAAACTCTAGCCATCCTGTATGGTGTTAATATAGCCAAAAGCACAACCCCACCAAGCATCGAAGAAAGGCCAATTAATAAATTTTGCCAGCCTGCGCCGGCTACAAAATACATGGCAAAAACAGACAATACCATTACCATAGCACTACCCATATCTTTTTGTATGACAACCGTTAGCAGAACGACTATTCCGATAATTACAAAGAGAGGCAAAAGGCCCTCTTTGAAGCTAGATAGTTTTTCTTTACTCTTAGATAGCCAATAGGCAGTATAGATAATTGTTCCAAGCTTAAAAAACTCTACTGGCTGAAAGTTGAATCCGGCTATATTAACCCACCTTGTGGCACCATTTACGTTTACCGCTATTCCAGGTATTAAAACCAAAAGCATGATACCTATTGTAACTAGGAAAATATTGCGAGCCTGCGATTCGTATCTATGATAGTCAATTTTGCTGCAAAGAATCCAAAAGCCAACCCCCAGAGTAAAACTAATTATTTGCTGTGTTAAAAAAACATTGTCTTCACTTGCGCCAGCCGACTTTTTAAGAATTGAGATCCAGCCTGTAGATAAAATTAAAATAAGTCCAATACCCACTAGTATAACTACCAACAGTGTTATCAAGTAATCTGGTCGGTGCTTATAAAAGATTGGTTTTTTTTGTTTTTGTCTGCGCTCCATTTTTAGCCCTTACCAACCAGTCCAATCATCGCCCCCAGGGCTGCTGTTATGGCTCCGATAATCCAAAGCCTCATCGTTATTTTTGTTTCCGGCCAGCCTTTTGCCTCCAAGTGATGATGCAATGGGGCCGAAATAAATATCTTGCGTTTGAATATTTTTTTAGAAAGAATTTGGATTAAACTTGAACCTGCCTCAAGAACAAACACCAAACCAATGATAGGAAGTACAAAAACTGAATTTGTTAGCATTGCTACAACCCCTAGAGCGGTACCCAGTGCGAAAGACCCAATGTCCCCCATGAAAAACCGCGCCGGAAAAATATTAAACCATGTATAGGCCAATACGGCACCCACCACTGCCATACAAAATCCAGCAATGCCGATATTTCCCTGTGCCAACGCGATTATAGCAAAGGCGCCAAAAGCAGATGCCAATAACCCACCCGATAGCCCATCTAGACCGTCTGTAATATTTACTGCATTCGAAGTAGAAACTATCACCAGTATAAATAGTGGTATGTAAAGTAGCCCAATGTCAAAGTCCCCTACCGCAGGCACATGCAAAATACTATAGCCGAGCCTAAAGAAGAAATATAATGCCCCTGCGGTTGCTATTAGCAGTATTAGAGAGAATTTAATTATTGAACGAAGACCTGCCACTCCCTTGCCACTTCCGCGTATGTTTATAAAATCATCTAAAAGGCCAATGGCGCCAGCTGCGACTAAGCCAAATAGTGGCAAGTAGGTCTGAGACCTGGAAAGGTTTAAAAGTAGCGTAACAATTGAAATTGCAATCACCATAATTATTCCCGCCATCGTTGGTATATTTCGTTTGTGCTTTGCTGCATGTAAGGCTGTAAATACCTTTGCCTTTTCACCCGTTGTGGTTGTAGTTCTTATCTGTTTCCAAAGCTTAAATTTGAATGCAAAATAGGTATATACGGGCGTTAATGCGATTGCAATACCGAAGCTAAGAGAAGCTTGTATGAGCACGAAGGTAAAGTTTTGTATTAGCTGTTGTTCATTCATTGTATCTTGTCCATTTTAGCAAATTTATTCTTTAATTCCCATTAGGGGGTATTTGATAATATATAAATAATTGCTTGGCGATTTCGGCAAAGGTCGGTACGGCAGTTTTTTCGGCAAATCCGTCCACCTTAGGATAATCAACCCTTACTAGCATTACGAATTTTGGATCTTCAATTGGTGCAAAGCCAACGAAGCTTCCAATATTTTTCTTTTCTTCATAGCCGGTGCCGTCTTTTTTAGGCACCTGAGCAGTCCCGGTTTTTCCTGCAATGTTGTAACCGGGCATTCTAGTAGGCCAGCCTGAACCTTTTTGAACAACCTGCTTCATCATCTCTGATAACTGGGCGGCGGACTGCGTACTAATGATATTGTCTCGAATTACACTAGGCTTATTATTTATTACCTCGCCATTTGGCAAAATTTCTTTTTGAATTAAATATGGCTTATATAGTGTGCCTCCATTTGCGATTGCTGAGACAGAGTTAACCAACTGGAGGCTTGTAGAAGATATACCCTGACCGAAAGTCATGTTGGCATAGTCTACGCTGTAAGATTTATTATCTTTGACAAAGCCTTTTGATTCACCAGCCAGCTCTATTCCTGTGCGTTCACCAAAGCCGAATTTATTTATGTAATCGTATAAAACATCTTTTGACTTTTGGGTTATTCGATTAGGGTCAGTCCCGAGTTGCTTTAATATAAAGACCATACCTGTATTTAGTGATTTTTGAATTACGTCGGTCATTGTGGAGACACCAAATTTTTTATTGTCTGCGTTCCTGATAGTACGATCTTCCACTTGGGCCTCACCGGTATCATTATAACTAGTATCGGATTTTAATTTACCTTCGTTGAGAGCGGCCGCCATAGTAATCACCTTAAAGCCCGACCCAGGTTCGAATAGATTTGTAATAGAAGAGTTTATAAATTTTTCATACTCTCCTGAAGGCACAGCTTGGTAATTATTTGGGTCATAGGAAGGATAATTGGCCATTGCCTGTATAGCTCCAGTTTTGGGATCCATGATTATAACGCTTCCAGATTCTGCTTTATTAACTTTTACCGCATTTTCAATAGCGCTAGCTGCCATTGCCTGGACATTACGGTCAATTGTTAGAACCAAAGTACTGCCATCTTTTGGCTTCACTAGAGTATTTTCATTAGAAGTAATAGGAACCCCAAGCGAGTCTGTGACCGCTCTACTGACTCCATCAGTTCCGGACAGAGTTTGGTTTTTAAACTGTTCTATACCATATTGCCCCGCTTCATCAGAGTTAACATATCCAGTTATATGAGAAAACAACTCGCCTTCTGGATAATTTCTGCCATCTTTTGGGGACAATATTATGCCTGGGATTTTCATATCCTTTATTTCTTTTGCTGTCGAATCAGTAATTTTTTTGTTCAGAACCACATAGCGAGTATTTTTGTTTTCCAATTTTCTTTCTAATTCATCTTTATCTACATTCCCAAGATACTTGGATAGCTTTTCAATAGCCTCATCTGCATTTTCAATATACTTTGGATCGGCTGCCATCAAATATAATTGCTGATTTAATGCAATTGGATACAGTTCTCCATTTCCGTCTTGGACATAAATCTCACCCCTGCGAGCTGGTATAACGAATTTGCGAGATTGCTGAGCGTTCGCTTTTTCGACATACGATTGGTGCTGAAAAACCTGAATGTAAAAAAGTTTTCCAATCATCAATACGCCAAATAAACACATAAATCCAACAAGGATTGATATGCGCTTATTTGACGATATCTCTTTTATGCCCCTATCCTCTGGCATAATTTTAGCGAGCGGTTGTGTATGAAACCGTCTTTACTGGAGCAAGCTGTGCAGTTTCTGCAGCTTTTTTAGCTTCCGCAATAGATTGAAGTCTGGCAGCGTCAATAGACAAGTTGTCTTTAGTTGACTGAAGCTGAGTTTGCTTTTGCTCCAAATTAGATATTTTATAATTAAAAGTTGATGTTTTGGTCACCTGACTAAGATACATCAATCCTAGCAGTATTACCAAGCAAACCAGCATTAAAGCTGTGCTTACAGGACCAGACTGAAGTTTGATCTTGTTTTTTACGATATTCTGATTTTTTCGCAGTGACATTGCGGCAGATGACATTTCGGCTCCTTTTTGTTTTATAGATTTTTGTTTTTGTTTTTGCTACATAAATTACTCAATAAACTTTAACTAGACTCCTTACTTAACTACGCGTACTTTGAGTCGCTTTGCGCGTGGAGATTGATCTTTGATTTTGATGCTCATTTTTGAACTCCTTTTTATTTTTGTTTAATTTATCTTTTCTACGACCCTTAGCTTAGCACTACGAGCACGTGGATTGTTGTCGTTTTGTAATCCCTTTAATGGCTTTTTATTAATTAGCCTAAAGTTTGGTGATTCTACTTCCATTCCAGTTACCGGATCCTTGTCCACTTCAATTAGGGATTTAAAGAACTGCTTTACAATTCTATCTTCTAGGCTGTGGAAGCTTATAATTGCCAGCCTACCATCTTTATTTAGATGCTCTGTAGCCTCTGGCAATGTTGCTTCTAAGCTTTCAAGCTCAGCATTAGTGGCGATTCGTATTGCTTGGAATGTCCGGGTGGCTGGATGGATCCTGTATGACTTTGGCAAACAATTTTCTACGATATCGGCTAATTGCTTAGTGGTTTTGATTGGTTTGACTTCCCTATTATCTACAATAGCCTTGGCAATTCTTCGCGATTTTTTCTCTTCCCCGTAACGATATATTATATTGGCCAATTCCTCTTCTGAATACTCGTTTACAATCTCTTTGGCGGTCAAACTTTGGCTTCTGTCCATTCTCATGTCTAGCTCGGCATCTTTGTTAAAACTAAATCCCCGTTCTGATTCATCTAGCTGAGGAGATGATACTCCCAAGTCCATTAAAATCTTATCTACGCTACCAATGCTCTTCCAGTCGATTTCAGAGTAGTTGCTGTGTATGTAATCTATGTTCTTGCAATTCTTAAACTTCTTTTTCAATTCTTTTATCGCGTTTTCATCTCTATCGACTAGGATCAGTCGCCCACTCTCGCCGATTATTTTTAATATCTCGGCCGAGTGCCCGCCATAACCTGCTGTCATATCGATAACAATCTCTCCACTCTTCAAATCGAGTAAATCAATTGTTTGCTCTAGTAATACTGGTTGGTGTAATTTCATTTTCAAGGTCACCTATTCAGCAGCCAGCTGTCTATTTTTGTTTTTGTTTTTTAAGTTAAATTGCTCATCGCAGTCAGCGTCTGAGCTTAATGTGGTAAGGACTTTTGTGAGTATAAGTCCTTGTGTGTGAGATAGTTTGTGAGGTGGAGTTTTATATAACATAAGTTGCTAGGATACTTTTATTAAGCGTCACCCTCCAGAAACGCTCACTGACTGCCAAATAGTTGACTTTGTATTTTTGATTTTTATTTTTGTTTTTAAGGATCCGGATTTTTGTTTAAAATTCCATCAGTTAACTTTGTTTGGGTGTGATTCGCCAGTATTTACCAGCGCGCACAAGCATTACTGCTCGGCTATTTCCCAATAAAGCCATCTGATGAGCTTCTAAGGTTACTCTCCCCTGTTTAGAGTCGAGCTTTGAGGTTGATTTACCGACACGGAATTTAACGTTCAAATCGGCGATACTTTCATCTAGTATATCGCCTGATAACGCAGTTTCCATTTCGTTATCCCATACCTCTTTGGAATAAAGGTGCAGGTACTGGCCGAAGCCTGGGGTGATTATTACTTCGTTACCTAACTCGTTTTGCAATTCGCGAGGAATTGTTAGTCTGTTCTTGTCGTCTAGTTTTCTTTCGAAGTAATCCATTGTTTTTTGTTACCCACTTTTACCCACTACAACTATTGTACTACCCCACATTACCCACTGCAATAGTTTTACAGGAGTTTTTTATACTTTTTTGATACAATTTTTTGTATCTTATAATACGAACAAAAAGCGAATTACCCACTATTATAGTTTGCTATAATGTATTTAATGAGACACTTAAAGCGCATTGCCCCAGATTACATCCATAGTATCTTCTTTGGCATTGAAGACAGTTTGGTCTCCACCACAGGTGCACTAGCCGGTATTGCGATTAGTTCTGGAAGCAAAGAACTCATCCTGGCAACTGCCCTAGTAATAATTGCGGTTGAATCTACCTCAATGGGAGCGAGCGAGTTTTTAAGTGAAGAAACCGAGGAAGATATTGAAAAAGAAAAGATGCCAGCCAACCCTAAAGTTAGCGGTCTAATATTGTTTTTGTCATATGGCATATCAGGCTTAATTCCTTTAATCCCTTATCTTATACTTACCGGCTGGGCTGCAATTATTACCAGCATTACGGCCGCGCTTTTCGGAATGATAATTCTTGGAATAGTCAAAGGCAAGGTGAGTAAAAAGAGTCCGTTTAGATCAGCCCTGGAAGTACTTATTATTGGTGGAATTGCTGCCGGAATCGGTATTGCTGTTGGTTTGATATTTAAGGTCTAAGGCTTTAGCTTTTCGTCTAAATAAGCTTTGAGTTCTTCGATCTTGATGCGTTCTTGCTTCATAGTGTCGCGCTCACGCACAGTAACTGCTTTGTCCTCTAAGCTATCAAAATCTACGGTTATACAAAAAGGGGTGCCGATTTCGTCTTGGCGTCGGTAGCGCTTACCAATACTCTGAGTTTCATCGTATTCAACATTGTAATCCCCTGCTATTTCCGCAAATACGTCTTTAGCTAATCCAGAAAGTTCAGGCTTCTTACTGAGTGGCAACACTGCAGCTTTAACAGGTGCAATTTCGTTCTTAAAGCGCATTACCACGCGCTTTTCACCACCCACTTCTTCTTCGTCGTAAGCATCAAGCATTACAGCCATTAAAAGTCGTTCTACACCCACTGAAGGCTCGATAACGTAAGGAATAAATCTCTCGCCTGTTGCTTCATCAAAATAAGTTAAGTCTTTGCCACTCTCTTTGGCATGAGCACTTAAATCGTAATCAGTACGGTTTGCAATACCATATAGCTCCTTAAATCCAAAAGGATAATTGTACTGGATATCTACACTAGCTTCGGCATAATGAGCACGCTCATCGTCGGCATGATCATGATACTGCAAGTTTTCTTTACTTAGACCTATACTCTGCACCCAGTCCATACACTTTTGCTTCCACTCTGCATATTGATCTTTAGCTTGCTTAGGATGCACAAATACTTCTAATTCCATCTGGGTTAGTTCGCGCAATCGGAATATAAAATCACCAGGTGTAATTTCGTTACGAAATGCCTTACCAATCTGGGCAATTCCGAAAGGAAGTTTCTTACGGGTAGTTTCGCGAACATTCTCGTACTGCGCAAAGATACCTCCAGCTGTTTCTGGGCGTAGGTAAGCTACATTGGCATCATCTTCGATTGGACCAACATAAGTCTTAAACATCATCTGAAACGTTCTGGCAGGTGTAAATGAGTGCTTAGCTCCGCAATTCGGGCAAGCTGTTTCCTTAAGCTTCTCGTCGAGCTTTTTAAGATCATTGGTATCGATCCCGGCAACATGGTCGGCTCTAAAGCGGTGCTTACATTCTTTGCAATCCACCATAGGATCAACAAAAGTATCAATATGCCCACTGGCCTTCCAAAGCTTGGGATTCTGAATAATGGTCGTATTAACCCCAACTACATTAGCGTTTTTATATACAAAAAACTTCCACCAGCTCGATTTAATGTTGTCAGCGAGTTCTGCTCCGTAAGGACCTAGGTCCCAGAATCCACCAATTCCACCATAAAGTTCCGAGGCCTGAAACACAAAGCCACGACGCTTGGCGTAACTGGTTAATTCTTCCATAGATAATTTATTTTTAGATTCGTTCATGAGCTATATTATACCTTATAGCTTAGTTTGCTTGCAAAAGGTTTGTGCTTTCCGATAACACCTTAGAGCTTTTTATTTTTCTTTCGGTCTGCTGCTGTATATAACTAATCAATAGATTCAGTGAATCAGCAAGCGTTAGTGAATCTACCACAAGCTTTTCAATTAACTGACTGTTTTTTTCTAGACATGCGTGCCATAACTTTACGACGTTAATATCAACAAGAACCGAGTTATTACCCGCCCGATCTAGCGCTGTTCCATCCGCATAATCTAGCCAGTATTTTTTCAGGCCCGGCTTAATATGTGGTTCTACTCCGTACGATTTTAGTAAATTCAACAAATAGTAATTGAGCACCAATGAGGTCTTAATGTTTTGTGCTAATTTTTGGAGGGCTGCTTGATAGTTAGAATAAGCGCTCTCGTTGGGCAAATTTTCAGCCGAGAAAAAATCTACCACCTCGGTCAATAAAAGTGCCGACAAATTAGACTCTATAGTGGTTGCAAAGAACATATTTTTATCGAGCGCCTTGGCTCCAACAATAGTAGGTAGCTTACCTTTACCTAATGCTCTAAATTTTGTTTCTACCAATGGCTCTATGGCTGATTGTAATTTTGCCTTAGGCTTTCTTACTCCTTTGGCAATTAAAGAATATCTACCCTGCTCTAACGTGAAAAGAGTTAATATTTTATCGGCATCGTTAATATTTTTACGCGATATAACAAAGCCTGTTAGCTCAATCTGATTCATTTTTTTCCATATAGTATTTTACTACCCCTACCAGTTGGCTTATTGAAAACTGTGATTTAGTGTATATACCGATAATATTTAACCCTACCAAAAGCTCCTTATTCAACTTAAGATCGTCAGTATTCATTCCTGTAACAATAGCAATCTTCACTTTATTACCACCCTGTTGCCTTCGCAGTGCTTTTAAAAGTTCGAAGCCATTCTTGCCGTTTAGCATTATATCGAGAATTATTAATCCATATTTTGATGGCGTGAATTTTTCCAATGTCTCTTTATAATCCTTGGCAGTGTCTACTTTATAACCCTCTGCCTGAATTGATTTTTGATAAACCTCTAAAAGTAAGCTGTCATCTTCAACTATAAGTATTTTTTTCATCTTACTTATTGTACTGAAGTGGCATCTGGTTAGACAAATGCATTCTTAAAAATACTAATCTTTTTTCGTTTTGCTTAGAAATCCTTAATTTGGCTCCAAATGAGTTAAAAAGTATAGATGCTAAGTTTGCAGAATCTTTTAAGAATAAGTCATGATTAATAACTTTACCACCATCAATTTTTAGAGTTGCATAGTCCCCCCTCCTTCTGATTGATATATTTATTTTTTTAAGATTTGAGTCTTCTAGAATAACTAAAGCTAAAATAATTTTAATCAGTGAACTAACTATTTTCTTATCTCCTATTACATCTATTAAAGGCTTGGCTCTATTTATAAGTATCTTAACATTGCTTTCGCTATAGGTAGATTCAGATATTTTGATTGCTTCTATAATATTAGTAGTACCCATAGAGCTATCCTGAAAATTTCTGCCAATATATATGAATTCGCTCAACAGCAAAATATTTATTCTGTTTCTTCGTATAATCTTTTTTAGATCAGGACTAGCACTAACTTCGTTACTATCTATTTTGCTTTCTATAATTATCTGGTCTGAAGCAATTCTTGTGCTAACTTCAGAGAGCACCAAATTATAAAAGTCATAATCGAAGTTCATAACCTTAGCTTAAGGGTAGCTTTAATTGTAGGCAAGCTGGAGCACTTTAAGGGTTTAGCTTAACTCCTGCAAGTATGTTGTTAAATGCTTTACTGTAATTATCTGGGTCGTCCGTTCTGAATATTAAAGTTTTCTCTCTTAGAGGCACTACGACTGTTTCAACCTTTTGGTTAGTTTTGCTATCTACGGTTCCGGTATAACGCCTTCCTTTTATGCCAGATACTGTTACATCTGAGCCCTTGTACTTGCCACTTTTGACATCTTCTTCGTAATCTTTGATTGTTTCTAGATAGTTGCCACGAACTAGTTCCATATTAAATTTATGAAAATCACTCAATAAATCGATATAGTCTGGATCAGATGTACCCTTAAATGTGCCGTCTTTTGGTTTTGCCTCAACAGCCCAACTCCACGACTTTGGAATCGGAACTTGAAAATTACCCAATTCAGAAGGCGCTTTATAGACTCTCACATCTTTACTTTGGGCATCAATGTTAGCTTGAGACTCTTCTTTCTTGCCCGCTTCAAAGCCGGTATCATATTGTTTTTTTAAATCAGTTTGCTTAACTTTCGAATTATTAATAGAAACTGCTGCTAGGACGACAATTATTATAATAATAAAAACAATTGCCCCGATTATTCCAAAAATGAGTCCCCTGCTCTTTTTGGGCTTGTTTAGATTCATACTTGATGGATCAGGCAAACCTCCCCCTGGCGCCGACGATGTGTTATTTAGTGGGTTGTCTGCTTCCATTCTTGTATTACTCTGGCTTTAAGTTAGCTTCGCCTGGTTCCCAGTCAACTGGGCACAAACCGCCCGTTTGCAATGCTTTTACAACACGCATAGTTTCCTCAACACTTCTGCCGACATTTCCGTCTGATATAACAACATATCTAAGGTTTCCATCAGGGTCGATTATAAATGTTCCTCGCTCGGCAGTTCCATCGCTTTCATTCAGCACTCCATAATCCCTAGAAAGTGTATGATTTGTGTCTGCTAAAATTGGGAATTCTACATCTTTTAGATCTCGTTCAAACCAAGCTTTGTGTGAGAAAACACTATCTGTGCTTGCAGCCACAACAACCGTATTAAGTTTTTCGAAGTCTTTATTCATCTTTGCAAATCCTTCAATCTCGGTTGGGCAAACAAAGGTAAAGTCCCTTGGATAAAAGAATAAAATAACCCACTTTCCTTTATAGTCTTCTAGGCTGATTTCGGTAAAATCGTCTTTAATACCTTTTTGGTAGGCTGGCTGTTTAAATGCTGGTGCTGGTTGATTAAGTTTTAACATGTTTATCTCCTTTAATTACTGATATTTTCAATTCTATTATTTACGACGCTCCAGTCAATGACTTTTATGAATGCCGATACATAATCCTTGCGGGTGGTAGCATAATCTATAAAATACGCATGTTCATAAACATCCATAATGAGAAGAGGAATTGAGTTCCAAACCCCGCCCTGATTATGAACGTCGCAAAGATAAGTGTCGATTTCTTTTGTGTCTCTGTCGTAAGCCAATATGACCCAGCCTCTGGAGCATAGGCCAGTGGCTGCAAATTGCTCAGCCCAGGCATCGACACTACCCCATTTAGCTTCTATCATTTCTTTTATTTTACCATTGCATTCTGTGGCTTCTGGGGTCATGTTATCAAAATACATTTCATGAAGCTTTGCACCATTAAAGGCAAAGCTTTTTTCGAGCTGCAGCTCTCTTAAATCAGAATAAGTTACATTTCCGCCTTCATTAGACGTAGATTTAAGTTTTTCAGTTATTTCATTATATTTTTTCACATAGCCAGCATACAAAACATCATGGTGTTCATTTAGTTGTTTTTCTGATATGCCTGGCAGTTCTTTATACTTGAGTGGTTTTGCTTCTAACATGCTTATATTGTACTACAAAGCTTATAAGCCTTCAAAACTTATAAATGTTTATGGGTTCAATTTTTTTATAAATTTTTATTCCTTCAAAACTAAATGCATACGAAGCAACCAATGCACCGCTCTTAAGCTGGTATTTGAACTTATCATAAAGCTTTTGCATGAATGGTGCTGCAGAAAATACAAAAACCAAATCGGCCTTCGACAAATCTGCGGACCAATAATTCCCCCAAACGACCTTAGATTTGGGGTATTTCCGAAGTCTAATCTTAGATATAAGATACAAAAAGGGGTTTAGTTCATAACCTATCGGCTTCAATCCTGCTTTGGCTGCAGCTAGTAAAACTTTTCCGTCGCCACTACCCAAATCCACAAAAACAGAGCCCTTTTTAAGATTTAGAACTGAAAAAAGCTGTGAGGCATCATTTTTTTTACTGGGCACATATGGAGCACCAACAAAAACTATCGCCCCAAAAGAAACAAAAAGCAGGATAAGTATTATCCAGATAATTATCATAAAAACCTTACTTGTTTTCTTCGAGCCATTTTTTGGCTTCTGGTACGGTCTTAAGTGGTTGAATCTTTGGCCAAACAGCGGCAATTTTTAGATCTGGACCAATAATTACGGCCGACCGTTGGGTGCCAAAAAACTTTCGCCCATACATACTGCGCTCTTGCCAAGCACCATAAGCCTCTATCATTTCGTGTTCTGTATCTGCCAAAATATCAAAAGGCAATTCGTGCTTTATTTTGAATTTTGTATGGCTAGCGGCATCGTCTTTGCTAACGCCAATAACATCCATACCCATTTCTTGAAGCTCTTCGAAATTATCCCGTATATCACAGGCTTGCTTGGTGCAACCTGGAGTTTCGTCTTTAGGGTAAAAATAAATTAAAGTGGTTTTGCCTTTTAGTTCAGATAGTTCGTGTGTTTTACCATCTTGGTCTTGAAGTTTAAATTTTGGGGCGTTATCGCCTACCTGTAGTGACATATATATCTCCTTTTAATTAAACTCTTTGTCGCAAATACTGATCCCAATATTGGAAAAGCTTACCAGTAGCAAACAAATCTTCGGCGTTGTATTTGGCAATATCTAGGTACTTGCCTTTTTCGTAAGCTGGACCAACATCACTTCCATCCATTCCAGACTCTTTTGGGCTTTGAATTCCAAAAGCTCTACACCAACGGTGCAGACTACCCTTATACATTGCTCCACCATAGAAAGTTAATAGATCAAATAGATCGTGATGGGTCGCTCCACGAAGCCCTGTGGAATTATAACGATTGCTAATTAGGTCTTTGCTTGGTCTAATACCATGCACAGCCGAGCGAATCATCATATATGGAACATCGGCTCGACGACCAAAGAAGCTAATGAATTCATCAGTAATTTCAGCAAGCCCCCAAAACTTTGTAAGCATCTCCGCTTCGTTCATGGCGACGTATTTAATGCCGTCTACTTCGACATCATCAGCCTTCTCGCCACTGGTGTCATAATACACGGCTCCCTTTTCTTCATCGATGTCATAAACACCAATAGCTACGATCTTGCCAGTGAGTGGGCTGAAGACAAGATTGTTCTTCATATCACTCATGGCCTTTTCGTAGCCTGCTGGATCCTTTTTAGGATCTGGAAATTTTTTAGTTAAGTCTTTTTTGGTGGCTTCATCGAACTTATCGAAATCCTCGCCAACCATTTCTATATCAAATACTAATCGTTTTTTATTCATGCAGATATTATACCATATCTGTTAGATAGCTTTTACCCAGCTATGAATGTAAGGGCTTTACCGGTCTTTCCGGCACGGCCAGTTCGACCGATACGGTGTACGTAATCTTCGTAGTTATTAGGCTGATCGAAGTTAATTACATGAGATACATTTGGAATATCCAAACCACGTGCAGCAACATCGGTTGCTACCAAAATGCCTACTTTTCCATCACGGAAGTTACGAAGTGCTCTTTGGCGCTGAGGCTGTGACTTATTACCATGAATAGCTTCAGCTGGAAGTCCGGCCTTAGTTAAACTATCAGCCAGCTTCTGCACACCAAATTTGGTTTCACCAAACACTAATACCTTTTCGAACTCTTCATCATTCAATAATTCATTTAGAATACGAACTTTTTCGTCTTTTGAACGTGCCTTAACAACATCCTGCTCAATATGTTCGCTAGTTTCGCGGGTACGTACTGATATAGTTACAGGATCTTTAAGCATGTTGTCGAGTAAGCCCTGAATTTGTGGAGTTATTGTAGCACTAAAGCATAATGACTGACGTTCTTCTGGAAGTTCGGCAATAATATCTTTAATATCTGGCAAAAATCCCATATCTAGCATTCTGTCAGCCTCGTCTAGCACTAGAGTGGTTACGAATTCTAACTTCAACACTCTTTGGCGCATTAAATCCTTTAGGCGTCCAGGAGTTCCGATAATTACCTGAGGACGTCTGCGCAAATCACGAATTTGCTTTTGCATATTTACTCCACCTACGCATAACGCAGAATATAGCTTCATATTGTTAGCAAACAACCTAAATTGCTCATCGATTTGCACGGCAAGCTCACGAGTTGGGGCCATAATTAGTACGGCCTTCTGACCTTGAACTGTCTTAAGTCTTTGGATAATTGGAAGTACAAAAGCAGCTGTCTTACCGGTACCAGTATTAGCAAGGCCAATAACGTCTCGGCCTTCCATAATTGGCTTAATAGCGCCATCTTGGATAGCGGTTGGATGCTCTAGGCCTTTATTAGTGATGTTGGTTTGTATCTCAGCTACAAAGCCAAAGTCACTAAATTTATGCACAGGCACAAACTCTACTCTGTCTACTTGAGCCACAGCTTTGTTTATAAATTTGCTCGGATCGATATAGGCTCCGCGACCGCGATTGCCTCGATTATTACTTCTATATTTTTTGAATTGGTTTCCACTTCTTCGAGAACGAGAAGCAGAAAAAGATCTATATGTCATAAATACCTTTCTGTTCAATAGATGAACAGCGAACTAAGGCTTAAATAAATCGGTATTCATCACATAATTAATTTGTATCACAATAATAACATAAGTTATTTATACTGTCAATCTAATAATCTGTAGCGGATTGAAATTTATCTTAATTTAAGCTATCATTATCAGGTTGAAATTGCACCTGCCCTCATAAAACAACAAAAGAATCCGAAGGAGCTTTAGCGACTGTTTCTTTTGTTGAGAGGAATAAATAAGCGAAAATAATTAAATAAATCTAAGAAGATTTATTTATAAGTTGCAGCTTAATTATGACGATGGGATGTCGCCAAGTGGTAAGGCACCGGTTTTTGGTACCGGTATGCGCAGGTTCGAATCCTGCCATCCCAGCCATTCAAAGAATCGGCACATTTATGCCGATTTTTTGAATGGTTACCCTTTTACCAATTTTGACTTTTTATGAGCAGCTTCATTAGTCAATTATACACTTGATTAAAATGATTAATTTTGCTACTATATTTGTCCACTTATTAGGAGGTAAAAGTGGAGACTGCCGAAGTCACGTACGTACCAAATGAATTACGAAAGCTAGATGTAGCCATACTTGTTGTTGATTCGTTCACCTGCTACTGCAGTGCTTGTGGCCAAGAGGCCATGCCTAACGAAACTAACCACAAAATTGTGGCAATTTCTGGACTTGTTGTGGCCAATGCATACCCTGAAGAAGTTGGTTGTGGCGCGAAATTTATCGCAACCACATCACCTTACGAGGGAATTCACGCGCGTCAAGGCGCTAAGCGGCTGCGGCCCGATCTCCCATTTATCGACGCTCATATCGAGCGCTGATTTTCAACCCCGTGTGAGCTTTATTGCTCTGCTCGGGGTATTTTATTTGATGCTATAATTTAGAAATGAATAAATACTTAAAAATACTAATTTTCTTTATATTTTTCTTTTTCGCTTTTTTGATTTCTCCCGAATTCAATTACACAAGAATTTGTGCCGACCAAAATAACCCTTTTAGCTGCGAAAACAAATGGAAAATTGAATATCAAAAAGTTAGATTTACTGGAGGTGTCGATATCATCAAGTTCTCTGCCACTGGCAAGCCAATAAATGAAGATTATGTTCCAGTCACTCCAATAACATTAATTTTCTCTACTACGGTAGCCCTTGCGCTTACTTTTGCAACGGTGAAGTTAGTTAACAAAAAGACTAAAAAACATAAATCAAAAGATTCAAAAGAGAAAGAATGATAATACTGCTACATTCTTCAAAGACAATGAAGCCCTCGAGTTTCAAGGGCCTTAAAATGTCTAAGCCCGAGCTTTTAGAAGACTCAAAACAGCTAACTGAATATCTGAAAACTCTTGATATCAAGCAACTTAAAGACACCATGAAGGTATCGGATAAGCTTGCTGTGGAAGTAAAGAACATAATAAATTATTGGGGAGAAGATAATACTGGTATGGCAATGTTTACATTTAGGGGTGATATTTATAGCGGCCTTCAAGTAGATAGCTTTGATAAAAAAGATATTGAGTTCGCACAAAAGCACCTCCTAATTATCTCGGGGCTCTACGGAATACTTAAACCGCTTGATGAAGTTTCGCCCTATAGGCTTGAAATGGGCTATAAGCTGCCAAATAAAAAATATAGTAGTCTATATAAATACTGGGGCGATAAATTATCAGCATTAATCAATAAAAAAGATTTGGTGATTAATTTGACATCAGTAGAATACGGAAAAGTAATTATTCCAAAATTAGATAAAAATAAAATAATAACGCCTGTCTTTTATACTTACAACCCCAGTACACACAAAAATACTACTGTAGCCGTGCACTCTAAAATTGCCAGAGGAGCTTTCGCCCACTGGCTGATAAAAAATCGTGCCAATAATGACAAAGATATTACAAAATTTAACGAAATTGGCTATAGATACGAGCCTAGACTTAGCCTACCTAACTCCCCTACATTTGTTTGCCATGAATTTGGAGGTAAGGGGTTAAGTGTTAGACTTAAATAATGATTAATTTTATATTAAATGCCTCAATAGTCTTGCTTATAGTTTTTTTAGTAACGTATTTTGCCTACTGCTTTGGTCTATTTTTTGTTTTCAAAAAAATTAATGCTAGGCCGTGGTTTGCATTTGTGCCAATACTAAATTTCCATGAGCTTGTTATGGCGACAGGGCTTCCTAATCGCTGGTTTTTGTATTGTCTTTTACCCTATGCTGGCGGCATTTATTCAATTGCTGTGGCAGACAGGCTTGGAAGAATGTTTGGTAAAAGATTTGCCTTCTCTGCATTTTGGCTTACTATTGGCTCCCCTATTGGTATGAATATACTTGGTTTTAACAAACGTACACCAGACTTTTCTATTAAAAAAGAGCCGAAGCCCGACTTAAATGAACTGAAATATAGGCTTAATAGACTAAAAAGCAAAAAAGCATAATTGCTAAAAAGGCTAAAAAGACGTATAATATAGCTGTTCTTAGAAACTATGCTGCTACGGCTCTAAAGGATCAGGTTATTAAATAAGTTCTGGGTTGCAGCTCAACAGCCAACAAGCTGGGATTCACCAGAGAGAAGAAGGAACTATGGCAAAGAATCTATTTGTTGGTTCACTCCCATGGAGTGTTAACGACGAGCAGCTTGCTCAGATTTTTGCCGAGGCCGGCTCAGTTGATTCAGCTCGTGTTATTACCGAGCGAGACACTGGTCGATCTAAAGGTTTCGGATTTGTGGAAATGGCTACTGAAGAAGAAGCTAAAAAAGCAGTCGAAACTTTGAACGGCAAAGAAATCGAAGGCCGAGCTATCACCGTAAATGAAGCTCGTCCAAGAGAAGAAAGATAATATATCTTACTCAAGCAAAAACCCCGCTTAATGCGGGGTTTTTGCTTGCGCTTGATAAAAAGATCTTTCACTTATATAATATCGAGCAATTCGTACCAACGGATAGAACCAACAGCTCGGAGACATGATGGCTGAATGCAAAGAATGTGGCGGTAACGGCAAATGCAATCATTGTGGCGGACGGGGTTACTTTAGTACTCCTATTGCTGTCAATTGTCGCCAATGTGGCGGGTCCGGTAAGTGTATTAAGTGTGATGGCTCTGGCCGAGCATAATTTTTTATAAATACTTCCATATAGTCCTTAGTGAGTAATACTTACTAAGGACTGTTTATTATTTAGGCTCTACTAACTAATGTTCCTACAATTGTGTCGGCAACGATTAATTTGTGTTCATCTAATATTTTTTTGCGGAGAGAGTCAGATTTTTCGAAATTTTTATCTTTTCTTGCTTGAGTATAGTCATCAATTTCCGTCAAAATAATATCACTCAAAGGCGTATCGTTAACCAAGCGTAGTCCAAATACACTATCAAATAATCTCATCGCTTCACGTGCATCCTCGGTGAATATCCTGCCTTCAATGCCTGCCAATGCTGCCAGTGCCTTAGGTGTGTTCAAATCATCTTCCATTGCCTCTTTAAATTCCTTATTGAACTTCTCGACAGCTCCACTTTCATCTTTTGGTGGCAGCTGACCAACTCTAGCCAGCATTAATTGGTCTATATAGGTCCTTAGCTTAGCAATTTTTTCATGAGCATTATCAAGATCGATTTCGCTAAATTCCATTTGACTTCTATAATGCGCCGACATAATTAAAAACCTAAAAGCCATCGGGTCTTTAACAGCATCAATATTTTTTATGTTCCCTAGAGACTTTGCCATCTTTTCACTTGCAATGGTTATGTGTTCGTTGTGCAAATAATAATTTGCCTGAGCCCCGCCACATTGAGCAATTTCATTTTCATGATGAGGAAATTTTAAATCCACTCCACCAGTATGTATGTCGAATGGCTTACCTAAAAAATCCGTACTCATTGCCGAACATTCAATATGCCAGCCGGGCCGTCCAGGATAATTTTCGCCACTTATTTCAAAATCCCAATATGGCTCATTGGACTTTTTAGTTTTCCAAAGAACGAAATCTGCAGAACCAGTTTTACTATCCTGATCATCTGCAAGTCTGCTTTTTGATTCGTAATCCAAATTTATTAGCTTTCCATATTTATTACCGCTATTTTTGTATTTATCGACACTAAAATAAATGCTGCCATTTTCGCTGTAAGCAATACCTTCATCCAGAAGATTTATGATGATTTCTTTCATTTGGGACACAAAGTCTGTTGCCCTTGGCAAATGAGAAATATCATCTCTTAATATGCCCACCTTCTCAAGATCTTTTAAAAACAGCTCTTCATACTTATCTGCCAGCGCTTCTAGTGCTGCAACCGGATTTAAATCCTTGTATTGTTCTTTGGATTTATTAATCATTTTGTCGTCGATATCAGTAATATTCATTACCCATTCGACATCTTTGTGCTCTAAAAATCTCAAAACTCTCTGAACTAAATCGGGCAACAAGAATGCTCTGAGATTTCCGATATGGACTCTGTCATAAACGGTCGGACCGCAAGAATACATACCCACCCTGCCAGGATGAATTGATTTAAATTCTTCTTTTTTATTGGTAAGAGAATTGTAAAGTTTAAGCATTATTAACCATTATATACTTTTCGCAAAACTTCTGCAGTATGTCTGCAATCTTCTAGCGCATCGTGCACCTTTCTGGCGGGTAATCCAAAATGCTGAAATGTAGGTTCACTTCTTAAGATATCACCCCTGCCCTGCTTTACTAAATGGATGTAGGCAACACTCCAAATATCTATATAGTGATAGTCATGTTCGTAAATATCCTTACCGATTGATTTAAGCATTTTTACAAGCATTGAATGATCTAACATCTCATTCCAGCTAGCAAGATACACTTCAGTGCCGAATTTATCCAAGAAATCCGTAATAACATCTTGCTGGCCAGGGGCTTTGTTTAAATCCTTTTGAGTAATTCCATGTATCTTATAAGATTCTTCGCTCATGCCGGACAAGTCTTGATTGATTAAGCTCAAAAAACTATCTTTTTCATCAAGACTGTTTTTATCTAATAAAACTGCGCCCAACTGGATAGGTAGATCATCGTCCAGGCTCAGCCCAGTTGTCTCAAAATCAATTAGCAAAATGTCCTTGGAAAATCCCACCCTAAAAAGCCTGCCTGTTATCTAGCGCCCTGCTTAGAGTGAGTTGATCAGCGTATTCAAGATCACCGCCTATAGGTAAGCCGTGGGCGAGCTTAGTAATTTTGCCCTTATAGCCTACGTCTAATAATTGCTTGGAAATATAAATCGATGTTGTCTCGCCCTCTATATTTGGGTTAGTTGCTAAAATTATTTCCTCTGGTTCTATAACAATAACCCTGTCTAGCAAGCTTTGAATTTCTAAGTCTTCTGGCCCCACTCCATCAATAGGGCTAATAACCCCATGCAATATATGGTATGTGCCACGAAACAATCCAGTGCGCTCAATAGCAACAATGTCCATTGGGTTTGAGACAACTGCAATAAGCTCAGTACTTCTGGAGTTACTTGAACAAATTGGACAAAGTTCATCTGTAGCATAGTTTTTGCAAGTCGAGCATTTAACTAAATCTTTTTTAAGATCAGACATTACTCTGCCAAACTGCTCTACATCCCCATTTGCCAACAAATAAAATACTAACCTCTCGGCCGATTTGGGGCCGATTGAAGGGAGCTTAGAAAATTCTTCTATGAGGTTAGTGATATTGTCTGGCAATATTTGCATACTACATACCGGGCAAATTCATACTTCCTGCAATTTCTTGCATCTTAGAAGTGGCTTCAGTCATAAGCTCTTTATTAGCCTGATTTACTGCAGCTGATATTAAGTCCGACAATCTATCAAGATCCTCTGCAGCCTCTGGCTTGATATCAATCTTTTTAATTTCTACATTCATACTTGTCTGGCTTATGACTAAGCCTGCTGTAACAACTACGTCGCCATCGCCAGCCTCAGCTTCAATTTGCATGCGCTTTAATTCTTTTTGTAATTTTAATGCCTTTTGAGCCAGTCTGGCCTTGTCCATCATTGACATAATTTTTCTCCTATTTACTAAAACTATGCCTTCTATTGTATCTGATAAAGCCTTGCTTCGCTATAACCCGCGCTCGTGGTCTCAATTAGCTTCCAGTTTGATGGCAAATTTTTATAGTAAGATTGATCGCCTGTTTTGCCTAAAATCCAAACTCTTCCACCGGGAATGTTGCGCAAATTATCCAGATATACATTTTTATCATAAATCAATCCAGATTCACCATATCCATTTGGTCGTCCATTGCCGGTGTATAGTAAAAAATTACTGCCAGTTTTGTTGTAATAACTACCATCAAAATAAACATAAAGCTCTCCAGAAATAATCTTATCTCCTGTCTGATAATTCTGATTAATAAATTCCATCACCCTACTCATTTGATGATTAGACTGAGCATATACATTTCTGATACCTACAAGCTGAATCAATACTATAATCAAAGCAATGGAAATCGCGAAATACTTATTATTTAAAAATATATAATAAATAGCTAAAGCCATCATCAAGCAAAGTCCTATCGCTGAGAACACAAAATAGCGCTCATGAAAAACTGGTCTTATAAAAGAAATCAATATAGCCATAATCAGTGGTAAAAATGTAAACAGAGCCAAAAGTCTGGAAAATTTTTCTTTGCTTCTATCTTTAATACAAACATAAGCCACCAAACCTAAGATTAATATTGGAACTAGCCAATAAATAAGTATTAATATCTGTCTCGCATCTGTAAAAGTTATAAACTGCCACACAGTATCATTAAGGGTTCTGATTGAAGTTTTTGAAAGCCAACCTAGGCCCTGTGCTCTTGTAAATTGAGCTATCATGCTAGGTACCCATGGAAGAAAAATTAACAACGCTAGTATATTAGCTAACCACCAACGCCAATTAGTTATTAACATAATTTTATTCTTTATAAAATAAATGCTTACAATATAAATCCAAAAGGCAATTACCACCATAGCTGTAAAATAATGAGTATAGAGTCCAGCCGACACACCAATGACATACAAAACATAGCCAAACCAATCTTTGCTGTCTTTAGAAACTTTTATTAATCCAATTATCGCAATTAATAAAAATACGCCAAGAATACCATACATTCTGACCTCTTGACTGTAGCGAATTAAAAATGGGTTTAAACTTAGCAGTAGGCCGGCAAGCAAGGCGACATTTCTTTTTTTAGAAATCATAAATGCAATTTGGTAACCCAGCCAGACTACTACAATTCCAGCAACGAGACTTAAAGACCGCACTGATAACACTGAATTTCCAAAAATCTCTGTCCAAAAATGTAGAATTTCATAATATAGTGGTGGATGAACATCTCTAGCAGAACCCAGCCAAATATCTAAGGGCGATCTAGATGCCAGCATTAAACTAAATCCTTCGTCGTGCCAGATACTTGATTTTAGAAGACTAATACTCCTAACAAGTAGAGAGGAAATTAAAAGCAGAATCAAAGCAACTGCCCAGTTCTTATCTAGAAAACTTAGAAGTTTACTTTTTTGCTTTGTACTTGCCACTAATTGATCGCCATTTAATTTTTAATAAGTCGCTAAAAGTCTGGATAGAGGCTTTGATTGGAGATGAGCCTGTTATTTTACTTCCCTCCTTAACATCACTCCAGTCGGGCACTTCAACAAGACCTATTGAATAGCCATTCTTACGAGCAATTGCCAAAATTTCCATATCAAAACCCCAGCCATCGATCGTCTGAAGTGGGAAAACTGCCTTAACAGCCTCATTGGTGAAAGCCTTAAATCCACACTGGGTATCACTAATACCTGGCAATAAAAGGCCTTGAACTAAAAAATTTCCTGTGGACGAAATTAGCTTTCTAAGACCCTTGTGACTTTTTTGAAGGTTTCTAATACAAATAGACACCTGACTTCCTGACTGTAGCTGCGACAAAGCTGACTTAATATATTTTAATGGTGTTGCTAAATCCGCATCCATGAATAAAACATATTTTCCTTCGGCCTGTAACATGCCCTTCTTAACCTGTTTGCCCTTAATAAACTTGCCCTTGGGCTTGGGACCCGCGTTAATTATTTTAAGATCTTTGAACTTAGAAGAATATTTTTTTACTTCATCCGCAGTACCGTCCGGACTGCCTGCATCTATAATCAAAACTTCTGCATCTAATTTTTCGTTTTTTATGTAATCCGATAATTCATTTAGGGTCTTTCCAATCCTCTTTTTTTCATTGTAGGTAGGTATAACAATACTTATTTCACGGCTCATTGCTGAACCTCAAACACCACAAAGAGTGGGCTGCCATTAAAGTCCGAGCTAATAGTTGTTATCTTGCCTTTGGGGAATTTAGCCTTAAGTATTTCTATCTGGGAATTTTGGTTTATTCCACTTGGAACTATAATAATTTCATTAAGTTTGCCTTCGATTGGCAGATCCTTAAGTTGCTGTTCATTTATTAACTCGTATTTAGATTTCTTGTCGGTAAGATATTTAATAGGATTTGCTTCATAGCCACCCATTAGAACAAAATTGTTTTTTCCATCTTTTGAATTAGCGTTAAGGTATTTGGCTATTGCAACTGCTCCTTCATTGTAAGCTTCATACGTTCTTGAATCTTGGGCCCAGGCAACAAAGTACTGTCTATAAGCCTGCACTAGAGATAATCCCATTAAAAGACATATAAGTGTTAGGCCTGTAGCTCTAGCTAGATTATTGATCGGAAACGTCTTATACCAAATATAAAGTAAGTAGTTTACGCCCATCCCCGCCAGAATAAAGACCGGCACGGCGGTGCCAATTGAACGCAGGGCATGCGGTAAGCCCTCTGCCGTGAGTAAAGACGGTAGTAGCATGGCACCAAATAATATTAATATCATTGCATAGCGGGGTTTGCCAAAATTGAAAAAACACATAACAAGTCCAAGTACGAACATTAGGCCCACAAATACATTAAGCAAAGGTTCACCATTATAATTATGACGATTATTATTATCACCATAAAAATTATATTGGAGTAATGTTTTTGCAGTACTTAATGCAAGTGTTTGCACGGGGTTTCCATTATTCAAATCTTTATTCAGGAAGCTAGTACCCCCTGCCCTTGCCGTAGAGCCCCCCGGATCTTTAATAGTTGTATACAATAATGGTGTCATTACAATACCAAAAACGGCAAAGCTTAGAAGTAACTTTTTCCAATTTATTATTAGCCAAGATCTTCTTTTTATAAGCATGTATATAAATCCAAGACCAAGCGCAACAATGATCATTGAAAAAGCTGTATAGGTGTAAAATCCTAGGCCAAGGGCTACAGCTGATAAGACATAAAATATCGACTTGTTTGTTTTATAAGCTTTTGCTGCAAAGTACAAAAGAAGTGCCAAGAAAAATGGCACCATGCTGGCTCTAAAACCATCCCTTTGAATAGTCACTACCCATGGACTAATTGCAAAAAAGAAGGAAGCTATCAAGGCTGTGCGGCGGTTAAACCACTCTTTAGTTGCAAAATATACTGCTATAACGCTTAATACGCCAAATAAAGCTGGGGCTATTCGAAGTGCTAGAATTGTGTTGCCCATAAAGTATACAAATATTGCCTGCAAGTAAAAAAACAGTGCTTCGCGTGGTCCATTTGTGTTATAAATCACTCTAAAGTCGTTGTTTTGAAGAATCCTAAAAATATCCAGACCGTTTGCTGCTTCGTCCGGGTGTAAGCCTGGTGGCAGGCTGTTTAGCTGATAAAACCTAAAGAATATTGCAATTAAAATTATTCCTACCAGAAGCAGGCCAGGAAAATACTTTTTTATGAAATTTTTATTATTTTTTTTCATCATTAAAAACAAAGAATTTATAAGATAGGTAATTATAGAATAGCACCACTATGATTGCTATTAAAAGAGCGAGGTTTCTGCTGACAAATTCCTGACCGAGTTGCAATTGATTACTGCCAAACCAGTAGAATGGCAATCTTATCCATTGAGTAATGTCATATGCGACCTGTGATGGCCACAGCCAAACGCTTGTAAAGAAATAAATAATTAATGGTCTTATTACATAGAGACCAAATGCTGTTATAACAAAGAATAAAATCAATTTAAAGACCGAAAGTTTTTTAGCCCTAAAAGTAAAATTCTTGTTGAAAATAAAGCTATTTATCATAGCAGCAGTTCCAGATATTATCCCGGCCCAGACTGCAGATACACCTGGTGCAAATCTTAGCAATGAATTGTAAATAACAAAGTCAACCAAAAAATTTGAGACGCCAACAATGGCAAATCTAATTATCTGCCCTATTTCTCTCTTACCTTCTTTTTTATTATTTTTATTACTCTCACCCATAATACTAATGTTTATTATATATGAAATACTTATATTTCTAAAGCCTTATTGATGAACCCTATCAATGTTCTTAAATAGAGTCTGATCGGGTTGGAAGTATAATTCAACATCACCTGTAGGGCCATTTCTGTGCTTTTTGATTAATATGTCAGCAATGTTTTTCTTTTCAGTTTCTTTTTCATAATAATCTTCGCGGTAAATAAACATAACAACATCTGCGTCCTGTTCGATTGACCCAGATTCACGAAGATCTGATAATTGAGGAATTTTTGGGCTGCGCTGCTCGACCGATCTGCTTAGCTGAGACAAAGCAATTACGGGCACATTGAGCTCACGGGCTAGGCCCTTTAGGCCTCGAGAGATTTCAGATATTTCTTGAACCCTGTTATCTGAGTTATTTGATCCACCACTCATAAGCTGTAAATAATCAATGACTATTAAGCCTAGGTCATGCTCTGATTGTAGACGCCTGGCTTTTGTTCGCATCTCCATTACATTAGTCATTGCTGAGTCGTCAATATAAATTGGGGCCTCTGCAAGCACACCCATAGCTTTATTGAGCTTTTCAAAATCTTTATCTTCTAAACTTCCAGTTCTTAATTTCCAGCTATCAATACCCGCCTCTGAAGCCAACATCCTGTCTATGAGCTGTTCCTTGCTCATTTCCAGACTAAACACTCCAACAGGAACACCCTGTTTGGTGGCCACATTTTGGGCAATGTTTAGTGCAAAGCTTGTCTTGCCCATACTTGGTCGTGCCGCAAGAATAATTAAGTCTGATTTTTGAAGTCCAGCCAATATATTGTCGAGGCCTGTAAAGCCGGTCGGCACTCCCCTAAGACTTTCATTGTCCTTATGAAGACTGTCAAGTCTGTCAAAACTATCTGCTAGAACATCTTTAATTGATATGAAATTCTGCCTAAGATGTTTCTGACTGACATCAAACAGAGTCTTTTCGGCCTTGTCTAAAAGATTATCAAGCTGTTCGTCTTCGTCGTAGGCTATATTATTTATTAAATTAGCAGCCTCTATCAATCGCCTAAGTGTTGCTTTTTGAGTGACAATTTTAGCGTAATTCACAACATGAGCTGCAGTTGGCACACCATTAACAAGATCAGTCAAATAACTCGCCCCACCTATTTCTTTTAGCACCCCTTGGCTTTCGAGAGTTTCGGACAGAGTAACCACGTCTAGGGGCTCTCTTTTTTCAAAAAGCTTTAAAATTGCTTCATAGATAAGTCCGTTCTTTTCAATATAAAAGTCATCTATATGAACAATATCTGCAACCTTAATAATTGCATCCTTATCCAGTAGTAATGATCCAATCAAGCTCTCCTCGGCCTGCGGATTCTGAGGAGGCACCTTTACTTTTAATAGATCTTTGGCGCTTTTGCTCTTAGGCATCCGTCACCTCCGCACCAAAAATAGCAGCAGCTGATTTAACCACTTCTTCTGCTGGATCGATTTTCTCAGGTTTGTTGTTGTCCACTCCCACAGATAAATGCATACCTTTACCATACACCTTACTAAATGCTTTTTCTATTAGGTTGGTATTTCTTTGTTCCATAATTCTGTCCTTATGAAAGCTAAATCTACAGTTAATTCTTATTTCTTCATTAACTATATCTATTTCAGACCCCTTAAGAACAGCAAACAGCGAGTTGTTGTAATGCTTGATAACACTTAACGATTTAATAAGTAAATCTTCGTTACTTTTTGTGCTTTTAGGCTGCACTTCCGAGTTGCCTTTATTATTTTGCGGAATTCGTGTGGCTTGGCTGCTTTTAGTTTCGGTTTGTGGAGTATTTTCAATTTCTTCCTCGGGACTGTGCGTTGGTGACTTTTTACGAACCAATGCTACTTGCAGCACTAACTCTGGCGAACCAGAATATCTCATATTGGTTTGTGCCCAGTGCAAGTTCTCTGCTGTTTCAATCAAAAATTCACTGTCTTGTGGGCTATTCAAGAGCCCTTGCTGTATATAATCTAGCATCTGCTGAGTCAGCTGGCCCGCATCAGCTCCGGCCGAAAATAGCTCACCTAAAGATTTTAATGCATCTTTTGTCTTATTATTTTTTACAAATTCAAATATCTCTTCTATGGATTTTATATCTTGAATTCCTGTAAAATCCCCGACCGTTTCAATAGTTATTTCGGAACCTACTGAAGCCAATTGATCAAGCAAGCTTATGGCATCTCTAAAGCCACCCTTGCTTAGTTGGGCTACTAAATCAAGAGCGTCATCGGTTATCTTAATTGATTCCGAATCAGCAATAAAACGCAGGTGTAAAACCATATCGCTTTTACCGATTGGTTTAAAATCAAACCGCTGAGTCCTAGAAATAATCGTATCTGGAAGCTTATGAACTTCGGTCGTGGCAAAAATAAAAACGACATGGGCTGGTGGCTCTTCAAGAGTTTTTAATAGTGCGTTAAATGCCTCCTTGGTAAGCATATGAACTTCATCGATAATATAAACTTTATAGCTTAACTTGGCAGGTGCAACCTGGACCTTTTCGCGAAGACTTCTGATCTCATCTATTCCTCGGTTACTAGCTCCGTCGATTTCGATAATATCTAAATAGCTATCAAGAGAATCGTCTTTCTTTAAGCCATTGAGTTGCTTGGCAATGATTCTAGCTATTGTAGTTTTGCCAACACCTCTTGGACCAGTCAGTAAATAGGCATGGCTATGTTTGCCATTTTTGATGGCATTTGTAAGAGTCTTTACGACATGCTGTTGACCAACTACCTCATCGAAGTCGGCCGAGCGATATTTACGATACAAAGCTAAATTACTCAAAGCTCCCTCCACTTTTAATCCATTATATCTTATTGAGAACGTATTTTACAGGTTTATTAGGCTGAAATTACTGCTTCTATAGCTGCCCACTGGGCTTCGCCGACTTCTGGTACCACTACAGTTACTTCATCTCCAGGCTGCGCCTTAAAATAAGTTACACTCGCATAAAGCACACGATAATTTCTATCTCCAACTACAGCCACATATTGGCCATTTTCTAGCGCCATTTTAGCGATAATTTTTTTACGGGCAATTGGACCGATTTGCTTATAAATAAAGCTTCCATCCTGTGCAATTGTTAGCTTTAAGGTATCACCCTCTACAAGCTTAGATTTAGATGCATAGTTGGCTGGCACCGGGTACACTTTGCCGTCTGGACCAATCATATTCTGGCCATCAAACTGGCCTTCAATTATTTTGCCAATAGATTCTGTAGAGCCAGGCTGTACCATGTCTTGTTTTTTAGGTTCTGGGAGCTCTGACTTATCTACGCCGAGCTTTTTGAGCTCTTCTTCGACTTGCTTAATTGTATCTTGAGCTAGCTGCATTTGAGTAGCTAGATTTTGCAAAGTTTGTTGTTTATCTTTATCACTCATTTTTATTTACCTTTACATAAATTACTTAATTTGCTATCAGTGTAGCAAACAATTAAACAAAAGCCAAACAAAAAAGACCCCGGAGGGTCTGATTTGTGAATTTCAATAAATTACTGAAGTTCGATAGTTGCGCCAGCTTCTTCAAGCTTTTTCTTAGCTTCTTCAGCTTCTTCGGCAGGAACACCTTCTTTAATCATAGCAGGTGCACCATCAACTACGCCCTTGCTTTCAGCAAGACCTAGGCCAGATACTTCACGTACAGCCTTGATTACATCAATCTTCTTATCGCCTGCGGCTGATAGGAAAATGTTGTAAGAGCTTTTAGCTTCTGCAGCAGCTTCTTCGCCCGCAGCAGCGCCACCGGCAGCAGCAACAGCTACTGGTGCAGCAGCACTAACGCCAAAGTGATCTTCAAGAACTTTTACAAGTTCAGATAGATCCAATACGCTTAGTTCAGAAATTTGGTCAACCAAAGCCTTGAACTTAGCTGGAACTTCTTTTGTTTCTTCTGCAGGTGTTGCAGTTTCTACTTTTACTTCTTCTTGTTTTGCAGTTTCTTCTGCCATTTTATGCTTCTCCTTTTTTATCCTGTATGGCGTTTAGGGCATACAGAAGTTGAGTTATATTACCATTAAGTACACGTACAAATCCGCTAAGCGGTGCGGCGATGGTTCCAACCACCTGGGCGGTAAGAACTTCACGACTTGGAAGCTTGGCTAGCGCCATAACATCCTCTCGACTTAGAGTTTTGCCTGATTCATCGATTGCTCCGATGATTTCCAAGTTTTCGTTGGCTTTAGCAAAGTCTGCAATAATTTTGCAAGTCTGTGCTTCGTCCTGGCCAAAAGCGATTGCCATTGGGCCGGTGAAAATTGAAGTATCGGCATCTTTGAGCTCAGTGTCCTTGATGGCAACTTTTACTAAGGTGTTTTTAGCCACCTTGTAGCTTACCTCTGCATCTCTTAGCTGATTGCGCAAATCGTTGATTGCAGGAACATTCAGCCCCCTATAATCGGTCATTACGGCAATTTTGCTTGAAGAGAAAGCTTCAGATAAAGCAGCTACGTCAGCTTGTTTTTGCTCACGTGTTTTTGCCATGGGCATCCTCCGATGCTTTTAGTTAATGTGCTGATTACCAAACAAAAAATCTTTGGGTTTATCCAAAGATACAAAGTTTGAAAATCTATTAAAGATTTATAACCTCGTGTAGCGGATTAAGTTTTTACACAGCTACAGTCTTTGGTAATCGAGATTATTTTAACAGATATATTGTGTTTTTTCAATACTTATTTGATGTTAAATTTCTTCATACCACCAGGCCAACTCGGAGGCCAGATTTCTACTAAATTCGCGTAGTTTAGCGTCTCCTCCGCCATTAATGACTCGACCAATTAAAGATCCAAGAGTGTTGGCATTTTCAACACTCAGTCCCCTGCTGGTCAACGCTGCTGTACCTAGTCTTAATCCACTTGGTTCCCATGCCGACTTTTCTTCATTTGGAACTGAATTTCTATTTGTGATTATCCCAAGTCCTTCAAGTTCTTTTTGCAAATCCAAGCTATTTATTTTTTCAGGCAACTTAATAAGTACAATGTGATTTTGGGTATTACTTACTATTTCAATACCCTCATCGATTAGGCCATCCTCTAATGATTTAGCATTGTTTAAAACCGCATCAATGTATTTGTTAAATGGCAGCTTATCTGGATAGACATCTTCCCCCGAAACCTCAATAAGAGCCTGGCCGACTGCAGCTATTTGATTTAAATGTGGTCCACCGCTAGTGCCTGGAAAAACAGTTTTATTTATTGAATCAATATATTCTTTTTTGGCAAAAAGTAGTGCCGAGCGCGGACCACGCAAAGTTTTGTGAGTTGTGGTGACCACAAAATCTGCACCCTCTACATCTGCTTTAAAAGGACTATCATGATTGCCACTCGCTACGAGTCCTGAAATATGGGAAATGTCTGCAAGCACCAATGAGCCATTTTCGTGGGCAATTTTGCAAAATTGACCGAACTCGAATTTTCTAGTGTAGGACGAAAATCCGATTATTACTAAGCGCGGATTATGGCTTTTTACTTTAGCTCGAAAATCATCGATGTCTAATTCATAACCACTACGCCCCTGCTTAACATTATATGTTTCACCCTTAAAAAACTTTCTAAAAACACTGGTAGAGTGCAGATGGCTTAGGTGTCCGCCACTACTTAAATCCAAACTTAAAACCGTATCCCCGGGCTCAAGAACAGAAAAATACACCATTGCGTTTGCAGGGCTTCCAGAAAGCACCTGGACATTTACTTCGTATTCTTTTGTCGCATTAAAAACCTCTAAGGCTTTATTTTGCACAAAGCTTTCAAGATCGTCGGCTACCACGTTTCCGGCATAATAACGCTTTGTTGGGTAGCCTTCTGCATATTTATCATTCCATATAGACCCAAGCAGTTCTAAAGTTTTGGGGCTTGGGTAATTTTCCGAAGCGATTAAGTTCAAGCTATTTCTTTGCCTGACATATTCTTTCTGAGTTAGCTGAAATAAATCATTCATGAACTAATTATAGCACTGTGACAGATAAGGTTAAAAATGCTATAATTTGCCTGGCAACACCTCATACGAGGAGGTAAGGTGTGAGATATCTGCCATACGAGATGAGGAAGCCCGATGATCAATATCGGAATCTTCTTTATAGCATTTTGACAAAAGGTGAATCCGTTCCTTCAAGGCAAGGGCCATCTGCAATAACTCTTTTTGGTGCTCCTCAGATGAGGTACAGCCTTAAAAATGGTTTTCCTTGCATTACCACCCGCGATATTGGGGGGTTTTGGAGGGGTGCTATTGGAGAGCTTTGTGCTTTCATCAACGGAGCAACGACCCTTGATGAGTTCGAAAAATTTGGTTGCAATTGGTGGGGCCCCTGGGCTTCTGAAGAAAAGTGCTCAAAGCGCAATCTTGCAACCGGCGATTTGGGTCCCGGCAGTTACGGTGGAGCATTCCACAGCTGGCCTGATTTCAACGGAAGCACTTACGACCAATTTGAGCATCTTGTTTATCAGATTAAGGAATTCCCTGGTGATCGCACCCATGTGATCAGCCCTTGGAATAGTGCTTACTTGGCGCGCGATTCAGGTCGCATTAACAAAGCCACTATTGCACCATGCCACGGGTGGCTTCAGGTTCGTGTAATGAATAACAAAATTCATCTGCACCATATGCAGCGCTCAGGTGATGTGCCTATCGGCGTACCGTCGAATATGGTTCAATATGCTGCGCTACTTTTGATGCTTGAACAGATCACCGGCTACGAGGCTGGCGAATACATTCATTACGTTGTGGATGCCCACATCTATTCTGATCAAGTTCGTTCTGCCTGGGAAATGGTGAATCGCACTGAACTTCGCTTGCCAACTGTACAAATTACATCAGAAGGCAAAAAGATTAGTGACATTCATAATTTTCGTGCTCAGCACTTTGAGATTAGTGATTACTACCCTCACCCCGCAATGAAAGGTATACCGGTGGCAGTATGATTAGCATAATCGTCGCAAGAGACAAACAGAGAGTTATTGGTAAGTCCGGCGATCTTCCCTGGAATATCCCGGCGGATATGAAGCATTTTCGCGAAGTTACCAATGGCAATGTAGTGGTTATGGGACGAGGAACTTACGAATCAATCGGAAAACCTCTACCAAACCGCAAAAACATTGTAATTACTGGCAAGGAAAACCTTGAGGACGAAGCAGATCTTTTCTTTCGAAACAATTATGAAGAAGCGATTATTTTGGCAAGCCAGCTGGCGAGCGAAAATGATTGCAAGATTTATGTAATTGGTGGAGCTTCTGTCTATGCTGAAGCGATCATGGACCCAAAGGTTGATGAACTTCTAGTTACTTTGATCAATCATGAGTTCGATGGGGACAGATTTTTTCCCTACACTTCTCCCGAAGATTGGGAACTTGCAGAGGTTAATTGGCACAGGCCAAGTAATGATGATGAAAATGACAACTTCGAGCTTGCATTCATGCGCTTCTTGCGCCGAAAGCCAGACACAAATCCTGAAAGCATTTTCTACTACCCTAGCTCTCGTTCTGCTGAACAAACAAAAAAGATGCAGGACATTGAGAGTGCTGGCATCTGTCCGTTCTGTCCTGAGTGGCTCGAATGGTTTCATGATTCACCGATTGATAATAAATTCAATTTTAATCATTGGGTTGTGACTCCAAACGACAACCCTTATGAAGGCACAGTTTGTGACCTGCTAATTATCAGCAAGCACCACACTGTAAAGTTTTCTGATCTGCCTGAATCAGCCCAGTCTGAATTTGGTTTGGTTATAGCAAAAATTGCAGAAACCTATACGCTTTTCAACTATGCAGTTGGTATGAGAGTTGGGCCCGCCAGTATGGTTGGTGGCTCTGTAAACCATCTGCACGCCCATATCAAGGTTGGAGATGTTTATAGTGATAGTCACAAGTCGATCAAATTTAAAATGAGCAACAAGCCTCAAGAAAACAAGCCCCCGGAGACCTACTAATTACGTAGGTCCCTGGGGGCTCTTATTTTATGACCCTGACAATTTCAACGCCATTGGCTTCCAGAATTGTTTGAGCATCGAGAACAGCATAGCCTTCCTCAAAATAAACCCTCTCAATTCCGGAATAGGCAATCGCTTTGGCGCACCAAGGGCACGGAAACGTAGTTACATAAAGATGCGTACCAGATAGGCTTAGGCCAACTTCAGCAGCCATAGCAATAAGGTTGAGTTCAACATGCAAAGCCGTTCCAAGTTCTACGTTTTTGCCAGCCCTAAAGCTAGAACGCGGATCTCCGTCGTAATAAGCTTGATCGGGCCTTGGAACATGAATGTTATGAACTGCAGGAAGCATCAAGGTGCCGTTTTTGACAATACAGCCACCTACTTGACGCCACCAATCCCCACTTCTACTAGCCTCTTTTTTACAAGCTAATATCATCTTACGATCAAATTCCAAACTAGTAATAGCAAAGTTTTCGACTGCTTCAGTCTCTTTTAATGATTTCTTCTTATCCCAGCGCAAAAAAACACTTACAAATTCAACTGACTTCTTGTTGTCCAAAAATCTCTTAAAGAATTCATGTGAGATTTCTTCGTCTGGCATGACAAAGTCATTATAGCCATCAAGAATTGATAAATCAGTAAGCTCGTAAACATCGCATTCGATTAGGCTGGATCCACTAAGAAGCGAGACCATTTGATCTGATTTCAAAGCTCGAACATCTTTACGCAAAGATGGCTCTAGCTCAATAGCTGTACTCGACTCTATTACAAAAACGCTATCTACGTTGCCAATTTCTGCTATGAAATTCAAGTAACCATTGTGGATTACCGGAAAATAGAGAATTGCAGCTCTCATTTCATATCCTTTCCTTGGCTCTGCTTTGAAAGTTTCTCGGCGTCCTCAAGATTAATTTTTCTCACCTTTGCGCTGGTTGATGTCTCAGCCTGCCTTGGCAAAACAATTACTTTTTTACAAAAAAAGCTTTCAAGCTCAAAAATTTCTTCTTGAGTATAATTGTCTTCTGTGGCGATGAGAACATCAGGCCTAACACATTTGATGAGCTCCCACTTTGCACTGTTGTGGTACTTAAGAGTAATAATATCAACAGATCTCAAATGTGAGAGAATCTTGACCCTTTCACCCTGAGGATTTACTGGCCTACCCTTGCCTTTGCGTTGACGAATCTTTTTATCATTATCAACACCAACGATTAGGATGTCTCCGCACTTCTTGGCACTCTCCAGGTATAGAGCATGGCCAATATGGAAAAGGTCAAAAGAACCAGATGTAAGTACAATCTTGGCACCAAGGCCCTTCAAGTACTCAACTTGCTTTTGCAACTTTTCGTAGTCTGGATAGAAACGAGACTTGAAGTTTGTCTCATGAGAAAAGTAGCCAAAATCAATCGGCATTTATCCTCCACTTGTCTAGGAACTGTCTCAATCATACCAGACAATAACCGATAATAAAGCATAATAAAAAAGCCCGACGTCATCGAGCTTTTTTATAAAAATTGTTTGTTTGAGTTATTTTGACTCTTTAAGAGCTTCTGATGTATCAATTTTAATACTCGGACTCATACTTGAATTTACGAATGCGTTTCGAATAAACACACCCTTTACACCACTTGGCTTGGAGCCTGATAGAGATTTTACAACTGCCTTAATATTTGAGTATAAGTCTTCTGTTTTGAAACTTACTTTACCAAATGCAACATGAACTACGCCATTGGCATCGTTTTTAATTTCAACTTTACCTTTTTTAAACTCTTCGGTTGCTTTAGCCGGATCCGCAGTAACTGTTCCATTCTTTGGTGAAGGCATTAAACCTTTTGGTCCAAGAACCTTAGCTAGCTTTCCAAGTTCCGCCATTTTATCTGGGGCGGCTATAAGAACATCAAAGCTAATTTTTTCTTTTGCAATGTCTTTTATTAACATATCTGCATCAACCATGTCAGCGCCTACTTTTTTAGCTGCTTCTGATTCTTTATCTCCAGCAATTACTGCAACCTTCACTGCCTTACCGGTTCCGGCTGGAAGTGAAGTAGAAGTTCTAACTATTTGATCGGCCTGCCTTGGGTCGATATTAAGAGTTACGTGAATTTCAGCTGTTGCATCAAATTTGGTTTTGGAAATTTTTGGAAGCAGTTCTACTGCTTCACTTAGGCTGTAAAGTCTAGCAGGATCAATTAGTTCACGGGCAGCTTTTTGGTTCTTTGAGTATTTTTTAACTCTTGGGGCTTGCTTTATTTTCTTTGCAAGCTCTTTATCAGCACTATCTTTCTTAGCCTTTTTGACTTCCTTTTCTGCTTCTTCGGCCTGAGCCTTAGCGCTTCTTTTACCAGCTTTGGCTGTTTTTGCTTCAACTTCAGGCTTTGAGTCTTCAGCAACTTCTTCCTTTAATTCTTCTTTAGATTTCTTTTCTTCTGCCATATCTTCTCCTTTCGTGGTCAAGCTCCAAAATTATTGGATCCCACATCTAGGTTAATAATTTATTCTACTTCAACGCCCATTGATCGAGCGGTGCCTGCAATGATCTTTTTAGCTGCTTCGATATCATTAGCATTCAGATCAGGCATTTTCTTTTCTGCAATTTCTGTAAGTTGAACCTGGGTAAGCTTACCAACTTTTTCCTTATTTGGAACACCTGAAGCTTTTTTCAGCTTAAGAGCTTCTTTTATCAATACTTTTGCAGGTGTACCTTTGATTACAAACTCCATTGATTTGTCTTCAAAAATAGTCACAACCACTGGGGTTGGCTGACCTTTTCGGTCTTGGGTCTGCTCGTTAAAAGGATTGATAAAGTCCATCATATTAACTCCATGCTGACCAAGAGATGAGCCAACAGGTGGAGCTGGAGTTGCTTGCCCACCCATAATTACCATTTTAACTTTAGCTTGTACTTTTTTTGCTTCTGCCATAATAAATCCTTTCTAGATCTTCTTAACCTGAAGTGAATCAAGTTCTACGGGGGTTTCACGACCAAACATACTTACAAGAACTTTAATCTTGCCTTTCTGTTCATCAATTTCATTTACTTGTCCGTCAAAACCTTTAAACGGTCCGTCGGTGATGTTTACTGTTTCGCCGATTTTAAAATCAATACTATAAAGTGGTTCATCTATACCCATGCGTCTCTGAATTGACTTAACTTCTTCTTCGCTTAGTGGCGAAGGTGTTGTGCTGGTACCTACGAACCCCGTTACATTTGGGGTATTTCGAACTACAAACCAAGAGTCTTCGGTTACTAGCATTTGAACCATTATGTAGCCTGGGAAAATTTTACGCTCAACGGTACGTCGGCGACCATTTTTTATTTCTATCTGCTTCTCTTTAGGTACGATAACATCAAAAATCTTGTCTTTCATATCAAGTGAATCTATTCGCTGTTTAAGCGCTTCGGCTACTTGATCTTCATAACCCGAATATGTATGAATAACGTACCAATATTTTTGTACTTCTGTCATTTAAGGAATCCTTAAAATTAATGTTTTGAGCGCAGTCCTCCATCCGGCATCAAGGGCTGTTAGTGCTAATCCTAGCACCAACGACACCACTATAATCAATAGTGTTAACTGTAAAGCCTGTTTTCTTGTTGGCCAAACAACCTTCTGCAATTCTGCTATTGAATTTTTGATGTAGTTTGTAAATCCGCGCATTGTTTTAATCTAAAAAAGCCTTTCGGCCTTTGGTTACTATTTTAACCAATAATTGGCCTTTTTGTCAATAATTAGTTGGGTTTAGGTATATTTATTTTAACTGTATCTGGCAATGAATTCCATATATTCACAAGAAATTCTGATATTTCGGATGAGAAAAGAAAGCCAATTGCAAAATAAGAAATTAAAGCAATAAGGATAATTATAATTAATATCCAAAAAGCAAAATAGTCACTATCGTGATCTGCATAAAAACTTAATCTAGTCATATGCTTTTCATAATTTTCTAAAGAAGACCAATAACCAACGCTAAAAGCGGCCCAGCAAGACCACAAAATATAAATTAACGCCGAATATATAGATAAATAGCCAATATTTGTGGCAACGGACTCTGAGTTAATTAATAAATTAATCAATAAGTACGCCAGATAGGAGCAAAGTAAAGTTATTATTACAAATATTAAAATCCACAAAAAAGATTGTAAAAATGATCTTACTGGATGCTTAAAAGCCTGGCCAAGAGAAATAGTAAACTTCTTTTTTTGAATGTCCAGACCGATAGCAGATGAGGCTTGTAGAGTAAATCTAAATTTTACATATAGTGTATAGATAATCACTATAAAAATACTGCTTAAAATATACAAAGTTATTTGGTTCGTTAAAGAACCGTAGCCCAAAATAAAACTGCAATAAATTAACAAACAAAACATCATAAAGAAGAATATAAAAACTAATTTTCTTTGTATTTTTGCAAGAACCAATGTCCCTGTGTTTTTTAAAGCTTCATTTATATTTCTAAGTGCAGTCGATTTTCTATGGTCGATTTTTTGAAAGTTATATCTCATTAAAGCAGAAACAACAAAAGTATCAAATAGCCAGCTGAGGATAAGAAGAACAATAATTGCAAGTCCATAGGCAACGAACTGAAAAGTATTTTGTGGTGTTAATATAGACTTAATGCTTGATAAAATTTGATCTGGCTTTAAGACCAATAGATATCTTAATTCGAAATAAACTAAAGGTATAAAAATAAAAAATAACGGCTTAAAAGAAAAAAGACTTCTTAAAAAAGAAAACATAAAAATCGAGCTATCAAAAATAGTTTTTATCCCATTGAATAAGCCAAAACCTAAGCCTATGGTCAATTTCTTGGTTCTTGTGTTTTTTCTATCTTGCCTTGGAACCCGATAAATTTGCTTAGTTTTTTTAGGCTTATTGTTTTTTGAAATTTTAACAATATCAATATTTCTCATAAAGCTTGTGTTTATTATAGGTTAAAAGAAAGAAACTAACTAGCCAATGACTTCTTAATTTTAACTGAAGTAAAGATTCTTATTTTTTGAGATTTGCTCAAACTAATTCTGCCATTTACTAAATCTTGAACTGGCGTTTTAGACATTTGATTGTTTAGGGCTGAAAAATATTTAAAAGCTAACTCTACACCAAATCGACTTGAGACTGGTAATTTTCTTAGAGCAGGCTTTGCTATTGATAAGTCCTTCTTGATGTCTGTAATTATTTCTTTTTTGTCGAGCTCACTAAAGTGGCGAATATTTTTGCCTGGAAAGTATAGGCGTCCAAGCCCTGAAGAATCGGCGTTTAAATCTCTTAAAAAATTTATCTTTTGAAAGGCCGCCCCTAAAGCTTTTGCGGCAGGTAAAAGAGAATTGTAGTTTTTCTTATTGCCATTAACAAAAACCATTAAACACATAAGTCCTACTACTTCCGCAGAGCCATAAATATAAGTTTTATACTCTTCCAAAGAGTAAGATTTCTTCTTGATATCCATCTTCATACTTCTTAAAAAAGCCTCTACAAGATCTAAAGGAATATCGTACTTACGAACAACCGATGCAAAGCTGTGCACTATAGGATTTACACTAAATCCACTCTTAATCGCTCTTTTATAGTCATTGGACAGCTCATTGATGTACATTTCCATTCCTCTTGGCCGCCAGCTATCTACTATCTCATCTGCAATTCTAACAAAGCCATAAATTGCATATATCGAATCTGCCACTTCAGGACTTAAAAGACTAGTGGCCGAAGAAAAAGAACTCGAATATGTCTCAGTAATATCTTTGCTGACTTTCAAACTTATTTTTTCATAGAGCTGAATATTTAACATTTTATTTCTTCCTTACAACGCAGTAATGAGAAAACGCAATTAAGATTGATTTTGTATCTTTATCTATTTGCATCTCATCAATAATCCCGAGGGCCTTTTGCAGATGATCTTCCGCAGCCACCACTGCTTTAGCTTGAGCCCCACATTCTTTAAGTATTGAGCGCACTAACTTAACGTCATCTGCGGAAATGTGTTCTTTACCCAACCTAGTGCTTATAGCCTTCCATTCCAGCGGAGAGGCCAGCTTCTTAGCATAGTACATTAATAAAGTCTGTTTTCCTTCACGAATATCTGATCCAACTGGCTTGCCGGTTTGTCTTGAAGAGCCAAACATACCTAATAGGTCGTCGGCTATCTGAAAAGCCTTACCTAATTCGGCCCCAAAATCAGCGAAGGTGTTCATTAGTTTTTTGTCCCCTTCGGCAGCGATTACGCCAAGCTGCAAGGGTGAGGTTACAGTGTATTGTGCAGTTTTATAATAATTAACTTTTTCTATTTTGTTTAAATTTAAATCTCCTCTTATGCTAGACATTACATCGAGCTGCTGGCCAGCACCTGTTTCAAATAGAACTTTTTGGAAATGCGCCATCATTTCAAAAATAACCTCTTTTTCGAAATCAAGCTTTGTTAGTACCTCAAAAGTAAAAAATTCATTTAGCTCCCCCGCCAATATAGCTATTGCTTCGGCGGTGTGCCTGGCATTATTTTCAGGTAATTGCTTTTTGAATCTTTTGAAATAAACGCCTGTCATATTAGCGCCACCATAGCGAGTCATGTCTCCATCCATAACATCATCGTGTATTAAGACAAAGTTATGAAAAATCTCTAAAGACAGGGAGGCGTCTAGGGCCGCCTCAAAATCTGTTCCTCCTGCCGCCTTATATCCCAAGAGCATTAATGTTGGCCTTAGTCTTTTGCCACCTCTTTGAATAAACTTTTTCATATCCAATAAAAGTTTTTCGTAGATGGGGTCAATTTTTTTAGCCTCAGCAATCTTAAGGTTAAAAAACTTCTCTAGCCTTTTATCTATCTCTTTGGATACGTAGTTGTTGAGCTCTGTTAGCTCACGTAAATTTTTAATTTCGTTATTATTTTGCATCGCTTAATATTCTCTCGGTAACTAACTTGGCACTCAAAGTTACCATAGGTATTCCTCCACCTGGGTAAGTGCTTGCGCCTACAAAGTAAAGATTCTTTATATCCTTGCTTTTGTTATGGGGCCTAAAATATCCGGACTGAAAAAAGTGATGACTGAGCCCAAAAGCGGAACCTACGTGTAGGTTATATTTCTTTTTAAAATCTTCAGGTGTAAATACTGATTCGACCTTAATTTTCTTCTCTATATCTAAATCAAACTCTGTCTTAAGTCTTGAAATAACCTGCTTTTTAAGTCTTTTAATGCCTTTTTCCCAATTAACTTTTGAGTCAAGATTTGGAACAGGCACTAGGACATAAAATACGCTCTTTCCTTTTGGAGCCAATGTTGGATCAGTCTTTGTGGGAATATAAGTGTAAAAAGAAGGGTCTTTGGGTAGTTTTTTCTTATGAAATATTTCTTCTAAATTACCCTTAAAATCTTTACATAAATACACATTATGATGCAGCATCTGTTCGCATGGGTCATCGACACCCCAATAAAATAGTAGAGCAGAACTTGCTTGCTTGTAATTTTCTAATTTCTGGTTAGGTGATGAGGGTCGATGTTTTTCGGCGATTAGTTCTTTTTGTGCATAGACCAAGTCTGCGTTAGCAACTATGGTATTTGCGCTAACTACTCTACCCTTTTTTAATCTTACGCCAACTGCTTTTTTGTCTTTAATAATTATTTCCTCTACAGATGAAGAGGTTAAAATTTCACCACCCAAATCCTTTACGAGCTTTTCCATGGCCATCGAAAGAGAGTACATGCCTCCTTTTGGATACCAAATACCCAGCCCCGTCTCCATATAGCTAACCATACTGTAGACCGCGGGGGCTTCATGTGGACTAACTCCCAAATACATACTCTGGAAGCTAAATAGCTGCCTTAATCTTTCATCTTTAAAATAATAAGCCACAAAATCATACAACTTACTCAAACCCCTTCTCTTAAGAAGTTGAGCACCGCTTACAGGATTAATAAAGTCTGTTATACGTCTAAAGTTTCTATCTATAAAACTTTTTCTTGAAATCCTATACATTGCCGAAACATCAGAGAAAAACTTAAAAAACTGCTCTGGTCCCTTTGGATCAAACTTTTCTAGTTCTGAGCTAAACTTTGGAAGATTACTGCTTACTGTAATTTTAGTTTTGTCTGCAAAGGCGACTCTGTAGTTTGGTTCCAATTGAAGAAGGGTGATGTAATCATCGAAATTTTTGCCACAATATTTGAATGTGTCATATAGAACATCTGTCATCATCAGTAGAGTTGGGCCCATATCGAAAGTGTAGCCTTTCTTTTCAATGCGGTTGGCTCTACCGCCCACTTTGTCTTCTTTTTCTATAACGGTAACTTTGTACCCATTCTTAAGAAGTCTCGCAGCAGTACAAAGACCACCAATGCCACCTCCGACAATTATTGCAGATTTTTGTGAATTATTTTCCATAGATTTATAAACTATCATATAATAATACTGTGAAATACACCTATTTGACCATACTTATTTTTAGCATAGTCGGCATGACGCTTTTAGATTATAAATATAAGCTGTCATTTTTCAAGTACCCAAGGGCTGCTTTCAAGAGTACCCTAATAGTAATGTCCTTGCTTTTATTTGCCGATATTGTAGGTATAAATTGGAAAATATTTTCTACTAATACTCGATACGTGTCAGGACTATTTATTGGTAGCGAAAATCTCCCTATTGAAGAATTCTTCTTTCTATTTATGTTGTGCTATTTTACTCTGAACATTTATCAGATTTTAAAAAGAAAGTATCTAGATGTTTAAGTATAGTTTTTTAATAATCATGCTTTTATTCATTGCTTTTTTTGTGGGCTATATTTATAAACTAAAATTAAACCTTAATAAAGCCTGGCGCTACACCGCGCTCATAAGTTTTGTTGCTATGATTATTTTTAATACCTACCTTACTGCCCTTCCGATAGTGGTGTATAATGTTAACTCAATTCTGGGAATTAAAATATTAACATTTCCTATTGAAGATATAGGATATTTAATAATGGTATTGCTACTGCTCCCGCCATTGTTCGAAAAGTTATCAGATGAAAAAAGAGACCACCCACAAAAACCGACCAAACATTAAAGAGGTGCTTGCCACTTCAAGGCCATTTAGCTGGCTAAATACGGCTGTCCCCTTCTTTGTTGGTTTTGTAATCTCATTTGGAGGTATTAATCTAGCGTGCATTCTGGCAACAGCCTACTTTACATTCTTCTATAATTATTTGATGTATGGTGTAAATGATATATTTGACTACGAATCAGATATAAAAAACCCTCGCAAAAACTCAATTGAGGGGGGGCTGGTCGACAAGAGCAAACACAAGTTCATGTTCTATTTAATTGTGTTCTCAAATTTACCTTTTGTGTTATACCTTTTGTGGAGTGGTAATCTTCAAAGCAATATAACACTTATAGCAATTATATTTTTTGCTTTCAGCTATTCTGCCAAGCCATTTCGTTTTAAGGAAGTGCCAATCCTTGATTCCATAAACTCCAGCCTTCACTTCGTCTTGCCATTGGTCTTTGGTGTTTTCTATGCCGGAAGTACAGCCTTACCGTGGCCTGCAGTGGTAGCATTTTTCTTCTGGGGCGCCGCATCCCAAGCCTTAGGAGCTATTCCAGATATAAAACCTGATAGAGCCGCAAATATAAACTCTATAGCAACAAAATTAGGAGCGAAGTTTACCAATAGTTATTCTTTATTGCTCTATACTTTATGCTGCATTATAGTGGCTGTTTTTTATTACCCATGGGGACTTTTAGCCGCTGTGATTCTTGCGGTATACCCATTAAATGTCTTGTTTTTTAGAAAATATAAGTCTGATGCCAAAAGCCCAGAGTATCAGAGAGCCTGGAAAAATTTTATTTGGCTGAATTTGATAGTTGGCTTTTGGCTAAGCCAGCTTTTGCTTTTTATATATGACCCTTTTGGATTAGGGCTAAAGCGAGTTGGTTTTTTTGCAGGATTTTTAGTAACTTTTGGCTTAGCACAATTGATGCTTATAGTTTATAATTACCAAAAATTTTCTAGACCCAAGTCAAAGAGATTGGGCGACTTGCCGCATATAGACATAATAATGCATTCAATAGGAAATAAAGATAATATAGCCTCAACCTTCTTGGCATTGATTGGTCAAAACTATCCAAATTTTGACATATATTATGCAAATCTAGACCGCAACCCTTCTGCTCAAAAAATAGCTGAAAGCTATCAAGATCCAAGGCTACACATTATTGACATTCCAAAGCCCGAAAAAGGATGGAGCCTACAAGCTTGGGCGAGCCAGAGACTATTGAAAAAAACTAAATCCAACCTAGTTGTTTTAATTGGTGCTGATACGTTACTTTTACCAAACACGTTATCTGTTATAGCCAGTATGTTTGATTCAAAAAAACTAGAATTTGCATCCCTTCTGCCAGCCGATCAAAACAAATCCTTCTGGCAACAATTAATTATGAGCCAAGAACATTATTTTCTTTTTGGTCTATACCCATCGGCCTATATAACTAACAAAAAGCCACTTCTGGCCACAGCATTCAGTAGTCTTATTGCCTTTAGAAAGAGTTCAATTAAAAAAATTGGCGACTTTGAAATTGTCAAAAAAAGTCCACTTGAAGATTTGGATATAGCAAACAAAGCCAAGCAAAATGGCTTGGTATCTGAGTTTTATTCAGCTAGTGATTTAGCTGTTAGCCAAAACCGCTCTGAGCTTGGCCAATTAAGAGAATATAATGAACAAAGACTCTATCCTAGTCTACATTTTAATATGCCCGCCAGTATAACGATTGTTTCTTTGGGAATATTTATAACAATTTTTCCGGTTGTTTTGCTTTGTTCTTTACTGCTTTTAGGAATTTATGAAGGAACCCTGCTACTTGCTATTGGTTGTGGCATACTCTTATTAAACAGGTTCATAATTATGTCAAAATCCAAGCAAAGTATTACTAGCACGCTGCTATACCCGATTGGTAGCCTTATATTAATTCTTGAAATATTTTCTTCGATGCTAAATTACGAAATGAAGAAGCCTCGCTGGGAAAAGCGCAGGGAGATATAATCACTTTTTATTCTTTTTCTTGAGATGCTTATCTCTACCCCTAAAAACTGCCTTGCTTATAAAAACGCCGGCCAAGCTAGCAGCTGAAATGATTGCAAAAATAGTAAATGTATCCCTAGCGATGGTAAGCAAAAGCTTTGTTAGGAGTTGAAAATTATCTATGCCGCTGGAAGATGCTATATCCAAGCCGATACTGGTAGATGCAAAACTTGATCCTAGTGCAATTATAATCCCAAAAACAGATCCAATAAGAATTGGCACTAAGATACGGTTGATTTTTTTACTACCCGAGCGAAGGTTTAACAAAAACAATAAAGCTATTGTTGATCCAAGTACCAGCCAGAGATAAGGAATAAGTTGTTCTAGTGATCTATACAATTCCTTTACTCTTAAAAGCTGAGGGAGAATATTACTTTCATCTTTCGAATCATCAAGCAGAATAAAACTATCTGGTAACAGTCTAGTGATTTCAAATCTTACTTGATTGTCGGTGGTCTTTAGGCTCACCTTATTTTTTATGGGAAGTAAATCTAAATCAACATTCAAGCTGTCTTGTTTATTATTAAGCCACTCCAAGAGTACAATTTGAGCTGGCTGAATAACCGATTTAGCCACGTCGGAATTGACCGTAGTTGAAATACTATTCTTGATGGCTTCATTAAGTAGCGAATTCGAAGAGCTTACCTGTTTGTTTAACTCTTCAGCCATTAACTTAGAGGAGGCTTCATAAAAACCTGATTCATCCAATACTTTAGTTAGTTTCTGGTTTGAAGAAAATACTCCTACTATACTTATAGAGTAGACCAGGCATAAAAAGACTATCAACAGAATGGCCTGTAATATTTTATTAATAAACTTCATCACTTATATGTTACCAAAAAATAAGTATAATTACTCAATCAGCTTATGGCTTTCATTATTTCATCTATCTGCGAGTAAAAATCTTTGTAAGATCCGTTATTTTGTACTTTGTAGCTAGCGCTGTTTTCGACTTCATTGATATCAAAACCTACTCCCGAATTCTCTCTTTTCTCGAGCTTTTCGAATTTTGTTTTATCAATGTTATCACCTTCCCGATTTCTTTCTAAATTTCGTAAATAGCGGCTATCAAAATCCGCATAAACATCAATAATTATTCCATGATTTTGAATAACTAACTGAGATTCGTCCGGATGTCTAAGCGCTGATAAAACAACTTTCTGATCTTTATAATTCTCGAGTGCCATCTGTACTAATACATCATTACCCTTTTTAGCTCTTAATTCTTCAACTACTTTAGACATATTCTCGCGTGTTAAATTACCCAAGCTGTTTGTATTAATATAACTTCTTAATATGTCAGCAGTTGATACGTGTAAATAGCCATATTTTTTAGATATATAATTCGCTGCAGTATCTTTACCACTTCCAGCCTGGCCAACTATTGCGAGCAATTTATTCATAATACTAATTGTAGTATGAATTTAATGAAATTTATCTATTTTAATGAGCTTATTAGCTTATTTTTTGCTGTTTCTAGCGACAACTTAAACTCGGCCATAGCTGAATCTATAACCTGCTTTCTTTTTATCAATAGTTGATCGATCTCAGTTTTGTTATTTTCTAAGCTACTCTTATTAACTTTAAATTCTCCTTTTAAGCTTGTCATACTTTGCTTGAATGTCTGCGCAATAATTTTTGGATCTTTACCTTCCGCACAAGAATCGGCAGCTAATTGGCTAGCTGCTTGAACTGCCGAAATGAGTTTTGTTTCCTCTGAATTGATAATCTCATAATGACTGTTAATTACGGAGTTTGCCTTTTCAATAAAGTCTTGCCTCGCTACGTCTGTTTTTTCTCTTCTAACTCTTAGAGCATATTCAATGGTGGATTTGTAATCATCTATTGCCTGTTTTTGCACTTCACTAGGATATTTTTCATAAAGCTTCTTATATGTTTCACTTCGTTTCAGATCGGCCTGGCTTCGGATTGAAGAAATTTTATCCTCTTTAATTTTCCTAGGTTCAATCCTTGAGTGCTTTTTGTTTTGCATTCGGCCCAACATTTGCTGAGAGCCTGGGCCCAATTTAGCACAAAAGTTATTTTTCTCTTCAGCCCTAGCAGGGGCCGCCAATAAAAAAGATCCCGCGATTAGGCTGAATAAGAGTATGGCTGCTTTTTTATTATATGTTTTCATCGATTGCCTCATTAACATTTGAATCCGTAATCATTTCGGACTTTACCGATGATAGATTTGCGGCCTCGGTATCCAATTGCGAATTTTCTGTTTCTACATCAGCTAAACTTATGTTATTTATACTCGTAACACTGCCGTCGGAAGTAATCGTGGAGAGTTTGTTATCGTCTCTGTCCATACCGGAGTTATTGAAAAAGCCAAAGCCGCCTACCATCAGCGCAATAAGTAGCGCAGAAGAAGCGATTGCACCAAAGCCAAATCTTGAAAATATAAATGATTTTTGAGTTTCTTTATCTTCTGCAACATCAAGCTCTTTAATAATATTTTTGAAAGAATTTTTACCAAACGATTCTGAAACTTTAATAGAATCTATTTTCTTATTTAGTTTAGCAACTTTATGTAATTTAGAAATATCAGCACTACTAAGCTGTTTTGTGTCACTCTTTGAAACAAACTTAATATTGTTTTGTATATAGTATTCAATTAATTGATCGATTTTATTCATAAATTTTCTCATTAAGTTCTTTTTGCAATTTTTGTATGCCTCTTGAATATAATTTTCTTGTTGCAACTTCTGATTTATTAATTATTTTTGCAATCTCCGGATTTGTTAAGCCCTGAATCAACCTTAGAGCTATTACCTCTTGATAATTGTCTGGTAGGCGCTGGATGGCCATTACAATTTCCTTAGTTGACTCATTGCTTTGAGCAATCTCATCTGGCCTTCTATTAGAATCTACTAGTAGCGGTAAGATATCTTCGGAGTTTTCTACTTTCCTATTTTTATTTGCCCTCCAGTAATCTGCGACTACACTTCGCGCTACAGTAAATACGTATGCCATCGGAGAATATCCCTGATCTTTCCAGTTCTGAAGGTTGTTATAAAATCTAATAAACACCTGCTGAGATAAGTCCTCGGCATCATCCTGGGAAGGCACCCTGAAAGATATAAACCTCAATATTGGTTCATAGCATTCATTATAGAGTTTCTCAAAAGCTGCTTCATCTCCAGCTTGGGCTTTTAGAACTAAATCTAATAACTCTTTTTGCTGACTATGTTCGCTCATAAAAACGTTTTTTTAATGATATCTGTGACACGGGCAAAATTATACACTAATTACCCCAAATTGCATCTATTATAGATATTCTTATGGTTCTCCAAGCCGGTATAAGTGCTGCTACAATAGCAACGGCAACCAAAATGACTGCATAGATAATCATGTTGTTATAGTTAAGCTGTAAAAATACTTTACCGTAAGGAATTTTAAATGGGTAGGCCCGCTCAATTGGTACCACAGCATAAATAAACACCAATGCTCCAATTGAAGAGCCTATGATTGTGTAAAACAAAGCACGTAGCTCATAAGACAAAATTATTGTTGGCGCATTAATACCTATAGCTCTTTCTATTCCAATCTGTCTTCTTTTATTAATTAAATCTACGTAAGTTACGATGAATATCGTTATGGCTGCAACCAAAATAGCGGCAAAGCCTAATATCCTATTAACCACCTTTAATGTGTCGGTGAAGCCCTTAACAAACCCCGCCCTTTCTTCCCAAGTCCTGAATTGCAGATCGCTCCTTAGTTTTTTTATTTGATCTATGACATAGCTTTCGGGAACTCCTTTTTCTAGTTTAATATTTATCGATTCAACTTTACCACCCGGCTGTACTAGCCCATATTCATTATCAGTAATAAAAGTCTTGAGGTCTGATTCAAAAAATTCATTTAGAAAAATTCCCTTAACTGTATATTCTTTTTTAAAACCACCTGGGTAATTTACGGTTACCTTATCCCCAGCATGAACATTTTTTAAACTATCTGAATATAGCTCTAACCTGCTGATATCTGCTCCAGCTATTTGTGCGCCTAAAACAATTTTGTCCTTATCATCTTTTGTTAAAAATTCACCTTCTATCATATTTTTAGGAGTCACAAAGACATCTCCATATGTACTAGGGTTAATTCCACTTATTTCTGCAAGTGATTTTTCTTGTCCTTTACTTAACTCCGCCGGAACACTTCTGGTTTCAGTTGCACCAGCAACGCCATTGATTTTTCTTATATCATCAAGCAACACTACAGGACTTTCTATTCCGTCAGAATTTTTAGGTAAAACAACCACATTTCCTGTTTGACTTGATATCAATTTTTCATTAACTGTGCTTATGAATCCATTTAGCAAGGAGGAAGTAAAATTAATATTTACATAGACTATAACTATCATAAATATAGCCATAAAATTCAATCCCCAATTCGACCTGGCAACAAGTTTTCTAGCTAAAAAATTAGCAACTGAAATGCTTTTGCGCATTATATAGGCTTCCTTTTAACTATTCTACCGTCGAGTAACCTAACAACTCTACTTGCGTATTTCTTGTCCGACTCATCGTGGCTGACAAACACAATCGTAGTTTTATAATTCTTATTAAGCCAATACAGTGTTTCCATTACGTTCTTACCGGCTTTAGAATCTAAATTAGCGGTTGGCTCATCGGCAAAAATTATTTCAGGCTTATTAACCATCGCTCTAGCAATTGCAACTCTTTGCTGCTGGCCCCCAGAAAGTTGGCGGGGCAAATGCTTCATTCTATTTAATAGGCCAACTGCGTCCAAAAGAGTAATTGCCCTGTCTTTATATTCTTTTGGCCAGCGCCCCAACATTTTGGCAGGCAAATATACGTTTTCTAAAGCAGTCAGTTCCGAAAGTAAGGCATATTCTTGAAAAACATAGCCCATTGTCTCTAATCTAATCCTAGACCTGACCTTCTCCTTAAGCTTTCCGACATCCTTTCCTGATAAATAAATCTTTCCTTTTGTTGGACTATCAATTAATCCCAATATTCTAAGGAGGGTACTTTTACCCGAACCACTCCGCCCCATAATGCAAAGCATTTCGCCCTCTTTGATAGTAAGAGTTACATTATTTAAGGCCGGAACTTCCACATCTCCTAGCTTATAAATTTTAGAGGCATTTTTAATTTTGAGCATACTTAATTATTATAGCTTATGCTTATAAAGCCTACTAGGTGATATTTATATCATTTTTTGGTAAAATAGCGTCTACAAAGGGGTGTAGCTCAGATGGCTAGAGCGTCGGTCTCCAAAACCGAAGGCCGCGGGTTCGATTCCTGCCACCCCTGCCATAAATTATTTTAAGCTCTTAGATGAGCTTTTTTGTTTTATAAAGCTAAATAGCTATAATAGTTGTTATGGCAAAAGACAAGCCGATAAAAGAAATCTTGGCTAAAGAAGATGCTATCTTAGAGGCCAAGACAACCACACCTTTAGTGATAATTTCATGCTTATTTATACTGGTGAGCTTTTATTTTGGTCTGACTTTTTCAAAAAACATTTATTTAGTTGCTACTACCGTGGGCTTAATTATCATTTTTGGGATTACAAATTATATACCTAAGCTTAAATTCTCACAAAAGCACATACCTTACCTGATTAGTTATCATTTGGCATTGGCGTTTGTCTTAATTTTTATAATGCCGACAATTAGCTATTTCATTGTATTTTGGATATTACTCGCTTACTTATCTGAATACTTCTACCAGACAAAAGGCTTGGCAGCTAGTTTAGTGGCACTATTTGCAACCTTAGTGGCAGGACTTTATGTGCAAAATAATTTTAACTTTGAATCGCTCGTTACATATGCTCAATGGTTCATAATAATCGGTGGTGCATCATTGGTTTTTAACAGAATAATTCTAGGCACCAAAGAAGTCCGCAAAAACCTAGCTGAAAAAACCACCAGAGCCGAATATGAACATCAACGACTATTGGCGCTCATAAATAGTATGGCAGAAGCCGTATTGTCTGTAGATGAAGAAGGAATTATTAATATGTACAATTCGGCTGCATTGGATATTCTAAACACTCATTCGGATCTAAATAATAAAAAAATACAAGGCTTGATTGAACTTTTGGACAATGAAGATAATCCTGTTGATATCATGGAAGTTGTTCGAGAAACGAAATATATTTCTAAAAAAACCGAATACCATATTAAAAGATCTGACAAAGAAATAATTATGCTAGAAATAAACATTAGCAAGGCAGGCTCAACAACTCCTATTAATCATCAAGCAGGTTACACAATACTTCTACGAGACATAACAAAGCAAAAATCACTTGAAGAAGAAAGGCAAGACTTTATATCGGTCGTAAGCCATGAGCTAAGAACTCCTATAACGGTAGCGGAAGCGAATGTCTCAATGGCAGAGCTAATTTATAAACGAGAACATTTTAGCGATCAAAAAACTCTGGACTCACTCCAGAAGGCCCATGAAAAGATTTTATTTTTGTCTGATATGGTAAATGACTTGTCGACCCTCTCAAGAGCAGAACGCCAAGACAAAGAAATGGACATAGAGACATTCCATATATCAGAAATCATAAAAGAGGTAATCGATCTTACTGAAGACAAGGCCAAGCAAAAATCAATAAATTTAGAAACTGAAGTTCAATCAAAAATTTCAGATATAACAACCTCAAAACTATACTTAAAAGAGATTTTGCAAAACTTTGTAACTAATGCAATTAAATACTCAAGTAAGGGACCAATCTTAATATCGGCAACAAAAAATAATAATGGAAAAATAAGATTGGCTGTAAAAGACCATGGTGCAGGTCTTTCAGAGGCAGATAAACAAAAGGTTTTCGATAAATTTTGGCGATCCGAAAATCCTCTTACCAGAGAAACCGAAGGAACAGGCTTAGGTCTCTATATTTCCTCGAAGTTGGCAAGGCGTATTAATGCTGAGATTGGTCTTGAAAGTAAATTGGGCTATGGATCTACTTTTTATTTAGACCTACCTGCCTTGGCCACTCAAAAAGTAGATCAAACAAATGTGGTTAAAAATGAGGCCAGAAATATACTAGGTTAAGTCACTTTTTTTTATTGCTCATAACTAATGTGCCGGCTATAAAAAGCCCGGCTATCACAATGTTTAAGGCAAGTATTAGGGTCGTAGATCTAAAGTCTAGTGTAGATATAATTGCTGGCTGCAAAACATAAACTGCACCTATAATAAACAGAATTGTTGCAATCGTGTAGACTCGTATTTTTTTATAATAATCATTTGTAAATTTAGCTTGCGACGCAAAGAAAAATGCCAACAGCAAAAAGCTTGAGTATTGCATAGCCGTAACTACTGCGTAGATGCCACTGAAGTAAAAATTTAGTACCCATCCACCGTCTACGGACTGCGAGATTGTCACGGGGTTAGACAAATTTGTACTTATAGACAGATATGCACTCAAGCCGAGCAATATAACAATTAGGGTCAGCATTATGCCTTTTAAGAAAGGTCTTTTTGCTGCATAAGCCCTAATTACTGCCAACCAAACTACAAAAAGTGCAACAAACTGAAGAATATCCCCTAAAATTGTAGACAGAGTTAAGACGGTACTATTTTCAAAAAACAAGGCTGGAATCCCGTATGTCAAAAAGCAAAGAGTGTAAAAAATTCCAATAAGACCAAGGTATTGGTTTAGCTTATTTTTATCTTTTTTATACTGTAAAAGGCCTCTGAAACCAATAAATAATGTAAAAGGAATGCCTACATACCAATGAATTGCATTTAGCGGAATATGCATAAGAG
>BJGX01000007.1 GCA_014191035.1 Candidatus Saccharimonadota bacterium
CGGCGGTGGTGTTGCCTGTAATTCTTATTTGCGAGAAAAAATGCACGCAATTATTCCAAGTGCGATTTTTGTTCCGCCAGTTTTGTGCACAGATAATGCAGCAATGATTGGAGCATTGGCTCATAAAATGTATCAGCAAAAAAAATTCATAGATCCATATGAGCTAAAAGCCGATTCAAGTTTAGAGGAAATTTAAAAACGCCCCGTAGGGCGCTTTTTTAAAGAGAGCTTTCTATTCTAGATTTTTCATCCATCAGCTTGTCCAAATCGCCCTGTACCATATCTCTTTTTGAGCCTATTTTGTCCAGCTGGCCATTAAGGTCATTAAGCTTATTTTGTACAGAATCAATTTCATGGTTAATTCCTTCGAGAGCCCTGCCTTTAGCTTCTTCAAGCATTTTAATAAACTTGTTATCTTGCATGTCAGATTCTTTTTCGAAGCTATCCATGGCTTCATTGACTTCTGACATATCAAACTTCATTTCATTCTTTGAGCTTGAACCGAATTTAGATACCTTTTTATCGGCAGGAGTCACAGGCAATTCAGCTGCGGCTGGTTCTTCATTTGAAGCTTTAGGCTTTTCTTCTTTTGGAGCTTCCTCTGTTTCTTCAGTTTCCATACCTTCAAACCTGTCTTCGGCTGGCTTTTCTTCTGGAGTAAAGCTTTCGCCCACCTTAACAGCTGAATCTTTAGTGTTAGTCATTTCGGTTGAAGCTTCATTCATATCAATTACTGGAACTGCAGTGGCTACTTTATTTTCTTCTTTTGCAGGACTCATTGTTTCAGGCGTTTGTTCTGGGATTGCTGGTTTCATATCTTGATTCATGTTTTCATTGGCTTGCATATCTAAGCCAGCTTGTGGTGTTTCAGTATTCATAGTAGGGTTAATATCGCCAATATTTAGCTTGTCATCATTGTTCATAGCAGCACCCATGTCAGCATTTGCAACTTCGAAGGCTGCATCCTGAGAAGCAGTGTCTTCCTTTAAACCTTCGTTTACTAAAGGAGGCGTAGCAGGCATTGTGTCTGTGTTCATTGCATTAGATTCTGCTACTGGCGGCAAAGTAGAAGTTGCTTCTTCTTTAGCAGGCATCATGGCGTTCATGTCTGTGCCTTCATCTGGCTTTACAGCCACTGCTGTGGCGCCTTCGGCACCACCCATTACTGGAGCATCTACCATAGGGGCCATATTGTCCCATTCTTCATCTATATCTAGCGGGCTGTATATGTCTTTCACTCACCTCTCCTTTTTATTAATACAATAATTAAAGCTATTTTACTCTAAAGCGCTTGTGCATGTCAAACCTCTTATTCTCGCCGAATCTATCTGTTGGTGGTATAATATTTTTAATGAATTCGGAGTTTAATAGCCAACTAGATAAGGCTTATTTGCCATCTCAGCATGAGCCTGAGGTGAGTGAATTATGGGAAAAGGCAGGTGCCTACAAGCCTGCAGGAGATCCGGCCAAGGAACCATTCTGCATTATAATGCCGCCACCTAATGCAAACGGAGTTTTGCATGCCGGACATTTGATGTACACGGTTGAAGACATTGCCACTCGCTTTGCAAGAATGCAAGGCCGGCCAACTCTGTGGCTACCAGGAACTGATCATGCCGGTATTGAAACCCAGTATGTATACGAAAAGGAGCTAGCCAAAAAAGGCCTGTCCCGATTCGATCTCGGCCCTGAAAAGTTTTACGACGAGGTTATGGAATTTACCAAGAGACATCAAGAAGGAGCCTTAGCAGGGTTCAAATCAATGGGCTTCTCGGCAGATTGGTCAAAGCTCAAATTCACCCTAGATGAGGACATTATCGACGTCGTATACGATGTTTTTATTCGCTTGCATAAAGACGGTCATATTTATCGTGGCAACCGAATTGTAAATTGGTGTCCTCGTTGTCAGGCGGCTTTTCCAGATATCGAAACCGAGCACATCGACCGTGATGACGCGATGTATACGGTTGATTACGGAACCATAAAGATTGCCACCACCCGCCCCGAAACTATATTTGCCGATGTGGCAGTTGCGGTAAACCCAAAAGATCGTAATTATGAAACACTAATCGGTAAGACCGCTACTATTCCCCTAGTAGACAGGCAAATTCCAATAATAGCCGATGCGCATGTTGACCCCGAAGCTGGCACAGGGGCGCTTAAAGTTACTCCTGCGCACGATAAAAATGACTACGAGATTGGCCAACGTCATAACTTGCCAGAAATCAGTGTTATAGATGAAGAAGGCAAGCTCATAAACGTGCCCGAAGAATTTGCAGGCATGGAAGTGCTTGAAGCTCGCAAAGCTGTGGTTGAAGCATTAGGCCGAGCAGGCAAGCTCGTAAAGACTGACCCCCTAACCCACTCTGTGGCCGTACATGATCGCTGTAAAACTCCGATAGAGCTTCTGATATCCGAACAGTGGTTCTTGCGCGTGAAAGAGCTTAACAAGCCAGTTATTGAGGCCCTAGAAAATAACGAAATCAACATATACCCCGCTCGTTACAAGCGAGTTGCCCTGAATTGGTTAAATCAAGAGCACGACTGGTGCATTTCTCGACCCGGCTGGTGGGGAATTCGAATCCCGGTATATTACAAAACTAACAATGATCCAGAAAAAGAAAATTATATAATTGCCAAAGACGAAAAAGAGGCCATTAAATACTATGGTGAAGGAAATTATCGCGCCGAAACCGACACCTTTGATACCTGGTTTTCATCAAGCCAATGGCCTTATGCAACTCTAATGACATCAGGCAAAGACGACTTTAAGACCTTCTACCCCACTTCATTGATGGGCACAGCCGCAGAAATTCTACACAAATGGGTTACGCGCATGGTTATGTTCGGCCTATATGCTACCAAGCAAGTTCCATTCAAAAATGTCTACTTATGGGGAACGGTGACCGACGAAAAAGGTCAAAAGCTCTCTAAATCAAAGGGCAATTACGAGGACCCTATGGAAATCACTGCTAAATACGGAACAGATGCCTTAAGAATGGCGCTATCTATCGGCATAACTGCTGGCAACAATGGTGCGCTTTACGACGAGAAGGTTCAAGGATACCGAAACTTCTGCAACAAGCTATGGAATGTGGCGAGGTTTATACTTGCCAAAGTCCCAGAGGGTACCAACCCGGAAAATGCCAAGGTGCTCTCCCCTGCTGATAATTGGGTTGTTGGAAAGGTCAACGAAACAATCGAATTGGTAACCAAAAACATCGAAAGCTATCGATATTCCGAGGCTGGTCAAGAAGTTTACACCCTGCTCTGGGAAGATATTGCTGATAAATACATAGAATATTCTAAACAATCCCCCAACAATGAATTGCTTGCTTACTGCCTAGACACAGTTCTAAGACTCGCTCACCCCTACGCCCCGTTCGTAACTGAAGCTATTTGGCAAAGACTCATGTGGACAAATTCTAATCTTATAACCGAACAATGGCCGAACGTTATCCACAGTGCATCCACAGCTGAGGCCAAAAAATTTGAGATAGAGATTATCAAAATAATCAGCGCTAAACAAAAAGATGCCAAAGCAGTAGAAGTCAAAAAACTGCAAAAGGAACTTGAAGCTAAGAAGAATATGATTAGAATAAGCGAATCGAAATTAGATAATAAGAATTTTGTAAATAATGCACCAAAAAATGTCGTAGAAGACGAAAAACAAAGACTCGATCAAGCAATAAGTGACGCAACTAAACTAGAGGGTCAAATTGAAAAACTTAAATCGAATTAACAACTTTTCTTTTGCGGCTATAGCAACTGCATTAATAGTGACTGCCGGTTTGGCAATTGGGGTAAGCATGCCTACAATCATTTCTTGGCAACAAACAAACATCGATAAGCTATTGAGCCAAGCTAATCTTAGCGATAATCCATCTACCAAACTAACTCTTTTGTCGCAGGCTGCCACTTTGGGCAAAAATGATCCTTTGGCAACTTACACTTATGCAAATTATTTGTGGCAAGAAGGGGACTATCAAGCTTCGATAGATGCCTATAACAATAGCTGGCTTGAGCTAGACTATAACTATTTGGGCACTCTTGCGCTCAAAGCCGGCAGATACTCTGAGGCTAAATCATTTTATGAAAAAGCCAATTCAGAAGGGGAGAATGCCGAATCTCTATCGGGTCTAGCAATAGTAGAATTTAATAATGGCAGTGTCGAAAAGGGATGTAAATATTCAGCTAGGGCCATAAAGCTAAACCTGAGTAGCCCTAAGGCAGAAGACTCTGTAGCTATATGCCAAATTTATAAAGGGGAGTCCAGACTGGGAGCACGCCAGCAGGCGTATACACTTCTAAACTCTTATCTTTACTCAGATTCCTTAGACAGGCTTCAGAAACTAGAGATAAAAAATACCAAAGATTGGCTAGCAATTGCATTAATCTACTCCAACAACGGAAAGGCCGAGGACTCAATAGCGGCCCTAAAGTCAGCACTAGAACAGAGCCCAGCTGATAAAGACATTCTTCAGAAGCTTGCAATGCAAACGAAAGAACTTGGCAGGGAAGAAGAAGCTAAGCTTTATACGAACAGGCTTGAAGAACTTAAGTTTAATAACTACTAGACTGCTAGCTTTCACACGAAAAAGAATTCTTTCACGGAAGCATAACTAGTTTGCTTTTTGTTCGCTTTTATTACTTAACTACAATTAGCATGCTAGCAAGAATTGTTGACTAACTTATAAAAATGTCCTTTGATAAGTTTTACGACCTCAGCTCTAGAAATTTTTTACTTTTTAACCTATAATTACACGGTATCGCACGTATACATTCAAGCAATTATGGAGAGGTACCCAAGTGGCTGAAGGGGCTGGTTTGCTAAACCGGTAGGGGGGCGTATGCTCCCGCGAGGGTTCGAATCCCTCCCTCTCCGCCATTGCTTAAAAATATTTATGGAGAGGTGCCCGAGTGGTTGAAGGGAACGGTCTTGAAAACCGTCAGGCTCGCAAGGGTCTCGTGGGTTCGAATCCCACCCTCTCCGCCATTAAAAAGTATTTGATAATCGAATATTTTTTTATGGACAACCCAAAAATCATCATCAAGAGACCGCAAGACTGCAGCAAAGCTGATATACGGGAGTTTGAAAAGCTTGTAGTTGAAGGTGGGCAAGTAAACACGGACGGATTAGATAAAAAAATTCTTGACTGCAAACTTCTGGGCTTTTGCTATGCCAATAAGGAGCTTGCAAGTATTGCAGCGATAAAGATAAAGCCAGTTGATCAAATCCGAGATATTTTCAAAAAAACGCAATCGACAAAAATAAATAAATTGCCCAAACTAGAGCTTGGTTATTGCTCTACAAACCACCACCACAGGGGTAAAAAATTTAACAGCACATTGAATGATAGAATTCTTGAGACAGTAAAAGGGGAGTCTGTTTTTGCCACCACAGGAAACCCAATAATGATTCATTACTTTGAAAGCAGGGGTTTCGATTTGATAGGAAAGCCCTATAAAGGTAATTTTAGCCCGCTCATTTATCTTTTCGTTAAATACAGCTAGCAAATATAGACACAACAGATTATTTAGACCATAATAAACTCAAGTATTATGAACGAACAAGACTCAAAAGAGACACAACAAGCCCAGTTCAAGCCAGCCAGTAACCCATTTCTGGCTGGGCAGGTTTCTTCGTCGAGTAAGAATGAATCTGCCGGGGAGCAATCTGGTTTGGTTGGAAGCCGAGCAGAAGAAAAAGAAGCGCATCAAGAGCAAGAAGAGCCAAAAGTGCCCGAGCAAATTATCTTTCAGTGGCAAGCCCCAGAGTTTGCCTATACTCAAAAACCTTTTGGGTGGTTCTTGGGCATAATCGCTTTTTTTGCAGGTCTGATTGCCTTAGCTGTCTGGTTCCAACAATGGATAACAATAGTACTGCTTGTAATTATGGCAATAGCCATATCGGTTTGGGCATCTAGAAAGCCTAAGGTGCTGATATATCGAATTACTAATTATGGTGTTGAAGTTGAAAACAGAAAATACCTCTTCGACGATTTTAGGGCCTACTATAAATACATGGATTACAATCAACCAACGCTAGATTTAGTTCCATCCAAGAGGTTCGGTACTTTAGTAAGTCTTCCTTTAGCAACACAAGATGCAAATGAAATTGAAGCGACACTTTCGCAAATGGTGCCAGTAATTGAGCACAAAGAAGACATAGCAGACAAAATTTTTCGTCGCCTTCGATTTTAGGGTTTAAAAATAACCATTTTTCAGGTATAATACCTTCGTTCAAGCGCCCGTAGCTCAGCTGGATAGAGCGTCAGTTTGCGGTACTGGAGGTCGCAGGTTCGACTCCTGCCGGGCGCACCATAGGTTGTAATTCAGTAATTACTGGATTAAAGCCTATTTTGTTTTTTGAATATACTTTCTAACAACTTCATAAGTTGTGGTCATGCTTTTTTCGCTACACTTATCCAGCGTATCCTTAGTTGTATTGTGGTAAGGATAGTCCAGGTCTATCAGCAATATGCTTGGTACCCCAGCTTTTATTAATGGCGTATGATCATCTTTGATTTCGGATGTTACTATATCTTTAAAAACCTCTTTGTCTGTCGATTTTCCAATATTCCATAAAAAGTCAACATCAGCTGAATTAGATTGTATAGAAGCTTTTTCTTTTTTAAAGTTCAAGTTTTTATCACATACCATATCCACTACTAGAGCTTTTTTGGGTGGCTTTGAATATAAATCATTCAAGTTATTTGAAAAGAAGCTTGATCCTTTAGGGGTCCACTCGGCAAAACCGCCTGGCTGATAGTTTTCTGCGTCAAAAAAAACTATGTCCACTCCTAGACCCGGTTCGATACCTAACTTTTCAAAATCTTTAGCTAATTTTAAAAGCACGGCCGTACCAGAGGCTCCATCAGAAGCGCCAGCTACTGGCTTAGTTTTATCCGCACTGTCCTTGGTGGCAGTGGGGTCGGTGTCGTAATGTGTAGCGATAATTATTCTATCGCTTGCAGATTCATTAAATCTAGCCACAAAATTAATTAAGGTCTCACCGGTTTTTTCATCAACCCATTCCTGTCTGGTTATTTTTGCATTCGACTGTCCTAGCTCTGTGGAGATGTATTCTTTTACTTTTTGATGGCCTTTTGATCCAACAAATCTTGGCCCAAAGCTCAGTTGCGTTTTTACTGAGTCTAGAAAAGGGCCGGCTGTTTTTATATAGCCAAAAATGGCGAAAGCAACAATTGCAACTAATACTAAAGCTATAAAAAAAGTTAGACTTTTATGGTTATTTGGTTTTTTCATAAGTTCATTAATTTAATTTTGTAGCTTATAATTCATATAGGTTAAGCTTTATGATTTTATTTTTTAACTCACTTCTTATTATTATACTCGCCTGTGTATTTATTGGCTTGGTTTTGAAAATTTATGATATTATTTATTCTAATGAAGCTCCTTTTGTGTCTAGCCCAAGCAAGCTGTATCCGCAAATATACAAGCTTCTAGAGATAAAGCCAAATCAAACGATTTATGATCTGGGCTGTGGTAATGGAAAATTTTTAATATATTGCGCAAAACATAGCCCAAAATCTAATTTTATTGGAATCGAAAAAGGATTAATTCCTTTTTTTATTTCTACATTCAATACTAGGCGCTATGCAAATATTAAAATTTACTACCGAGATATCAATAAATTTAACATAAAGCCCAACTCAAAAATTTTTGTTTACCTTTTTCCAAAGAGTGTTACAAAATTAATTCATAGATTGCCTAAAAATGTTTCGCTTTACAGTCTTAATTTTCCAGCAAAAGGCTTGAGGCCAAATAAAAAAGTAGGGCTCATAAACCCTACTTCTATTGCTAAAAACCTATACTTTTACAAAACATAGCAATTGGCGGAGAGGGTCGGATGACGCACGGCTAAATCGCTACACTCACGAACCCGGGTTTCGAATCATTCTCATCAAGAAGAGAAATGGCCATGCCTATTCGACATGACCATCACTCTCCTGGCGGAGGGGGTGGGATTCGAACCCACGGTACCCGAAAGGGCACAACGCTTTTCGAGAGCGTCCAGTTCAACCACTCCTGCACCTCTCCGAGTTTTTATATTCTATATCAGAATCTATATGTTTGCTATGATACATTAATCAGGTTATCTCAAAAAATATGCAATTAATTAACAAAGCAATTAGCCTATTAAAAATTCAAAGACTGTACATACTTACGGCGGTTCTTTGTTTTATTTTGATATTTATAAAATCCTTCTACAGTATTGACCCAGACTTTGGCTGGCACCTGCAGGCTGGTAAATATATATTGAATAATGGCATACCGACTTATGACGTATTTGCATTTACGGCCACAAACTTCAAGTGGATTAACCATGAATGGCTAAACGATGTTCTTATATATACTCTTTTTAGTGGTGGTGGATACGTCCTGACGGCAGTGTTTTTTACATCGATTTGGATATTTGGCCTTCTGATAGCAAAAAGAACTAACATAAAATTCGCTCTACTTTTGGCAACTGTATCAGTTTTGCCTTTTGCAGGAATCAGGCCGGTGGCCTGGACTATATTTTTTATAGCTATACTCGAGCGAATAATCACCACCAAAAAGAAAGGGCTCCATTTTTTTCTGCCCGCTCTTATTCTGTTGTGGGCAAACCTACACGGCAGTTTCGTTCTGGGTTTGTTAATACTGCTTCTATATCAGATATTTAGCACATATAAGCTGCGCTGGTACATATTACTCTTTTCTTTTTTGGCTGTATTTGTAAACCCATATGGAATTTACGTATTCGAAGAAATAATAAGAACTGGTGCTGACTCGCAGTTAAGGTTTAAAGTTACCGAATGGATGCCAGTGCTGTTGCCTTATGTATCGGTATCCTATGTGGCAATAACCGTTGCATTAGTCTTGGCATTTAAAAAGAGGGCGTGGAAAGCTATATTTTCAATTCCATCACTTACTCTACTGATGACAATTTCAAGCATCAGACACCTGCCTGTCTTTGTTGCAACCAGTGTTAGATATTTAGAATATTATCAGGGAGTTTTAATAAATAAGCTCAAAGCCATTAAGCCTACCAAGGAAATTAATAGAGTCGTTTGGACATCATTGTCTGTGCTATGGATTTTTGTAATTATTTCAGCAGTAGTTGGTGTGCGCGGGAGTATTTATCAACCAGAAAAATACCCGACAAAAGCCGTGGCTTATTTAAAAGAAAACAGCTGTAAAGGGAATATCTTTAATTCCTATAACTACGGGGGCTATCTTATCTGGCAGCTTCCAGATGCAAAAGTATATATAGACGGCCGAATGCCAAGCTGGGTCAATAATAATCAAAACTATTTCAATGACTACCTAGACTTTATTAATAAAGAGGAACCCAGAAAAGAGCAAATAAAAAAATATAATATTCGTTGTGTTCTAGTAAGCAATGATGAAGCGTATCCAAAAAACAATAAGTCTCAGCCTTTAGGTGAATGGTTAATTAAAAACAATTGGGAAAGTATCAAACCGGCAAGTTCGAAATCATATAGCCTTTTTATACTTAAGCCTTAGCAATTGCTAAGGCAGTCACGCTCTTTGCGCCAGCTGCCTTTAACACACTTGCACACTCCGATATTGTAGCCCCAGTTGTTATAACGTCGTCAACCAGCAGTAAATCCAGACCCTTCACATTTTGAGCTACAACAAAATTACCTTTTGTATTTTTTAATCTCTCGGCCCGGTTTTTTCCTACTTGCCTAGAATGGGTTTGTCTAAGTAACAGCTTCTTAAATTCCAGCTTGTGCAATTTTGCATAATTATTTGCCAATATCTCAGCCTGATCATAGCCTCTTTTTCTTCTAGCAGTGCCGTCGCTGGGAACAAAACACACAATTCCAGGCTGTGACATAAGTAGACCAGCAAAATATCGCGCATGACTTCTTTTATTTTCATACTTCATTGCCCAGATAAGTTCTTTAAGCGCGCCTTCGTACCTAAAAGAGATCTTTGCAGTCCTTATGGGGTGCTTTTTATAGCATCGGTTGCAAGTTTTTCCAGTATCGTTTAGTTCATTACAAAAAACACATGCGGGCTTTTTATAAATCAAAACTTTGGGCATACAATTATCACAAAGGCATTTGCCTTGGTTTTTGCAAACCACACATATATCGGGGCTAATTATTTCGAAGAGTTTTTCTAACATTTTGCTTGCATTAGGTTTGTAACCTGATTATAATAATGACAAATCAGTAAACTAAGCAAGAATAAGGAGTTTAGTTATGGCAAGAAAAAATGAAGTTGATGAAGAAATATTAGAAGACGAATTTTTAGACGATGAGCAGCCTCAGGCAGAGGAGTGGATGAACGAAGAAGAGTTTGAAGGACAGTTGGCTGTTGATGTTTATCAGACACAAGACAAGATTGTAGTAAAAGCTCCTATCGCTGGTGTTAAGCCAGAAGATATAGATGTAGCCATATCTGAAGATGTAGTAACTATTCGTGGCGATCGCAAAGATGAATTCGCAGTAGAAAAAGACAACTACTATGTCCAGGAATGCTTCTGGGGCTCATTTAGCCGATCGGTTATTCTACCAACCTCAACCGTAGCTGAAAAAGCCGAAGCCAGCCTTAAAGATGGCGTTCTAACAATTCAAATACCAAAAGTGGTACAAGAAGATAAGATTAAGAAAATTAAAGTTAAGCCAGCATCATAGTCGATTTAAAAAGAAAGCCCCTTCGGGGGCTTTTTTAGTGTTTATTGGTAAGGATATTGTTGAATCGATTTGGTAACGGTGTCACTTGCAGCTCGAACAGCAATTGCTGGGTCAAAGCCCGATAGCCCAGTAGTAATCATTTGTAATATAGCAGAATCAGTTAGGGCATTATTACCCTTGTAGTAACTTTTTGCAGAAGGCACTTGAGCTGCGAATGGACCCAAGACTGTATCTTGCTCTTGAGCCTTTGCAAGGTCCAAACGGCTAGCAGGTCTTAAAGTTCCGGCGGTATATTTATTCATAATTTCGTAGCTCGTCATAAAATTATAAAAGTCCCAGGCTACATCAGGGTATTTGCTATTTTTACTCACACCCTCGGCCCAATACACCGTGTAATTAGAAGGGGAGTTAGTATCGGCCTGAGGAACTTTGGCGGTTTTAAAATTCAAGCTTTTAGCATTGCTTTTTATCTGTGAGTATCGAAACGGAAAGTCAATTATCATAGCAGTCTTTCCGCTTTCAAATGCTTTTATATCATTACCAAAGCCATCACTCCATGAATAGCTAGATTTGTTAGGCTTAGCAAAGCTGGTATAAAAATCCAAAGCTTTGGCACTGCTTGGGTAATTGTCGGAAGCTGGCTTTTCGAAGGTAGCTTTTGTTGGTGGCGTATCGGTCATTGTGGCTCCGTTCTGAATCATCAAAAGAGGCATAATATTTGCCGCTGAAGAAATATTGGCAGTACCTAGGGCAATCCCTGAACTAATTAGCCCATTACCTTGCTTTGTTACCAACTTGGAGTTTGCATCCAATAATTCCTGCCAGGTTTTGGGTGCCTCCGTAATTCCCTGAGCCGAAAATTTATCTGCATTATAAAACAGGCCTAATGTCGGTATCCCGTATGATACAGCGTAAACTTCATTATTATAAATTAACTCTTCCACAGCTACTGGAGCAAATGTTTTTTTATAGTCCTCAACGCTAAATATTTCTTTTGGTGATGGCTTTAAATAATTTTTATATCTTGGAATCCAATCACTTCTTAACATAAACAAGTCGGGGAGTGTATTGTTTTTTGCAGCCTCAGCAAGTTTTGCATCATACTCGGCAAAAGGAATATCCTTTATTTCGACTTTTACATTTGCATATAGCTTTTGGTATTCATCAAGTATCGGTTCAAATACCCCTAGGCCATCTACTGTCCTCCAATATGTAAGTGTAATTGGGCCATTAGGGTATTTAATTTTGGGTTTATAGGTTGCTTTACTGGTTGGCCCAGAACTTTTGGGGGCCAATATAAAGCTACCAATAAAAAACCCAGCCAGCCCTAGAACTAAAATTATTATTACTGTAACAAGTAGTGTTACAAAGTTATCTTTATAGATCTTCACTAGTCTATTTTAAATCAGAATCAAAAAAACCGCACATTTATTTTAGTGCGCGCTTCTTAATTACAATTGTTATTTAACTAGAAAGACTACCAATAACAAAATTAACTATAGCAAAAGCAACAATAGCCACTACAAGACCGATTACAGCATAAAGCACTGTGTTTCTAGCATCTGCAACAGTCTTTTCGTTGCCTGCGCTTAATACCATTCGTAGTGCTCCAACAATTATCATAATTACAGATGCAATCCCTACAATGGCTAATAATATATTTATAACTACAGTAATTATTCCACCACCGCCTGAAAGATTTTCAGGCAAAGTACCGCCGGCACATTCAATTCCCTGCCCGATAGTGTTGCCAGTTTCAGAGCACTGTGCAGCAGCTCTCTGAGGTAAGGAAAATGCAAAAAGCCCTGAGGCAATTATGATTCCACTGGACTTTTTGAATATTTTCATATTAATTTTCTTAAGTTTACTGACCAAGACCACCAATAACAAAGTTTACAATTGCGAATGCTAGCACAGCAACAACAATTCCAATTATAGCGAAAAGAATTGTGTCCTTAGCACCGCTTGTAGCTTTTTCGTTACCCGCACTCAATACATATCGAAAGCCTCCGATTATCAGCATGATTACGGCCACAACGCCAATAATACCCAAAAGGATATTAATTATTAAAGATATATACTCAGTTAGAGTCGTGCCTCCGACATTTGCACCTTTCTGAACACTGTTAACTGAGTTTTCTAACTGACTTGTTTGTGCAAAAACTTTTGTTGCAAACATTGTAGAACCAAATGCTGCAGCACTAATTGATTTTTTAATAGTTTTAATAGACATTGTTTTCTCCTTTAATTCTTAAGTCTGATTATATATAAAGCTTGAAGCTTATGCAATACATTATTTGGTCAGTTGAGTATTGATGAAGTTAGTTATTGCAAAAGCTGCAGTGGATATAATCAAACCAACTACTGCATATAATATTGCATCACGTGCTTGCTTGGTTTGCTTTTCGTTTCCAGCCGAAACAACAAACATTATTCCTGCAACAATTAACACAATTACAGATGCAGCACCAACTACAAAAAATAATATTCCAACCACATTAGTTACTAACTCAGCAACGCTGGGGCCTTGTACGGCGTCTGGAATTTGACTTTCATTGATAATTTGCTGAGCCTGAGCAGGCAAAGGCATCACGGCAAGCGATGCAAAGTATGGGATTAATTTAATAATTTTTTTCATTTAGTTAATTGGTCCTGAATAAATGTAAGTATACCATAGGCACTTATAGAAAGTACTAGTCCGCCAATTGCATATATAAGAGTTTTTTGAGCTCCTTCTCTTGCTTTGGCATTGCCGGCAGAAGTGATATATCTAATTCCTGCAACAATTATAAAAATAACGGCCACTATTCCAGAAATAAAGCTAGCTATAGAAATAATATTACCGAGAAGTTTTGGTATGCCTTCCGGGTTTAATTCATTACCAGTTGCTCCAAAGAGGCTACTTGTGTTTACCCCCTCAAAGGCAGTATTAATTAAACCAAGTATTGCCCTAAATGATATCAACAGAACCAAGCCGGTTACTATTTTAAAGATATTTTCCTTTGCAGATTTAACCACGTTTTCATTACCAGCCGAAGCCGATATTTGTATTCCAGACACTATTAATACAAGTACTGCAAAAGCTCCAAAAAGGCTTATCATTATATTCATAATAAATTCCAAAAGGGGCTGTAAGCCTCCTAGGGGATTACTATTACTGGCTGTACCTGTAAGGACTGCATCACAAAGGGCTGGTGGCAACACACCACAAACATCTGCACCTGTCTTATTATCTCCTGAATTTGACTGAGCATGCATTGCACCTGCAAGCCCTACAAAACTAAAGGTAGCCACAACTGCAATAAGTGCTATTTTGATTGCAAGGCTGTTTTTGAGTTTTTTCATATATAAATACTAACATAAAAACTATTTGGCTTCATTGCTTTAGTCCTTATAGAAGTGTAATATTTACATAAAGACTATGAATGTAGCATTAAAGAGTTGGATTAAAAAATTTGTGCTTGTTCTAACAGCTTTGCTGTTAGTTTTTAGTCTTGCAGCTCCAGTAGCTTTTGCACAAGACAATAAAGAGCTTGATCCAAACCAATTAAATAACAAAATAGATGAGGAATCAGAAACAAAAGTAAATGATACTGTAAAGGCATGCGAAGAAGGCACAGGTGGTGTAAGTATCGTTGTTTGTCCGGTAGTTAATTTGCTTGTACGTGGCATAACTAGGCTTACTTTGGGTGGTGGAGGCCAAGAGGACGGTCAACGCAAAAGCCCGCTTATCAGCTTTTTAGCAGTTGATCCTCCCAGGGCTTCAATTAATGGCGATGCGACTCCACTGGCTAACGTAGTAAATAATGTAGTAATTATTGCCAACTCCATATACATACTAGTGTTTTTAGTACTAATATTTGGCAGCAGCCTGCCTTTCTTTACAGCTCAAAACTACACTATTAAAAAGACCTTGCCTAAGCTGATTATTGCCGTAATACTTACTCAATTTACACTTCCAATTACAGGTATAGTTATAGACTTTTTTAATCTGCTTGGTTATGCCATACCTAATATATTACTTGCCATTGGCCAAGTTCCAGATACTGTAACAGGTGCAGGAGACACAACATCCAAAGTTGGAGCTGGTATTGGGTTCAGTATTACTTCGGGCTTGGGTATTGCTGGTACTGGCAGTATCGTTTTAGCTGGTTTTGGTTGGATTTTTATAATAGGCTTTTTACTGGCAGCTTTAATATCTGTTATTGTTGCGTTTGTTTATATGATTATAAGGTACTTTTTAATATATGTAATGATACTTATAGCGCCACTGGCATTTGTTGCGTGGGTTATCCCAGGCACCGAAAAATTCTTTAAGCAGTGGTGGACCGACTTTATTCGGCTTAACGCCATGTTTGTAACGATTATGGCGCTATTGTCTTCTTCTGTAGTTATCTCGGCAGCCTTGACGGCGCAAAATGCAAAAGACCCTAACGGGACTGGGATTGGCATATTGCCAGCAGTTATGCCGATTGTTGCTCTTTTTTTAATACCCAAAACACTCAAGGCAACAACCAAAGGCCTAAGTGCACTTTCGGGAGCTGTGCTTGGTGCAGCTGGTGCAGCGACTGGAAAGGCTACTAGCAAAGCCAAAGAAGCTGGCAAAGCACAAATACAAGAACAACGGGGAGCCGCAGCTGCCGCAGCTTTTGGTAAAAATACTAGCTTTGGTAGAACCCGAGCTGCTCTATTGCAAGGCAAGCTGCCAACAGCCAAGGGACAATTCCAGGCAGGCCAGAAAGCATCTGCCTTTAACGCCGAGCAGCGCAAGATTGCCAATGAATCTCTGCAATTCCAAGGCTCTAATTTAGATTTTGGTAGTTATCAGAGAGAATTACGCAATATCGCAAGTGGCAAGGGTTCAGCAGTTTTGAAGGCTAAAAAAGGCGATAGGAATGTTCAAATTGCAGCAGGCAATATATTGGCGCAGCAAGGTGATGTTGAGCATATAAGGGCTATGCTGGGAGGGGGAACTGTTGGCACTGGCGCAGATGCAGTAACTTATGCGCCAGGAACAATAGACCCTCAAACACTTTCTGAATTTGTGCAGCCTTCTTTTGGAGATTTAAAGTCTGCTGCACCAGACCTGACAAATGGGGGCAATCCTAACGCCTTCGAAGGGCTTTCTGCAGAAAAAATTGCGAGCTTGGACGCATCCTCTATTAAGGAAATGAGTAAATACCATGATCCAGGTGGTGGTGGTGCCGCTAAAAGCCTAGAACTGCAAAAACAGCTTAGTCTCCTTCGACAGGACCCAAATCTGCGTAATAAGCTAAGTCAAAAGCAAATTGATGCACTTAATGCTGATAGCCGCGGTGTAAGATTTTAGCTATGGGACAATACAAAGTACCACAAGATGTAGAGGCAGAAGACAAACTTATTGGACCGTTAAGTCTACGCCAATTTATTTATGTTGTTATTGGTGTTGTGTGGGCCGGATTGATGTTTTTTGTATTAAGACCAACCGGAAATTCTTCTAGTGCTGTAGTTAATTATATAATTATGGCTGTAGTTATTATCCCAATTACTGGTTTCTTTTTACTGCTTGGTTTTGGAAGAAGACAAGAACAAAGTTTTGAAAAATACTTTGTTGCTTTAGTAAGATTTTATTTTGTTCCAAGGGTTAGGATATGGGACAAAGATCTTTCAACAACCGAATTAATTAAAGAGGAAGTAAAAGTTCCAGAGATAATTACCGAAAAGAATGTACCAAAAAGTAGCCTAGAGCAGTTAGCGCTTGTAATGGACACCCATGGGTTTATGAAAGATCCTACAATTCAGCTACAAGACGAGTCTAACCAAGCAGCAGTTTATGGGCAAAGAGTAATCAACCCCCAGCAAATAGCTGGCAACGTAGCAAACCAAACTAGAACCCTACAGGTAACCCAGCAAGATGATGTGCTTGATGCTTCCAGCCAAAGAAGTGAACAAGTAAATACACTTCTACAAAACGAGGAAGCAAACATACATCAGCAAGCACTCGAAAGAATTAGACAAAATATGACAATTCCGCAGACAGAAACTCAGCCAACCGTTTCTCAACCACAGACATCAAGTGCTATACTTAAAAAGGCTATGCTTCAAAGTAATAATTTAACTGTTCAACAACTGGCCAATGAGGCCAATTCGCAAGAAATGCGAGAAGGACAGCAAATACAGATAGCGACTGGGAAATAATAAATATGCCTCCACAAATGAATCCAAATCAGCAAGAATATATTAATAGCACAACTCCGCCTAAAAAAAAGAAGGGCGACATGCAAAGCACACAGGCGCATCTTAACTTTTCAGAAGTTAGAGATGGTATTGTAATTATGCGTGATGGAAGCTTAAGGATGATTGTTATGTGCTCTCCAACCAATTATGATCTTAAAAGTTCAGCCGAAAAAGATGCTATAGAGTTTGCCTATCAAGGGTTTTTAAATGGGCTGCATTTTCCTATTCAAATATGCGTACAGTCTCGTAAGATTGACTTAGATTCCTATCTCGACGATTTAGATCATAAGCTGGCCGACCAAACTAACCCTTTGTTAGCAGGCCTTATGGAAGATTATATTTTCAATATTCGTGATCTTTTAACCCAAGTAAATATCATGGATAAAAGGTTCTATGTAGTTGTTCCTTATTTCGTGGCGGAGGCTGCTAAAGGCAATGTCTTTAAAGAGCTAGCCGGTACTGTGGCCCCACAGTCAGACGTAAGTCAAACGAGCAAAGAGTTTCAAGATAGAAAAGCAGAGCTTATCCAAAGAACAAATAGTGTAGCACAAGGACTTGCTTCAATAGGGGTTAGGGCAGCAGTGCTTAGAACTCAAGAAGTAATTGAGTTGTTTTATGGATCTTACAATATAGATGAATCGGAGCATCAGTCTCTAGGTAATGCGCAAGATTTAGTTGCACCCGTGACCGTAAGGTCTGGTTCACCAGCAAGACCATATCAGCCCCAGACTAAAGAACCTGAACCTCAAGATCTTTTTTCAGCAGCCCAAAAAAATACTACAAATAACACTCAAGCTCAGCCTCAACAGGTTCAGCCTCAATATAAACCTGGAGGAACAAAGTAATGGCTTTTGGCAAAAAAAATCAACCACAAGTAGATCCAGCACAGGTTCAGGCTGAACAATACTATATGCAGGGAGTCACGACGCTTCGTGATTTGATTGCCCCTAGTTCTTATGAAATTCAGAGCAATTATATAAAAATCGGTCGCCGTTATGCTCGTACTTATTTTGTATATGGCTACCCAAGAAGCATCTTCACTGGTTGGTTATCACCAATTATAAATCTAGACGAAGTTGTTGATATTAGCCTAAATATTGAGCCAGTTGAAAGCCAAATAGTACTGAATAATCTTAAAAAGAAGGTGACACAACTTGAAGCTAGCTATTCAATAAACCAAGAAAAGGGTAAAATCCGAGACCCTGGCCTGGAAGCTGCCATTGGTGATGCCGAAGAACTGCGCGATAAATTACAGGTTGGAGCGGACAGGTTCTTCAGATTCGGTTTGTACATTACAGTTTATGGTGCAGACGAAAAAGAACTCGATATTGTTGGCCGTAAGGTCGAGAGCATCTTAGGCTCTAGCCTTATTTATACTAAGCCGGCTACTGTCCAGATGGAGCAGGGCTTTAATTCGACCCTTCCAATGGGTACCGACCAATTACAAATCCGCCGAAACATGGACACCGGATCTATCTCCACAAGCTTTCCATTTACTACTGCCAATTTAAGCCGTAACGAGGGAATAATGTATGGAATTAACCGCAGTAACAATGGGCTAATTTTATTCGATAGATTCAGTCTTGAAAACGCCAATATGGTAGTTTTTGCCAAATCTGGTGCTGGTAAAAGTTTTGCGATTAAGCTCGAGTGCTTGCGCTCGCTCATGATGGGTACCGAAATAATTATTATTGACCCCGAAAACGAATATCGCACTCTATGTGACGCAGTAGGTGGAAGCTTCTTGCACTTAAGCCTAGCTTCGGACACTCGAATCAACCCGTTTGATCTGCCAAAGACTATTGACCCAGAAGAAGCAGATAATGCCTTACGAGCAAATATAATTATGCTACACGGCCTAATTAGGCTAATGACAGGCCAAATGAACGCCGCCGAAGTTGCGGATTTAGATTTAGCATTAATAAATACTTATGCAAACAAAGGAATAACCAATGACCCCCTAACCCACAATGCCGAGCCGCCAGTAATGAAGGACTTATATGAAACTCTCAACACTATGGGAGGTAACGGTCCATCTTTGGCTGCCAGATTAAGACGCTTCACTGAAGGTACATTTGCAGGTATATTTTCTGAACAAAGCAATGTTAGCTTAGACAGTAACTTTGTTGTATTTAACATTCGTGATCTTGAAGACGAACTACGACCAATAGGAATGTATATAACCCTGAACTATATCTGGAATAGGGTTAAGACCGATAAAAGAAAACGCATATTGGTGGTAGACGAAGCCTGGCAGCTAATGCAGTATCAAGACTCGGCAATGTTTATGTTTAGTATTGCCAAGCGTGCTCGTAAGTACTATTTGGGACTAACTACTATTTCTCAAGATGTAGAAGACTTTTTAAGCACAAGGCTTGGCCGTGCTATTGTAAACAACTCTTCATTGCAACTATTATTAAAGCAAAACCCAGCTGCGGTTGATATCATTTCTCAAACCTTCAAGCTTACTCAAGAGGAAAGCAAGCGCTTAACGCAGTTCCCAGTAGGTGAAGGTTTATTCTTTGCAGGCTTAAGTCATGTTGTAATGAGAATTATGGCTTCACCTACAGAGGAACAATTGATAACCACCAATCCGCAGGCCTTACTTGAGAGACAGATGGAACAAGAAAAAATGTCGGCAAGCGAGACCATTAACTCCGGCCAAAATCAACAGCCTCAAACCAATTTTGAAGCTGCAGACACTACCGTCTAGGACGTAATTTTTGTTATAATAAACCTATAAAGTTTGTGAGTAATTTATGGATGGTGAGAAAAATAATCCCAAGCCTGGTGGCTTAAAAGACAAAATGCCTGACCAAAATGAAAAATTGGGCTCGGGTGATTTTGCTAACGAATCAAAACTTTCTGCTGATGGTGATGTATCTTCCGGTGGAGGTCCACAAAGAGCTGATAAGTTTGTCGATAAAGCCTCTGATACATCTAAAAAAGTTAAGGATGCAAAGGATGACATAAAATCTATAGCCAGGGCTACGGCAAACCAAGGCGTTGGCAAAGAAGATGTCGAGGATATTAAAAAAGCTGCCGAAGAAAAGGGCGCCAAAGGCGTAGCAGGTGAAGTAGGCAGAAAAGCAGTTGGTAAGGGTGTTCAGGCCGGATTAGATGCCACTGGCGTTGGCGCGCCGTTAGGTGCAACTGCCGGTAAGGCTGTAGAAAAAGGCTTAAAGAAAGAAAACCTAAAAAAAATCGCTATTGCTGCTTCTATACCTATAATAGTTACAATTGCTGTTGTTGGGTTTTTCATTTTTTTATTCGCCTCATTCTTAAGAAACCCTTTAAAATTTGGGTGGAAAGTATTAACAGACTCTACAATTAGAGGTTATGCAATCGACGTTGTAGGAGGGATTGCTTGTAAGTTTACTATTAAGCCTGATGCTTGCAATAAAGCAAAAGATTTTGTCAATGACATAGTTATAGATACTATGTACGGTGATTTACATAAAAAATACGGCTATGTAGATTTCATACCTGGAGCAGCATATGCTCAGTCAAGCACCGCTAGCCCTCCTGCAGGCTCTATTGATGAAAAGCTACTTAAGATTGATTATGGTAAAGCAAAATACCAATATGGCGATGAGCCAACATGCCCCGCAACTGTCATTGAAAAAACCCTAATTGGTCCTAATGGCGAAAAGAGAGTTGTAGTAGATAAAGTTCTGGATAAAGATGGTAAAGTTTATGAAAAAACCGACCCAATAGCCGTCTACTGCATTTTAAACAAAATGCCGCTATTCAATATAATGATTCGAACACAGCAAGCAAGAGATGTTAATAAATTCAGCTCAACTAAACTCAATTATGCAGATTCTAAAGATTCGTCAAATTTCAAGGACAAGAGCTATCAAGAGATTAAAGAATATGTATATGATAAAAGTTATGAGAGAGTCACTAGTAAACCTAGCGACACCCCAAAGGTACAGATAGTTAATCAGTACATAGATGAAGTGCGTAAAAAACTGGAAGAGGGCGAAGATCCAAATACTGTCGAATATGATTTTGGGGGTAGAAACCCAGATAGTCCCGAAACCAGACTAGAAACTCTTTGTACTTTCACTAAGGGCTACCTAGACGAAGAGAATCAAAAAAAGTCACTATTTTCTAGACTCAATACTGGCCAGAGAAACTCGGCCAAATTTGGAACTATGGACTCCACTTCAGTACTAAACCTCACTTCGGGAGATGAAAATAGGGCTACTTATGACCAAGTTAGTAACCTTACTAGGAGCAAGGTGTACAACCAAAATGTTTATGGTACCCAAATTGGTGAATCAATTGACCCTGAATCCTTATCAAATACAGCCTATGGTGGCTCTTTTGTTAGGACTCAAAATATTTTGTCGCAAATAAAAGACACTTGTGGAACAGCGCAAGCTCAAGACGTAGTGGCTGACATTGCAAACTTTTTTACTGGTAGCAGAGATGACGCAGTTGTGACTATAGATGCATCTTATGCTAGCCTTAAGGACTTGATTGCAAATCAGTCAAGACTAACTGAAGGCAAGTTTACAAGCCCAAACGACTTTGGTGTCAGAGAACTTATGATAGGTGTTATCAGGACTGGTGGTGGATCTTCAGTCTCAGGTGTTGAAGTTGAAGGATACCAAAATTATGGCAACCAGGCACAGGGCTTTGATTCTGTATACAATCAATACATGATTAGAAATGGTGGCAGATTCCAGACAGATGCAGAAGCAACCGAGCTCAGAGAGTTAAGCGAAAACACTAGAAGAACGATTGAAAAAAAGTCAGGTTTAGCATACAGACTTTTTAATAAAGACAATATAAGATCTCTGGCCAACATAATGAGTGCTGAGATGCCCAAAAATACCACAGAAGTAAAAAGTCGTTCAAAGGATTATATAGCCGCAATATCTAATCCTATAAAAATGATTGCTGACTTCCAGGGCTCTATTGGTTACTTTGCTTTTGGAGAAAGAAACGTTGCAACAGCGCAGGTGGTTGCGGGAAGCACATTCACGAGGGTTGATTCCGTTGGTATAGCAGGAGAAGATTTTAACAACATAAACTTTAAAACTAACGCCAATGATATTAAAAACTTGCAAGAAAATGGCTCCGAAGAAGAAAAGAAGATATTAGGTTATTTCGATAAATGTACTAAAAGCAATATCCCAACCAAATCTATATTTGCAAGAAAATATGAAACTATTCTTAGTGGCGGCAAAATAGAAGTTAATGAAAATGCGCCCATTAAAGAGGCGGATAAAACTCCTGTGTACCTATTTACTACCGACGGAACAAGTTTAGGTTTTGCTGACAAGAAAGAGTTTATGGCTTGCGAAATATACTTAATGCCCAAAGATAGCGCTACTCAAAGAGATCTTATTGCAATACAAAGTGACATTTTTGGACAAAATATAACAGACTTAGCTGTAAAGTATAGGGCTAATTTATACATAAATAGCTTACTGGACAACATGGTAGAACTTAGCAGTACAGATAAAACTGAAAAAATCTATGCCAATTCAGCCTCTGGAGGAGCGTCCAGTACAGATAGCGGTATAGACGGAGTTGAGTGCCCACCAAATCTTGGAGGACCCGACCCGGGTAGAAATAATTATTTTCAGCTTCCAAAAAATCCTGACGCATATTCAAGTTATTCTCCGCCAAATGAACAGTATGGCTCAAAAGAATTAGTGTGTGTTATATATACAGTAGGAAAAGGCTTAAAGGCTAAATACCCAGGAGCAAGCTTACATATTGGAGACATGAATGCGGCAGGCCACAAATCTCACTTTTGGGGAATTGCAATGGATCTTGTAGCTCTTAATAATGGCAGTATTTTTGCCGCAGATAATACTAAGTCTGGCTATAATAGACAGGCGACAGTTGATTTAGGCAAGCTTTTTGTTGATACAGGCTTAATTCAAAACATTTGGTGGTGTGGAGGTGATGGCAGTATTCAAGAAATCGAAGCTTATGCAGTAAGCAAGGGAACACCAATAAATATAAAGTGTATTCCAGGCCACAGAGACCATTTCCATGTAGATATCCTTTGCGAATATGGCGGCCCAATAGATGTGCCTTACACCGGCGGTGGTGGAGCACAAAATGCACCCTGTAATAAAGCTGCCAGAAGATCATTAAGTACAGGGCCGCTATGAAAAAATATACTGTCTATTTAATAATTTCAATTATTATAATCTTCATGATTATTTTAATCAGTTCTATATACTTAAACAGAAAAGTAGACGTAACCTTTACTATAAGACCAGATGGTAAATACAAACTGTTGGTTGATAAAAAAGAATACAATGTAACAATTAGCAAGACCTTGCCCCTAAACACTGGCAAGCAAAAGGTTACTGTTAAGGCAGATGGATATGAAGATGAAAATATTGAAATAAATGTTAAAAATTCAGCCAAAAATGAGTTTGTTATAGATATGTCAGATAATAAAATTGCACCAAATGGACTTACAAATATTCAAGGAATTAGCAGCAACATTCTTAAAAACTATAAGCTAATATCAATAACTCTTTATGATAATGACAGGTGGTTGGCTGCAACATTGGTATCTAAAAATAACCCTGATGACAATCTAGCGTTTGCAGCAAAACGGGAAAATAAAAAATGGAAAGTTGCAATTCCACCAGCAATAGAATTCGATCAAGAAAAATTAATAAATACACCTAAAGATATATCAGAATATTTAAATACTTTTAGCTTAAACTTTATTGGTGAACCAGAGGAGGATGGTGGTGTTTAAAATTATTTCAAATAATAAAATGTCTTGGCTTTTAAATTTTATTTTAATATCTTTTATATTTATTTCACAGATAAACCCTGTCTTAGCACTTAGCAATGAAGACGGAAGTGATCCTTCAGGGTTTAGTCAAAGATACGTTATAGAAAGAGCTCCATGGTACGACCCGACTGATTGCGCAGGTGGTGGTGGATCCACCGGAGCAAGTGGAGCGGCTGGTGGGCAAGAACTAGAGGGTCGTAAACTACCCGCATCTGAGGGCGGTGTTGCTACAGAAGCTACAATAGATTCAGCGGGCAAATTCACTGTTAACAATGTGGGGGAGCCAGTAGCATTTACAAAGTTTGCAGCCCTTGGCCAAGAATACCGTGACTACTATATAACCATGCGATGGCCTTATGTTGACTGGGCCTGGGATGGTTCTGGCTCGAACCTTAATCAATCAGAACTTGATTGGTACAGCAACCGACAGGAGCCCAGAAGAGTAACAGTAACTAACCCGGAAAATGGCAAAAGCATAGTAACTGTAGTGCTAGAATCAGGTCCTGGACCAAGCACAGGTATTGCTGAATTAAACAAAAAACAACAAGAAAAACTCTGGGGAGCACCAAGAAATGATACTCCGGCAGGATACCAAGGCAGGGTCGGAGGCTTACCTCCAAAAGCTATGGAGGCTTTGGGTGCCAAAACTTGGACAGATTCAGGCCCAGATAATGGTGGAGGCGGTTCTAAATTAAAATTTGCATGGACTCAAGACCAAAATGCTAAACCAGGACCTACTACTGCAAGCGCTGGCAGTGGTGCTAAGACTGGAAAAATATATATTATTGGCGATTCAATAACTGAAGATTCTGGAATCAATAGAGGTCTAAAAGACAAGCTTAAAGCGGATGGCTACACAGATGTAAAAATTAACTCCAAGGCATCCAGAGCCTTAAGAGATGGTGGTGGTAATCTAGACGGAATAGGAGTGCTTAAAAGAGATCAGTCACAATGGTCAGATGCCAATACAATTGTTGTTGAGCTTGGTACGAATGGCGGCATTGATGCTGCAAATATTCGAAAAACTGTCGATACAATTAAGGCAGGGGCTCCAAATGCCAGCATCTACTGGGTAAATGTAGGTGCTAATAATTCTACTAGAACCACCGGTGGACCAATCGACACTGACAAACTAGATAGTATATTGAAAGAAAACTCATCATTAGGTTATAAAGTAATAGACTGGAACAGCGTAGTAAAACAAAAGCCAACATTAATTGTTAGTGATGGACTTGGCGTTCACCCTTATACGGAAGAGGGTAGAAAAGCTTATGTAGATACAATATCAAAAAGTCTTGGTGGTAATGCAAACAGTGAAGTCGGAAATACCACATGTACTTGCCCAACAGGCGTAACGGACAACGGTTTTTCAGGTAATAATAATGTTGAAATAGCTTTTAACTTTTTTAATGGAAGAGAGGGCATAGATGCAGTTCATGCCGCCGCTATTGTGGGTAATTTTATGCTAGAGTCTGGTGGCAACGTTACTGTAGATCCAAATAGTATAAATGATAAAAGTGGGGCATTTGGAATAGCACAGTGGCTAGGAGGTAGAAAAACTGGGCTAATAAACTTTGCAAGAGAAAGGGGAAAGCAGCCCAACGACCTTCAAGTTCAGCTTGAATACACTATATTCGAGGTCACTCAAACTGGTGAAAAGCCACGTTTTCAAAGATTCCTAAAAACAACAACCGTGAAAGATGCTGCAATATCCTGGGAAGTCGAATTTGAAAGATCGGGCGGTGCTGCAATTCGGCAGCGCGTTAATAATTCCGAAAAGGTATCCCAACTTTATGGCAAAAATGCTCCATCGAGTGTAGTTTCAAGCTCAAACAGTACTCCAACAGATTGCAATAACCAAGTCGGAGGATTAGGTCAAGGGCCGGATGGTTTTGTATTTCCTTTAAGAACAACTAAATCGCAAATTAAAAAAGGCAATTCGCAAGGTTTGGTTTGGTGCTATACAAGCCAAACTAACTGTCATGGAGTTTATCCAGCTGCCGATATTGGAGTTCCTGAAGGCACTGAAGTTGTGGCATCAATCGGGGGTAAGGTTGTTAATGCAAACCCGAGTTGCACCAAAAACTGTTCTGTGACAATAAAAGGTGATGATCAGTATCTTTACTACTACACACATATGGGTGCCGGCACAACAACCGTAAAAATTGGTGATGTTGTTAAGGCAGGTCAGTTGCTTGGCAAGGTTGGAAGCTCGGCTGACGCCCAAAACACATCACCGCATCTTCATTTTGATATTTACAACAAAAGCTACGATCGGCACCCAGCTTGCTCTAGAGAAAATGGCTGCCCTACGCAGGGAGATATGATTAACCCACAACCAGCATTAATAGCAGCCTTTAATAACTTACCGGAGTAATTATATGAATGATGACTACATAAAAAGAAATAAAAGAATCATAGCAATTGGTGCCATATCTCTTATTTCATTGTTAATTTTGTTTTATATAATAACTAATTTTGTTTTTAGAGGTAGAGTAAAGATTGTTGCCCCTAAAAACTCAAGCATTTATCAGCTTGATATAAAAACAACTGGCTATAGTAAAAAGTTGCTTGGAAAATCAAGCGTATCGTTCACATCAAACGCTGGCGAGTTTACATATCAAGTAGAGGATGGCCAAAAAAATGCTATCCAGACAGTAGACATAAAAAGCGGAAAAAGCTATGAATTCATCATTAATCCATCCGAAATAAAGAGCCCTAATACTGCATCTCGAGTAACTGCAACTAGTATAAATGTATTATCTAATAGCATAAGCTATCTAAATCCTACTTATAACTATCTTGAAAGGGTTAACATAGGCAATAATATTCCTTCCAATTACCCAGTGTCTCCCTTTCCTGGAAATGTAAATGAAATTTTGTGGACAAACAGCAATCAAGCAATACTCAAATATGACAATAAAGTTGGTTTTTTAGATTCTGGAAAAATCAATGAAATAACTTTCAATGAAGTTAGACTAGAGAATGGCTCCGATGCTTATGAGTTTTTAGATCAAGAGCTGAATAATTTTGTAGCTAACTCTAAAAATCAAATTTTAGCTTCTGTTGGTCCCGGTATTGTGCTGAAACAAACCCCAAAATCGCCCGGCGATATATTAGTAAATGAAGTTCAGGGTCAATTTATTAATCTTGCACTTTCTAATAATGACTACTACGCATATTCTGCAACTGAAGATATAAGTGATGAGGGTGAGTCTGCTGAACAAAAAGAAAATGATACAGATCGAAGCATATTCCTCAGAAAAGTCGGTGATTCTAAGTTTATAAATAAAATAGAATCTGAATCCAGTGTTACAGCAATTGTTTTTAGCCCTGATTCAAAAAAGATGGCTTATGTTAATGCTGAAGGACTACATGTTTATGATTTAATATCAAACAAAAACACTTTGCTATATACAAAGCAAATAGCAAAGCCCAATCTAACAACCTGGGTAGACGAAAATAAGCTTATATACACTGATCAAGAGGGCGTATGGGAAATGAATATTGAAAACTTGAGGGCTGATAAGATAATTGATAATGCCAATATTACATACTTACAATCATTCTTTGTAGATAGGGATGAAAAAATACTCTATTACAGTATTATTCTGCCTAATCCAAGCGGAGATAAAGGTTTAATTGAGTATATTGGAATATAAATATTAGATTATCTTAATATTCATGTTAAGGTATTTGTTTAGATGCTCTATTTTCATCCTCAGCTCGAGCGCCTCATAATTATTATTTGCTTTAATATACAAGGTTTCATTTTTAATCTTTAAGGAGACTGGACTTATCCCAGTAATTTCTATTATCTTTTTTCTAATACTATCAAGTTCTGCTGATTTAGATTTATATTCTGAATATTTATCTAGATTATTTTTTATGTGATCCATTATAAGTTTATTAATTTGTAGCCACTAATACTTTTATCTATTTCGGTTGAAGTTATTATCGTCTGTTGCTTCTCTGCTTGCTCAATTAAATGTTTTTGCCTATCACTATCAAGTTCACTTAAAACGTCGTCCAGTAGCAGCAGAGGGGGAGTAGAGGTTTTAATTTTTAAGTATTCTATCTCGGCAAGTTTAATAGCGAGTGATAGTGAACGGTTTTCGCCTCTCGATAAATTATCTCTAGAAGGAAAATCATTAAGAGAAATCAGTATTTCATCTTTATGTGGACCCTTACTTGTGTACCCAAGCCTTATATCATCGACCGTATTGCTTTCTAGCATTTTTAAAATATCGTCCTTGTCTTTTGCCAATGTATTTAAGTAATCAACGTGAACCTTATCTTTTGAACCGCTAATTGAGGAGTACTTTTCGCTCAAATTATTGTTCAAAAAGGAGATAAATTCGTCTCGATATTTGTATATAGTACTAATAGGTTCGGCAAGCTGTAGGTTATAGACAAAAAGCTGATCTTTGCTGCTTGTGAGATTGTTTCTAAGACTATATAAAAGCCTGTTTCGTTGATTGAGAATTTTTTGGAATTTATTAAGCGCGTTTAAATAATCTTTGGAAGTCTGAATGATTATACTGTTAATTAAATTGCGCCTAAATTGCGGGCCATCGGTTATAAGTCTTGAGTCATCTGGTACAAAAACAACTATTGGCTGTAAGCCTATAACTTCTGAGGCTCGCTTTTTAACACCATTTATTGTGATTGTGCTTGATAGGCTTCTACCATTACTTTTAAGACGTGATTCGATATCATTTTCTTTTTCTGATTCATATATAAGATTAATCTTAGTAAAATCTGAATCATAATTAATAAGCGAGGCTCGGTTAGACTTAAATGGTTTAGTAATTAGCGAGTAATAAATAGCCTCCAATATGTTTGTCTTGCCTGTAGCATTTTTACCGACAATTGCAGTTATATTATCAAAATCAACACCCAATGAAGGGTGAGATTTAAAATTATTAAGTTTTATAGATTTGATCATTAGCTACGAAGCGGCATAATTATGTGAATTTCGGTGCCATCCTTACTTTTTGGTTTAATGAGTAGGGGGTCGAGCTTATCATTTATTCCTATAACCACGGTCTTATCGTTTACGACCGATAATATATCAGTTATATACTTGGCATTTATATTTATAGATGCATCTTTGCCGTTCTTTTTAACGGGCAATTTGATGGTGTTCTCGCCAACATCACTAGTCTGCGCATCAATCGTTAGCTCGTCTTTTAAAACGTTTAGGGCAATGCCGTGTGAGCTCTCACGGGCAAAAACAGAGCTGACCTTTACTGCCTCAACTAACTTTTCTTTTTCACATTCGATTGTTGTTGTGGTAGTTTCAGGAATAATTTTTTGATATTCAGGGTATTTACCTTCTGTGAGCTGCGAGATAAGCTGGCTCTCTCCAACCACAAATGATATTTCAGATTCACCGATTTTAATTTCAATATCTTTCACTTCTTCTGTTGATATTAATCTTAAAACCTCCGAAATAGTCCTTACTGGAATAATACAGCTAATTTCTTCTTTTGATGCGCACTTACTTTTTATTTCTGAAAGTCTATAGCTATCTGTTCCAGCCAGTACCATCTCGCCAGACTTAATACTGAAAAACACACCAGCTAGTACTGGTCTAGATTCATCGATACTTACACTGGCAATTACTTTTTCAAAATTGCTTTTAATTTCATCGGATGAAAAATTGATAGATTTGGTATTAGATAACTTCGGCAGGGTAGGGAACTCACTAGCCGAAACACCATTGATTCTGCTGTGAATGCCATTTCCTTTTAGGGTTAGGTTGGAATCGTCAGCAATTAACTGCAGAGTGTCTTCAGATATCGATCCAATTAGTTCGCTAAGTAATCGAGCGGGGATTGATATCTTTCCTTCTTTTTCGACTTTTGCACCAAGCTTTGTGGTTATTGCTAGATCAAGATTAGTAGAGCTAAGTTTTAAAATATTCTTTTCGGTTTCGATTAGTATATTTCCTAGTACCTCTAGAGAATTTCGGCTACTGACTAAGCGTGAGCAAATATTTACTGCTTTTAATAGATTCTTAACTTTTATAGCGACTTTCATTTAAAACTCCAATTTAGATTTGTCTTATTTATTATATTTAATTTATTTAATAGTAGTAATAGTAATAGTTGTTGTGGAAAGCGTGCAAAAGCTACAAAAAAGCCTTTATAAAGGCAAAACTTGGTAGGGATAAGTCTTTGAAAACTGCGCAATAAATTATGTACAACATTGGGGATATTAACAGTTTTTATTTTTCTAAATTCGTCAAGCGTGAATTTATTGTGAATAAAGTCAGTCTTTTTCACAAGATATACACTATTTTTACACATACTTATCCACATACTATTGACCCACCAAAAGCTTCTTAATCGATTGAATATCTTGGCTCATTACTGAATCCCGAGCCATTTGTGTAGATATTTTGTTCACCCCGTGCATGATAGTTGTATGATCCTTACCACCTAAACTTTTGGCTATTCTAGGAAAACTCATGTCTAATTCTTCACGCATAATAAACATTGCTATCTGGCGAGGTACTACTACCTCACGAGAGCGCTTGGTTCCAGTGATATCGTTGTAGCTTATTTCGTAGTAGTCGGCAGTCTTTTGGAGTACTGTTTTGGCGTTAACCTTAACTTGAGTTTTTTGAATATACATTCCAAGTACTTCTTGGGCGGTATTGATATCTATTGGTTGGCCGTGTAATCGAGAGTGGGCCACCACTTTTGTTAAAGCTCCTTCTAGTTCTCGGATGTTGTTATCGATATGGGTGGCTATAAATTCGGCCACATCCATACCTAAATCAATAGAGTTGGTGTTGGCTTTATTCATAAGTATCGCAACGCGGGTTTCGAAATCAGGGGGTTGAATATCTGCAACCATACCCCATTCAAAGCGACTTCTTAAGCGTTCCTCTAGTGTTGGTATTTCTTTAGGGGGACGGTCGCTACACAAAACAATTTGCTTGTTGTATTGATGCAGTGCGTTAAAGGTATGAAAGAATTCTTCCTGTGTTCTTTCCTTGCCAGCAATAAACTGCATATCATCAATGAGCAGTACGTCAGCACTACGGTATTTATTTGAGAACTTCTCACCTTTTCGTATGGCCGACAAAAATGTATTTATAAACTCTTCACTGGTAGAGTAGAGGATTTTCATCTTGGGATCTCTGGCATGTATTTCGTTACTGATTGCCCAAAGCAAATGGGTTTTGCCCACCCCGGCAGGACCATATAAAAATAGTGGATTGTACATTTCGCCAGGCTTTTCGCTAACAAGTTGAGCTGCAGAAAAGGCTAGCTTGTTGCTTGATCCTGTAATGAAGTTGTTGAATTTGTATTTTTCATTTGGCCTAAATTCACCATAAGATTCGATACTGGACTGTTCACTATTGGGGTTGGAGTATTTTTGCCTAGCTTTTTGAATAGGCATTCTAATTGAGTTATCATCTGGCCTAGATTTTGGCTGTTCGGACCCACCTTTAGCATCAGCCTTTTTTGTGGTGTATTCGACATTGTTTATATTTGGATCAATCTTTCTTATGGCATCTAGTATTTCGGTGTGGTATTTATCTTGAATCCATTGGCGAGTGAAGATGTTGGGAACATAAATAATCGCCTTGCCACCATCAAGCCCAGTAAGCTCGGTTCCTTTAAGCCAGGTCTGAAAATTAGCTTCAGATAGAACTATTTCTAGTTCACCCAAAACAGACCCCCAAACTGTTTGTAATTGATTATCCATTTACCCTCTCTTTTTTTCCACTATACACTATTTGAATAGTGGTTTTCCACAATTTTATCACTTAAAGTTTAAAAAAACATTAGCACTTGTGGATAATTGTAATTTTAACTCTTTTGTTGTACAATAATCAGGTTATGAAGCGAACTTATCAACCAAAGAAACGACATCGCCAAAGAGTACATGGGTTCATGAAGCGCATGTCATCTAAGGCAGGCCGAGCAATCTTGAAAAGACGAAAGCTCAAAGGCCGAACAAGGCTATCTGCTTAAATGCTTGCGCGGACCTACCGACTCCGCAAGAATAGTGATTTTCAGAGACTCTACAAAACAGCTAAGAGGTTTGCAACACCAAACCTCGTTTTGTATTACATGCCTTCCAATTTAGATTATTCTCAAATTGGCTTTGTGGTATCTAAAAAAGTATCTAAAAGTGCTGTTAGACGAAACAGCTTAAGGCGCAGGGCCAGTGGAATTGTCGAAGAGCTATATAAAGACATAAAAAAACCACAAAAAATAATCGTTTTAATAAGAAAAGACTTTACTGAATTAAAACCAGAAGAGCTTAAAAATGAAATTAAAAACTTATTTAAAGGAGTAGTGGGTTGAAAAAAATATTAATTAAAACAATAGAACTCTACCAGAACACAATTTCGCCAGACCATAGTCCACGCAAAGCAAACTACCCATATGGATATTGCAGGCATTACCCCACGTGTAGTGAATACTCAAAGCTGGCAATAAAGAAGCACGGGGCCATAAAAGGTGTTGGTATAAGTATCTTTCGTATAGTACAATGTAACCCGTTAGCAAAACCTAAAATTGATTTTAGGTTTATAGAAGAGGAGAGAAAATGATTGGTCAATTTTTTAACACTATACTTATCGAGCCATTGGTAAATGCTCTATTTTTTGTTTATGGAATTATTCCAGGTCACGACTTTGGTCTGGCGATTATTATATTTACCATACTTATTCGATTAATACTTTGGCCACTTGCTAGTAAGCAACTTCATAGCCAAAAGAAAATGCAATCATTACAGGGGGATATTTCTAAAATAAAGATCAAAGCAGCTGGAGATAAACAGAAAGAACAAGCAATGCTAATGGAGCTATATAAAGAGAAGGAAGTTAATCCTTTTTCGGCTTGTTTACCAGCACTTTTGCAGTTTCCAATATTGATTGCAATGTTTGTGGTGTTTCAAAAATCAACTGGAAACATTAATGATATCCAGGCTATTCTGTATGGGCCAGTTAAGAACCTTCCTTATATCCAAAGCCTAATTAACGGTAGTGTTCAGTTTGACGCCTCGCTATTTGGCTTAATTAATATGGCTAAACCTAGCTATCTTCTAGCTATTCTTGCCGGAATTACCCAGTTCTTACAGGTGAAGATGATTACTCCTCGTAAGCAGAAAACTGACACTAAAGACCCGCAGGCTCAAATGACTTCGTTTATGAACTACACCTTCCCTGCTCTTACTGTTTTTATTGCTTGGACTCTACCAGCAGCCCTGCCTCTATATTGGATATCAACAAATATGGTGGCAATATTCCAGCAGTGGCTAATTATGCGCGGTGAAGTTGAAGAAATGGAAGAAATGGATGTAGTAAAAGTTGTTAAAAAGGGCGGTACAACCAAATCAACCAAGAAACTTCCAAAGCCAAAAGTTAAAACTAAGCTTAAAAAAGGTAAAAAATAATGTCAGCAGTAGAAGCCAAAGATATAGCCCAGAAGCTGCTAGACACCATGGGGATTCCTGCAGTAGTTGAAGTAAGCTCAGACGAGCCTATTTATTTAAATATTAAATCTGACGATTCAGCCCTGCTAATTGGAAAGGGTGGAGATAATTTAAGATCATTTCAGTCTATGATAAACACCTTATATCGACGAACAAACAAAGAAGCGGGCTATGTTGGAGTTGATATCAACGGCTATAAAAAAGAAAGAGTCGAAAAGGTTCAGGCTATGGCTCAAGAATTGGCTGATAAAGCCAGAGAAACTGGCGAAGACCAACACTTAAAGCCTATGAATTCATTTGAGCGCCGTTCTGTTCACACTTTATTATCAGAAGATCCGGACATTATCACCGATAGTGAAGGCGAAGGCGTCAACAGACATATTGTAATTAGAAAAAGATAATGAACACAACAATTGCCGCCACAGCCACTGCGCAAGGAAGGGGCGCCATTGCAGTTATAAGAGTTTCAGGGCCTAAATCATCTGAAGCTTACTTGGCACTAACTAAAAAAACAGAATTGCCTGAGCCAAATAATATTAAGCCGGGCTGGGTATATGATGGCAATGAAAAAATTGACCATTCAATGTTAGTGTATTTTCAATCGCCACACAGCTTTACCGGCGAAGATATGTTAGAAATTCACTGCCACGGATCAAATATAGTTCAGCAGAATATTTTAGAAGTTCTGTTTAGACTTGGTATAGAGCCAGCTAAGCCGGGGGAGTTTAGCGAGCGCGCCTACTATAACGGTAAAATTGATGTTGCACAGGCTGAAGCTATTATGGAGCTTGTATCATCGGAAAATACTCAGCTTGCAAGGCTAGCTACTCGCCAGCTGGCAGGTGAATTTAGCGCAAAAATTAAATCTATTCTAGAAAAAGTAACAAAGCTCAGTTCTGCTATAGCTGCCGATTTAGATTTTTCCGAAGAGGATCTTCCCTCAATAAGCAAAGCCGATATGAAGAATAAAATTAAAGAAATAATTGAAGACATTAGTAATATAAAGCTCAATTCAGAAATACTACCTAGGCTTAAGTCGGGAATAAATGTAGCACTAATAGGACTTCCGAATGCAGGCAAAAGCACGCTGATGAATGCACTACTTGGTTATGAACGTTCCATCGTTACGCCTACCGCTGGAACAACTCGCGATGCGATTTCCGAGACTGTCGAGCTAGGAGGTATGACCTACCAGTTTATAGATACGGCAGGATTAAATACTACACCCGGAAAGATTGAAAAAATAGGTATTGAAAAATCTATTGAAAATATCAAGTCGGCCGATATAATTTTGCTTCTAATTGAGCCGAATAAAGACAAAGAGACTATGGACTTTATAAAAAATAATGACTTACAAGAATATATTGAGTCCGATAAGACAATTCTCATTCATACTAAATCAGACATTCACAAAAGTACTGAAGGTATTAGTATTTCAGCAAAAAATAATAAAGGCATAAAAGATCTTATTGGCAAAATATCAAAAATAGGCAAAAGCAATGCCGCAAGCAGCCTGCAAATACTGACAGAACGACAGCTAAATATTTTAAATAATTGCGAAATTGGGTTATTAGATATTCAGGATAAAATAGGTTCAATTACACTAGACATTATTGGTGCCGAGCTAGAGTCTGTAATTAGTAATCTAAATGAACTAACAGGCGATCACGCTAATAAACAGATAATAGATTCCATATTTAGAAACTTTTGTATCGGCAAATAATTAGTTCGAGCTAGGAAAATCTAAAGCCGACTTGTAATAAGTAGTAAATGTGTCAGTCTTTGTAACGGCGCCATTAACAATTACGTCACGATAAAATGTCGTTTGGCTAGGTGCGTTTGGATCAAGACTTCCAAAATTAAAGAATGGACCTCTAATTTTTCCTTCTTTTTCTTTTGTTCCATAGAGCCTAAAAGTTAGATTTGTTCCAAGCATCTCGGGCTGAATTAGTATGTGTTTGCTGGTATCATTTTTAAATTTAAAATCTACCGCAGGATAATAGATAGTTGCATCTACGCCCGGCACGCCGTAAGGCTGAGTGTAATAACTTACCTGGAATGAATGATTGGTACGCTCTAAAATTGGTAAGCCAGCATTTAAAGCAGCTCTAAATATGGTAGAGCTAACCTGACAAAGGCCTCCACCATACTGAAATTCTTGGCGTCCATCTAATATTACTTTACTTTCCGCGTAGCCTTGAGCTGGGCCAACTTCACCTAAAATTTCACCAAAGCTAAAGACTTGGCCAGGCTTGAGCAATATGCCGTTGTATCTAGAAGTTCCGACTCTAATGTTCTGAAGGCGCTGTGGTGTACTTCCTGGGAAAGAACTTACACCTTCGCCAATTAGCTCTTTAATACCCAGGCTGTCTATATTCTCATCACTAACAGCTGCTTTTTTAACATCTACTGCTAACACAACGGGGGACGAAGAGTTAGATTGGGCTGCAGCAATTACTGCATCAGCACTTTTTTCTATATTTAATTTTTTGCCATCACGACTTTGCTTGAACACGCTCGCTCGGCCATCACTAATAGTTAGGGTTGCATCAACAGCTTCTTGGTTAATCTCTTTTGCAATTTCATTGAGGAATGCTACAACATTTTGTTTTTCAATTTTAAAGTCGCTTAATTGGGCAGGAGTTCTATAGTAACGATTAAGCAGGTCTTCTTTGTAGGGCTTTTCTTGATTTTCTATGTATAGCCAGTCCAAAAGCTGTTGCTGAGTAATCTCCCAGCTCTTGGTTCCATAGCTTAATGTAATCGGCTTTTGTGTAATTGTTTTTACATAGCCTAGCTGACGCTCCAAAAGAACATTAGATCTGTTGGGCGCAACGGTGTTCATTGGCATATTTATAGAGCTTTTCAGGTCTGATAGCTGCCTTGTTAGACCGAGAATAGCTAGACCCATATCAATTTTTTCGCCTGTTTTGCCACTTATTATTTCTACTTTTCCGTCTTTTATCAGATAGGTAGCATTTTGCGAGGGCTTTGCGGATACGCTGTTGAATTGAATGATAGAGCTACTAAAGTTTTCTTTATCGACATTAATTTGCATTATGTCTTCTTTTGTAAAGGGCAGAGCGGTCTGGGTAGCGATATTGGTGATAATATCGTTTTCCCTGCCAACCATAAATGCCCGATTAACCATTTCGCTATTATCAAAATTTATACCCAGTTGAGCTGGCTTAAGGGTAGTGGCCTGCCCATTTAAAATATAGCTAACATCCGAATTTAAGTACTGGCTAGTTTTGGCATTTAATTTTTCAATCGCCTGTTCTTTTGTGAGTCCGCCAACATCAACTCCTCGAGCACTAACACCTGGCAATATCTTGCCATAATTAACTATTCGGACTGTAGCTATAGCAAACATAAACAAAAAAACCACCATGCCTAATCCGAGTAGCACATGATGCCAGGTTTTCGATTGCGACCACCAGGTTTTCAGCTTATCAGCCATTAATTCTTACCTCTTATCAGGTTAATTATACAATATATATGTATGTGTGTTAAGACTATTTTTTAGAATTAAGTTTTTCTACACCATCTTTAACGAGCTGGCACTTATCTTTGGGACAAACCAGAATTCCTTCAGGGGTGTCAATAACTATCAAATTATCTAAGCCAATAGTTATTATTGGTTTTTTATCAGCGATAACTAAGCTTTCTTTACTGTCTATATCGTAAACCTTGCCTTTATGAACATTACTATCGCCATTTCTTAATATTTCGTATAGGTCTTTAAAGCTTCCAACATCGGCCCAATCAAAATGTCCCGGCACAACAACTAGGTCTTTTACCTTTTCTATTAGCGCGGTATCTATAGGTTCGTTTGGAAATTTCATATACTTCTTAATAGCATCTTTGTTGAAAAGCTGATTATATCTTTTCCATAAATCCTTATTACTCTTTTTTATTTCAGCCTCAAAGGTATTGATAGATCCAGCAAAAAGACCTAGGTTCCATAAGTATTTTTTACTTTTAAAATAAGTCCTTGCGGTTTTGGCATCTGGTTTTTCTACGAACTTCTCAACACTCAGTATTGGTAGACCGTCTTCGTTGGTAACTTCCTTGCCCGTCTTAATGTAGCCAAATCCAGTGGCAGGGTAGTCTGGCGCCACACCTATAAGTGTAATTTTATTCATTTCCTTAGAGGCCTTTACAGTTGCTTCGACAGTTTCTTTGAAAGAATCAATATCGCCAATATGATGATCAGCATGTAGAAAGACTATGACTTCATCAGGCTTTATTTTATTTTTTAGCTCAGCCAAGGCAAAAAGAATACAATGTGCAGTACCTCTTCTGGTGGGCTCTGTAATTATATTGTTTTTATATTTTGGTAGTTGTTTTTTTACATCTTCAACATGTGAGGCTTCAGGAACTATGTAGATACTATTAGTTAGTGATTCGACTCTAGAAATAGTATTTTGCAAAAGCGAATCTTCATTAATAAGACTCAGTAAATGTTTGGGTTGTTCTGGACGGCTTAAGGGCCACAGCCTGGTACCTTGCCCGCCAGCAATGATTACGATTGTCATTTGAACAGTATAGCAAATAATCACAAAAACATTAGATTCACGCTATACTATACATATGAAAAACGTCTTAATTACAGGTGGGGCTGGTTTTATCGGGGCTAACTTTGCTCACTATATTATAAAAAACAATCCTGATTACGAAATAACAATAATTGATAATCTTGGCTATGCAGGAAATATCGGATCCATCAAATCTATTGAAGATAAAATTGATTTTGTAAAAGGTGATATCTCGGACATAGAACTGATGGACAGTCTTATAGAAAAAAACGATGCAGTCGTCCACTTTGCTGCCGAATCCCATAATGATAATTCTCTAATAAGTCCATGGCCTTTTGTGCAAAGTAATATCTTAGGAACATACTCAGTTTTAGAGGGGGTTAGAAAGCATAAAAAACGGCTACACCACATCAGTACCGATGAAGTTTTTGGTGATCTTGAATTAAACGAAACCAGTAAATTTAACGAGAACACCCCTTATAATCCATCTAGCCCATATTCTTCAACAAAAGCTGGATCCGACCATTTAGTTCGGGCTTGGGTTAGGAGTTTTGGTGTAGAGGCTACAATTAGTAATTGTAGTAACAATTACGGACCTTATCAGCATGTCGAAAAGTTTATTCCTCGTCAGATTACAAATATATTGAGCGGAATAAAGCCCAAACTTTATGGAACAGGCGAGCAAGTTAGGGACTGGATTCATGTCGATGATCATAATTCAGCAGTGGCATTAATCTTAGAAAAAGGAAAAATAGGCGAAACATACTTGATAGGTGCCGATGGTGAAAAAAATAATAAGGATGTTATCGAAATGATACTTTCAACAATGGGAAAGTCGAGTAACGATTATGAACACGTTAAGGATAGACCAGGGCACGATATGCGCTACGCTATTGATTCATCAAAACTTCAAAAAGAATTGAGATGGACTCCAATATATAAAGACTTCGAAAAAGGCCTTGAGCAAACTATTGATTGGTATACCAAAAATCAAGAATGGTGGAAGCCACAAAAGGACGAAACAGAAGCTAAGTATAAAAAGGCAGGTCAGTAATGGCGGATCTTAAGTCGTCCGAATTTACCCCTCATAAAACCAGTATCGAAGGGTTAATATTTTTTGATGTTACAAGCATTGAAGATGAACGAGGCTACTTTCAGGAAAAGTATCATAAAGAAAAGCTTGTAAAGGCTGGTGTGCCCGATACTTTTAATGTGGTGCAAAATAGCATTTCATATAATAAGGCCAAAGGGGTAACCAGAGGTCTGCATGCAGAGCCTTGGGATAAATATATATCCGTTGTTAAAGGCAGTGTTTTTGCGGCTTATGTCGATCTTAGAAAGGGGGACGGGTTTGGCAGAGTTGAAACCATTAAGATCACACCCAATAAGGCAGTATTCTTGCCTCGCGGGGTGGCTAATTCCTTTCAGACTTTAGAGGACGACACATATTATATATACAGTGTTAATGAACACTGGAGAGCTGATAATTACGACAGATATTGCTTTGTGAATTTGGCCGATAAAAAACTCAAAATTGATTGGCCTATTAATATTCAAA
>BJGX01000008.1 GCA_014191035.1 Candidatus Saccharimonadota bacterium
GATTCAGAGATAGTTTTGGCATCAGAACTAAAAAAAGACAAAGAGTGGCTCATAACGCACGATAATGACGAATTGAGCGCCAAACAGCAGTTGGTATTTAATAAATTTGTGGAGCGACGACTGGATCGTGAGCCGGTGTGATACATAACTAATAAATTAGATTTTTACGGAATTGATTTTTACGTCGATAATCGCGTTTTATCACCCCGTGTAGAGACGGAACTGATCGTCGAAGAAGCTATAAAAAATGCCCCTAAAAACTCAAAGCTAATAGACTTGGGGACCGGAAGTGGCGCGATTGCGATTGCAATCGCCAAACATCGCCCAGACCTAGAAATCAATGCTACTGAAATTTCAGAAGAGGCAATGGAGGTTGCAAAGCTAAACGCCAAAAATATACTTGGTAAGGATAACAAAATAAAATATATAATGGCCGATGTTTGGGATGGTGTGGATGGTGCTTTTGATACAATCGTTACGAATTTGCCCTACGTTTCTGAGGACTACAAGCCCAATATGAAGCCAGAGGTATTAAAGGAGCCAGCTGTGGCGCTTTTTGGCGGCAAAGGGGATGGGCTGGATCTGTATCGTAGGTTCTATTCAGATATCAAAAAGCATATTAAGCCAGACTCTAAGATTTATCACGAATCAGACCCATGGCAACACGAGGGCTTAAAGGTCTTGGCTAAAGCCGAAGGACTAAAGCCAATATTGGAAGAGTATTTGATTTTGGGCTTTCAAAATAAAACTAATTAGTCGGTGCTTCGGCCAAGGTAAGATTTGCTTTAGCTTGTTTACCGTCTCTTAAATATATAACCTCTACTTTGTCTCCAGGCTTCTTTTTGCCAATAACTGAACTTATGGAGTTAGTTTCATTAATTTCTTTTCCATCAATTTTCAGAATGATATCACCCTCCTGCAAGCCTGCCTTATCGGCTGGTCCTCCGGGTATAATCGCTAGCTGACTTCCACTGCCATAAATTAGTGCTCCCGTATTTGAACTTAAATTATTCGCTTTAGCTATTTCTTCATTTAATGAAATGTAACGAACCCCAATGTAAGGTCTAACAATCTTGCCGGTTTTCAATACAGAGCTTAATACATTTTTAGCATCATTTATCGGAATAGCAAAGCCAATTCCTTCAGCATTACCTGCCACTGCAGTATTAATACCAATTACTTTACCCTCTATATCAACGAGTGGCCCGCCAGAATTGCCAGGATTAATTGCTGCATCTGTTTGGAAGAGGTTAGTTAATGCCTCCGAAGATCCATTACTTCCACTTGCGGTTATTGGCCGAGATTTTCCAGATATAACTCCGGTTGTAACTGTGTTTTGAAACTGCCCCAATGCATTCCCTATAGCCACCACGCTTTGCCCGACTTCGACTTTGTCGGAATCCCCAAGCTCTGCTGGAGTTAGGTTCTTTGCTTCGATCTTCAAAAAAGCAATGTCATTATTCGGATCGGTAGCTATAACTTTTGCATTTTTATATTCAGTGTTGTCAGACATAATCACATTAAAGCTTTGGCCGCCCTCTACAACGTGTTTGTTGGTCATTATAAGTCCTTCTTTGGTCATAACTATACCTGTTCCTGCTCCGTCCTTCATCATTGAGGCCTGGCCAGTAAAAGGGTCGACTGTACTAGAGCTGGAGATAATACTAACTACAGAGGGGCTGACCTTCTTTGCAACATTAGCAACGGCGGTCTGTTGATCTATTACAACCTGTTTGCTTTGCTGAATAGTAGTTATGGGTATTTTGCGAAGCAAAAAAGTCGACAATAAAGCTCCTAGCAATCCAAAAACAAAAGACAAAACTACAGTTAATAATAACTGATTGCGCGAATTAGATACCTTAGTGTTTGTATTATTATTTTTCAACTAAATCTCCTGTTTTAACCCGTACTTGTCCAGCGGTTCAAAACAATTAACGCTACAAATACAACGATTGTGACGGCCAAATACTCGGCCACAATCGCTTTTTTTAGGTTCTTGTGTTTGTAGTGGTAATATATACCGCCCCAGCCATATGCCAAAGCTGTAATTATTGCGCTATATTGAGAGATAATAAAAGGTATGGCGGGTACCTGGTAAAGCACAGCCCAGCGTGAAGCCAACCAGAATATTTCCAAAGTAACAAATCCCCAGAGAGCCGCTAGTATTTGTGGTTTATTAGTAAAGTCCAGAAGCCACCAAAGAGCAATTAAAAAGTTTACAATCCATAGAATCAGCATTACTAATGCTATTGGCCATTTCCAGAATGCAACCGAAAGACTAGCCAATGAAGTTACAATGAGTATAAAAAATATCGTTATAACATTATCTAAAATTATATTTGGCTCCGGCTGAATCTCTAAATAGCACAGCAAGCCATAAATTAAGGAGGTTAAAGCTATACATAAAGCAAAAATTACAATCGGGGTTTGGCTAATGACATATACGCTATAAAAATAGAAAAAGCCAGTTAGTACCCATATCATGGGCTTAAGTGATTTTGTAAAAATAGTTTTCATTTTCTTGGTTACTAAAATTCTTCTAAATAAAATGTAATTCAACAAAATTACTACCGGAAAAACAACAATCGGAAATGGTGTGTAATACAAAATAGCCATTGCTAGAAGTGCAATCGCTGAACTAATTATTACAATTAGCCTTTGACCTTGGCTGAATAAATTTACTCTTTTAATTGTTGTCTTTAAACTCATAATTTGCCCCCAATACTATTTCTATTTCAGCACCAGATTGGCTACTGTCTGCTTTTTCTGATTTAACATTGAACCTGTTCTCGAGATACTTTAGTGTATACGGCTTTTTACCATTTGTGTAGTCCTTGATTACAGTTTTGCCATCTCCAGAAGTTTTCAAAGACGATGTTGTTATAACATTATAACCTAGTGATTTCAACACTCCAGACACCGCATAGACCTCCGAAACTGGTGCGTCTGAATTTAAAATAGAAACCTTAGCTGACTCACTCTTTAAATACCCATCGATTAACAAGCTTTTTACGTAGGCCTGGATGGCTTTATAGTTTCCTACGCCAGCAGAAGGCACTACAACACTGGCATCACCAACAAAGCTATTTTTGACCAAGCCTTCGTTTTCGTTTTCTAAGACTTTATTTACAATCGAATTGGAGTCTATCTTTCTGGAAACATCAACCAAGCGCTTTAATTCTTCGACGCTCAAGTCCGTTTTAAGATGATCTCCTACAACCGAGATAAGCTCGCTCACCTTTGCTGGGTTCAATATATTACCTATTTGCAGCGCCTGATCGCGCATCCCCACAACGACACCTTGCTGTCTTTTAGCCCTACCATAGTCGTCCCCACATGTTCCTTTTCTGCATCTAGCATATTTAAGAGCTAATGCGCCATCCATTTTATAGTAGCCTGATTTAAGTTTGAATCCACAAGAGAAATTACTGTTCTTATCGCATGGATATTCTGGGTCGTTTAAATCGTCTGAGTTGTAGACATTTATTCCGCCAATTTTATCGACAGCTACCTTGAGGCCTGTAAAATCAACTCTAGTAAAATAATGTATCGGCTGATTAATTATTTCACTTATTGTTTGCTTGATAAGTTCTGGGCCCGAACCAGGCTTGCTTTGTTCGGCCAAGGCGTGAGCGGCATTTATTTTATTCCATCCATAGCCCGGAACTCTCACATATAAGTCTCTGGGTATACCTATCATTACAACATCGTTGGTTTTTGGATCCAAACTAGCGACTATCATTGTATCGGTTAAGTTTTCGCCGGCATGGCCATCATCACCAGTGCCAAGCAAGAGTATGTTGACCCTACCATCACCTTCACCCTTTAAGGCACTTAAATCAATTTCACCCCTTAATCCATCGGCGGTAATTGTTTTTTTAGTACTTACAACTTTGTTCAAATTTATATAGACGTTAGCCGCAAATGCACCTCCGGCAACAACAAAAAGTGCTACTACGACTAAAAATATCTTTAAGGCTAAGTGCCTTTTCTTTTTTTTAATATTTTTTGTTGCACCCTCCGTTTGAATATCGGCCTGCAAAGTATTTTTCTTTTTGGCGAATTTCATATCTTTTCATTATAAATGATTCGTCGTGAGCATTAAATACTTATGTATAGCAAATAAAAAATAGTGCTATAATTAAATCAATGGACAACAAAGAAAAAGAACCGGCAGACTTGTCGGCAAGATTAGATGAGTCTGAACTACTCAAGCCTGGTACTGCTATAAACCCGGGCCAAAGTCACGTTGAAAAACCCGAAATCAAGCAAAGCCAAGAGCCCAATCACGAAACTGCAAATCAGGCAGGGCTCGAGCAACACCCACAGGCAGACATGAAGGAGGATGTAGTTGAGTTTAATAAATTTGTAGCTGCCCAAGAAGAGGCCGGCAAAGAGATTGAGCAACCCAAAAGTGGAGCCCTTCATGTAATATGGGAAATTTCTAAGACTATACTAATTGCTGCAGCAGTAGTTATATTTATAAACACTTTTGTGTTTCAAGCCTATTATGTTAGTGGTTCTAGCATGACACCAACATACCAAGATAAAGACTACCTACTTGTAAACAAGTTTCCAACCTCGGTCCGAAACATCTTAAAAATATTTGGAAATAAGGGAGATTTGAATATAGCCAGGGGTGAGGTTTTGATATTTAGACCACCCGAAAATCCGGAGATATTCTATGTAAAAAGAGCTATTGGGCTTCCTGGCGACAGAGTGGTTCTCAAAGATGGTGTTTTTACAATTTACAACAAAGAAAACCCCAATGGCTTAAGGCTTGATGAGAAATATATTGATCCAGCCTTCAAAACTGAAGGTGAAATCGACGAAGTAGTTACTCCGGGCAATGTGTTTGTAGTAGGCGATAATCGAGCCCCAGGAGGTAGTTACGACTCAAGGGCCTGGGGACAGTTACCTCAAGACAAAATAATTGGCGATGCGTTTTTTAGATTAATACCCCTAAATAGTATCGGGTTTATATCGGATCCAAAATACAATAGTAATTAATTTTTGATTTGCTCAATTATTCTGCCTAGTTCTTCATCAGAATAATACTCAATTACTAGCCTTCCGCCCTTTGCGGTACTCTGAATTCCCACTTTGGTGCCTAAAAATTTACCCAGAGAATTGGTTAAGGCCATATGTTCTTTGCGAATTTCTTTAGCTTTTACGGGCTTTTTATTGATTTCACCCTTTTTAAGCCTTCGAGCAGCTTCTTCTGCCTCTCTTACAGTTAGCTTAGATTTTAATATTTCTTCCAATAGAAATGTTTGGCTGGCGTTGTCTTCTATGGAAAGAATTGCCCTGGCATGACCCTCTGTTATGCTTCCCTTCTGGAGGGCTATCTTTGCAGCATGGGGCAAATTAAGAAGTCGGATCGAATTAGATACTGTAGAGGATCCTTTGCCTACCCTTTCAGCTATTTGATCGTGGGTTAGGTTAAATTGTTCAATCAGCTTAGTGTAAGCAACCGATACCTCTAGAGGCTTGAGTTCGGCTCTTTGGATATTTTCAATAACCGCTAGTTCCAACTGCTCTTGCTCGGAAAAAGTTCTTACTATGGCAGGTACTTTCTGAAGTCCAATTAGCTTTGAGGCTCTTAGTCTTCGCTCGCCTGCAACTAACTGATACTTGCCACCAGTGATTTTGATTACAACTAATGGCTGAATAATGCCATGGACTTTAATGCTATCAGATAAGTCCTTCAGGTCGCTTTCAGAAAATTCAGTTCTAGGTTGGTGTGGATTTGGCACCACTTTGGATATATCAACCTGGGCAATATTTTGGGAGTCTTCTTTCAGTTCCTCTGGCAAGGAATCTGATACAAAGTCATCTATATCTGTTGGAATTAGGGCATCCAGCCCTCTACCCAATCTGTTTACACTCATTTGTTCAACCTCTTTTCTATTTCACGAGCCAGTTTTTTGTATGCCTGAGATCCTTTAGAATATTTATCATATTCAGAAATAGGCTTTCCATGGCTCGGTGCTTCTGCTAATCGTATATTGCGTGGCACAATCGTGTCAAACATTTTAGCCGGGAAGTGCTTCTTCAATTCTGCAACCACCTGTTCACCTAAGCTCGTTCGTTTATTGTGCATTGTTACAACAACACCCAAAAGTTCCAACTTAGTATTGAGTGCCACCCTAACTCTTTTTATTGTATTTAAAAGCTCAGAAAGACCTTCCAGGGCATAATATTCACTCTGCACTGGTATCATTACAAAATTACTTGCGCTAAAACTATTGATTGTAAGTAGACCAAGAGAGGGTGGGCAGTCGATTATCACAATTTCATAATCTAAGTCTTTAAGGGCATGTTTAAGTATCTTTTCTCTTCTATCGAAATTGCTCATTTCTATTTCAGCAGCAGCCAAAGTACTGTTTGCGGGGAGAATGTCGAGATTTTTAATTTTAGTGCTAATAATCACATCCTTAGAATCGGCATTGTTAACAAGAACATCGTAAATCGTGGTTTTTAGTGCATGCTTGTTTACCGAAAGGCCGCTTGTTGAGTTGCCCTGGGGGTCTAAATCAACAAGCAGGACCTTGCGACCATTCTTAGCCAAATAAGCTGCAGAATTAATAGCAGTAGTTGTCTTACCAACTCCTCCTTTTTGGTTCGCTATAGAAATAATTTTACTCACCCTGTTCATACCTAAATTATAACAGCTTTTAACCTTAACTTGGACTTTACAAGAGTGGTATAGATATGGTACAATTCTTAATTGTCTTTAGAGGGCAAGGAAAGGAAATCAGTAAATGATTGCAGTAATCGAAACAGGTTCAAAACAATATATGGTTGAAAAAGGTCACAAAATAGAGACCGAACTATTGCATGCCGACAAGGATGTTATTGAATTTCAGCCCCTATTAGTTATTGATGGAGATAAAATACAGGTTGGTAAGCCTACAATTGAAAACGCCACCGTTAAGGCTAAAATAGTCGAAGCAGACGTCAAAGGCGATAAAGTAAAGATACTAAAGTACAAAGCCAAAAAACGCCAAAAAACCCTAACTGGGCATAGGCAACGTAAAACCATCCTAGAAATTACCGAAATCAAAACTAAATAAATCTAATTTATATTAAAAAAGCGCTTAAGGGCGCTTTTTTTATTTACAGTTATTTGGGGCTTTTTGGCCAGAAATAATATTTTTCATCCAGGCTATAGTATCTTTAAAGCTGGCGTTCATGGTTTGATAATGATCCACCAAGCCGGCAGGATTATAACCCTGAATTGCATTAGGACTGGTGTCGTATTTATTAAACTTTACAACATTTCCTTTTACGCACATTCTCTCAAATCCATGTTGGCTTTGGCTAATTAGCACAACATCATCATGGACCCCGTGGTTTATTAGTTTAGGACGATCAGTTTTTACATTACCAACAATATTTTTTGCTAAATCATTCGAAAATGATTGATATATAGGATTGGCGGCAATATTTAAATTTTTGGCGACCGAACTAAACTCTGGAGTATAAACTTCGGAGGATCTATTCTGACCCTTATTGCTAGGCCAAACTCTCGTAAATGCGTCAATACATACAGATTGAGCATCTGTCTTAAAGTTTTTGGCATACTTTGGTTGTAATATTTTATCAACCGGATAAGTTGCCTTGTACCAATCACTATAGCTGGTCAAAACTAGAGATCCGAACCAATTAATATTTGCGCCATTGACCGCGTCATCTAGGGTTTCTTCTACACTAGTTACTGGACCAAATCCAACAGCACCCAAGAGCTTCATTTCAGGAGCGTAATCATTTTTAAGCTGATCTGCCCAATATGCTGCATGTCCTCCTTGTGAATATCCAGCTGTAAACTGCTGCTCTTCGTTTATCTGGTCTTTGGTTAGTGCCAAATTTTTCAGGGATCTAATACTATCTAGCATTGCTTTGCCCTCGAGTTCACCCACCATATAGTGATGAAGCCTTGCAGCATCTCTCATGCCTTCATAATCTATTGTAACCACTACATAACCCTGGCTAGCGTAAGCCATCAAAAGACTATCATAATTAGACCAATCCGCTTTAGCGGGGTTCTCGAGAGATGCAGCGCAACTATCTGCTATACCGGTTGTTCCAGGCGCAAATGCAAAAACTGGTTTCTTTTCGGCACCAGAGGGCACATAGGCTCTAGCATAAATTGGAACATCATCTACTTTGCCATCTGAGCTGTTAAATACAAAGGTCTGCTTCGTAACTTCTAAACTAACTGGGCTATCAAACTTTTTATTAGTCTGAGCAATAAGCCCCTGAACTTCAGCAGCCGTAAATTTTTTGGCGGGTTCTTCTTTTATTATTTTACCTGTTTTAACAATTGGTGCTTGTTTTATTTCCTGCTTAACTACGCCCGTGTCCGCTGGCTTCTTAGGTCTTGGAAGGACATAGTAAAAATAGAATATTAATAGACCCACCAAGACAACCTCAACAAAAAGAATGGTCCAAAGAGCTCTACTAATATTTCTTTGTTTGCGCTCTTTATTGCTTAATATTCTAGATGGCTTGTGCTTGCGTCTCATTTTTTACTTCTATTCCCATTTCATACATTATAATATCGTCAAACAGAACATCATTACTATAAATAGTATCAAATCCTAAGGTTTTATAGAAATCTTCTAGCTGGTGCGTCATAAGGTATATATTTTTTGCACCACTTTCCTTCATAACATTTAAAGCTGAATTCATTAATTTTTTACCAAATCCCTGGCCTCTCAGCTCATGTTTTACATATAGCCAAAAAATGAAATTTTCTCTTGGGTCTTTTGTGCTAGCTATGACATAGCCAACCAAGCTTGAACCATCGAATAAGCCCATAACTAATCGTTGCTTTGAAAATAGCGCTTTCATAAGCTTGAGAGCCGTGTTCTGCTGATTAACTTGATCTAGATACTCTCCAGGAAAGTATGAAAAATCTTCGTACAAAGCTTTTTTAAATAGCTTCCTAAGCTTTATGAATTCGGTTTTTTTAATTTTTCTAATTCGAAACTTGTCCGGCATTAGATTCCCTGAATGTATCTTTCCGCCTCAAGAGCAGCCCTACAGCCATCCCCTGCTGCCGTAATGGCCTGACGGTAATGTGGGTCGGCAACGTCTCCGGCGGCATAAACCCCCTCTAAAACAGTCTTGACTCCCTCCTTAGTAATTAGATATCCCTTGGAATCAACCTCTAAAAATGATTTAAACAAATCGGTTGCAGGCGTATGTCCTATTGCCACAAAAAATCCCTTGGCACTGAGTTCGCGAGTTTTTCCGGTCTTATTGTTTTTAAGCTTAGCGCCTTCGACCATATCTTTGCCGAGCACATCAATAACTTCAGAGTTCCACTCAACTGAGATTTTTTTATTTTTCAAAACCCTATCTTGCATTATCTTACTTGCTCTGAATTCTTCACGTCGATGCACAATCGTTACATGGCTACAAATCTTAGCAAGCGTTAAGGCCTCTTCCATAGCGCTATCGCCTCCTCCTACAACAATAACTTTTTGGTCCTTAAAAAAGAACCCGTCACAAGTAGCGCAAGATGATATCCCTTTGCCCATCAGTCTTGTTTCATTTTTTAGACCTAACCAATTTGCGCTAGCGCCAGTAGCGATAATTACCGTCTTGGTTTCATACTCATCCTTGTTGATACTAACTTTTTTAGGCTGCCCACCCAAATCAACCTTGGTAACAAATTCTTGAATCATATCTACGCCAAATCGCTTAGCCTGTGCTTTCATTTCATCCATTAATTCTGGACCCATTATTCCATCTTTAAAACCTGGAAAGTTTTCTACTTCACTAGTAAGCAAAAGTTGTCCACCTGGAGTTGTTCCGGTAATCATGAGTGTTTTTAAGTTAGCCCTTGCAGTATAGATGGCGGCCGTGTATCCGGCTGGACCTGCGCCAATAATTATTACGTCATATTTTTTCATACATTAATTATAACAGAACAAAAATAGCATTTTATTAAAACAGCCTGCGTAGTAGATTTATTGATTCGCTAGTCAATAAAACAAGGCTAAATAACAGCCCTAGAGTAGGAATAATGATAGAAACTTTAAAAATATTTTTATCTTGGGTAGGTTTATTTTTGTTCTTTTTATTGAGCTTAATGATAATCAAAGATAAGTTAACTAATGAAAATATAAATAATATTAGATAGCTAGTAGTTGCCGCCAAAAAGGTCAGATCTAAAAATATCGCCAAAAGAGATGCAATAACTACCACAAATATTATCGCTAGAGCTGGGGTTTTTCTTTTTTCATGAACCACGGCTAAGCGCTTATTTATCCATCCAGCCTCAGCCATGCCATACAAAAGTCTAGATCCACTTAAGACATGTGCTAGCACTCCACCCGCGGTAGCTGTTAACGCAACGATGGTGATAATCCAGGCTGGGGAATTGGCAACTTTTGAAAATACTAAACTTAGCGGAGCATTAGAGCTACTTAGTTGATCAATTGGAATTGAAAATACAGCCACCACCGAAATTAAAATATAAAGTACTGTTGAAATAACTATCGATAATACTATTGCTCGGGGCATAGTTACTCTGGTTTTTTTAGTTTCCTCAGACAGGTGAACCGCGTCTTCGATGCCGATATATGCGTAAAAAGCCAAAAAAGCCCCTGTCATAACTCCACCGATTCCAACAGAAGACAAATCAAATATTTGACCTAACTTTGTTGGTAGATCACTAAATACTGCCCTGCCAAACCACACAATAGCCAAAAGACCAATTATCTCAATTATGGTATGGCCAGCCGAAAATTTTAACGACTCTTCAATTCCTATAAAAGCTAAGATACCAAAGGCTGCAATTACCAATGTCGAGGCAATTGGTATAGCAAGCCCTGTAGCCGAGTTTAAGTAGCCCCCAAAAGCTCTTGCTAAAGTTGCGGCCGATACGATTGTCGCAGCCGACATTAATAATCCTACAATTAATGAAGCCCACTTTCTTTTAAAAGCAGAGTGCACATATGCTGAAACGCCCTCACTATAGGGCCTGCGGCTGGTTAGCTCGGCAAATGAAAGGGCGCTAAATGATGCAATAAACATGGCTATTATAAAGGCCAGTGGGGTGCTGAGTCCGGATTCGCCCGCCACCTTGCCGATTAACGAATAAATTCCAGCACCAACTATGTTTCCTAGCGCAAAAAGAGTTATTAAAAATAATCCTAAATTTCTTTTTAGTTTGTGGGTTCTAGCCATAAGTATTATTTTAACACGACTAGCTAACTCTTATGTTTGCAAAAATGCTAATAAACAGGTTTAATTACACCAATGAATAAGCAAAAATCTAGTTGGCTCAGTAAAATTTCAGTGCTATCCGCAAAGCATATTAATGCCGGATTTATTATATGGACAATTATTATTGCACTTGGACTTATTTGCTACTTGCAAGTAATGAAGCGTGAAGGGTTTCCAAATGTACAAAGCCCAATAGGCTCTGCAGTTATAGACTATCCTGTTAACAATAAGAATATTGTTGATGAAAAAATAACCAAGCCAGTTGTTGAGGAGACATTAAAAAATAGCAATGTCAAAAAAGTAACCGGTATCTCTAATGGTAACGGCTCAAACATAATTATTGAGTACAAAGAAAGTGCCGATGCCGAAGCTGAAAATAACAAAATATACAACTCTATAAAGGATAAAAACTTAATCCCTGAAGAAGTAGAGCCAATGTTTTCTAAGATTTCAGCTGGAAAATACAGAAGTAAATATGATGTTTTGTTGGCAATTCATTCGGAAAGTATAAATAATGAAGAATTATTCGATTATTCCCAAAAAATAAAAGATCAATTTAAAGATGAACTTAAAGACTCTCAAGTAGAGGTGGTCGATCAACTCTCGAGTGTAAAATTACCAAACGGCACGGAACAATCGGTTGTTCAGGGCTTTGACTGGTATGGATATAAAGACGGAAATGAAATTAAACTAGATCAGTCATTTATTCTAGGCATTCAAAAACCAGACGTTAAAGATCTGATTAGCTACAACGAAGAAATAAACAGTCTTGTAAATAGATTCAACTCAAGCAATTCCAACATTCAAGCTTCGGTCGCAGCAGCCGAAGCGCCAGTGGTAGAATCGCAAATAGAAATGCTCCAAAAAAACCTGCTCGAAGGAATACTTATAGTCAGTTTGGTTTGTTTAGCCTTCATAAGTGTTCGAGCTGGCATAGTGGCTAGCATTTCTATGTTAGCTACCCTAACCCTCTCTATGATAATTCTTTATCTGTCGGGCATAACCTTAAATACCATTACGCTATTTTCTTTAATACTTTGTATCGGCTTAATTGTAGACGACACAGTAATAATGATTGAAGCTATTGAAAAATATGAGGGCAAGTTTAACAACTTCATTGAAGTAGTGAGGTTCTCTGCAAACCGCGTGGCCGTAGCGAGTTTAGCCGGCACCCTAACAACCATGCTAGGTTTTGCGCCATTACTGTTTATTACTGGGGTACTCGGGAAATTTATTCGGATACTTCCTATTACTGTAATGGTGAGCTTGGCCGTGAGCCTCCTTGTATCGGTTACATTTGTCCCATTCTTTGCGAGAGTTACCAAGCCCAAAAACCGTAAGAAAAAATCCAACTGTAACCCCTTTGTTTGTTTAGAAAAAAATATTGGCAGATTTTTGCACGACACAATATTAAAAATAAATACTTCCAAGAAGAAATTATTGGCGATGCTTTCAAGCGTATCTCTAGGCCTAGTTATCATCGCATTTGGGGTCGTTAAATTATCGGCTCTAAAATTTGATATTTTCCCGCAAACTAAAAATACCAATAATTTAAAAGTAGTATATAGTGTCGAGCCATCGCAGGGTATAACAAACTCAAAGGAAAAATCAGCGACTATAAATAATGCCATCAACGAAAGTGTTGGTGAGTATGTAGACAGCATAAGCTACTATTCAAGCGGAACCCCGCTCGGAGGTACTATCCAAATTAAACTAACACCATATGAAAAACGCGATCTCACCTCTTTAAAAGTTCTTGATAAGCTAAAAACAAAGCTTGAAAAGATTGAGGGTGCTGACATTTATGCTTCGCAAGTCGATGTTGGTCCACCAAAAGATGAGTTCCCGTTTAAGGTGCAAATAAATAATGAAAATTCTCAGGCAGCTATTAGCGCCACTAATAAACTAAATGAGTATTTGAGTGGCCTAAGCCTAAAGCGACCGAACTCTTCAACAGCGAAAATAAATAAAACGGAATTTAAGATTGAATCTCCAATAGTTACAAGGGTAGATAATAATAAGGTTATAGAATTGAAAGCAGGGTTCGATTCTAATGACACATCTACGCTTGTTAATCTTGCAAAAGCCGAAGTTGAAAAATATTTAGATAATTCAGATAACAGATTTGGGCTAGATAAATCAGACTTTAAATTTGATTTTGGGTCAGAATCTAGCAACCAGGAATCATTCAAAGGCGTGATTTATGCCCTACCTATACTCTTAATCGCGATGTATATACTTCTAGCAATTCAATTTAAGGGATTTATCCAGCCGCTGTTGATATTTATGGCTGTACCTTTTAGTTTGCCGGGAGTAGCAATTGGATTGACACTTACTAACAATCCAATTAGCTTCTTTGCTGTGGTCGGGTTCTTTGCTCTCATTGGTATAAGCGTTAACAACACAATTATGCTAGTTGATTTTGCCAATCAAAAACGCAGAGAAGGTTTTGGTCCTCGCGAGTCTATGGCTAAGGCTATAGAGGCTCGAATTCGACCATTGCTTGTAACAAGCATCACCGCCGTAGTGGCGCTTTTACCTCTAGTACTAACCGACCCGTTCTGGGAAAGCCTTGCTGTAACTCTAATGTTTGGTCTGATTAGTTCTACAATACTGGTGACAACGATATTTCCTTATTACTACTTAGCAATAGAAAAGTTGAGATCTAAGAAATACAATTAGGGTCTAAGTGTGCCTGCAAAAATTTGCCAAGCTAGAGCAGATTTAGCGGTTAGGCTCAATATAATATAAACTCTTTCACCATAAAGGTAATTTTTCCACGGCCCAATCTTTTTGTATTGCAAGAACATATTAAGAGCAAAACAGTTGAAGAAGAGGAATATAGTAATATAAATCCAGTATACAAATGCTGGAATAGGAGTATCTCCTGGCGCATTTGATGCACTAGCAAAGAAGTAAATTGCTATTACCACCCAAGGAACAATACCTGCAATCCAACCAACATTGTAGCTAAGCCAGTTGGTCTTTTCGGTGGTCTGATTATGTATTTCCATAATCATTCCCAGTAGATTCATAACAAGTATCAATGTGAATAGCATTATCAAGCTCGCAAGGTCGTAAATACCAGATAGCAATGCAATAGCAACAATCATAGTTGAAGCAGAAAAGCTGTATTCAATCCATCTGGCTCGATTCATACCTTTTTGCAAATCTTTTTTGTAGCCCCTATACCAAATAGTCGAGATAATAAGATGGGCCGTCAAACTTAATCCTAAAAAGATCAAAATTGGCCACACTAGAGGCAATTGATATATATTTTCTGCAGCCGAATCTAATGATCGTGTATTTGTGTTGAAGGTTAAATAATTTAAATTTATTGGGAATTTAACATCAAACTTAGCAATTAAAGCCATTAGCCCTAGCTGCACTGCGAAAACTGCAACCATTATTAGATTGAACTTTCTCAATCCTTCAATTGTGATTTTTTTATTGGCCATTTTTTTCCTTTTTTAATTAATACTTATGCTTAATTATATACCAACTTGTCAAGATGAGGCAATTTTAACGTAATCTGTTTCAGTGCATATGTAGTAGGCCAAAATATTATGCTCCTCAAGTTTTGGTAAACTAAATTTTTTAGCAATCGCTACTATGTCTTCTAGGCTAGTGCTTTGCGTATCAACAATACTAAAAACCAAAACGGTTGGTAGGCTATAATGCCTTAGGTGAGTAAAAAGCTTGTTGGCAAAGAAAACTTCAATCTTATTAAGTCTTTGGTCGCGCGGTAATTTAGCCGGCAAGGATATTTGGCAAAGGTCTGGGCTATACACACATTGCACCGATGCTTGATCGTCTGAAATTATAATACTATCAAAACCAAGAAGTTCGTCGCCTTTTTTATAAACTGCATCAGGGTTTTCCATGAACTTGTCAAATTCCCATCCATTAAAATCAGGGCATATCGCAATAAACTTATCTAGGAGTTCACGCTCTCGCATTTTCTTTTGAACATCAAGTTTACTAATCATAAAAAAATTATAACAGCATTCTTTAATTCGCTCTAAGCTAGTAGAATATAAATATGAGAAGCAAACTCTTTAAATCATTACTTAAAGATTTAGGACCAATTGTCTTTAGAAATATCTTTTCTTTAGTAGTCATCATTATTGGTGGGCTATCTTTGGTATTAATAGTTCTGGGCGATTTAAGAGATGGTATATTTCTTGGCTCCGTAATTACTGTAAACATCATCATTGGAATTATTCAGGAGCTTCGGGCCAAATATAAGCTAGAAAAACTTCAACTTAGTACAAAACAAAAATATGAAGTTCTCAGGCACGATAAGCCAAGGCCTGTTTTTGCCGAAGATATTGCAGTTGGCGATTTAATAAATCTGAAGCTAGGCGACCAGATACCGGTCGATTCTAAAATTATCGAAGCTGATAGTTTTGAATGTAATTTTGCATTACTCACTGGGGAATCTGAAAATGTAACCAAAAAACCAACCGACAAACTTATATCTGGCGGAATAGTAGTTGCTGGTAATGCCTTAATTAAAGCTACCGCAAAAGAAAAAGATAGCTACTTATATAAAATGAATTTGAATTTGAAAAAATATGAGACATCTTATTCACCAATCCAGAAAGATATTTTAAGATTCATAAAATTAATGGCTTTTATTCTTTTGATATTAGGTTTAATAATAATTACAAGATCGGTAATATTGGAAGGCTCAATCTTAAGGGGCTTTGTTCAAGTAGCGGCCTTAGCATCAACGATAATCGCCGAAGGACTTCTATTAGCAAGCACACTTTTATTTGCTTATGGAGCCATCAAGATGGCCGGTCAAAAAGTTTTGCTTCAACAAATTAACGCTATAGAAAATTTAGGTAGGGTTTCGGTGGTCTGCGTAGATAAGACTGGCACGATTACTGAAAGCAATCCAATTTATGAAAATTCAATTCTATACAGTCCTAAAGATAAATCTTACTTTGAAAAAATTATATCTAGCTATGTTTCTGCGGAAACATCCAAAACAACCACAATCGCAGCACTTGAGAAGCATTTTAAATTAAAAACTAAACTTAATATCGAGAAAGTACTAGCTTTCTCTTCATCCCGAAAATATTCAGCACTGAAACTAACTAGTGACAACAAAACTATCATAATAGGTGCTGGCGATAAGTTTATTAAATATTTAAATAAAGACGAGCAGGAATGGGCTAACGAAAATATAGCCAGATATTCTAGTCTTGCAAAAAGAATAATATTTATTGGTGAGGCCGATATGGGCAACATAGAAAAGCCCGTGACAATAAAAAAATTGCGAGCTATTGGTTTAATTATTTTTTCAAATCCACTTAAACAAGGCTCAAAAGACACCATTAAAATGCTTCAGGCCAGAGGAATTCAGGTAATTGTAATTTCTGGCGATAACCCAGAAACAGTTAGGGCCATCGCCAATCGGGCTGGCGTGACTCACGGAGAAATTATCGTAACTGGCGACAAGCTTGCTAAAATGCAAGAAAACGAATTGATAGCTGCTATAAATTCTAAAGCCCTTTTTGCCAGAGTTCTGCCCGAGCAAAAACAAAAAATTATTGAAGCCATTAAAGCTTCGAATAAAAGCGTTGCCATGATTGGAGATGGCGCAAATGATGCGATGGCAATTAAGACATCGGATCTGGGAATCGCTATGTTTGACGGTGCTCCAGCAACCAGACAGATTGCCGACGCAGTACTTATTAACAATTCTTTTTCGGCAATCCCAAAAGGGATTAAGCTTTCTGACACCATTATCACAACCCTAGAAATGATTGGCTGTCTGTTCTTTACTAGAGTTTGGTCTGGAGTGTTTTTACTTTTAATCACTTTGATAATTAATATCCAATACCCTCTTTACCCCAGAAACATAACCTTACTTAATTTGTTTATCGTAACTATACCAATCATTTTTTGGCTAGCTTATCCTAGACACAGAAAAAGAAGTCTTAACGACCCAAGCTATCTCTCAAGGACACTGCCCTTTTCAATTTTAAACTCGCTTACGATAGCATTAGCGAGCTTAGGTGCGATTTTGATTTCCGGCTACTTTGGAATAAGTACTAATCAAATTCCCATGATGGTGTTTATTATATTTTTTATTATGAGCATATATTCAATTGGCTTGATACCTACAGCAATAGGTGCACAAAAAGACAAGGCTCAGCAAAGAATTATATATTCGGGGTATGTTATCGCTGCCGGGGTTTTAATTATTGTTTATTTAATAGAACCACTTGCGAGCTTCTTTAGCCTTAATCGGATAGATTTGGTCTCAATACTGATTGCAGTTGGCTTGGGTTATGTTGGCACAGCATTTCAATATTTGTTTGCGCGTTTCAAAATTGCAAATAAACTATGGAAATCTGTCAAAAAAAATAGCTAACAAATATTTGGTCTTGGTTCGTCTTTGATATTTTTAGGCGCAGTCGCCGATTCATCTCTTGTGCGCTTAAGCTCAAAAAAATGATTGTAACTAGCCAGCTTAGAAACTCCCTCCCAAACATTTATTGCGTCTTTGCCGATTGGAACTTGACTTAGTACTGGACCAAAGTAGCCAAGCTTTTTATTGCCGTCCTCAAAAACAATTATTGGTATTCCAACATCTTTTCCTACCACATCAAAAGCTGACGACATTGAGTGCCTAATTCTTTTATCTAGCTCATCATTATTTTTAGCTTCAAGCAACTCATCATAATCTATGGAGCAAACATTCTTTAGCACCTCGCTTATTGCTGCATCTGAAAAATCTTTATCATTATGAATTTTTATTCCAAATTCGGTATAGAGAGCATCGGTCAATTTTCCGTTGTACTTCTCTTTTGCCGCCTCGATTATCCGCAGCATCTCCTGAGACTTTTTGAATTTCTCCAAATAATCCTTGTTCATTCTGTCACCATTTTTCATAGAAAGACTAAAGCTCATCCATTCTACATCTACTTTTTGAGTCTTCTGAACTTCTTTTATCCAACGCGATGCGTTCCAGCACCATGGACAGCCGGGGTCAAAATAAAACTGTATTTTTGTCATAATAAAATTATAGCACTTACTTTGTCTTGCCGTTGCAAGTTTGTGGCGACCACAACCCTATAGAACTTTCTTTTGCCGCCGTCTGGGCATTTTTAAATTCATTTTGATACTTATAACTTTGACTTCTATAGGTATATTCGTTGGCATAACCTTCTTTAATAAGCTTTAAGTTAACTAGTTCATTATTGCTCCACACATATGCAAGTAAGCGGTTATACTTGTCCTTTTCGCCAACAATCGGATCAAACTCTAATCTCACTCGCCCGCCAGATAATAAATCTTTACTTCTATCAGATGCTTCCTTTCCAAAGCACTGCACAGGTTTTCTTGGATCGAGAGTCTCTGGAGTATCAATACCAATCATTCTTACCTTTTCAGCTTTACCATACCTCTCAATTTCAATAGTATCTCCGTCTATTACTTTTTTGACACTATAGGTGTCTTTTGGCTGATTGTTTTGAGTTTCTCGAATAGACACAAGGGCTGCTACAAAAAATAGTAAAAGGCCTATAATAATCAGCTTAATTGGCTTGCTCATACTAGCTCAGTATCTTTTAGCTCTCTACCCCTTCGTCTAGAATATACGCTTTCCACTATTCCAACCGCAAACAAACTTACCATTAAGCTGGTTCCGCCTGCAGAAATAAAAGGCAAAGGTATGCCAGTAACGGGCATAATTCCCAAATTCATTCCGATATTTACAAATACATGCACCACAAACATCGTAGCGATTCCAACACACAACAAACTTCCAAATCTATCTTGAGCCATACTTGCGTCAATTATCATTCTAATAATTACTGTTACAAAAAGTAGTATTACAATTAATGCGCCTACGAAGCCAAGCTTTTCAGCTAAAACCGCAAAAATAAAGTCTGTTGGTGAACTTGGCAAAAAATTACCTTGACTCTGAGCGCCTCCGCCCAAGCCTTGGCCCGATACACCACCAGAACCAACTGCTATAATTGCCTGCTTTACATTATATCCAGTCCCGGATGGATCGGCTGTGGGTTGCAGAAAAGTACTTACCCTTTGCTTCTGATAGTCTTTTAGGAATGGATAAGTTAATGGCATCGTAACTAGTAAGAGCAAGATTAATCCAATCATATATTTTTTATCAACCCTTGTAGCCAAGGTCATAACAAACCAAATTGAGCCGAGCACAATTGCCGTTCCCAGATCGGGCTGAACCAAAACCAAAAATATTGCCGGCAATGAGTAAGCTAAAGATTTAACAAGAACTCTAAACTGATTTGAGAAATCATAGTTTTGCGAATAAAATTTCGCAAGCACAATAATTAAGATAAGCTTGGAAACCTCCGATGGCTGAAACTGAAATGGACCAATAGCTATCCAGCGAGTAGCTCCAAGCCTTGTAACACCTAAAAATTCTACAGCCAGTAGAAGAACAATCATTATTACGTACAGTGCCCCACTGTATGATTTGAGAATCTTATAGTCATTTCTGGCAGCCACAACCATCAGAACAAGGCCTATCAAGGCGTAAACGATCTGTCTGGTTGTGTCCAGCTGGTTTGAAACTGCCTTTGCCTTTATTCCAAGGGAGTAGAGAACAATTAAGCCAAGAACTACCAGCAAAGTGGAGGCTGCTAGTAGCAAGTTATCTAAATTACCAAATTGCCAAAATGACTTACGTCTCATTTTTTCTCAAGTTCAATAGTCAAATGAGCGCCATCGACAGAAACTTGCTTAGTAAAATCTAAGCCCTTTTCGGACCGCATAAATTGCTCAGTAAGTGTCTCTTGAATAATCATGTTTTTAAACTCATCTACTGCAGTATTGAGCACTTCTGATTCACTATAAAGACACAGTTTTATCCTATTCTCAACCTGTAGACCTGCCTCCTTGCGAGCTGACTGGATATTTCTTACTATATCTCTAGCGATGCCCTCGTTATGCAGTGATTGAGTAATTTCTGTATTCAATTCAACAGATAATTTGTCGTCTTGTTTGTAAGTTAACTCTTTTACATTTAGCTCTTCTGCGATGATTTCTTTGAGCCCTTTTTGAAGATCATTGGGGCCTCCAAGCTCTGCAGAAGCCAATGGTTGGCGTACTTTAATTTTAGCTTCGGCCCGTATAGACAAGCCATCATTAACATATTGCCTTACCATTTCCATATCTGAGAGTATACCACTATTCAACTCGGATGCTTCAGGCCAATCACAAAGGTGGACTGATTTAGGTGCGCTCATGATATCGGTAGTTATATTTCTGTATAGCCAGTCACTCATAAATGGCGACCAAGGAGCCAATAGTTTGCATGTAGTAACTAATGACCAGTGAAGCGTCTTATAAGCCTCTAGCTTATCGCTGTCATCCTCTGATTTCCAAAATCTACGTCGGCTTCTGCGCACATACCAGTTAGACATGTCGTCCACTAGTTTATATATTGGCCAAGTAGCCTTGCTTAGCTCAAAATTATCTGCTGCTTTAGTTACTTCATCTATGGTTTCATTTACTCTAGCTAACAGCCAATTGTCTAATGGGTTAGAAACATCTATTGGCATATCCATGCTATCTGGCGCCCAATCATCAATTTCGGTATACATAGTTAAGAAAGATGCGGTGTTATAAAGCGTCATAAATAGATTACGATTAATATCCTTCATAGCATCTCTATCAAAATTCATATAATCAGCCGTGACCGCAGGTGCACTAGATAAAAGATAATATCTCAGTGTATCGGCACCCTCATTTTCGAAAACGTCCTCTATAGGTGGGTAGTTTTTTAATCTTTTACTGAGTTTTTGACCATCAGCAGCCATAATCATGCCGTTTACCAATACATTTTTATAGGCAGGCTTATCAAACACAATCGTTGATATTATATGCAAGACATAAAACCATAATCTAGTCTGATCAAGTCCTTCGCCAATATAGTCGGCCGGAAAACTGGCATCAAATTGAGTTTTATTATCGTAAGGAAAATGCTGCTGGGCAATAGGCATTGAGCCAGACTCGAACCAACAATCGATTACTTCCTCTACCCTTCTGTAGGTTTTGCCTTCTCTTTCAATAACAACTTCGTCGATAAAAGGGCGGTGTAAATCATTTAGATCTTTGGCATTTGGACTTAACTTTTTAAGCTCTTCGATACTCTCAACAACTATATAATCGCTGTCGTCTTTTTCATTAACCCAGATTGGAATTGGCGCTCCCCAGTAGCGGTTGCGCGATATAGCCCAGTCTCGAGCCCCTTCCAGCCATTTACCGAAGCGGCCAGTTTTAATATGTGATGGGTTCCAATTAATTTCAGAGGCTGTTGATAGCAACTGCTTTTTTATTTTTGAAACCGCCACAAACCAAGTGTCAATTGAATAATATAGCAGCGGAGTGTCACATCGATAGCAGAATGGGTAAGTATGTCTAAAGGTTTCAGCTGAGAAAATTTTATTTTGCTCGGTCAGCTGCTCAATTATTAATTTATCGGCAGATTTGAAAAACTTACCCTCAAAGCTATCAAGACCAAAGCCCTGCTTAACCTTACCATCTGTGTCGATGGTGTTTATTACGGGGATATCGTTATCTTGCCCAAGTTTAAGATCGTCTTCGCCAAATGCTGGAGCGACATGCAAAACACCAGTACCGTCTTCGGTGCTCACAAAATCTGCTGACCATACTTTGTAAAGGTTTTCATGCTCTACGCCCACTTTAAAAATTGGCTCATATGAAAGCCCGACCAAATCTGTGCCCTTAATTTCTTCAATTATTTTGTAGTCGTCAGTCTTTAGTACCTCAAGTCTTTCTTTTGCTAAAACCAGAACCTCTTCATTATCCAGTTCGTCTTTTAATGCAATCTTCAAATAGACTGCGTCCTGCTTTACTGCCAATGCAGCATTGCCCGGCAAACTCCACGGAGTAGTTGTCCAGGCCAGCATAAATGATTCTTCATCTTTAAGTTTAAACTTAACATAAACGCTTGGGTCTGGAGTGTCGTCCTTATAGCCCTCATTTACTTCAAAGTTACTTAGGGGAGTTGCACAACGTGGACAATACGGCATGCATTTGAATCCTTTATAGATTAGGCCTTTGTCATGAATCTGCTTAAAAGTCCACCACACAGACTCTGTATACTCGCTATCTATTGTTGCATAAGAGTTCTCTTTGTCAGTCCAGCGTCCAATTCTATCAAAATAACCCTCCCACTCATTTTTGTAGGAAAATACCGAATCTCGACAGGCCTGATTAAATTTTTCCAAGCCAAGTTCCATAATTTGTTTTTTACCCGAAACATTAAATTCCTTTTCAATAGCAAACTCAACAGGCAAGCCATGACAATCCCATCCATTACGACGCTCAACATAACGGCCCTTCATGGTTTGGTAACGGCCAATTGAATCCTTAATACTCTGAACTAAGCTGTGACCAAAATGTGGCAATCCATTTGCAAATGGTGGCCCGTCATAAAAACTAAATGGCTCTCCATTCTTAGTTTTTTCTAAACTGGCCCTGAAAGTGTCTTCTTTTTCCCAGATAGATAAAATTTCTTCTTCGACTTGGTTTGGTTTGTACTGAGGTATTTTTTTCATAAATCTCCTAATATAACAAAAGACACCGCAAAAAATATGCGGTGTCAGGGTCCAAATTATGGACGGTACCACCTGACTTTCCTAATGGACACTTAATTTTGGCTCTTACATGGCCCTACGACGGGTTCTACTTTCAATACATTAGATTTCTTCCCGTGACGCTGCTTTGAACACTTTCGGTTGATAGCCGATCGCTAAATTTATAGACGCCTTAATAAACTAATTATACATTGTAAGTGTATTTTTTTCTAGATATGTCCAACAGACTGGCTAATAAATGAGTAATCAGGGAGCTCACCCTGCCAAATATTTACTACCGCGCCATCTTCTCTAATAAGAGCCAAGGATGGAAAGCTTACCACATCATAGCTTTCTGCCCTCTCTGCACCCCTTGCCGAATCAATATCAACTTTTTCTAGCTGAATATTATTTATTTTCAAATTTTTTATTAAATCATCAACAGAGCTTCTTCTGGAGTTGGTGCTTTTTTCAGACAAAAATAGTAATGCTTTCATATTTATATTTTAGCATAAGCTAATTATGTAATTTTTTTATCTTCTTAAGTTCTTTTTCAAACCTGTCTAGAGTTGCGAAGCTCCTATAGACACTGGCGAATCTTACATAAGCTACATCATCAACCGATAATAATTCTTCCATAACCAAACTACCTATTTTACGAGAATTTAGTTCGGCCTGGTCATAACCGCGAGCCTTTCTCTCTACCTCAGATATAATTAATTCAATTTTATCTGCTGAAACGGGACGTTTTTCGAAAGCACGATATATTCCGCGAGATAGCTTTTCTCTATCAAATAGCTCTCGCTCACCACTCTTTTTAATTATCATTAAGTTTGGTACCTCGAGCCGTTCATAAGTAGTAAAACGGTGGCTGCACTTGATACACTCGCGTCTTCTGCGAATTGAAACTCCATCCTCTACTTCCCTAGATTCGAGAACCCGACTAACCTGAGCGTTACAAACCGGGCAGCGCATGACTTATAACTTCTTTTTTACAAAGCTAGGGATATCATCATCGTCTTCATTATCATCCCCCAGCTTAAGACCTTCCCTGAGAAAAGCTGGCTTATCGTAATCATCATCGTCCTCAAAATCAGAGGAGATTGTTTCAACAATTGGCTCGTCAGGTATTTTTTTATCTTTAGCTTCTTTATCTAAATCTTCATCAAAATCAAACTCAACAATTTCCTCATCTAAAGGTGCCGTAATAGGCTCAAAATCATATTCATTTTTTGGCTTAGCTGTAACCATAGGCTCAGGATCTTCATCAAAAACTGGTCTTGAACCATTGGCGTCCAAAAACGGTATTGTAGGTTCAGCTTCGCGCTCAGCTTCATCGTCTTCCAGGCTGGTAAGGTCAGTCTCTGGCTTAGTAAATAAGTCGCTGGACTTTGAGGCAGGATTCATAAAATGATTTCTTTGCATTCTTTCGGCATCAAAACCAGTAGCTACCAAGGTCACTCTTATCTCTCCAGTCATGTTTTCGTCCAAGACAGTACCCCAAATAATATTAGCTTCTGGATCAACGGAATCATGAATAAGCTTGGCGGCTTCTTCTATTTCGTGCATACCCATATCTCTACCACCCGTAAAGTTTATAAGCACACCTTTTGCTCCCTGAATAGAAACTTCTAGCAGTGGTGAATCCATCGCATACTTGACTGCATCGATTGCACGAGTATCGCCACCACCCTGACCAATACCCATTAGGGCTGAGCCAGCATTGCTCATAATCGATTTAACATCTGCAAAGTCTAGGTTAACCAGGCCATTAACGGTAATTAAGTCAGCAATACCCTGAACGCCCTGCTTTAATACATCATCTACAGTACCAAATGCATCTAGTAGGCTTGTTTTCCTATCTACCAGCTGTAAAATTCGATCATTTGGAATTGTAATTAAAGTATCAACCTTGTCTTTAAGCTCTTCTATACCAGCTTCAGCAATTTTTCTTCGTCTATCACCCTCAAAGGTAAAAGGCTTAGTCACTATAGCTACAGTAAGAGCTCCTATTTCTTTTGCTATTCTTGCTACCACCGGAGCAGCACCCGAACCTGTGCCACCACCATAACCAGCAGTTATAAATACCATTTCGGAGTGCTTTAGAGCATTATATATGTCTTCTTCGCTCTCTTCAGCAGCCTGACGGCCCACATCAGGATTAGCACCAGCACCAAGGCCACGAGTAGCTTCTTTGCCGATATGAACCTTGTTATTGGCCTGAGAGTAATGCAGGGCTTGGGCGTCAGTATTTATCGCAACAAAATCAATACCACGAAGTTTCGATTGAACCATTCTATTTAAAGCATTACCCCCACCACCGCCGATACCAACGACTTTGATGCGCGCGAATGTTTCAATTTCAGGTAAGATTTCTGCCATATTTTTTGTTCACCTCATAATTTGATAATTGCTTGGGGAGGGTGTCCCTCCCAGATATAAAATCCCTTACCACATACCCTCTTTAATATAAAAGGATAATCTAAGTATATATAAATCACCCAGCATATGCAATATATTTATTCAACTATTTTAGCTAATTTATAGATATAAAAAATGTGTTCAAGCGATTTATAAAAGTATTCAGTTGCGAGTATTTATCTATGGAAGTATTTTTTTGAATACTGACTTAAATTTAGTTCCTACTTCGCCAAATAAAGATTCAAAACGACTAGTCTTGTTTTCTCTAGGAATTTCCATATCCTCGAGCATCAAACCTATTGCCGATGTGTAGCTTGGGTCAGAAATCTTATCTGATACACCAGTGTATTTCTGAGAAGAGCCTATGCTGGCGGGTAATTTTAATGTTTCGGATACAAAATCCGTGACCCCCTTAAGATTTGCTCCTCCTCCGGTCAAAACTATACCTGCTGCCAGTTGTCTACTAGGATCCGCTTTGTCTATTTCTTTTGAAATTATATTAAATATTTCATTGCATCTTGCAAAAACTATCTTATCTATATCATTTTTAGAAAAGGAGCCTTTTCCACCCAGGTTTTCTAGATCTATCTTTTTTGTATCTCTTGGGTTTGGCCTTTTTGCTTCGGCATATTTGATTTTTACCTTTTCGGCTATTTCAATATTTGTTTTAAGACCATAAACAAGGTCTTTTGTAATGTTGTTTGATCCTAGTGGCAATATACTGCTATAAATTAACTTACCCTCTCTATATATAACAATCCCTGTCGTTTCTGATCCGAAATTAATTAGCACCGCACCAAGCTCCATCTGCTTTTTTGTGAGTACAGTTTTTGCTGCCGCGACTGGCACAATAAGTTGGCTATTGATTTGAATGCCTGATCTAAAAACAGCATTATCTAGGTTTTTTACTGCTGGTGTGGAGGCCGAAATTATATGTGTCTCCGCCTCAAGTTTTATCCCATTCATACCAACAGGATCAGCAATTCCATTTTGGCCATCAACGGAGTATGAGTTTGTTAGTACCTGGATAATTTGTCGATTTGAATCCAGCTGAACAGAAGTCGCAGCCTTCTCAACCCTAATTAGTTCTTCTTTGGTAATTTCTCTATCAGCCCTTGATACCGCTATTACACCTCTAGAGTTCATACTTCTAATATGGCTTCCATCAATAGAAATAGTAGCGCGTTCAATAGCAATTCCACTCATTCTTTCAGCATCTTCAAGTGCAGCAGTTATTGAGCTGACAGTTTCTTCAACGTCCACAACCACACCGCGCCTTAAGCCAGATGTCGGAGAAACGCCTAAGCCAATAATACTGGGGGTAGGAGAATCCTGTTGGTGCAAACCAACCACACAAACTACCTTACTGGTGCCGATGTCTAAACCGACGTATGTTTCTTCATTTTTTGGCGCCATAACTAAATGACATTATCGCACCCATAGGTGTAAGTTGCAAATACTAGCCTGCAATTACTTCGCAGCCTTCTTTTGTTACCAAAATGGTGTTTTCAAATTGGGCACTTAATGATCCGTCTCTGGTCATATAAGTCCAGCCATCTTCTGCTAAATACAAATCATTGGTGCTTACAGACGCAATTGGCTCAACAGCAATTGTCATTCCGGCCTTCAGCTCCTGACCAACTCCAGCCCTGCCATAGTTTGGTATCACTGGATCTTCGTGCAATTCATGCCCAACACCATGGCCAGTAAGGCTATAAATCGGCTTAAGATCGAATTTGCGAAGAGTTTTTTCGATTGCTTCACTTACATCACCAACCCTTACGCCATCTTTGATTATTGCTATTGCTTCCTGTAAAGCCTCATAGCAGCCTTCCAGTAGCTTCTCTCCATCACGAGTGGGTTTGCCAAGGCTAATCGTTCTGGCTGCATCTGTGATCATGCCGCCATAGCTAACCCCATAGTCAATGCCGACCAAATCACCTTTTTGTAGCTTTTTAGATGAAGGAATAGCATGAACTATCTCGTTATTGACCGAAACGCAAACCCGTCCTGGAAAACCTTGGTAGCCCAAGAAAGCTGGCTCGCCTCCTAGCTTTCTTGTTTCTTCATCTGCAATTTTATCTAATTCCAAACTAGTGACGCCAGGCTTGGCTTTTTCTACCAAAATATCTAAAACGCTACTTAAAATTTCTCCGCTCTTTTTTATATTTTCTATTTCCTCAGGAGTTTTGATGCGAGTATTTACCATTTTAAGGCCTCCTTCATTCTTTCATGGATATCTTCCACACTTCCCATGCCATCGACAATACTGAGCAAGCCCTTGTCTTTATAGTAATCAATAACATCTTTAGTATCATCATGAAAAATAGCTATTCTATGCTCAATAACCTCTTTTTTATCGTCAGCTCTACCTCTTTTTAAAAGTCTTTTCATAGACTCTTCGTCTGTAATATTAAGAAGAATGTATCTAGAAATTTCAATATCATTACTTTTTGCAAAATCATCAAGCCATTTTGCCTGAGATAGTCTTCTTGGAAAACCATCTGAAATTATCACACTTTCGCTACTGAAACTCTTCAACTTTTCACTCACCAAGGAATTAACCATGTCATTATCTACCAGGTCCCCCTGTTCAACTTCAGCCTTTATCTCTGGATCAGATTCAGCCTTTTTTCGTATCAAGTCCCCAGCCTCTATAACATTTACTTTTCGAATTTTTGAAAGTAATTCTATTTGAGTGTCTTTTCCAGAACCAGGCAAACCGATTACCACAATTAATTTGTTCATTTAACAAATGGCCTAATTATTTCGATTATTCTAGGTATAAATACGATTCCTGCAACGACTATCGCACCTATCGCCGTTAAAAGTACCGCTGCAGCCATCATGTCTTTAGTAATTTGGATGGCATGATTGTTTTCTTGACTTATCAAATCTAGAGTTTTTTCAATTGCAGTATTGACTATCTCTGCAAAAATAACCAAAACTATCGACAGAAAAACAAAAAGAAATTCTAGTACACCGACCCTAAGAATGATTGAAGATACTATCGCTAAAAAAGCCAAAAATAGATGAATTTTTGCATTTCTTTCAGATTTAATAACCTCTTTTAAACCTCTAATTGCGTACTTAAAACTGCTTAGTGCGACCATTTGAAATCCCTATATTCATAATTTAACTTTTTCATAATATCACTTTGAATAGCATCTAAGCTAGCTGCTTGTTTATGATCTTGATGGTCATAACCCAATATATGCAATATTCCATGGGCAACTAATAGACTCAACTCGGCTTCAAGACTAATTTTATTTTCTTTAGCCTGAGACTCGGCTATTTTTGTACAGACTACAATATCGCCATCGCTATCTTGGGCAGAATCGTTGTATTCAAAGCTTAAAACATCGGTTGGGTAATTATTACCCGCATATTTTTCATTAAGCTCCTGAATAGTTTTGGGGTCAACAAAAGAAAGCCCTATATTATAAGCCTTGCTTGATACCACCGAATCATTAACACATTCTGCAATTGATTGAAGCTGAGTCGATGTTAGTGGACTTTTGCCTTCAAGATATAAATTAATCATTGACTTACTTGGATAATTTTTGCTTTGCTAATTCCGCAATCATTGAGCCGTCGGCTTGGCCTTCAGTCTTCTGTCGTACTAGCCCAATCACCTTGCCCATGTCGGCCGGTCCTGAAGCTCCTAGTTCAGCGATAGCAGAATCAACGGCCTTTTCAACTTCGTCTTGGCTCATTTGCTCTGGAAGATACTTTTCGATTACATCTAGCTCGGCTTTTTCTTCATTAGCCAAATCTTCTCTTTTTGCGTCTTCGTACTGCTTAATTGAGTCCTGGTGTTTTTTAGCTTCCTTTTGAAGCACAGACAAAGCTTCTTGCATAGTCAAATCATGCCCAAGCTCTATCTGGTAATTTTTTAAAGCACTTTTTAACAATCTTAAAGTTGTGGTGCGAACTTCGTCGCGCAATTTCATTGCTTCAGCTAGATCACTCTCTAGTTGATCAATCAAATCCATTATCTTGATCCGAGCATTTCGCGCATCTTTTGCTCTTTGCGAACACGCTTGCGAATTGCAACTTCCCTTGCTTCAGTTTTAGATATAGGCTTTTGGAAGTATTTCTTCTGACGAGCAGTAGTCAAAATTCCTGACTGGATAACTTTCTTATTAAAGCGTCTAATCATATTTTCTACTGATTCATCTTCTTTTCTGGTAACCTGTAACAAATTATTCTCCTTTTTTACGATTGTTGAATTATAAAATCTGAATAATTATACCTGAAAACAACAAAAAACTCAATAGCCTAGGCTTTTTTTGATATTTTCAATTAACTTGTTTTGCTTATCAACTTGCTGATTTCCCGAAGCCATATCCTTTATTATCGCTTCTTTTTGTTGAGCTTCTCTGTCGCCTATAATTACGGCATGCTTTACTCCCAATTTGGCCGCAATAGATAATTGATCGCCCATTGATTTTTTCGAAAAATTCGATTGGGCCGAAATACCCTCATTAAGCAGTCTCTCAAGCACTACTTCGGCGTCTAGGGCGGCATCCTTTCCTATTGCAACCACGAATACATCTGGGTTTTTAAGCTCTGGGCTAAAATTCATTTCTTCTAATTCGATTTTTATTCTATCTACACCCAAGCCAAAGCCAACTGCAGGAGTCTTTGGGCCACCCATCAACTCAACTAGTCCATCATATCTTCCGCCTCCCCCAACACTAAAGCTCGCGCCTTCTCTTGAAGCAACATATTCAAAAACAATATCATTATAGTAATCTAATCCCCTTACAAGCCGAGTATTTAGTTCGTACTCAATTCCACAGCCCTCTAACATTTCTAGAATTGCCTGGAATCTTTCAGAAGATTCTTTTCCTAAATAATCAATAATATGAGGCGCCTCTTCTACCAATTGTTTTACACTATCATCTTTAGTATCGAGTATCCTTAAGGGATTTTTGTCTAACTGAAGCTGGTTTATCTCTGGAAGCTTATCCTTGTGTCTTTCAAAATATTCTCGCAAGACCTCTATATACTTTTGACGATCTTCGGGTGTACCAATACTGTTTATTAAAACCTTATGTTTTAAACCAAGCTTATTTAATAATCTCGAACCTAGCGCGATGACATGCACGTCCGATGTAACCGTAGAGTCTCCAAATACCTCAAAGCCTAGCTGTGTATGCTGTCTATATCTCCCTAGCTGGGGCCTTTCATACCTAAAATGAGACTCAATATAATAGAGGCTAATAGGCTTAGGGAGGCTTGCCATTCCGTTCTCGATGTAGGCACGAACCACACCAGCAGTACTTTCTGGTTTCAAAGTAAGGCTATTTCCGGAACGATCCTCAAAACTATACATTTCCTTACTTACCACTTCTGTGCCCTCGCCGACCGCTCTAGTGAACAGCTCTGTACTTTCAAGAGCTGGAGTCGATATGCGCTCACCTCCTGCTTGTTTGCAAATATCCACAAATGATTCAGTAATAAAGCTCCAGATTTTCTGATCCTCTGGTAGTAAATCCTGCATGCCTCTAGGTCTTTGATATTTAATTGCCATAAAGCAATTTTAACTCTTAATACCTATCTCCACAAATATGAACAATGGTAATGAGTAATTATTTTAAAGAGTTTTCATTAATATAGTTTTGATCAAAAAATATGCATGATATTTCGGATACATTTTTTTATGCATATAATCATTATCATATCTGTAAATATAATTTATACTTAAAATAATATTAATTAATTGTATAAATAATTTATTCTTTTGTTACTATATCTACAATCTCTATTTGATGAGTTCTTTTGTCCATCCAAATATTTTCGCCAAGTTCAAATGCAATTTCAATTTCTTGGCCAACTTCTAATTCACTAAATTCATCTGCCTTACCAAAACCAATAGCCACATGCTCCGCACCATCATTGGACTTAAGCTTAAGTCTTAAATGAGAAGCATCACTTCCTACAAGCCTAATTTCGGAAACTTTATAGGAGCCCCTCATATACGGCTTTCTGTTGCTATTACCAAAAGGCGCTAATTGTGCGACATCATCATATATTGAAAGACTAGGTGAGTTTGTGCCCAAATCCAGCCCAATATCAATTATTTTAAAGTTGTTTTTAGCGTCCATGTTCTCAATAGTGTAGCGATTAATTCTGTACCTGAATTCATCCAATCTATCGGTCCTAAGTTTTAGTCCCGCTGCAAAATTATGTCCACCAAAAGTATCAATTAAATCTGATGAGTCCCTTATAGCATCTATAATGCTAAATGAGCCATAACTTCTGGCAGATCCCTTGGAATACTCACCAAGCTCTTGTAATAGTATTACTGGCTTGTGCCATTTCTCAGATATTCTACTGGCAACTATCCCAATGACTCCATGCGACCAGTCGGCACTACTTAGTACCAAAATAGGATCCTTTTTGTATTTTTTTGCAATTTTGTTGGCTTCAACAAAAATATCCTTAGTGCTTTCTTGTCTTTTAGTATTTAGCTCATTCAGGACCTGACTATGTTCATCGGCCTGAGCCCTTGATCTTGCGATAAGCACATCTAGTGCATTCTGTGCATGTGTCAACCTGCCGGCTGCATTTAATCTTGGTCCTATCTTAAATCCTAAATCATCTTCAGATATTTTAGCGATATCTACAGATGACTTTTCGGCCAAAGAAACTAGACCAGCTCGCTTAGTTTTCTTCATGACCTTCAAACCAAAAGATGTCAAAATTCGATTGTCCCCCGTAAGCGGTACTACGTCGCATACAGTTCCAAGTGCCACCAAATCTAGCAGCCATTTTTCTTGCCCGGGCTTTATTAGCTCGTATTTCTGCTGAAGGGCCCGAATCAAATAAAACGCCACGCCAACGCCCGCTAAATCATTAAGCTGATTATCAATCTCTAGTTTTGGGTTGACGCATGCGACTGCGCCAGCAGGTGCATTACCATCTGGTTCGTGATGATCCGTCACTACTATATCTAGGCCGATATTGCGAGCCAAATCTAATTGCTCGTGAGCAGTTGTTCCGCAATCAACCGTAATAACTAAATCGTAGCCGTCTTTTTTTAACTTCTTAATAGCCTGAGAGTTCAGTCCATAGCCCTCTTCGAATCTATCGGGAATGTATAGATCAACCTCTGTTCCCATCATAATGAATGCGTCCTTCATCAGCGCCGAAGAGCTGAGCCCATCTATATCATAATCACCATAGATCACAATTTTCTCGTTTTTATTAATGGCCTTTTTTATTCTCTCAACAGCAATTTTCATATTAGGAATAATGAATGGGTCATTGAGGGAATCGTAGTTGGGATTTAAAAAACTTTCCAGCTCCTTAGGGCTAAGGCCTCTTTTTTGCAAAATCAAAGAAGACACATTGTCATTCAATGAATAATTAACTGCGTTTGAATCTTCCCAAATAATTTTAGGCATACTAATAGTGTAGCCGATAATTTACTAGTTTTGATGATTACTGCAGAAAAAAGTCTGAACCGGATCTAGATTTAAAACCAACTGGAGCAGAAGCCACATATTGCCTTCTGTTATTTTCTAAGTATTTACGTGTTTTATCGATGTTATTTTTTTTATTTACTACACCTTCTGAATATCGTAAAGTCTTTATTATTTTTTGTATTTGTTTCATTTCACCTCACTTTTTATTTTTTAATTAATACTCACATCATTTCCTCTTATGGCTTGTTTTGAGAACCATGTTTTGGAGCTCCTTAAATATTATAAAGTTCTGATTAACCCCATAAACTTTAGTGTTAGCTTCCTTGAAGGCTTTTACGTAGCCAATTTTTTCTAAACGAACTAGTTCACGGCTCACATTGCCAGGATCTTCTTTGGTGATTTTAGCAAGGCCACGGATATGCACCCTATAGTCAGGATATTTACTAAACATAGTAATAATCTTTCTTCGGGTTTTGGAAGTTATGAAATACTGTAACATTTGTTTTATACCTCGTTTTTTATAGTATAACCAACAACAGTCAAAATAACAACACCTTTTTAATGCTTATGTTCTGTGTTAGAATAGCTTTAGATAAGCAAAACAAATATGGATAGATACTGCCCAGAATGCAATTCAAATATGACGCCAAGCTTGGTGGGCTATTTATGTCCAGATTGCGGAAATGTTCAACGCTTCTACACAATGACAGGAACGCAGCTTAAGTCAACTGCCATACCCGCTACTAAGTCATCTCTTGATTCAGACGAGACCTCAGAGAAGACCGTAACTGCAGAAAATTCAATCAATACCCAAGAATTTGATGATGAATCCGGAAATAAGGTACGCTCTACATTGAAGCGTCTAATGATACCAGAGCTTGCTCCGCCCCACGATCATGGTGAGCCAGCAAAAATAGCTAGTGCTGGTATCAACAAAAATTATTCAGTAAAGAGCTCAAATATTTTTGAAAACTATGACGACCTTTTGGACACAACTGTAAATAAAAGTGACGCTGAATCCGCGCCCGTTCATCCAGAAGTAGATCTGGCTTTAGCTCCAAATCTTGAAGAAAAAATACAAAAAGCTGAAATTCAAACTAAAGAAAATACCGAAACGCCGAAAAAGTTACCGATTTGGGTTTGGCTAGTGTCGGCTCTAGTAATATTCTTATCTACAGCCGTAGTTCTACTTCTTATTATTGTTCTTTAGTTTCAAGGGCTTCTTAGGTTGTTTAGACTTTTTAATTTTCCAATTATTGTAAACTACCAAGAGTGGCGAGGCATTAAATATCGATGAATATGTTCCCGATATTATTCCAATAAGAAGTGCTAAAACAAAATACTTAATCGACTCTCCGCCAAACATATAAAATGCCGATAGTACGAGCACGACAGTTACAGATGTATTTAGTGATCTAGCCAGTGTTTCATTAATAGAAATATTCACTACTTCTTCAAAAGGCTTATTGAGTTTTCGTAGATTTTCGCGAATTCTGTCATACACAACAATCGTGTCATGCACCGAAAAACCAATCACGGTTAAAATTGCGGTAACGAACAATGCATCCACTTGTACCCCAAAGAAATGACCAAGTATTGCAAAAATTCCCAGTAGAAAGAGAGCGTCATGCAAAAGAGCGATAATTGCTGTAGCACCAAAACTCCATGGGCTTACAGGCGGGGGTGTATTGCGAAATGCGAAAGCAATATATAAAAGAATTGCTATCGAAGCCAAGCCAACGCCAAAAAGAGCATTCCTGGTGATATCCCTGCTGACAGATGGTCCTACAGAGCTGTAAGCAGTTTCTGTTAAGTTCTTTTCGGCAAGAAGCGTTTTTATGTTTTGTCTGACATTTTCAGGGTTCTCGACTTCTTTATCGCTAAACCTGGCAACGAGCCTATCGCTACCGCTAGTTGTAACAGTAATTTCTTTGACTCCTGTTTTAGAAATAATATCGCTCAGCTCCGACTGGCTAACCTCACCCGCCACTTCAATCTCCTGACCACCCGTAAAGTCTATTCCGGGCTTCAAACCCCACAAAATAAGTGCAATTGTTCCTGGAAGAATCAAAAAAATCGATATAACAAACCAAATCTTACGTTTTCCTACTATGTTCACTTTTCTACCTCCTGATCTTTGATTCGATATGAACTAGGCCTTGAACCAATCTTTGTCTGAACAATTGCCTGCATGAATGTTTTTGAAATGGTTATTGCAGTAAACATACTAACAACCACACCAATCGCCAAAGTCACGGCAAAGCCCTTAATGATAGGAATGCCCGATATATATAAGATCAAGCAGGTAATAAGAGTTGAGACATTAGAATCGCGTATGCTCGACCAAGCTCTTTTAAAGCCAGAGTCAACAGCTGCAGAAACCGAACTTCCTTCACGCACTTCTTCTTTCATTCTTTCAAAAATAAGAATATTGGCATCTACAGCCATACCTATGCTTAATACAAAACCAGCAATTCCGGCTAGAGTTAGAACTATTGGAGACTGAGTTATGCCTGATATTTTGAATATATCAAGAATCAAAAGGGTGTATATCAAAAGCGCAGCCCCAGCAACTAATCCAGCCAACCTATAATAAACAATCATAAATACCAATACGGCTATCAGGCCAATTGCACCAGCAACTAAACTTTTTTCGATAGACTCTTGACCCAATGTTGCACCAACGGTTCTTTGCTCGACCAATTCTATCGGGACAGGCAAAGCCCCAGCATTCAAAAGCACTGCTGTTTGTTGAGCATCCTTTATATCCTTAAAGCCCTGCATCTGCCCTTTGCCATCTGTAATAGGCGTTGACACCGTTCCGTTAAATAGAGGTTCATTATCTAAAATTATTAGCAGTCGCCCATTTTCTTGATTAATCTTTTTAGTTAAATCTGCAAATTTCTGAACTGCCCCACCCTTCATTTGAAACGATACTATTGGCTGACCGGTCTGAGTGTCTATATCGGCATTGGCACTTTCAAGATCATTACCACCCAAATCAGTAGTCTGAGGTATATTATCAGGGCCTACCGATAAAAAGGTTAACTGTGCGGTCTTTCCAATAGTGCCGATGGCCTGATCGATATCCTTAACTCCTGGCAGCTGAACCGTTACCCTATCAGAACCCGAAGTCTGAACCACCACTTCAGAAGTACCGCTCGGATTTACACGTTTATTAATAACATTAATCACTCCGTCCAAAGCCTTTGCTTTGTCTTCTTGTGGAATTTTCGACAAATCAGCCTGATAAGTTAAGCTTGCACCCCCCTGTAAATCCAAGCCTAACCTTACCTTCAAAGCGGAATTATTAATACCTAGAGCAGATAATATCTTATCTTCTCTTGGTAAAGCAATCAAAATCAAGACCACTACCAATGCAAGTATTAAATACAGCTTTGTTTTTAGCTTCATATAATTATTATAAACTAATCTATAGGTTTAGCGTCAATATAATTTAACTAATGTACAATATCTATATGTTTGCAGACATTAACGTGAGTGGTTTTAACGGTAAAGATGCCAGGTCTTTTAGCTATAAATACGAAGGCCTTGATTTAAGCGTTGGCAATTTAGTTAAGTTAAAGTTTGCGGGGCGAAACAGCACAGGAATAGTTGTAAACCCAGATGCCAAAAGGCCCTCAAAAGACATAAAACTTCAGACCATACAAGAAAAACTACCTATTGATCCTGTGCCACAACATCTTCTATTTTTAGGTAATTGGATGATTGATTATTACTCAGCCAGCGCTGCTAGTGTCTGGCAACTATTTTTACCGAAGAATTTGACGACCAAAAAACCCCGAAACAATTTCTCAAAAATCGAAAGCAAAACATTGCCTCTTGCTAAATTAACTTCAGCGCAGTCTAGGGCTTTAAAAGACATAACAAACTCGAACAAGCCAGTTTTATTAGAGGGTGCAATGGGATCAGGAAAAACTGAAATTTATTTCCATTTAATAAATGAGGCTATCAAAAAAAATAAATCATCAATACTTATGATGCCAGAAATTTTTCTAACTAAGCAGATGATTTTGCGAGCTCAAAAACACTTTGGGAATAAATTAATAATTACACACTCTTCTATGACCCCCGCAGAAAGAAGATCGGTCTGGGAGCAATGCAATAGCAGATCAAAATCAGAGGGCTTAATTGTATTGGGCCCTAGATCTTCGATGTTTTCTCCACTACACAATCTTGGGCTTATACTAATCGATGAGTTTCATGAACAAAGCTACAAACAAGATTCATCACCACGCTATCAGACCGAGATTGTTGCAGCCAAGCTCGCAAGCCTAACCAATTCCAAACTAGTTATTGGTAGTGCAACACCATCAATTACGGCTCGGTTTTTGGCGGATAATAAAAAGCTCGAGCATGTTGTCTTAAAAGAGCGGGCTCTAAATTCGGTTCACCCCAAAATTCAGCTAGTCAAAATAAGTTCAGGCGAAATTATTTCAAAAGAGCTAAAGGATAAAATTGATGCAGCATTAAATAATAAAAAGATGTCTTTAATTTATATTAATCGCCGAGGCACGGCTCCAGTTTATAAATGCAACGACTGTGGACACGGCTTCGAATGCCCTAACTGCGGTATAAATCTACATTTTCATGCCGACAGCATGAAGCTAGTGTGCCATGTTTGCGATTATAAAATTCAGCCTCCAGCCAAGTGCCCTCCATGTAAGGGTAGTAATTTACGCGGTGTAGGCGTTGGT
>BJGX01000009.1 GCA_014191035.1 Candidatus Saccharimonadota bacterium
ACTTTACAGTAGAAGTAGAGCGCTCACTGCGTGTGCTTGATGGGGCCTGTGTTATTTTTGATGGAAAGATGGGCGTTGAGCCTCAATCTGAAACCGTGTGGCGTCAGGCCGACAAATACGGTGTTCCTAGAATTTGCTTTATTAACAAAATCAACCAAACTGGGGGGGACTTTTACAAGAGTCTTGAATCGATCCATGAACGCTTGAGCAAACACGCTTATCCAGTGCACTTGCCAATTGGTTTTGAACAGCAAATCAATGGAATCATTGACGTTATCGAAATGAAAGCTTATCAGTACGAAGATTACAAAGATAAGGAACTAAAAGAAATTGAAATTCCTGAAGACATGAAAGAAAAGGCTACAAATTACCGCAATCACCTTATCGAAGCCGCTGTAGAGGCCGATGATGCCATTATGGAAAAATACCTTGAAGGTACCGAACTAACCGAAGAAGAAATCAAGACTGTTATTCGCAAATCAGTACTTCGCGGTGACTTCTTCTTGGTTTCAGGTGGTGATGGACGCGGCGTGATTGTAGAAAAACTACTAGATCTAGTTGTAGACTATCTTCCAAGCCCACTAGACATTTCTGCCCCACTTGCTACCGACAACAAGACCGGTGAAGACAAAGTTCTTGAAGTTAGTGATGAAGCTCCTTTTGCTGGTCTAGCTTTTAAGATTGCCACCGACCCATTCGTAGGTAAGCTTTGCTTCTTCCGTGTTTATACTGGAACTATGAAATCTGGAAGCTATGTTTACAATGCTAGCACTGGCGAGAAAGAACGTATTGGACGAATCGTTCGAATGCATGCCAATAACCGCGAAGAAGTATCGGAAGTAAACGCTGGTGATATCGCTGCCGCGGTAGGGCTTAAAAATACCGTTACAGGTAACACTCTTTGCGATGAATCTAATCAGGTATTGTTAGAATCAATTGAATTCCCAGAACCAGTAATCAATATCGCAATCGAACCAAAGACCAAGGCCGATCAAGAAAAGATGAGTATCGCTCTTGGACGCTTGGCTGAAGAAGATCCAACCTTCCGAGTTAGTACCGATGAAGAATCTGGCCAGACTATTATTGCCGGTATGGGCGAACTTCACCTAGAAGTATTGGTAGATCGTATGAAGCGCGAATTCAAGGTGGAAGCCAATGTTGGCCGACCGCAAGTAGCCTTCCGCGAAACAATCAAGGGTACTACTCAAATCGAGCATAAGTTTGTGCGTCAGTCGGGTGGTCGTGGTCAATATGGTCATGTGTATCTTGAACTTAGCCCGCTTGTGCATACTGAAGACTCAGACAAGACCAAGACTTATGAATTTGAAAACGCTATTGTTGGTGGTGCTATTCCTCGAGAATACATTGCTCCAGTTGAAGCTGGTATTAAAGAAGCTATGCAGAATGGTGTAATCGCTGGATATCCAGTGGTAGATCTTCATTGTAAGCTTTACGATGGTAGCTATCACGAAGTAGACTCTTCTGAAATTGCCTTTAAAATTGCCGCATCAATGGCGCTTCAAGAAGGCGTAAAGAAAGCTACACCAGTAATTATGGAGCCTATGATGAAGGTGGAAGTTACCACCCCAGAAGACTTCATGGGTGATGTTATCGGTGATATCAACTCTAAGCGTGGTCGTGTTGACACCATGGAAGACCGAAGCGGCGCTAAGGTAATTAGGGCCTTCGTGCCACTTGCCGAAATGTTTGGCTATGCTACTAGCCTTCGAAGTATGACCCAAGGTCGCGCAGCTTATGCCATGGAGTTCGATCACTATGCCGAAGTTCCTGCTAATGTGGCAGAAGAGCTCAAGAGTAAATACACAGCTTCTCGCGAAGCCGGTGAAGCAAGATAATTTAAATTCACCTCTTTACAAAATTGTAATTTCCACCTATAATTAGGGGGTCTAACAAATGGCAATTTTTATATTGCCAAAAAATAAATGACTAATGTAATTAATTTATAATAAGGAGTATCAATGTCAGACACTTTTAAGCGCGATAAACCGCACGTAAATGTAGGAACCATGGGACACGTTGACCACGGTAAAACTACCCTAACTGCTGCTATCACTGCAGTACTAGCTAAGAAGCTTCCTAGCGATATCAATAAGCCAATTGCTTATGATCAAATCGATAACGCACCAGAAGAAAGAGAACGTGGTATCACAATCGCTACTTCTCACCAAGAGTATGAAAGCGAAAAACGTCACTACGCTCACGTAGATATGCCAGGACACGCTGACTATGTTAAGAACATGATCACCGGTGCTGCCCAGATCGACGGTGCCATCCTAGTAGTTTCAGCTGCTGACGGCCCTATGCCTCAGACACGTGAACACGTACTATTAGCTCGCCAGGTTGGTGTTCCAAAAATCATCGTATTCATGAACAAGATGGATATGGCTGACCCAGAACTAGCCGAACTAGTTGAAGTTGAAATTCGCGAACTTCTAGAAAAGTACGAGTTCGACAAAGACGCTCCAATCATTAAGGGTTCTGCCCTTAAGGCTCTAGAAGGCGACGCTGCCAACGAAGATGCTATTATGGAACTTGTTAAAGCTATGGACGAATACATTCCAGAGCCAACTCGTGAACTAGACAAGCCATTCTTGATGCCAATCGAAGACGTATTCTCAATTAAAGGTCGTGGTACTGTTGCTACTGGTCGTATCGAACAGGGTAAAGTAAACATCAACGAAGAAGTTGAAATCGTAGGTATTAAAGACACTACTAAGACTGTAGTAACTGGTGTAGAAATGTTCAAAAAGATGCTAGACGAAGGTCAAGCTGGTGATAACGTAGGTATTTTATTGCGTGGTGTTGAACGTGATGACATTGAACGTGGACAGGTTCTTGCCAAGCCAGGTTCAATTACTCCTCACACTGAATTTGAATGTGAAGTATACGTACTTAAAAAGGACGAAGGCGGACGCCACACTCCATTCTTTAAGGGCTACAAGCCACAGTTCTACTTCAGAACTACCGACGTAACTGGTGAAGTACACCTACCAGAAGGCACCGAAATGGTAATGCCTGGTGATAACATTAGCGTAACTGTTAAATTACTTGCTCCAATCGCCATGGACGATGGTCTAAGATTTGCTATCCGTGAAGGTGGTAAGACTGTTGGTGCAGGTGTTGTAACCAAGATCATTAAATAATCTCGATATAGAGTAGAAAGCACCTTATACAATGCCAGAAAAACAAGAAAAGCAACGAATACGAATAAAACTAAAAGCTTATGACAATAAGATAATCGACCAATCTGCTAAGCAGATTATCGATACCGCCATTCGTACTGGCGCTCATGTGGCTGGCCCAATTCCTTTGCCAACCAAAAAGGAAAAGTACACCGTACTTGCTAGCCCACATGTGTATAAGGATGCTCGTGAACAGTTCGAGATGCGAACCCACAAGCGTCTAATCGAAATTTATGACCATAGCGCAAAGACTATCGACAGTTTGACTAACCTTAGTCTTCCTAATGGCGTAAACATCGAAATTAAGATGTAATAAAGTCCCCTTAGCATCAAAAAGCCCCAGCAATGGGGCTTTTTGAGTTGCAATCTAATCACAAGCGTAATAAAATCTAATCAAGATTATAATATTAATCGAATTAAATAATTATTAGGAGGAATCATGGCGAAAAAATCAGGCGTAAATGACAATGATAAATTAATGGGAGTGCTAGCATACCTTGGAATATTAGTAATTATTCCAATTGCAGCTGGTGGAAAAAGCAAATTTGTTAAGTACCATGCTAATCAGGGCTTAGTTAATCTGTTATTTGCAATCGTAATTGCAGTGGCTACAACGATCCTTGCTTTCATACCATATCTAGGCTTCATTCTCATCTTTGCTTGGCTAATCTATTTAGTACCAACCATTTTTGCAATTTTGGGTATCATCAATGTAGTTAATGGCGAAGAAAAGCCACTTCCATTGATTGGTGGAATCACTCTAATTAAGTAATTCTTAATTAGTACTATAATTGGCGCCCAAGGGCGCCTTTTATAATTGTTGACATATCAGGTGCTTATCTGATACAATAATGCCTGACTTTTATCTATCAATACTTTTGGCAGATAAAAAACTGAGAAGCGATCAGGTCTTGCAAAACAAGAAACCAATCTGTTTACTCAGGTTTTATTATTTAATAACCAAGGATTTTAATGAAAGCAGTAATAGCTAAAAAAGTTGGAATGACTCAAATATTTGACGCCAATGGTGTACGCAGCGGTGTAACTGTTCTTGAAGTTGGCCCTTGTGTTGTTACTGCCCTAAAAACTGTTGAAACCGATGGCTATAATGCTGTTCAGATTGGTTATGGTGAAGCCAAAAAGCTTTCTAAAACTCAAGCTGGTCAAGTTAAGAAATCTGGTGCTAAAAGCAAGGTTCTAAAAGAAGTGCGTACTGATGCCGTAGTTGAGCTTTCTGAAGGCGAAGAACAGGCTGCAGCTCTAAAAGTTGGCGATACTCTAAGTGCAGACTTATTTGAAGTGGGCGAGAAGATTGTTGTTTCGGCCGTTTCTAAAGGTAAGGGCTTTGCAGGAACTATTAAGCGCCACAACTTCCACCGTGGCCCTAAAACTCATGGTAGTCACAACTATCGAGCTCCAGGTTCGATTGGTGCCGGTTACCCACAGCATGTATTTAAGGGTATTAAAATGGCTGGCCAAATGGGCCACGAAAAGGTAACCATTAAAAATCAAAAGATTGCTATGGTTGATGTCGAAAATAATCTTATTGCAGTTGTTGGTAGTGTACCCGGGCCACGCCGCGGTATCGTAATGATTAAGGGGATGAAATAATGAAAGCAGTTAGCTATTCCAAAGTTGGTGTTAAAAAGGGCGAAGTAGAACTTCCTAAGGCCATTTTTGGATTGGAAGCCAATGCAGATCAGCTTAAAGTTGCCTACAACCGCTTTTATGACAACATCCGAACCAACAACGCTAAAGTCCTAAACCGTGGTGATGTTTCTGGTGGTGGTAAAAAGCCTTGGAGACAAAAAGGCACTGGTCGCGCTCGATTCGGATCAAGCCGTAACCCTATCTGGAGACACGGTGGTGTGGCTTTTGGTCCAACTGGCAACGAAAACTATTCTAAGGACATGCCAAAAAGCATGATTCGCTCTAGCATTAAGCAAGCTTTAAGCTTGAAGGCTAAAGAAATTAAAGTCGTTGAAGCTTTTTCAGCTAGCGAATTTAAGACCAAGAAAATCGTTGAAATGATTGATAAAATTGGTGCAGAAGGTTCAGTGCTTATTACCGCCCCTAAGCTAGATGCTAAATTTATCGCATCGGCCCGCAATATTGCTGGAGTTCAGATGCTATCTGTTAAACAACTTAACGTGGCTGCAATTTTGGATGCTGACGCAATCCTAATTGACACCGAAGGCCTAAAAGAGCTAGAAGCGTGGTTAGGTAAAACTAAGAGCGCTGCACGTAAAGAAGCTGAAAAGCTAGGAGATAAGAAATGACACCTATCACACTTAAGCCAGTAATAACTGAAAAAAGCATGACCATGGCAGCTAAAGGTGTTTATATGTTTGATGTAAACCCTAGAGCCAATAAGCCATTAATTGCCACAGCTGTAAAAGACCAGTTTAAGGTTGATGCTACTCAGGTTCGGATTCTTATTATTAAGGGTAAGGTTAAGAAATTTAAGGGTGTTGAAGGTCAGCGCAAAGACAAGAAGCGTGCTTATGTAACCGTCAAAAAAGGTCAAAAAATTGCCGTTTTTGAAATTAATGAGGAGGCCAAGTAATGGCAGTTAGAACTCTAAAACCAAATACAGCTGCAAGGCGCAACATGAGTGTTGCCGATTTCTCAGGCCTAACCAAAAAGAAGCCTGAAAAGTCATTAACTAAGACTATAACCAAGAAGGCTGGCCGCAATAATCAGGGTCGAATCACCACACGACATCGCGGTGGTGGTGCTAAGCGTGCTTATAGAATGGTTGATTTTAAATTTGCAGCTGCTAATAATGCTGAAATTATTGCTTTAGAATATGACCCAAACAGAACTGCTTATATCGCGCTTGTAAAATTTGAAGACGGAACAAAAGCTTACGTTTTGGCAACTGCCAATATGAAAGTTGGTAAAAAAATTAGCTCTGGTGAAAAAGCCGAAATCAAAGCTGGTAACAGATTGAAGCTAAAAAATATTCCAGCAGGATCTGTTATATGTAATATCGAAATGCATCCTGGCAAGGGTGGCCAATTGGTAAGAAGCGCTGGTGCTCGTGCTCAGCTTGCAGCAAAAGAAGGTAATTGGGCTCAAATAAAACTTCCTTCTGGTGAGGTTCGCTTGGTTCACATTGAATGTATGGCTACTGTTGGCCAAATTAGCAATGCCGACCATCAAAACATTACCATTGGTAGTGCTGGACGTAAGCGTAAGATGGGTCGACGCCCATCGGTACGTGGTAAGGCCATGAACCCATCAGACCACCCAATGGGTGGTGGTGAAGGGCTAAGTGGTCCGGGACGTATTCCAAGAACTCCTTGGGGTAAAGTTGCTATGGGTCTTAAGACCAGACGCCGTAAATCAACCAACGCTATGATTATTCGTGGCCGTGGAAAGGGAAGAAAATAATGAGTAGATCAAGCAAAAAGGGACCATTTATTGATCCTAAATTACTTCGCAAAATCATGGCTTTAGAAGTCAATGATAAGACCATCATTAAGACTTGGTCACGTGCTAGCACTATTAGCCCAGAAATGGTTGGTAAGACCATTGCTGTTCATAATGGTAAGGTCCACACACCAGTTTTGATTACTGAAAACATGGTTGGTCACAAGCTTGGTGAATTTTCACCTACCCGTAAATTCCGCGGACACGGTGGTAAATTAGCAAAGGCCGAAGGAAAGTAGTATGAAAGTAGCAGCAAACATTAAGTATCTAAAGATATCTGCCCAGAAACTCCGCCTAGGAGCTGACTTGGTTCGTGGTCAGAGAGCTTTAGATGCCCAAGAATTACTTATGAATATGCCACAAAAGTCAGCCCGAATGATTGCTGCTGGACTAAAAAGCGCAATTGCTAATGCTGAAAACAACTACAGCCTTAATAGCTCAACCCTTCAAATTGATGAAATTCGTGTTGATCAAGGTCCTAAGCTAAAGCGTGGTCGCCCAAGAGCACGTGGAGCTTACGGTAAAATTGAGCATCCGATGGCACACTTGAGAATAGTTTTGGACAGCGGTAAAGAAGAACCAAAAACTGAAGCCAAAAAGTCTGCAGTTAAGAGTGAAACTAAGCCAAAAGTAACAACTAAAATTACTAACAAAAAGCGAGGACTGAAGTAATGGGACAAAAAATTAACCCAACCGGATTTAGATTAGGCTATACCAAGAATTGGCAATCAAAGTGGTTTGATACCCGTACTTTTGCCAAATCAGTAGCACAGGATATCCGTATTCGTAAATTGATTGAAGAAAAACTTGGATTTAGAGCTGCAGTCGCCAAGGTTGAAATTGAACGCTCAAACAATGAGCTTATAGTATCAATTCATACTGCTAAGCCAGGTGTTGTAATTGGCCGTAGTGGAGCTGGAGTTGAAGCACTTAAAAAAGATCTAGCCAAACTTATCGATGGTAGCTTTAAGGTAAACATTGAAGAAGTTAAAAACCCTGAAATGAATGCCAAAATCGTCGCCGAAAATGTAGCTTCACAGCTGGAGCGTCGCTTGCCTTTCCGTAGAGTAATCAAAAGTACCACTGAAGCTGCTGTTCGTGCAGGAGCATTGGGTGCGAAGGTTAGTGTGTCGGGTCGACTGAATGGTGCTGAAATGGCTCGTCGCGAAACCGCTGCAGTGGGAAGTATCCCACTACACACCATTAAGGCTGATATTGATTATGCAACCGCAGAAGCTAAGACTACCTTTGGTGTGATTGGCGTTAAAGTATGGATTTATAAGGGTTAAGGAGAAGTATTATGTTAATGCCAAGAAAAACTAAATACCGAAAATCTCAGAAAGGCCGTAATGCCGGAGTTGCTACTCGCGGTGCAGAAATAAGCTTTGGTAGCTTTGGTTTGAAAGCTCTAGAAAATGAGCGTATTACTTCTCGACAAATCGAATCGGCTCGTCGTGCAATGACTCGTTATATCAAGCGTGGTGGTAAGATTTGGATTCGAATTTTCCCTCATACTCCTGTAACTCGCAAACCAGCTGAAGTTCGAATGGGTTCTGGTAAGGGCGCATTGGATCACTATGTCGCTAAAGTCCAGGCCGGTAAGATACTTTTTGAAATGGACGGTGTAACCGAAGATATTGCCAAAGAAGCCATGCGACTTGCAGCATATAAATTGCCTGTAAAGACTAAGTTTATAGTTAAAGCGCAGGCTGGAGAAAAAGATGAAAGCTAAAGAATTACGAAACCAGTCCAATAAAGAATTGCAAAAGAAACTAGTCGATAGTAGAGCAAAGCTAGCTCAGCTTAATGTTGATTACCGAACTAAAGAAGTTAAAAACGTTCGTGAAATAAGATCATTAAAGCGCACAATCGCAAGAATTTTAACCATTTTGTCTGAACAAGCTAAGGCATCACAAGGAGAACAATCATGAGTCGAACACTACAAGGAAGGGTTGTATCAACTAAAATGAATAAAACTATTGTAGTTGCAGTGGAGCGACGTAAGTCACACCCACTATACAAGAAGTCTTATTTGGTAACTACCAAATTCCAGGCTCACGATGAAGAAGGAAAAGCCGGAATGGGCGATATGGTTGAGATTATTGAAACTCGACCGATCAGCAAACACAAGCACTTCAATCTATCAAGAGTAATTGAAAAAGCTGTATCTAAGACGGAGGTGGCCGAATGATTCAACCCGAGTCTAGATTAAGAATTGCCGATAACACTGGTGCCAAGGAAATTATGTGTATTAAAGTTCTTGGTGGCAGTAAGCGTCGCTACGCTCGTGTTGGCGATGTAATTGTAGCAAGTGTTAAGGTTGCAACCCCAAATGGCACCGTCAAGAAAAAAGAAGTTGTACGTGCAGTTGTGGTTCGATCTAAGCGTGAAGTTACCCGTAAAGATGGCAGTAACGTGAGATTTGACGAAAATGCTGCAGTAATTATCGACGCTAGTAACCAACCACGAGGAACACGTATTTTCGGGCCAGTTACTCGTGAGTTGCGTGAACGTGGATTTATGAAGATTATTTCTCTAGCTCCGGAGGTACTCTAATGAAGATTATAAAAAAAGATACTGTAATGGTTATTGCAGGGCGAGATAAAGGCAAGACGGGCGAAGTACTAGCAGTTATGCCAGAAAACAACATGGTTGTTGTGGAAGGTGTAAATGTAGTAAAAAGACACACCAAACCAAGTCAGGTTAACCCTAAGGGTGGAATTATTGAAATAAATAAGCCCCTTGATGCATCAAAGGTGATGGTAGTAGACCCAACCACCAAAAAGCCAGCCCGAATTGGATATAAGCTTGGCGCCAAGGGCAAAAAAGAACGAATCTATAAAGTATCAAAATTTAAGAATGCAAAAGTTAAAAAAGAAACCAAAAAAGCCGAAACTAAAGGCGGGAAGAAATAGTCATGAACAGATTGCTTAAACAATACAACGAAAAAGTACGCGAAGAGCTTAAAAATGAGCTTAACATCGCTAATGTCCACCAAATCCCTAAGATTGAAAAAATCGTTATCAATAGTGGTGTTGGTAAGGCCGTTGCAGATAGTAAGCACCTGGATGTGGTAGTTGCTACTCTAGCCAAAATTTCTGGTCAAAAGCCAATTACTACCAAGGCCCAACATAGCATCGCAAGCTTCAAGCTTCGTGAAGGCATGATAATTGGGGCCAAGGTAACTATCCGTGGCGAGCAAATGTATAGCTTTTTGGATAGACTTATATCTGTAGTATTGCCTAGGGTTAGGGATTTTCGAGGAGTTAGCGCCAAGGCCTTTGATAAGAGCGGAAATTATAGCATTGGTTTTGCCGACCAAACCGTGTTTCCAGAAATATCTTACGAAGACGCACAGGCTATACACGGATTGCAGGCAACAATAGTAATAAGTGGCGGAAATGCCGAAGCTAGCAAGCTATTGCTTGAAAAGCTAGGTATGCCGTTCGAGAAAGGAGCGAAATAATGGCTCGTAAAGCAATGATCCAACGAGAATTAAAAAGACAAAAATTAGCGGCCAAGTACGCAAACAAGCGCGCTCAGCTTCGAGCGGCAGGTGATTTGGAAGGACTGGCTAAATTGCCACGCAATTCCAACCCTAACCGCCAACGTAACCGCTGTGAAATTACAGGTCGACCTAGAGGTTATGTAGGTAAATTTGGTTTAAGTAGAATAACATTCCGCGAATATGCTTCAAAAGGGCAGATTCCTGGTGTAACTAAGTCGAGCTGGTAGGAGATAAGATTATGATGACAACAGATCCAATCGCAGATATGCTAACTCGAATCCGAAACGGAATTATGTCCGGCAAATCGGAAGTAGTTATCCCGCACTCAAAGCTCAAGGCTTCAATTGCTGAAATTTTGCAAAACAATGGCTATATTGGCAAAATTAAAGTTACTGAAGAAAGTGGCTTTAAGAGCTTAATCATTAATCTTGATGGTAAAAACCAACCAGAAAGTTTGGTTCGCGTAAGCAAACCAGGTCGAAGAATCTACGCCAAAGTTTCTGAAATCCCTTCAGTAAGGACGGGTCGCGGACTTGTGATTATGTCCACTCCAGCAGGTATTATGACCGGAAAAGAGGCCCGCACCAAAGGCGTGGGTGGCGAATTAATTTGTAAGGTGTACTAAGATGAGTAGAATTGGACGACAACCTATAAATATTCCAGAAGGCGTAGAAGTGACTATCGATGAAAAGATGGTTAGCGTAAAAGGGCCAAAAGGTGAATTGCAAGTCAAAATCCTTAAGGGTCTTAAGATTGAAAAACAGGATAATCAGATTATAGTTAGCCAGTCAGTAGAGAATGCTGACACTCAAAAGCAGTTTGGTTTGCTTAGAACCTTAGTTTCTAATGCTATTGTTGGTGTTTCTGAAGGATTTACCAAGGAGCTTGAAATTAATGGGGTTGGTTTTAGAGCCTCTATGAAGGGAAGTGTTCTAGAAATGAGTCTAGGGTTTTCTCACCCAATCGAATATACTGCCCCAGAAGGAGTTACCCTATCCGTAGATCAGAACATTATTAAAGTAACTGGCCATGACAAGCAGTTAGTTGGCGCAGCCGCTGCTAACATTCGCGCATTCAAAAAGCCAGAGCCATATAAAGGCAAGGGTATAAAGTATGTTGGCGAACACGTAAGACGTAAGGCTGGTAAAGCTGCCGCCAAGGGAGGTTCAGAATGAGAAATATTAAAGCAGTTCGTAGAATTCGCGCTAAAGTATCTGGTACTGAAGCTCGACCAAGACTATGTGTGTCGGTATCATTAAAGCACATGCGTGCTCAGCTAATCGATGACGTTAACGGTAAAGCAATCGCTTCGGTCTCGACCGAATCAAATAAGGAGCTGGCTAAAAAACCAATGATTGATAAGGCAGCTTGGCTTGGAAGTGCTATAGCAGAGCTTGGCAAGAAAGCCAAAGTTAAATCAGTAGTATTTGATCGAGGTGGTAAAATTTATCACGGCCGTGTAAAGGCTTTTGCTGAAGCAGCCCGTAAAGCAGGATTGGAGTTCTAAAATGGACAGAAAAAATATGAACAATAGAATAAACCAAGAAGTGCCTGAGTTTGACGAGCGTATTATAGCCCTAGATCGCGTTACTCGCGTTGTTAAGGGTGGTCGTCGCTTCAGATTTCGAGCCACAGCTGTGGTTGGAGATAATAAAGGTAAAGTGGGGGTTGGTGTGGGTAAAGGTACCGATGCTCCAACTTCTATTCAAAAGGCTATTGCTAAAGCCAAAAAAGACATGATCCAGTTCAGTCTTAATGGCACAACAATACCTCATGAAATCCAAGTAAGTTCTGGAGGCGCAGTTGTATTTCTAAAGCCTGCCTCACAAGGTACTGGTGTAATTGCCGGTGGAGCTGTTCGTGCTGTATTAGAAGCCGCAGGCGTTAAAGATGTTCTTACCAAATCACTTGGTTCTACAAATAAAATTAACAACTCATATGCCACTGTTGAGGCACTATCACAGTTAAAAGCTGCACCAGTCAAAAAATCTAAGGAGTCAAACTAATGAAGATTCATGAACTTGATACATCTAAATCGACTAAGATTCGAAGACTAGGTCGTGGGATTAGCGCTGGCCAGGGAAAGACCGCAGGACGCGGAACTAAGGGCCAAAACTCTCGCACAGGCAGTAAGTTTAAGCCTGGTTTTGAGGGTGGACAGACAAAGCTTGCAATGCGCCTTCCAAAGTCACGAGGGTTTACTCCTCTAGCTAGAGTTGAGTACCAAGTTGTTAACTTAAACGATATTGAAGATTTGGGAAAAAAGACTGTTAATGCTGAAGTCTTAAAAGAAGCTGGCTTGATTCGTAAACTTAATTCGCCAGTAAAACTACTTGGCAATGGTACAATTAAAGTAGCAGCTAGTATTACAGTTGATAAGGCTTCGCAATCTGCAGTTAAGGCAGTTGAGAAGGCTGGTGGTAAAGTTATTGTAACTGCTAAGCCAAAGGCTGAAAAAGCAGAAAAAGACGCTAAGTAATTTTAAGATTCGGGGGTAAATGAACAAAGAGGTATTAAGACAGCTTTATAAGAACCCTGCACTAAGAAAAAGAGTGCTGGTGGTTCTTGGTGTTATGGTTGTCTATAGTCTTCTTTCGCAAATTCCAGTGCCGGTTGCTGATAGTGAAAAGCTGCAGACCTTTTTAAAAAGTCTTTTTCAGTCTAGTTCTCTTTTAGGATTTGTTAATATTTTTTCTGGTGGGGCATTGGCCAACTTTTCTATTCTTTTAATGGGACTTGGTCCATATATTAATGCATCTATTATTATTCAGTTATTAACGCAAGTAGTGCCAAAGCTTCAAGCTCTGTCTAAAGAAGGCGAGCAGGGCAGAAAAAAAATCAATTATTATACTCGCTTGCTTACCCTTCCATTGTCGATCATACAGGCTGTAGCCACAGTTTTCTTGGTTCGTAATTTGTCCACTCAGTCTACGGGAATCGATCTAATAGGAACTCCAACAATATTTGAATGGGTTATTCTTATATCAAGTATAGTAGCAGGATCTATGCTCTTAATGTGGCTAGGGGAGTTGATTACGGAAAAGGGAATAGGTAATGGTATATCAATGATTATTTTGTTTGGTATTGTTGCTACCTTGCCTTCAAGTTTTGCATCGCAATTTGCGCTTGTGCAGTCGGATCCAAGTAAGATTACAAGTTTAATATTTATCTTGCTGGCCGCCGTGGCTTCTGTAATTTTTATAGTTTATTTGAATGAGGGTCAAAGAAATATTCCGATTTCATATGCTAAACGACTCTCGAACGCTCAGGCATATAGCGGAGTTGATAGTCATTTGCCTCTGAGAGTAATAACCGCTGGTGTGATTCCAATCATATTTGCCTTGGCATTTTTGTCGGTACCGACTTTTCTGGGGCAACTTTTTGCCAACGCACAGACTGCTTGGCTGGCATCAACCGCAACTAAGCTAACCAATTGGTTTTCGCCCACCAGCTGGGTTTACGCAATTTTTTACTTTGTTTTGGTTGTTGGCTTTACATACTTTTACACCGCAATTATCTTTAAACCAGATGAGATTGCTGAAAACCTGCAAAAACAGGGCGGTTTCATACCTGGAGTTAGGCCCGGCGAGGAGACTTCAAAATATCTTAAAAATATCATTAACCGCATAACCTTCACTGGTTCATTAGGACTTGGTATAGTGGCTCTCTTGCCGTTTGTGATGCAGACAGTGTTTAATACGTCTCAGGCAGTAACAATCGGTGGAACTAGTATATTGATTATAGTGGCAGTAATTATAGAAACTGTTAAGCAGGCCCAATCTTTGGCCCTAATGGCAACTTACGAAAAATATTAATCTTTAATCTTATTTTATTCTGAAAAACTCTTTACAGATTGGTAAATCTCGTCTATAATTACATCTTGTAACTTTAATCTATGGCAAATACAAAGGAAGTAATCGAAGTCGAGGGTAGCGTAATTGAAGCGCTGCCTAATGCTCAGTTCAGGGTAGAACTTGAAAATGGGCACGAAATCTTAGCCCATATATCTGGGAAGATGCGTATGCATTATATCAAGATATTACCGGGTGATAAGGTTACTGTAGAGATGACGCCTTATGATTTGTCTAAGGGTCGGATAACTTTCCGACATAAATAGGAGAATAGTTTTGAAAGTTCGAGCCGGAGTAAAAAAAATGTGTGCAAAGTGCAAAGTAGTCGTACGAAAAAGAGTAGTACGGGTTATTTGTGAAAACCCTAAACATAAGCAGAGGCAAGGCTAAGCATGGCACGTATAGCAGGTACAAATATTCCTACCGAGAAAAGACTTGAAATTGCTCTTACATACATTTATGGCATTGGGCTTAACACGAGTCAAAAAATGCTCAAAAACCTTAATATCGATGGTAACCAAAGAGTTAAGAATGTGCCAGAGTCAGAGCTTACTAAAATACGTGAATATATAGACAAAAATATTACAGTTGAGGCTGATCTTTCCAGGGTAGTAACTGGAAATATCAAAAGACTCAAAGAAATCAAAGCTTACCGAGGCCTACGTCATAGTGCGGGTCTTCCAAGTCGTGGGCAGCGAACCAAGACTAATGCCAGAACCAAGCGTGGTAAAAAAGTAACCATGGGAAGTGGTAAGAAAAAGTCAGCAGCTAAAACTTAAGGAATATTATGAGTAAACCAGCAACCAAAACCAGAAAAAAGAAGCAGAAACGCAATATACCAAAAGGTATAGTGCATATTCATTCAAGTTTTAATAATACAATTATTTCTATTACCGACGATAAGGGTGCCGTTGTAAGCTGGGCTTCATCAGGTTCTGCTGGATTCAAAGGTTCTCGTAAAAGCACTCCATATGCTGCTCAGATAGCCGCAGAAAAGGCAGTTGCTTCATGCAAAGATGTTGGTATGAGCAGTGTAGAAGTTGTTATTAAAGGAATCGGCGGTGGACGCGAATCTGCAGTCCGTGCCCTACAAGGTTCTGGAATAAGTGTTACATCAATTAAGGATGAAACTGGCATTCCACATAATGGCTGTAGACCACGAAAGGCAAGGAGAGTATAAAATGGCAAGAAATCTAACCCCAGCTGCCAAAATTGCTCGTCGGGAAGGTGCTCACACGCACCCTAAAGCTGTAAAAGCCCTAACTAGACGCAATTATGCACCAGGTCAACACGGACAGGCTAGAAGAAGCAAGCCAAGCGATTATGCATTGCAGCTTAGAGAAAAGCAAAAAGTAAAACGTTTTTACGGAATTTTAGAAAAGCAATTCCGTAAGTACGTTGGTAAGGCAGAAAAAATGCAAGGTGTAGCGGGCGAAAACCTTCTACAGTTACTAGAGAGAAGACTAGATAATGTTGTTTATCGCCTAGGTATTGCACCGTCTCGCCCAGCAGCCCGCCAAATTGTTACCCATGGACATATTTTGCTAAACGGTAAGCGAGTAGATATTCCTTCGATAATTGTAAAACCTACCGATGAAATTACTGTTCGTGAAGCAAGTTTAAAGTCTGCTTATTTTGTAGCCCTCAAAGATAGTATGGATCCTAACCAAACTTTGCCAAGCTGGCTAAGCTTCGATCAGAAGAAGTTCAGCGCCAAAGTTACTGGTTTGCCACTACGCGAGGAGCAAGATCAGGAGATCGAAGAGCAATTAATTATTGAATATTATTCACGTTAAAATAATAAGGAGAGCCATGTTATACGACATCAACTTACCAGAATTAAAAGAAGAAAAGACAGCTGACAATGCTGCTCAATTCACCGTAGAGCCACTTTACCCAGGCTACGGAATGACCTTAGGAAACTCAATTCGCAGAGTTCTTCTTTCTAGTCTAGCCGGAAGCGCTATTTCAGCTGTTAAAATTGAAGGTGTAAGCCATGAATTTTCGACTATCAAGGGCGTGAAAGAAGATGTTATTGAAATTATATTGAACATCAAGCAAATTCGATTCCGCAATCCAAATGAAGAGCCAGTTACGCTGACACTTAAAAAAACCGGTGGTGTTGTTAAAGCTGGTGATATTGCTACTTCAAACGATGTCGAGGTTGTAAATCCAGAACTAGTAATCGCAAATCTTGATAATTCAAAGGTAAAGTTTGAAATGGAAATGCGTGTAGAGCAGGGTCGTGGTTATGCTCCTGTAGAAAACAGAGGTGGTGAAAAACTTCCAGTTGGAATGATTGCAATTGATGCAATTTATACACCAATCAAGCGTGTTCGTTACAGCGTAGCCAACACTCGCGTGGGGCAAATGACCGATCTTGACAAGCTTATCTTAGAAGTTGAAACTGATGGAACAATCAGCCCTAAAGAGGCTGTAATGCAGGCTTCAGAAATACTTGTTGGTCACTTCCAGGTACTTGCTGGACACGACGTGGTTTCGGTTGGCACTGGTGGAATCATGACTGCAGCCGAAAGAGCTGAAGCAGATATGGCTCAGATAGGTGTGGATGAAGTTAACTTTAGTCCAAGAACTGCAAATGCTCTAATGAACAACGATATTAATACAATTAAAGATCTTATGGATCTTAGTCCAGCTGATCTGAAGGACCTTAAAGGATTCGGAGCTAAAGCTCAAGATGAGGTTGTGGAAAAACTAGCCGAACTTGGAGTTAACCAGGCGCCAGCAGGCGAATAATAAGGAATAAGAAGGTAATACCATGCATAGACATAGCTACATAGGAAAGAAATTCTCAAGAACAGCAGGCCCTCGAAGGGCAATGATGCGTGGTTTGGTTGACTCATTAATTCTTTATGAAAGAATTGAAACTACGGAAATCAAAGCAAAAGAGTTGTCTCGCATATTCGATAAGCTTGTTACTAAGGCTAAGAAACAGGACTTGCATAATTATCGACAAATACTAAGCTACACAATAAATCCGGTGGCAGCAGAAAAACTCAATAATGATTTAGTAAAAGGGTTTCAGGGCCGAGATAGTGGCTACACAAGAGTTATTAAAATTGGTAAAAGGCTTGGTGATGGTGCAGAGATGGCTGTTATTGAACTAATCCTAGATGAAGGCTACAGTGCTTCTGAAACAAAGACTAGTGAAGTCAAACAAGAAACCAAAAAACCAGTAGCTAAGAAAGCTGGAACCAAGACTAAATCAGCCAAAAAGGAAATCAAGAAATGAAGACTTATTCAGCAAAACCAACCGAAGTTAATCAGAAATGGTATTTAATTGATGCTAAAGGAATAAACCTGGGCCGTTTAAGTACTAGAATAGCTGAATTATTGATGGGTAAGCATAAACCGACCTACAGCCCAAATGTTATTACCGGAGATGTAGTGGTTGTTATTAATGGCGCCAAAATAAAAGTTACAGGTAACAAACTAACCGATAAGTTTTATTATCGACATAGCGGCTACCCTGGGGGCCTTACCGAAACTAGCTTAAAAGAAATGCTAGAAAAGCACCCTAATAGAGTTATTGAACACTCTGTGGCTGGTATGCTTCCTAAAAATAAGCTTAAGGCTGAAATGTTAAAAAACTTAAAGGTTTATGCTACTGAAGAACACAAGCACGAAGCTCAAAAACCAGAACTAATTAAGGTGGAGGCCTAATATGCCAGAAAAAACTACATCAAAAAATAATTACTACCGAGCCGTTGGTCGCCGCAAGCAGTCTGTGGCTGTTGTTAAGCTTATGAAGGGCAAGGGCGACATTATTGTTAATGAAAAGCCTGCAAGTGAATACTTTTTGGGCAATGAAGCTTATGTGCATAATCTAAAAGCACCACTTGAATTGCTATCAAAGTCATCAGAAATGAATGTGGAAGTAAAAGTAGATGGTGGTGGTTTGCGTGGTCAATCAGATGCAATTAGGCTAGGAATTGCTAGATCTTTAGTAGAAATGAGTGAAGACTTCAGAACTAGTCTTAAAAAACATGGCTACCTAACCCGTGATCCTCGCAAGAAAGAACGCAAGAAGCCAGGACTTCGTAAGGCTCGTAAATCACCTCAGTTCTCAAAACGTTAATCGTAAAATCCCACTTCGGTGGGATTTTTGTTTAGCCTAAATGCTGACATCTATAAGCATAAGACTTATAATAAACATATGCGTAAAAAGCAATTAATCTATTTGATATTAATAATACTTTCTTTTCTCGTATTAGCCTCACTAGGCTTGATGGTCGTAGAGAGTATAAGTTTGCAAGAATCTCTTTATAGGGCAATTTATATAAGCTTGACCCACCATGATAATTTTCATATGGACTCTTGGCCTGCAAGAGGAATTGTTATTGGTCTGGTTCTTGCTAGTCTTGTTTTGCTTGCATATTTGCTTAAGCTTTTTGGAGAGTATATTATAGGTTTAGGAGACGGATTAAAGCGCCGAAAAATAAAGGCAAAATTAATTAGTATGAAAGATCATTATATAGTTTGTGGATTAGGCCGAGTAGGCAGTCAAGTCGCTCGTGAGCTGGCTTCTGAAGGCCAGCACTTTGTGGCAATAGACAAAGACGAAAACAGGGTTAAAGAGGCTGTAGCGATGGGCTATACGGCTTTCGTTGGCGATTCAACAAAGGAGCGTGATTTGCATAAAGCTAAAATTGAAAAAGCCAAAGGTATCGTAGCTTCGCTTGGAGATGATTCAAATAATTTATTTTTAACATTAACCGCAAGACAACTTAATCCTGATTTGTTTATTGTTTCTCGTGCCAATAGAGAAGAAAATGTCCAAAGGATAGCTAGGGCTGGTGCAGATAAGGTCTCTATGCCCAATCAAATCGGCGGATTTCATATGGCGACACTTCTTATGAGACCTCATGTAATTGATATTTTAGACTCACTTTCTACCAACAAAAGTTCAGATTTACAGGTGCGAGAAATATTGGTACCTAAAAGCTCGACAGTTAGCGGACACCGTTTAGAAAATATATTAAAGCATGCTGAGGGGATTACGACTTTGGCGTTAAATACTGCTAGTGGAACCAGTCATGTTCACCCAACCGGAAGAGAGGTTGTTTATCCAGGCGACAGCCTGATCGTAATGGGTACTAAAAGTCAGCTACAAACCCTTAATAAGCTAGTATAATAGTTTATATGAGTAAAAAACTTATAGAAGGGGATGGATTTAATATAGAGGTCCTTTTTGAAAATGAGCAAATTATTGTTATAAATAAGCCTGCTGGCATATCTATGCATGCCAAAAATTCAAAAGATCAATCAGAAACAATTTACTCTATTTTTAGATCTAAGCTAGCAAGCAATGATCATTTAAGGGGTGGCATTGTTCATAGGCTAGATAAGGATACCTCTGGAGTGCTTATTATGGCCAAAACAATAAAGGAGCTCGACTATTTGCAGCAGCAGTTTGCGAGCAGACTAGTCGATAAAACCTACATCGCTTTGGTTTGGGGGCACTTAAGGCACCCTAGGGCTAGAATAGAGCTACCAATAAAGCGCTCAACCAAAGCGCCCAATAAAATGTCGATTGATGCACTTGGCAAAATGGCCATCTCTGAATATAAAGTACTAGCTGAATACAATAAATATAGTCTTGTTCAAATAGATATCCATACAGGCAGAACTCATCAAATAAGAGTACAATTTGCGCATATGGGGCATCCGATAGTCGGTGATAAGCTTTATGGTGGCAAACCAATGCCGGAGGGCCTTAGCAGGCAATTTTTACACGCCAAAAGCTTGGCTCTGAGTATTGAAGAGGGGCTTTTAAAACAAAATTTCGAGGCTGATCTACCAAAAGACTTAACTGATTTTTTGGAATCTATAAATGGATAATTTAGTAATAAACCCAAAAACTCGCTCACTGATTATGGCTGCACTAAAATCTCCTGCGCATGCCTATTTGTTTGTTGGCAAAAAGGGTTTGGGAAAAACATCGACAGCAATGCTGTTTGCAAAGTCAGTTATGGGCGATAGTTTAAATTCGGCCGACCAAGAGCGTTGGCTAAGGGTTGTTGAGCCTATAGAGAACAAAAAAATTTCGATTGCTCAGATAAAGTCAGCAAGAGAATTTTGTAATCTTACGGCAGGAGAAAGAGTTCAGAACAAGGTTGTAATAATTGATGAAGCCGAACTTTTAAGTATTGAGGCCAGCAATTGCTTGCTTTCTATTCTTGAGGAGCCACCAGCTAATACTGTTTTTATTTTAATTGCGCATTCAAAGCTATCTATTCCTAAGACTATTTTGTCCAGAACCCAAATAATAAATTTTTATCTACCCAACAAAGAGCAGATGTATGAGCTTGCAGAAAAATATGACATACCTTCAAAGGCTCAGGAGCTGCCAATTTTTAGCCCGGCCAAATTAATTAGCCTGTCTACCGACTCTGAAGAAATTGATATGCTGTATGAAAAGGCAAATGGATTTATTGAGGGTGGACTAAATGAGAGATTAATGATAATATCTACTCTTCATGAAAAGAATGAAACTGCCAATCTTATAGACACCATGGCTACTATTTTGCAATCTGATAATAGCCCGCCTAGTTGGCGCCATGATGCTGAGAGCTTGATTTTGGCGCAGTCTCATCTGTACAATAATGGAAATGCAAGATTAGTAATGGAAAACCTAGCATTGGAGTTTAAATGATATTTGAAGTAATAATATTTGTAGCATTATTCATTCTGACCTTCTTGTTGTTAAGCAAATACAAAATTAGCTTTATGGAAAAAATTGTAGATAATTTGGCTATTTTGCCCGTTAGCCACGATGCGAGGCTAGATAGTCTTCTTGAGATGGCCGGGCGATACTATGCCGAAAAAAACTATCTTGCTGCCGAAAAAGCGTACTTAAAAGTCCTGAAGGTAGACCATAAAAACAGTCTGGCCTATTCAAGGCTTGGTTTTATATACTCTCATTTTGGTCAGGTAGATGACGCAATAGAGTGTTTTCAGATAGTTGCGGACAATTATCCCAATGCTGCAAGTTATTACAATTTGTCTATGATGCTTTTTAAAAGTAGAAAATTTAAGCGCTCCGCTAAAGCATTAGAAAAATCAATTGAAATGGAAGAAACTTCAGCACGTCTGGTAGCATTAGCCAGGGTCTATAGAGTTATGGGACTATACGAAAAACAAATAAAAACTCTAAAAAGAGCCCTCGAGCTTGAGCCCGAAAGTGTATCTATTATGCAGCTTCTTGCGGAGTCATATATTCACGAAGGCATGAAGGGCGAAGCTGAAAAGACATTTAAACAAATTTTAAAAATAGACCCTAAAAACTTAAGGGCTAAGCAGGCTCTTACCACCCAAACAACCTTGAAGAATATGAAATAAACTGGTATGCTATACATTGCTTTTATATCTGTAAATTGCTAAATTAGCCACCCTAGCTCAGGGGTAGAGCACTTCCATGGTAAGGAAGGGGTCGCGGGTTCAAATCCCGCGGGTGGCTCCATATAATTTGCCGGGTTACCCAAGCGGTCAACGGGGGCTGACTGTAAATCAGCTGACATACGTCTTCGGGAGTTCGAATCTCTCACCCGGCACCATTACGCCGACGTAGCTCAATTGGCAGAGCAGCTGTTTTGTAAACAGCAGGTTGCGGGTTCGAGTCCCACCGTCGGCTCCAGAAATTATGAAAAAATCAAAAAACAAACATCTCAAATTATCTAAAGATAAAAAGTTACTCGGCGTAGTGGGTGGTGTGGCCGAGTATTTTAATTTAGATAAGTCATTGGCTAGAATCGTAGCATTAATTATTATAGTAATGGCAGGAGTAATACCTGGATTTATAATTTATTTTATTGTCGGTTCAGTTATTATGCCTGAAAAATAATTATATTTTTTTGTTGTTTTTCCAATAGATCTTTAGAATACTTACAACAATTAAGCTTCCTAAACCAAATAGGGCTATTAGAGACATTGCTGCACGTATGTCGGCAGGCTGCTCGCCCCATATAGGTCTTAGTATTATAGGAAGGACTGGTGCTGCAAAAAGTATTATTGGCTGAAGTTGAAAGTTTTTTGATGGCAGTGATTTTAGCTTAGGAGAATTAGTAATATATCCAAAAATTACAGATATTATTACAAATGCTATTGCAATTTCAAGTAGCCAACCGGTGAAATTTTCGTATGGAACACCAAAGAATATGCCCCCTTTAGTCCATATATACACTTGATTTACAGTGGAGTTAACAGGGTCAGCAGCAAGGTCGGTTAATGTTGCTATTAATCCTCCTAAAATACTCAGCCATAGTATTTTAATACCCCTAATGACTCCAAAATCACCAAGTAATATCCTTATTACCCAATAAGTACCATAGGTTATAGAGAAATAAGTAAGCATTAGTAGGGGAGGTACGCCGCCAAGCAGCGGACCATTACCAACTGAATTGTAATAATATTCTCCAAATAGCCTGCCGGTATTAATACCTAAATACTCTGCAATAAAGGTGACAATGCACACCACCACAAAAAATATTGCAATGTTCTTTTTGCCTAAAAACCTGCTCCCGTGCATAAAAATAAATATTGTAGGCAAAAGATAGACAATTATCGCAAGACCACCATTTTCAATTCTAAGAAAGCTTGTGATAATAATTAAGACTAGAATCAACCATCTTATAAGATTGTACTTATCTTTTTTAATAATATTTTTAGCGCCATTCATTTATAAGAAATATACTCTTTTTTAAGCTTAAGCGCAATGATTAATTAGATATAAATTTTTTTATCCAACTAATATTTATAATTTTTAGAACTAAATATAGGTATAGAACCGAAACCAAGGAATTATAAATAAATGTTATATCTACTGCCCAAAACTTAAACAGTAGTACTGAAATGCCACCCACAATAAAAGTCCTTAACGAATTTCTGCCAAATTCTCCAATAATCCAATCCAGCCTTCTTTTTATAATAGACTCCAATTTTTTGAATATAAAAAATAGCCCTGGCGCAATAAGTAAAAATATAGCCAGCCTCATGACTCCAGTTCTATTATTATAAAGCCATGTTTCTGTAAAGTCTGTTAGCTTCCATTGATAATGACTAAACGATTTTAGAAACCCAATCATATTGGTTGATTTTTTTACATCAAAAAAATTTATATACCAATTAATTCCAAAAACCAAAAATAGAACCCCAATAGATAACCAGCTAGTGCTCTGCTGAACTAAGCCCGATTTTTTTAGGAAAATACTTTTTATTTTATCGTAGTAAAATCCGAAAAGTGTTCCTAGGGCAAAGTATGAAAACCAATAAAAGAATAGGTTATCAAAATTAAAAATAGCTAGTCTGGGCTCAAACCAAGAAACTACTGCAAGCCCAATAATTAGATACCACATTTTATTTTTTAATAACCAAAGCAGAGGTATAGATAAAATCATATATATTGCATAGTATTTCAAGAAATTTACATAACCGTATCCAGCTGAAAGCTGAACTATATTCCAGAAAGTTCTACTAATGCCTTTTGCTGTCATTACTTCCTCTGTTTTAAGAGTTCCCAAATTGAATTTGATTAACAGTAGAGCAATTAGTACACTTAGAATCGTAAAAAACACATAATAAAGGTATAGTTTCCAAGATCTGTTTAGTAATTTTTTAGCTATCGGAAATATATCTTTATCTTTTAAATACTGACTACCTCTAATAAGTCCTACCATAGCCCCAGAAATAAAGAAAAAGCCCTCAGCAGCAGTTACCCACATTTGGCCTCTGCCGGTTATGTATTGAAAAATTGACGGATAAATATTCAGATGATCGATCAATATTACAATCATCAAATATCCTCTTATGTAATCAAAAACCAATATTCTTTTAGAGTTCACTCAAAAACACCCCCTTGACTGACTTTTTATATTTTTCCCTACCTTAGCTTAGTGAAAGTTTTTCAGAGCTGATCGCATCTATATTCTGCATAATTGAGCTCTTATTGTTTATTACTTCTTCTATCATATCAGCCTCAATCTTGTTTTTAAACTCTTCATAGTTTGGAATTTTGCTAGTAATAAATCTTTCTACTTCCATGTCTTGATTATTATCAATCATTTTGGAAATTTGATCCAAATCTTCGTCGGTAAGCTGTTCTGAAAGTTTAACCATAATTCTCGTACTGACTGCATTTGCTAGATTTTGCAATATTTCATTTTGCTTTTCTACTGAAGAGTTTTCGATACCAAGTCTTTTTAATAGTTCTTCTTTATTCATCATCACCTCCTTTATAGTCCAGGGATTGGTGGGCCCAGGTTCATTTGTTTAATTATGTCATTTGCACCCAGCCCACTTTTAATTTGATCTGCAAGAGTATCCATTGCACCAGCAGTGAAGCCATTGCCATATCCTTGACTAGCAGAAAGTCTTCCGATTACAGCATCAAGATTCTTGAGCTGATCAAAGCTCATTCCTGGAGCAACTCTGCTATATGCGGCGTCCATTAAGGATTCGGCCGCTTTTGCGTCTGCCAAAATAGAAGGGTTAGGGTTAGGGTTGGTAACCATTTCAGTAAACTGCGATCCAGCAGATGGTCTTTCGGTAACTATTCCTGCCATTCTGTATGCCCCTGGGTTGTAATCGCTTGGAATGCCAGGATCAGGGGTGGCATTGAAGATCTCATTTGCACCTCTAACAACAGGTATTGCTGCAAGTGCTGCACCAGCTACTACGCCAGCCTTTTTGCTTTTACGCCTAGTGTTACTTTGGTTGCCAGCAGCCTCAACATATTCTTCGATACTATCTACATTTGCTTTTTCATAACCTCGGTTAGCAATTCTTTCTCCTATACCTCTTGCGGCATTATAGCCACCAGCACCAGCCATAATGGCCTTACCACCCATTGCCAATGCAACTAGAGGAACAGCTCCGGTTACCACACCAAACACACCCATGGCAGCTAGCCCGGCACCAATCGCAATCCTAACACCTGGCTTGCGTCTTAGCCATTCATTAAGCTTTGCTATTTTGGGCCGTTTTTGTTCTCTGATTTCTAGCATTTCAGCATTAACCCGCTGCTCAACTTCTATTAAAGCCTCTGAAATTCGCTCATTCTTTTCAACTTCAAGTCTTTGAAGCTCTACAGCTTTATCTGCATCTATTTGTTGCAATTCTGCTTGAATATTAGATAGTTCGGCCTGAGTCTGAGCGTCCAGGGCTTGATAAGCAAGCATATCGATTTGAATTTTAGCTTTTTCAGTAGGGTCAGTAGTTGTGTCTAGAGTTTCTTGAAGGGTTGATAGTTTTTGAGCAGCCAGAGCTCTTGTGTTTGTCAATTCGGCTGCATCGCGCTGCAGAGATTCCTTTTGTCCTTCAAAGGCATTTTCGATATTTTCTGATCTTGCAGCGAAATCTTTTGAAATAGCCTCTGTGTATCTTCTAAAGCTTTCCTGGAGGGCTTGGCCCTCTCGTTCAAGTAGCCTCTTTTCGGCGCTTCCGCCACCAAAAAGCTTTTCTCTTTCGATTCTAGCTTGTGCGAAATGATGTATGCTACCTTCAAGATCGGCTGTAGCTCGCTGTAGTTCCTCGGCAGTTTGCTGCTCATTATTTGGGCCTTCGTCGTTTTCGGGTGGTCCTGGAGGTCCGGGTGGTGGTCCTGGAGGCTTATCATTATCTGGTGGTTCTGGCTTATCGTTATCTGGTGGTTCTGGCTTATCGTTATCTGGTGGTTCTGGCTTATCATTATCTGGTGGTTCTGGCTTATCGTTATCTGGTGGTTCTGGCTTTGGTGAAGCCGAATCAACCATACCCCAAAATTCATCATGTGCTTTTGCGTGGGCATCTGAGTCGCTCATGCCTTCTTGTTTTAATTCATCAATTCTTTTGTTAACTGCTTCGCCAATCTTTTGGTACCCCTCCCTGACAGGGTCACCATCTACCTGTTCACCTTTAGGCCTAAAAACGGAATAATCAGTGAAGGGGGTTGGGCCATCGTCTTCAGTTTCGGTGGTATATGGCTCATTGCCCATAGCTCCAGCTACTGCTGTTTCTGAAATATCTTCTTCTTTAGCTCTTTTAAGAGCTGCTTCTAGGTGTCTAGGCTCTGCTGGGACTAAGTCTCCAGGCCTTGGTGCTTCCTTGTTACTTTCTTTTTGATCAGTTTTTGGCATTTCTTGATAGTCTTCTGGTACCAAGAGACCGTCGTGATCTTTGAACCTTTCTCCATGGTGTTCGACAGTTAATTTTGTCTGATCTACATTTTTAGCGGGCCTGATATCGGTTAGATCAGGTACTGCCGGCTTAAAAACTTTGGTATTTGAGCCATTTTTATCTAAAGTGTTCGGTGAAGACATTATTTATCCTTTATTAATTATTTTTTTCAATTATTTACATACTATAACAATTATGCTTATCGTGTAAACACATAGGTAATTATATAATTTACATCTGTTTTATGTATAATGCTCTTATGCATATTCCGCTAAATGCAATTCATTGGTATGTAGGCATTCCTTTTACATTATTTATTGGTTTCAGAGGCCTTTTACAGTATAAAAAAGATAAAAATAAGCTAAACCAATACCTTGGTCT
>BJGX01000010.1 GCA_014191035.1 Candidatus Saccharimonadota bacterium
CTTAAGACAACAAGAAGTGTTGCAGGCTATACGTTCTAAGGCCATGAGTATGGAAACATTATCTAACCCTAAAAAGCTAAATGATTTAATAAATGCATTTTCTAACGACATCAAGACCGACATGAGCCTTTCAGAGATTCAAAGAGCATATGAAATTAGCAAAAATATACCTCAGGAAAATATATTTGATGTAGTATTCTCTATCAAATCAAATGGCTTTTTGAAATCCGACCCATCAAGTAGCGACCTTTTGCCTGCTGGTGGCAATTTTGATGACATCAAAAAGTTTGTAGAAAATATCTTTAAAGTAGGTCCTATTTGGTCTGAAGATCCGAAAGTTGTTATTCAAAATGGCACCACAACTGTTGGCCTTGCGGGCAAACTTGACACCAAGCTAGTAAATTCAGGTCTTCCAATAACTGTTTTGTCTATTACAAATGCCAAAACCAAGGACTACACAACCTCTCAAATAATAGACTACAGTGGTGGCAAAAAGCCAAACACAATTAAGTATTTCGAGGATCTGCTTGGTGTTAAAGCAACTCAAGGAGATATCAGTCTTAAACCAGGTGCCGAAGACATTGATATTATATTGGGCTCTGATTACGCCGAAAAGCTTACTCAATCCGGCACTACTACCCAAAACTAAATACTATACAGATAATAGTGATATAATTTAGCTATGAATGAATTGTCTATTAAAATAATCAAAAAGCCCTCCTATAGTTCGATGCTCTTAAGAAGCATTGTAAATATTATTTTTGGAATAATACTTTTATTTTTCCCAGGACTTACACTATGGGTTCTATCTATAGCCCTTTCAGTTAATCTTTTAATTGTTGGGTTGTTTATGGTTTTTGAGCCCGCTATAGATAAAACCAATAAGCACGCATTTTTAACTGCACTATTTGGCGTGTTAAGCATCTTTTTGGGAATATACTTACTGACCAGGCCTCTTGCAGGTGTCGCCGTATTAACAATAATCTTCGCAGCCTGGGCACTAATGTTTGGGATTATTGATTTAATACTTGGTTTTAAACTGACCGAGCTAAAACAATCCCAAAGCTGGTTGTTCTATATAGCCGGAGCACTTTCTATAGTCTTTGCAATTTTTATTCTGTTCAATCCTATTCAGGGCAGTTTAACAATCGTCTGGGCAATAGGTTTATACTCATTGGTTGTGGGAATAATTACTGGTTATAATGCAATTATTGGATCTAAAACGAAATCCAAAAAAGTCCCTAAGAAATCTAAAAAGAAAGGTAAAAAGTAATGGAAGAAGTTGTAAAACATACTAAAAAAGAATCAGTAGCTTTTGCGAATTATTTATCAGGCATATTCGCCTGGATGTTTGCTGGTCTTACTTTAAGTGGAATTGTGGGCTATTTAATTGCTGCCGCCGGAGACAGTGTTAAGGCAATTTTCTACAACCCTATTGCTCTAATTGGCCTAGTTATTTTACAGCTAGGGCTTGTGATATTTTTAAGTGCCAGAATTATGAAGCTCTCTGCTGTCGCTGCCAGAGGCCTATTTATGGCTTACGCCGCAACCGTAGGGGTTACTTTTTCTATAATATTCCTGACTTATACATCTACTTCAATTATGCGAGTATTCTTTATTACTGCATCGATGTTTGCGATTATGGCTTTTATTGGCTACACAACCAAAAAAGACCTCAGTAAGCTTGGAATGCTTTTACTGATGGGTCTAATTGGAATAATTATCGCTAGCTTAGTTAATATATTTCTTAAGTCATCAGGACTAGAGCTTGTTATATCTTATATCGGTGTGGTGATATTTTTAGGACTAACTGCCTATGATATTCAAAAAATAAAGAAAATATACGCTCAGTTCGGTAACGCCGGAAACCTGGCCGTGCTTGGTGCACTTAGTCTTTATCTAGACTTTCTAAATCTTTTCTTGTTCCTTTTGCGAATTTTTGGCGCTGGGCGAGATTAAAAATAGGTCCATACCTTTCGGCATAGACCCAATAGAATTACTAAGAATATTTCAATAATTCTTTTTGTAGGAACCTCGTGTTTTTTGCTTATTTATTTGAAATGCCTTAAAGGCAGCCAAAACGATTAGGGCGGCTCCCGCCCAAGTGAGGTATTTCTTCATTCTTCACCTCCCTGAAGAAGAATCAGAAAATATTATCATAATTAGTTCACAAAACAAAATAAAAGCTTTACAATTAAAATATAAATAAGGAGGTGTGAATGGAACTCGCTGTTTTACCATCGAGAAACGCAATATTATTAAGGGCGCTATTGAATATGTTATTAGGCGCAATTTTGTTAGTTTGGCCTGGTCTTACTCTGTATGTGCTGGTCGTACTGTTCGCAATAAACATCTTAATCCTAGGTTTTGCAACATTATTTGAGCCTGCCTTCGATAAGACAAACAAAAGTGCCGTCTTGACTGTACTTCTAGGTTTACTAGGAATTGCCGCCGGTATATTCCTACTAGTCAGACCTGGTGTTACAGCCACAATCATTGCACTATTAATTGCAATTTGGGCTTTGGTGTTTGGTATTTCGGATATTTATGTTGGTTTTGCAGCCAAAATGGAAGCTGGAGCGAGAATTCTATTTGTACTTGTAGGAATAATCGCACTTCTATTCGGTATATACGTGCTAAGCAACCCATTAGAAGGAGTATTGGACCTAATTTGGGCTATAGGCTTCTACACGATTATTGTGGGTGCTGTACTAGGTATAACTGGTCTATTCTTTTATCCTAAAGTAAAGAAGTAAATGAAAGAAACAGCCAAGACGAATACCCATACTGGCTGGAACAGACTGCTACTTGCAATACTAACCATAGCGTTAGTATTGGGTAGCATTCTTACTGTTTTTAGAAATAATTTTGCTAGTGGCGCTAGAGCCTACTTATTCCTAAAAGAATCTTCAGCCATAGAAAACATTACTGAGTTAACTAAAGTCGAGTTAAGAAATAATTTACCTGAGAGTATTAAAAGTAATTTCTTAAAAACGGCACTGGTAAATAAGGTAATAGATATTGTTGTTACCCCTGAGAACGTAGCCAAAATAGCTGAGCCAGGGCTAAACAATTTATATAAATTAAGCAGTCGTGCTGCTGATTTAGCAACCAATAAGATTGAATTCGACACTACTGCTTTTAAGGCAGAGGCCGAGCAATATCTGCCTAAGTTGGGTCTTTCTGAATCGCTAACAACCACTACATTGGACTTTGTAAAATCTGTACCAAATAATGTCATTATTGTTAACGTTGAAAAGCAGCCTAATTCACCGATTGCAATTTTTCTTAAAATTCGCAATGCCTACAAAGCAATCAACACCACAACAAATGTGTTATGGATAATTACATTATTGAGCTTAATCGGGGTTATTATTTTGAACCGAAAAAGCCTTAGCAAGGTATTAAGCTCTATATACTGGGCCTTTGGTATTTCTGGTGCTGTGGTATTGGCTCTTAGCTATCTTGTTCCACCGATTGCCAATTCATTCTTGCCATCAACAGGAAATGCAGCTGAGAGCAGCGCTATAGATGGCTTGGTGAACGGCATAATTAACAATTACTTTGGTTTAGTTCGTGGTTTTGCTTGGCTATACATACTTATTTCATCCATAGCTATTCTAATTCACTTTTTAATAAATTCAGACAAGGTTAAAGAAACCTACAAAAGTGTATATAAGAGTGTCTCTAAAAAAATAAAAGCTAAAAAATAATCTAGAGACCTAGTCTAGAAAATTGTGGAACGTATAGATTTAGGTTGTCTAGAAATGGCTCTATGCTCTGGTTAAAATTATTGTCAAACTCGGTCGATAATATGGTGCCGTCGTTAAGCTCTACTCTTATTGAGTAATTTTTACCGCCCAGAAGATCAGCTTCGCTGTCTTTCTCGTTCGCAATTATTTTTCCAACCAGATCGTAGCTTTTGGCATCATTTTGAATAGCTTCGAATTTATTTGGTAAAACCTTGCATTCCTCTGTGGAGGTTTGATTTGTTTGGGTCTTTGTAGTTGTGAATTCGCAAATATTCTTGCTTATGTATATGCTTTGAGTCTGCTGGAATTCAGGTGCGACAGGTCCGGAGCTAGAGGTAACAGTTATTGATTTAACTCTAGTTGAATAAGAATTTTGAATATATCCAAAAATAACAACCAAGCCAAGTACAACACTGATTATTACTATAATTCCGACTGAAGTTGGGCTGATTTTTTTATCTTTCATACGCTTATAATATCACTAGTGAACATTGAATAAAAATACTTCAGGCATTATAGTAGTAAAATACTATGAAAAAAAATAACTATCTAGGTATTGGTTTAGCTCTTATATTTTTGGCTGTAGCTGTAGTAGTTCTAATAGACTTGCTTGGTTTTTTAAGTAGTAATAACTTTTTAGGCCAGTACTGGCCATTGCTGTTTATACTGCTTGGTCTGTTTACTTTTTCAGCTGGCTCTTCAAGAGAAAACGGCTTTGCATTTGGAATAATTATTCTGGGCTTGCTGATGCTTCTGTTTGAGCTTAACGCTTTCCAGACAGCTGCTGGTAAAACTATATTAGTACTTTTATTGTCTCTTAGTGGCTTGGCTGTATTGGTATTTGCTATTAGCAAAAAACCACAGGAACCAAAAAATAAAGATCGCTAAATCTTTATAATTGGCTGTCGTATTATCGTTTTTAACCGACCCGTCTTAGTTCTTGTTGGGTCGCTTAAATATATCTCATGATGCCTAGCGGATGGCTTATAGCCTCTTCTTTTAATAGACTTATGCAGGGACTCAATATCTTTTGCCTCTGTAGCGTAGGATCCAACATGCAAAATCTGAGCCGATTTCTTTTCTTGCAAGGAAGAGATATGCAAACTCTCGTATTTGTCATTTTCCTTATGTTCCTTAGCTTTTAATACTGCCATATTTACAAGTTTTTGGTTTACGAAGCCCGGAACAACAACAAATATTTCCCATAGCAGCTCGTCTTTTTTACTAATGTCCATCTCCTGGCCTCCTCGCATACTCCACAGGGTCTCAAGCGGCGATACCTTAAAGTCCACAAAGCCCTCAATTTGCACACCACTTTTTGGCATGGCCAAAATAGAATACACAACCGAATACAAAGCCTCTATAGACTGTTGAAAGGAAGGGCCTTTTGGGTCGCCCTCACCAGAAATAGCCAAGATCCTAAGCATTGGCACATCGATTACTTCAACTGCCCCCTGCTTGGCTTTATAAAGCTTTGGGTATATGAGAGTAATATCAAACTTTTCAGATTCCATAAAATCTATTTTAGCAGGAATATAAACACTACTTAGCGTATTTATTTAAATTTGATTGGAAGTAATATATTGGTAACAAACTAGCTATCAATACACATAACGAATAAATTAACCTTGAAGGAGTGAATAGCCCGCCTACATTGTCAGGACCGAAAGCGATGAACAACGTAGTTCCTCCGATAATTCCTAAAACTACCGGTGCAAAAAATGCCGCCCAACGCCCTACATTTCCTTTGGTCGATTTTTCGATAGCCTTAGCAAATCTCCAAAACCACCAGATATTTATAATTGGTATAAAGAACCACAAAAAGAAAGGTACTTTATATTCCTTGCCATTTAATACGTTCATTTCGGTTTTAGTAATGAAATACCAATAGATTTGATAAATTCCAAATGTAATTATTGTTAATAATGTAACTGTTAGTATTGATCGGTGTTTTAAACGCATCTTTTTCTCCTTAATTAAATAGTATTCCAATATTTCTCTTTTTAAGATATTGCTGATGGTATTCTTCAGCTTTATAAAAGTCCTTGGCCGGCTCGACTCTTGTCACGATGGGCTTTGAATATTTTTTAGATTTCTCTAGTTTTTTAATTTTTTCGAGTGCTAGCTTTTTTTGCTGGTCATCATGATAAAAGATGGCACTTCTATAGTTCTCGCCAATATCCGGTCCCTGACGATTTATTTGGGTTGGATCGTGGATTTCAAAAAACTCATCCAAAAGTTTATCATAAGACACCACCTTGGGGTCAAATTCAATTTGTACTGTTTCGGCATGGCCGGTCTCTAGTGCGCAAACCTGTTCATACTTTGGATTTGGCATATATCCGCCCTCATAGCCCACTCTGGTGTCCACTACGCCTTTTATTTTACTAAAGTGTTCTTCTGGCTTCCAAAAGCAACCGGCAGCGAAATCTGCCATCTCTATTTCATTTTTTAAATTATCTTTTTTCATACATCTTTCCTTATTATTTGCTACCCATAAAGGCTGGTTTTTTATTTAATACTTCCCAGACCCTGATGTCTGAACCGCTCTCCATGCCGTAGCCATCTTTTGCCGTTTGCACAATTACTTCCGCTACTTTACTTGCTGGCATTCCATGATAATCAGTCATCTCGGTCGATGTCATGGTTGGACTGACTGAATACACTGATAATCCAACTTCTTCGATTGCCAAAACCTCCGTAAATCCCCTTACTCCGTGTTTGGTGGCGCTATAAACACTTAAATCCTTAACTGGATGAGACGCAGCGCCACTTGCGATGTTTATAATACAGTCTCGAATATGTTGAAGGCAGTATTTCGTCATCAGTATTAATCCAGCCAAATTAGTATTTATCTGCTCCAAGATATCTTCATCGGATTGGGACTCAAATTTTTTCCACCTTATTACGCCTGCGTTATTAACCAAAATATCTATCGCTCCAAATTTTAAAATAATAGTTTTAAGAGCTGATTTTATCGATTCGGGCTTAGTAACATCCAAATGAACTATTTCGACAGATTTTGCACCGGCTTTTTCGCATTTTTTAGAAACTTCTTTGGCTTGGCTTATTTCATCAACAAAAGTAATAATTACGTTGCAGCCCTCTTTAGCAAAATTAACAGCAGTCTCGGCTCCAATCCCCCTACTTGAGCCTGTTATCAAAACTGTTTTGTTCACTAAATTTTGCATAATCTTATTATAAAGCATTAGAATAATAATATGAAAAAGAAAAAGCTAGACCAAATGACTGAATATGTAACTCAACACAAGGGCACCGAACCAGCCTTTACCGGTAAATACTGGAATACATTTGACGATGGAAGCTACCATTGCAAAGTATGCGGGCAAAAGCTTTTCGAAAGCGATACAAAATACGATAACGGCTCTGGCTGGCCAAGCTTTGAAAAAGCCATTCCTGGCTCGGTTGAATTCCACGATGATGACCGCTACGGGATGCATCGCACTGAAGTAGCCTGTAGCAAGTGTGGCGCGCATTTGGGCCATATGTTCGAGGTAGGTAGCGAAACAAAGACAGGTCAAGACTTTTGCATAAATTCCTGCGCGATTGAATTAAAAGATAAAGGGAGTAAAAAATGAACAACCTAAAGGCTATATTTCTTAATTGCACACTTAAAGAGTCCCCTACAAAATCAAACACCGATGCTTTAATTCAAAAAGCAGTCGATGAATATGAAAAATTAGGAATTGAAAGCACGGTAATAAGGGTTGTTGACTACAATGTTGCAACTGGCATTAGCTCCGATGAGGGCAATGGGGACCAATGGCCAGAAATATATAAACAAGTTTTAGCTTCAAACATTTTAGTTATAGCAACCCCAATTTGGTTTGGTGTCAGAGGCTCGGTTTGCCAGAAAGTTATGGAGCGCCTTAGCGGAGGTTATGATGAAGCTGACCCTGAAACTGGGCAATTCCCACTTTATGGCAAAGTTGGGGCCTGTATTGTAACTGGCAACGAAGATGGTGCCCATGATGTTTGCTCCAATACTCTATTTAATCTAACTCACATCGGCTGCACAATAGCCCCTAACTCCGATAGCTACTGGGTAGGCGAAGCTGGTCCTGGCCCAAGTTATTTAGAGATCGGCCAAAAGAGCGTCTACGCTAATAAAACTGTTCGCTATTTAGCTCATAACACCGCCTGGATGGCTAACTTACTCAGCAACAACCCAATACCAACTAATCTTAAAGAACTAGAAGCCGATGCTAAGCAAGCCAGCAAGTAAATGTTAGGCAAAATTATTTCTCAACCATTATTGCTGGTCAATTTCTTAGTTGAAGGTGTGCTTGGAATATCAATGGTATTATATCCTTCTTTAATACAAAATCTAGGAGGAGTAAATATTCCAGACATACTATTAAGAACCTGTGGTGTTCTTGCTTTGTCGGTTGCCTTCTTTTCTGTTTCAGCTATATTTTTTATTGATTCCCAAAAAGACAAAAAAGCTAGTAAGGCTTTTGTTTATTCAAGCCTGCTTATTTTTAATTTGGCCCTAACGTCTGGACTACTATATGCAGCAGCAGTAGGCGAGATAACTTATCTTGGTACAATTGTACATTTACCACTGGCAGTTGGCTTTGCATTAGCAATGATATTTAATTCTTATAAGACCAGTCAGAAATAGCGTTTATAACGGCGCTCAACGATTCGCCTTTTTTGGTAAGACTATATTCCACCCTTGGGGGATTTTGTTTGTAAACTTTCTTTCTAACAATACCATTAGCCTCTAGGTCATCTAATCTAGCCGAAAGTGTGCGCGGGCAAACTTCGCATTTTCTTTGAATTTCATTAAATCGGCTTTTGTCTTCTAGTAGTGCCGACACAATTGGCAATGTCCACTTACTGCCAAGAAGTTCTAAAGCACTTTCAAAAGATTTAGTAGATTTTTTCATTATCGCTATATATTGTATAGCAATAATATGCTTAAAGTAAATTTGCTAGGCTTTGTTGCGTGTAAAGCTGTGTTTTAATTCCTAATTTAGCTGCGACATCTAAATAACTCTGAATGTCATCTATAAATAAAGTCTCATTTGGTTTTAAATTAATAGCTTCCAGGGCTTTAATATAAAAATTTGGGTCGGTTTTTGTTAAGTTAACCTCGCTTGTTATCTGAATTAAACTAAAATAATCCAAAATATCCTCATCTTTTAGCCATGGCCTCAGATCCGTATTTGAAGCCGACAATATAGCAAATTTATACTTGCCTTTGTTAGATTTTAAAAAATCTGAGATTTCTTTATTTAATTTTCCATCGATATTTATGACTCCGAAAAAATCCCAAAAGACAGCTCTTATCATAGAGTTTCTAGTTCTTTTTGCCAGGCTTTTATAAGCTCAAAACTCCCCTGCCAAAAATCGGCAGAACCCATATCTATTCCAACATTTGCAAGCACTTGTTTTGGATCTTGCGATCCACCGGCAGCTAAAATAGCCTCGATCTTAGGAACAAAGCTTTCGCCTTCTTGTTTGTACTTGGCAAATAAAGCCATGCTTAAAAGCTCACCAAAATTATAGGCGTAGCAATAAAATGGAGTGTGAATAATGTGAGGTATATACGCCCATTCGTATCGGAACATTCCATCGACTTCTACACTATCGCCAAATTGCTCTTTTATATTATCAAGCCACATTTGGCTTAGTTCACTCTCTTCAATTCCCTTTTGTATTGCTTCGTGGGCAGCTATTTCGAACTTAACAATAAAGTTCTGCCTGCATACCGTAGCGTAACTATCGGCTAATTTATCGCTTAATAGTTGTTTTTTGGTATTGGCATCTTTAGTTTCCGATAGGATCTTTTCAAATAGTATCATTTCTCCTAGAGTCGATGCTGTTTCAGCTAAAGGCAATGTAGCATGTTGTGTCGAAATGCTATTCTTGTTTGCATACAAACTATGCACGCCGTGGCCTAACTCGTGAGCAAGTGTGCTAACATCGCGCATTTTACCGGTGTAGTTTAATAAAACATATGGAGTGATAACTGGAGTAACTGTCATACAAAAAGCTCCTCCTCTTTTGGTGTCGGTGGGATGCGAATCGATATGGTTTTCTTGGATTATTTTTTGGGCATTATCAGCAAAAGCATTGCTAAATCCTCTAAAAGATTCATCGACTAACTTTATTGCCTTTTCATAATCATACTCTTCATTAACTTCACCAAGCGGCGCATAAAGATCAAACCTAGTTAGCTTTTGCAGACCCATTTCTTTGGCTTTGAATTTGAAATAATCCTGGAATATTCCAATATTATTACTACAGACTTCAATTAGAGTCGAAATAGAATTGTCATCAACATGATTAGCAACATTCCTAACAGCAATCGAGCTTTCGAATCCGCGCGCTTTAGCCTCGTAATTCCAATCCCTAACGACAGCCTGGTAAGCAACAAAAAACTTATCGATATTCTTTTCGTATTGCTCAAATCTTGCCTCAAATGCTGCTTTCCGCTCTGCTGGATTAGTTGAATATGCATAAGAGCTGATTTCGGCGTTATTTTTGATTATCTTGCGCTCTCCGCCTTCTGGCTTGAAGTCATATTCAAATTCCGTCTCTATCATGTCCCTTAGGTCTGTAATAACTCGCACTCCATTAGCATCCTTAGCAGTCATAATATTTTCAGATTTTTCATCTAGGCTATATTTACCCATCATTCTGGAATAGTTATAAACGTATTCTAAGTCTGGTGTGCTAGCAAAAAGCCTTTTGGCATTGTCATCATCCAATACTTCTTTGCCTTGCACTTCTTTACCTTTTAGCCATAGGCTTATCGGCTGGACCGCTTCACTGAATTTTATTTCCAAATCCTTAACTTGGTTTTTCAGTTTTAGCGCCAAGCTGTCTTTTTGATCGGCCGCTTCCATAAGCGCAGGCCTGGAGCCTAATTTATGTAAATTCTCTACTACCTCTTCGTGGAATTTGGTGTAGTCTACAAATTCCTGCTCAGTCATATTTGGATTTAATTTTTCAAAAATATTAGCATAATCTAAAATTTGCTTTTCAGTAATTTTATAAAGCGTTTCAAAATCATCCAATTTAACAATGTCGTCTAAGTTCCAGTTTGTATTATTCATACCTATATTCTACTGAAAGTTATCTGATTAGACCATAATTTAGTACGCCAAAACACACATCAAGGTAATTACTACCGAACATAAGTGCCACATTCCGTGATATACATCATATTTATGCTCTTTCCCAGTTAAAAAAAAGTAAAAAGCAATTCCAACAAAGACCAAAGCTATCGTAAAGTAGGGCAATTTAAACTTGGCAAGATACAAAATGTATAAATTTGCAGCTATTACGCTGTAGGCTAAAAACTTGTCCAGCCTTTTTAATTCTCGCTCATCTGTAAGATGGTAATAAAGTGATACGCTGGCTGCTAAAGCTATTAAAATTCCATAAGCCCACAGCCCTTTTGTGAATGCTAATCCGGCAGGAATATAGAAAGGGACATTGCTCCAGATTGGAATTACATCTTTATTACTTAAATATTTTATTAGTTTCATAACTTAATTATAACCTTATAATTCAATCTTCTAAGTTTTTTACTTCAACATAAAGAGAAATGGCCATGTCTTTTTTGACATGACCATCACTCTCCTGGCGGAGAGAGAGGGATTCGAACCCTCGATACGGTTCCCCGCATACACGCTTTCCAAGCGTGCTCCTTCAGCCACTCGGACACCTCTCCGTGCGGGTATAGTTTAGCAAAAAAAGCTACTTTTGGGCAGACCCCCGTGCGGCATCATACATAACCATAAGTTTTTATTATACAATTAAGCAATGAGTGAAGATGACTCGAGCAACAATTGGGTACCCAAGCCAGGCGGTGGCTGGGTTCGAAGAGGAGACTACAAAAAATCTGGAGACTGGGTAGAAAAGCCCGGTGGCGGCTGGGTTAGGTCTAGTCCTACTATCTATGATGAATTAAAAGGCATTGCCATCGAGCAGCAGGAGTCCGTATCTGAACCAGAAACAAGCAAAAGTGTTCTTCAGCAGAATATTGATATATTAAAGGCTCAGGGTGAGAATGGTGAAAATCTTGTAGCTTGGTATTTAAAAGCTATTGAGAAGTACCCGGAACTTAAAGAGGTACTTATCGTTCAAAGACCCGAAGGCAAAATAGGGGCATTCTCAAGAAGTAAGTTTTCCAAAAAGAATACATCGGGTAGACATGAGATATTTTTAGATCTTACGCCCGGCTCCGAGCAAAGATACTTGGAAGATTTCAGCCACCGCCAAGAATCTATCAGACTAATAGCCGAAAGGCTAAGAATACCCCCCGAGGCACTGAGTCCACGTATTTTCCAGGTGTGGATTTTGCTCCATGAACTTGGCCATGCGCTAGACCACATCCATACCAAAATGGACGGAAAAGAGAAGATAAAAGCTAGAGCCGACGAAATGAAAACCCTACCCATAGGAGATGGGAGAATCGAAGACCTAAGAAGACCCGAGGTAAAAGCTGAATTACTCAAACACGAAAACCTTTTTGAAGATCTGACCAAAAAATACAAATCAGTAATTAGGGACTTTGAGGGTGGAATTATTGATGACTACGACGATGTAATAAGGCTTCAGGAGCGCGAGTATAAAAGCCTGCCTTCAGAAGTTTATGCCGATGATTTTGCTACTTCTATTATGCTTAGCACAAAGTTTGACCCCAACAGAACAACTTAACCTAAATCTTTTTTGAGCTTTTCAACCAGCTCTACTGGTGTTGGGTTTATTCCGTTTTGGATACCAACATAAGCCGACACATAGTCACCCAAAAGTATTGTGTAAAGCAATTGTTCGATTTCGGTTTCGCCTTTTGCCTGAACAATAATTGGATTAAATCCGTGATCTTTTAATATCTTTTTCGTGATATCCATGCGCTTTTGCATCTGTTTATTCTCAAAACTTGATTCGAGCTGTACAGATACGATTTCCTTTTTTTCTGGGAACATCCAGCCTTGGAATTCATTATGATTTAGCTCTGGATAGGTGTTATAAAAGAAAAGTTGCTTACCGTTTTCATTGATATCAATCTTCCATTTATAAGCAGCCGAGCCAAGCCTTGATCCAGAATAAATTACGCCAACTTTACCAGCCATTTTAACAGCTATCTCTTTAGCTAAATTACCCTCTTCTTTATCGGGGCTCATATCGAACTTAACTTTATCCAAAAAATCAGCAACATTAATAAGCTGTCCGCGCAGATCAACTGACGAAACTAATTTCATATCTTCAAATAAACATGCCAAAGCCTTAAGCCCACCAAGCACAGCCAATCGAGGCTGAAAGTCTTCTGGCAGATCTAAAAGTGTATGATTGTTTTCTTCAGCTAGCTTCTTTAGCTTTCCGCCGGCAGTCATTATTACAATCTGGGCATTTTGCCCTTTGGCCTTTTCGTAACAGCTTAGGGTTTCTTCGGTATTTCCAGAATAGCTCGAGAGTATTACCAAGCTATTTGGCCCAATATAATCTGGCAAATCATAGCCTCGGCAAATTTCAAATGGCACCACAAAATTATCATAAAGCCAGTTTTTAATTATATTCGCAGCCAAGGCCGAACCACCCATCCCGGCAAGCACAATGTTTTGAATACCCACTCCGTGTTCTGCAGTTACATCTTGGTGCATTGTATCAGCAAAGTTACGCCTTAAATGATCTGGCTGAGCGCCAATCATTCCAAAAATATCGTCTTTGTCTAATTCTTTGATTTTATCTATATCTATCATTTCCCCTCCTAATAGCTATATTGTACCACTATCTGAATTAAGATATATATTGTACTTAACTTGCTACTAAATTACATTTAATTCATTAGTAAATAAAGGTTGTTCGCCTAGAGTCTGTCTGGGATAGGACCAGATCAGACCCTAGGACTTTTAGTGGCTAAAAGGCTAGGGCCCGGAGCGTCGCTGCTCCGGACCCGGTCGTATTATTGGTAGCAGATACGACTAACTGCTATCTTCTTGCCAAGGTTGAGCTTTGTGGGAAGGAGGGCTTTACCCTGGCAAAAAAGAACTCACGAAGAAGTGCTGGCTGGATTTCTCAGGTCGGTTTCGTAGAACTTTGCAACCTTCGAGCACAACGCGTTGAACCGGACGATTTCGCGCGAAGTGGCCCTGGAAAGATCGATTTCTTCGATTTGCTGACGAATCGACCTGGCTTTGGGTCGATTATCGCCGGATAGCAGACGGATGGCCGCCTGCTTCTTCTTGACTAGATCAATCTGAGCTTGCAATTTTCCCCCATGGGTACAATGAAAGCGGAGTTGCTTTCATAGAGTAAGTATTATTGTAAATAATTATTCTATAAAAACAAATGCTATAGGTGGGGCCCGTAGGCCCCACCCTAGCGAAATCAACTATCAAACTCCAGGAAGAGTAAGCTTGCGCTGGATCTCAACACCTTCCTTCAGAAGCTTTGTAAGCTTCTTAGGGTCAGTGATCGATCCAATCAGCTTGGAGCAATGCGCCATTGCGGCTGCACTGTTGGCATGATCGACCAAAAGCTCGTCTCTCTGGTCGATTGCATCTGGAATCTTCACCTTCAAGTCATTAATGTGCTTATGATAAACTCGCCACTGCTCAAAGATTGCAAGAATTAGCTCTGCGAATTCATCGTAGAGCTGACCCTTTTCTAGCTCATCGTGAGCCTGCTTGATACGGCTACTGAGGTCGGTCGGCATCTCACCAAGAAGATTCTTGTTATTATAAATCTTCTCGATGGCTTCACGGTTGCCGGCAGTGAGCTTGGTAAGGCTCATTGGCTTGCGAGTTGGAAGCTTACGAAATCCTTTGCTGTTGCCTTTAGGTACTCCGAAATCATTCCTGTCGCGACCTCTCTGCGCCCAAGCCACGAATTCGTCTACACCCCCAAGCTTCACCAGCCGATCCTCGGTCTGGTAAGCCAGGTTCACACTCTTACGGCGAACTGCTGGGTCTTCACCCTTAAGACCGTCGATAACATCTGGAAACAACACTGTCTGGATATCACAACTCGTCAGCCAAGGCTCAACATAGAAAGGATCCATGAGAAGGCCTCGAGCAAGATTATCGATTTCATCCTGCTCGACCATAAAGCTGCCATCAGGCTTCTTTAGGGTCAAATGCTTGGTCTTGTCATTCCGAACATATTCGAAATGCGGAGTAAACTCCGGAATTACCAGTTTGGTAGACATCTTGTCTCCTCCCGGGAGAGATAGTAGATAGATAGCATTAATCCCGGGAACTTGAGGCTAGCTGAGCCACAAATTTCCGGGATTAAATTGGTTTAAATGTACCCTTTTACATCTGTAAAAACGATCTAAATAATAACACCTAAGGTAGTTTTTGTCAATATCTGACAACTTTTGTGCGTAAATGATTAACCCCCAGCGAAATTCGCATGGGGGTTGTAGGTTTTGATAGACCAGACCTACGCTAACTGGTTGGGCGCTACTTCTTGTAGCGGGCCTTCGAGGCCTGGCGACGCTTGAGTCGTCGACAGAACTTCGAGAACCCCACCTCCCAGGAGAGGCTCTCGTCCTTGGGAAGGACGTCGAACTCCTCACCCGGAATGGGCTCGTTGAGCTCCTTCTCAAAGGTGGAGAAGTAGTCCTCCGCGTCGATGACGCGGGTGGTGCTGCTGGTGTTCATGGTTCCCTCCTCAGGGATCAGGCCGGCGGGCCGGCGTTCAGTAGCGAGTGAACTTTGCTTTGTGGCTGCGGGCCACCTTCAGGGCCTGGTCGGCCGAGCTGGTGACCTCGAGCAGTCCACACACCACACATGCAGCGTGGTGCAGCGTCTCAAGCGGGAACTCGTTGCCGAGCTCGCTCGAGGAGCGTACTACTCTTCGCTGGCGGCTGACGACACGGGTGTCGTGAACCATTGAATACCTCTTTCCATAGGTGCAGAATAAGGGACTTCCTTACTCTCCCGCAAAGTTCTAGCATGTAAAACTCTCTGGGAAAGGACAAAACGTTTGGTGGGGCCCGAGGGCCGGGGGCAGCGCCGAAGCGCTTAAGGAGACATGCTCCAACCCCCGACCCTGATCCGGTTCCCGCGATAAAAACCTAGGACTTGCGCCCGTAGGTCTGCGGCTTTGCCCCCTTGGGCTGCTGCCGCTTGGCCCGCTCGGCCTTGGAGGCCGCGGAACGTGCCGCCTTCTTGGCGCGCACCTCAGCCGAGACCGGCTTCGGAGCGCCCGAGGGCGTGTTGTTCCGGCGGGTCCGGTCGGTGAGCTGTGCGTCTGCTCCGTAGAGAAGCGTCACGATCTCATCCGCCCGGTCGAGCAGCTCCTCGTCCTCGAAACCGGTCTGCCCGAAGGCGAACCGGAAGAAGGACGCGAGCCCACTGAGCGCAGCCCTGCGGAAGGCACGGTTCTGAAGAACCGCCTCGTCGGACGCGACCCGATAGGCCACGTCGTAGAGGGACAACACACCCCACTGGGGCTTGCCGTCGACCTTCTCCGAGAGGGTCACCTGCTCAGCCGTGAAGCCGAGGTGGTCCGTCAGGGTCACGGGGTTGATGCCCCGCATCTCCCTGCTGAATCCCTCGAGAATCCCCTTCCAGCCCGCCTCGGCCCACTCGAGGATCTCGACCGCGTGGAACAACGCGGCGTCGATCTCCGGCTGTGCCTCGGCGGCGCGGGTCTCGGCCTCGATGGCCTTGACCACACCGTCGAAGACACGGCAGGCGGTGTCGATCATCTTGGCGTGCTTCGCGAGCTCCTCCTCAGGAGTGGCGAATGCCTCGATGACCCACGAGAGGGTCTTCTTGTCGCTCTGGCCGGCCAGGATCAGCAGATCCTGAGCCTCGATGGCCTCGACGACGTTCGGGTAGAGCGGGTGCTTGACCCGAGCCTCGATGGCAGCGGCGAGCCGCTGCTGCGGGGGCACGGGGATGGCCTTCGTGGACTTGGTGGGGTTGGACATGGTAATGCGGCCTCCCAGCCGCTGCTAGTCCGTCGGTCGACGGAAATAACTAGCTTCCAAAGTAACCGTTGTTGGTCTTCGGAAAGCCGCATCCTTTTATGTATAAAAAGTGTCAGCTGTCCGAAGACCTATTACCAAACGTTTTGTCAAAAAGCAGATAAAACATATTTGCTCTATCTGAGAACACAGTTTATCACACAATACATTTTTTGTCAATACTTTTTAACTACTTTATTTAATCTATACTATAAAACCCCCTATTATCAGATATAAGGGAGGGTTTGTGTGTTTAATGCTATTTAATTATAAAGATGAAAGCTCCGCCGTTAAGCAGAGCTTTATTTGTCCTAAACTACTAGTTTATTGTACTCATTACAATCACCGCCGAGGCAATGAAAGTAACTGCAAAGATAATAGGCCCCAGCACCTTGATTGCGGCACGGAAGGCCGAAAGTCGGCCCCTCCAGCTTGCGAATCCATAGCACGCTATGGCCAGCAAGCCAACAATGGCCGACGCTACCGAAATGGTAAACGCAGGTGAATCAGAGTTCCCTGCGAAAATGTAGTACACCAACGAAACGATGGCGCAAGCAAAACCAGCAAAACCAACAACCCCAAACGAAAGTTGATGCCGAAACATGAATGAGTGCTGGTGTGCCCAGCGCTCTTCTTCATCGCGTTCGAAGATGAACGCGGCTTTTCTTGCCTCTTGCTCGAAACTCATGCTTCTCCTTGATGTGTGAAAGAACAAACAAAACAATATCACAGAATATATTTTTTGTCAATACTTTTTAACTAATTTATTTAATTTATACTATAAAACCCCCAAATATCAGATACAAGGGGGTTTTATAATTAATGTTTATCTTGGCTACCCGCTCACCTTTTAGGTGAGGGATTAAAAAATAATTGAAGCCAGATTATCAACTATCTTTTTACATCATTCCGCCCATACCACCCATATCTGGCATGGCAGGTGCAGAAGGAGCATTGTTTTCTGGCAAATCAACAATCGCGGCTTCGGTAGTTAGAAGCATCGATGCGGCACTGGTAGAGTTCATAAGTGCACTCTTAGTTACCTTAACCGGGTCGATAATACCGCGAGCAAGCATATCGGCCTTTTCGCCCTTGGCAAAGTCCCAACCGGTCTTGTTGTCGTTAGCCTTATTTATTGACTCTAAGATTACAGCAATATCGGTAATACCAGCATTGGCTGCAATCTGGCGGATAGGAGCCTCTAAAGCCTTACGAACAATAGATACACCAATCATTTCTTCTTCGTCGAGCTTAACACTATCTAGTGCTTTTAGAGCTTTGATAAGTGCAGCACCACCACCAGGTACGATACCTTCGGCAACAGCGGCTTTGGTGGAGTTAATGGCATCTTCGATACGAGCTTTCTTTTCTTTAAGCTCAACTTCGGTAGCGGCACCAACCTTGATTACAGCTACACCGCTTTCGAGTTTGGCAATGCGCTCCTGAAGCTTTTCGAGTTCGTATTCGGAACTGCTTTCGCCAATCTGATTGCGTATAAGCGCCACACGTTCTTTAAGAGTCTTTTTATCACCTTTACCTTCAACAATAGTGGTGTTGTCCTTATCTGCTATAACCTTACGGGCTTCACCAAGCATTTCGACAGTTGCGTCTTCGAGCTTTAGGCCAACTTCTTCGGTAATTACCTGTCCACCAGTAAGTGCAGCAATATCATGGAGCATTTCTTTACGTCGATCACCAAAAGCCGGAGCCTTGATTGCCAAAGCGCTAAAGGTGCCACGAAGCTTGTTAAGTACCAAGGTAGTAAGGGCTTCACCTTCGACTTCTTCAGCGATAATTACAAGCTCCTTTTTGCCTTCGTTGGCTAGACTTTCTAGTAGTGGTAATAGCTCGTTGATAGAGCTGATTTTCTTATCTGTTATTAAGATAGGAGCGTTTTCAACTACTGCTTCCATACGAGTAGTGTCGGTAACCATGTATGGGCTAACATAGCCCTTATCAAACTGCATACCTTCTACAACTTCTTTATCTAAGCCAAGAGTTTGGCCTTCTTCAACTGTTACAATTCCGTCTTCGCCGATAACATCCATAACTTCAGCAATAAGCTTGCCTACTTCTGGATCGTCGGCCGAAATGCTGGCTACATCGGCGATTTCGTTACTGGATTTAACAGGTTTGGCTATCTTATCTAGCTGTTCAGATACAGCAGCAGAGGCCTTTTCGATACCACGGCGAATTGCCATTGGGTTTGCACCAGCAGCGACGTTTTTAACGCCTTCTTCAACAATTGCTTGAGTAAGCACGGTGGCGGTAGTGGTTCCGTCCCCTGCTAGATCATTAGTTTTGCTAGCTACTTCTTTAACAATTTGGGCGCCCATGTTTTCGTAGGCATCTTCTAGTTCGATTTCCTTGGCAATGGTTACACCATCGTTAGTGATATTTGGGCTACCATACTTTTTGTCGATTACGACGTTTCGGCCTTTTGGACCCAAGGTTACCTTTACGGTATCGGCTAGTTTATCGACACCAGCCTTTAGTTTTTTACGAGCTTCTTCGCTCGATAGAATATCTTTTGCCATCTTTTACTTTCCTTCCTTTACTGTTGCGAGGATGTCCTCTTCTTTTGCAATCATGTATTCCTGGCCATCGACCTTAACATCATCTGGGCCGTAGCTTTTATAAAGTACGACATCGCCTTCTTTTACTTCTTTTACTTCTGTACCAACTGCTAGAACTTTAGCCATTTTTGGCTTTTCTTGGGCACTATCTGGAAGAATTATGCCACTTTTGGTTTGTTCTTCTTGCTGTAATTGTTCTAAAACAATTCTGTCTGCTAATGGATGAATTTTCATTCATAACCTCCCTAATTTAGATTGATTAAAAACTTGTTTTAAGCATTAGCACTCTAGGTATGTGAGTGCTAATTACTTATTAATATATATCTGTTGGGAGGTTCGTGTCAAGCACTCTATATGGGAGAGTGCTAATTATGCTTCGGAGCGGATTTTAGTCCATTTTTCGGCTATTTTGGTGGTAGCGTCTTTATGATGAAGGTTGATTATATCTGGACGAACCCTAATAAATGCATCCGGATGGTGCGTCTTGGCCTGCCCTGCAGTGTGCTTTAAATGTTTGCGATAAGCAATGTCGTCAAGCCTGTCTAGGTATTTGAAGCCAGAACCGTAAATCCTAACTGGCATTTTTGGCCAAACGTAATTAGGCAGTTTGGCCTGCAAATAGGTATCGTTTTTGAGTATCGAGTACCATACGGCATTTCCGTACATTGGTATGCAAGTTATCATTCTATAAACCAAATCAGGGTGATTAGTGCGCATAATGTCTTTGTCTAGCTTTACACCCTTAGTGGTCAAAAACATCCCCAGGCTAAACCGTCCTGCAGAAGTTTGAGCATCCTCAAGTTGACGTAGGGTTCTTAATAAGTACATTAAAAAACCTTTGGTAATAAATATCCTATTTGGTGATGTGATTATAAACAGGTCAATATCACTATCTTTATGGGTATTGCCATAGGCTGTACTATTTACTACTGAAATAGCTTTAACAGATGGGATAAGCTTAAATAATCTACTCCAGCGCTGGGCTTTTTTAAGTAAAGCTTGCTGGTGATCCCTCATCGGTTTTTGGCGGGGGTACTTGTGTTTCGCAAGGCCGTATTTTCCATCAACATGCTTAACTCTTCCGCGAGCAATGAGGTTTTTAAGCTGTTTTTTAACTGCTAGATGGCTAGCTTTCACGGGCAGGTAAGAGTAAAGGGTGTCAAAATCTAATCTTAGGCCCATAACTGCAAAATAAGCCAGTACATCTAGTACTGCCTCTTTGATTTCGTTTTCTTTAATTTGTAGCTTACGAAGACTCATCTGTATAGAATTATACGCTATAACGAAGCAGGGCCTGGGATCTTTTTAAGGACCCCAGGCCCTGGTACCAATCTCGACAAAGAAGCTGCGCCCCCAACTACGTCAAGCTTCGGTGGAAATCGGTACGATGGTCGGGAAGTTGCCTTAGTTGGTGCCATCGCACAATCAATTAAGGTCTTCCCGATGAAGATGGCGGCCAGGTTCGCTTCAGCAATGTGTCACCGTTCCCCAACATGACTCATCGGATTAAGATCCTGGCCGCCAGGCCTTTAAAAAATGCTTTCGCTTTTAGTGCTTACGAGCACTATTTTGCGAACTGAACTTAATAATATGCCTAGCCTATTTGCTAGTCAATAGAATTTTTTATTATTTCTGTAATTTCAGATAGCTTACTTCTCATTAACTCGCTATTTTTGGCTTCGATATTTAATCTAAGAAGCGGTTCGGTGTTGCTAGGGCGTAAATTTAGCCACCAGTCAGGGTAATTAACTGTTAACCCATCCAATCTATCTTGCTGGCCATCACTAAATTTGTTTGCTACCGCTTCGATAACCTCGTCTTTGTTAGAAGCTTCAAAATTAATCTCTCCAGAGTCCGAATAAGCTTCACGCAGGGGCCTACATAGTTCTGAAAGTTTTTTGCCGGTTTGGCTCATTATTTCTAATACGCAAAGTGCCGCAATAAGTCCACTATCGGCATTGTAGTTATCTTTAAAGTAAAAGTGGCCAGAATGCTCGCAGGCAAAAATGGCGTCATATTTACGCATATCAGCTTTTATAAAACTGTGTCCGACCTTAGTTCGATGTGATTTTCCGCCCATTTCTTCAACAATTTCAGCAACAATTCTAGATGTAATAGCATTGTAAAGAATAGTTGCACCAGGATTTTCGCTAAGAAATCTCTCTGTTAGTAAAGCGCCTAAAATGCTGCCAGAAACAACATCGCAGTTTTCATCAATCAAGTATGCTCTATCGCCGTCACCATCAAAAGCTATTCCGCAATCCAACTTTTCGGTCTTAACCAAATGAATTATGTCTTTGAGGTTTTCGTAGATGGTAGGGTTAGCAGGATGATTAGGGAAAGTTCCGTCTAACTCCAGATATAAACCATGAATGTCTAAATCAGTGTCTTTTTGTAGCTCTGGTACAACTATTCCACCCATCCCATTGCCAGCATCAATTCCTATTTTAAGGCTTTTCAGGTGTGGTGCGAACGTTAAGGCATGCTTCACCCAATCTGCCAGGATATTCATTTCTGTTTTTGAGCCTTTTTCTGATGAGATTTTATATTCATCATTAATTATGGCACTCTTGATATCTAATAGCCCAGTCTCTTCGCCAATTGGTGTAACGCCAGCACCAGTTAGCTTAATTCCATTGTATTCACCGGGGTTATGGCTTGCCGTAACCATTGCACCACCAGCAAAATTATTTTTACCTACTGCAAAATAAATCATATCAGAAGTAATTTGCCCAAGATCTACCACTTCCCTACCCTGCTCGATAAGGCCTTCAATAATTGAGTTTGCTAACCGTTCGGAGTCTGGTCGCATATCGCGCCCAACCGCAACTTTGCCTGTAGGTAAAAAGTCAGCCAGTGCCCTACCTACAGCTTTAGCTACCTCATGAGTTAATTCGCTAGGTACTTTTCCACGGATGTCATAAGCCTTAAATATAGATTCGGTGAATTTCATAATTACATTCTACCAGAAAAGGTTTTTCTTCATTTTGGCATAGAGCCTAAGGAAGTTCTTTTCTTGTTTTTGCCATAAACTAAATTTTTGCGGGTGCACCGGCAAGTCCCAACAACCCTTAAACTCTGTAACTTCTTCGTTAAAGCCCCGCTTAAAAAGATAAAGTCCGTGCTGGCTGTGTTTTTCGTTTTCGAGCTCGCGTTTAGGAGGGACTGCAACTAAATCGTAGCTAGTGGCACCCTTAGATTTAGACCACTTAATAGCTTCCCACTGCAATAAATAAGGCGCCATCAGGTTACGTTTAAGCTCAAATGATCCGCCGTCTTTATAATATGCTTTGTTCCCAAATGCTGTAGCGTAAACCGCACCAAGCACATCACCTTCATGAGTAGCGACCAACAATTGCCCCATGCCAGCTTCATAGAGCTGCTTCCAGTAATTGCCAAAGTAATCTTTGGAGCGCAAAAAGAAACCTCCTCGCTTTTGTGTAGCCTGCATAAGCTCGTACATTAAATCCACACCCGCATCATCCATTGGCCGATGTTCTATTTTTACACCTTTGCGTTCTGCCAAACGGATATTGTAGCGTGTTTTTTGTTTAAAATTTGTTAGTATCTCATCTTCGCTTTTAGAAATGTCTACAAATATTGTGGCCTTAAACTGCAAATCGGCTCCGCCCTTTTTCAAACCAATATCCTTAAAATCAAAACTATCTTCGGCTAAAAGTTCTGGCTCGATTTTGACTAGTATCGCCCTGCTGTCCTTTTTTGAAATGAACGATTTAAGATCAATCAAAAATTCTTTAAAGTGCGCTCGGGAGTCAGCGTCGGACTTAAAGTCTTTGAAAAACCCTGGTCCCTTACTGCAATAATATATGTTTCCTAGTATTGATACTGGTTTTTTTAAAAGTACAAAAGCAACCACAAAGCCAGCAGCTTCATAAATACAATAAATTGGCTCCCAGCCGTTACTTTCTTTTATTTCCGACCATTCTTTGCTCTGATAAATATGTCCGCCATCAAAATTAGACGCAACTAAATTATCCCACTCGCTTATTTCAACTTCTGTGGCGAGTCTAATCATTTGCGCCCTCTAAGACTTTGGGCCAATGAGTATAGCTTGTACTTTGATTTCTTAATAGGTATATCAAAAGTGCCTAGGTAGTTAATAGTTTGCCCACCAAAACCCTTCTTGAAGGAAGTTATTCCTGCCCACTTATGTTTAGAGTCGTCGTTTGGAGATACTCCCCATAAATCAAATTGATTCATACCAAGTTTTTTAGCATCCAATATAGCCTGCCACAATAGCGAAATTGAGGCGTTAACTTTACGATTAATTTCTTGGTAAGCCCCTGCATGGGCATAATATCGAACCCCATTGTAATCGTAGAATAAGGCAGCCGACACAGGTTTGTTTTCTACTTTGGCTAGATATAACTTGGCATTATTTTTAGAACCTAGAGTTTCCCAAATCTTTTTGTAGTAACTATCTGGATAAAATTTTACTTTGGCCCGTTTTGATGTTTCTTTGAGCATACTTAGAAATTCATTAAAGTCCTGGGGATTTGTGCTTTGTGTTATTTCAATACCTCGTCTTTTTGTGCCATTTATTAGATTTCGATGATTTGGCTTAAGACCAGATCGTAATTCGTCCTCGCCTTTATTCAAATCAATTATTTGAGTAAACTCTGGGTCAAGCTCGCCAATTTTCTTTGCTCCAAAAGCCTTAAGGTCATACTCACTAATATTTCCCATTGGCTCAATTCTTACGAAATCGTAACTATGTTTTTTAGCATAACTAACAAGCGAATCTAATGCCTCCTTGGCCTGAACTGAGGCTGTTGGCCCGTAAGGAACTAACAAATATTTAAAACCCTTCATTTTGCGCTCGAACCCCACCCAGCTCCAATGGTTAGACCATTCAAAATGAGCTTTTCGGCCAAGCGACTGCTGAAAATCAGACCACACTTGGCTTTGGAGTATCGAAGCATCTAGGCTTTTTTGTATTAAATCCCAGTCGTTGGGTAAATTTTCCATACTTTTATTATACCTTGAGTGTTTGCCTATGTCTTGGTGTGTTATACAATTGTGAGCATGAATATCCTAGCAATAGAATCGAGCTGTGACGAAACTGCAGCTGCTGTCATAAAAGATGGCGCTGAGGTTTTGTCTAATATCATTGCGTCTCAAATTGAAATTCACGCCCGTTATGGTGGTGTTGTACCTGAAGTTGCAGCCCGTTCGCATATAGAAGTGATAATTCCAGTAATTGAACAGGCCCTAGAAGAAGCGAAGGTTAGCTGGGAAAATATCGATGCAATTGCAGTTACTAAAGGGCCGGGCTTGATTGGCTCACTTCTAATTGGAGTAATGACAGCTCGTGAGCTAGCAATTGCTAAAAACAAGCCACTGATTGGTATAAATCATATCTGGGCTCATGCCTTTGCAAGCTTCTTGACCGACAATAAGCCGGAATTTCCATTTTTAGCACTAACTGTTTCTGGCGGACACACCACCCTGTCACTCTATAAGGACGATTTAACCCGCGAAGTTATTGGCGAAACATTAGACGATGCTGCTGGCGAGGCCTTTGATAAGGTAGCAAAACTTATCGGCCTGCCCTACCCTGGTGGTCCAGCTATTTCAAAATCAGCCGAGAGTGGTGACGAAAATGCCTATAAGTTCCCTCTAGCGAATTTAGGAAAAGATAGTTTTGATTTTAGTTTTTCTGGCTTAAAAACTGCCGTGCTTAGGCAAGTCCAGGAAATTACCGGAGTTAACCCTGGTTCTATGGATAATAAAAAAAGCTATGAATTAGATGAAAAAATTGTGGCAGATATTTCAGCATCATTTCAAAAGGCAGCAGTTGATGCACTAATTAAACAAACTCAAAAGGCTTATTTACGCTACAGCCCGAAAGCTTTAGTTGTTGGTGGTGGTGTTGCCTGCAATTCTTATTTGCGAGAAAAAATGCACGAAATTATTCCAAATGCGATTTTTGTTCCACCAGTTTTGTGCACAGATAATGCAGCAATGATTGGAGCATTGGCTCATAAAATGTATCAGCAAAAAAAATTCATAGATCCATATGAGCTAAAAGCCGATTCAAGTTTAGAGGAAATTTAAAAACGC
>BJGX01000011.1 GCA_014191035.1 Candidatus Saccharimonadota bacterium
GTATTTTGACCTTCATTGCTGCTGTTATCGGTGATAGTGTGGGTTACCATTTTGGTAAAAGGGTAGGGCCAAGGGCATTTAAAAAAGAAGACTCATTGGTGTTTAGTAAAGAAAACGTTGAAAAGTCCCAGGCTTTTTTTAAAAAGCATGGTGGAAAGTCCATTATCTTGGCGCGTTTCGTTCCACTCGGTAGAACATTTGTTCCGGTAATTGCTGGTATTGGCAAAATGGAGTATAGAAGATTTTTGTTTTTCAATGTCTTTGGGGGCTTCATATGGGCAGTGGGTGTTACAGTATTAGGGTATTTCCTAGGTAGTGTCATACCTGACGTTGATAAATATTTGCTTCCGATTGCGGCGCTGATAATTGTTATCACCATTCTGCCTGGCCTTTGGCACCTTCTGAAGGATCAAGAAAAACGAGCAATGTATATTTCGCATGCTAAAAAAACTGCCCACAAAATTAAAAACCGTAAATCAAGTAAGAATAAAAAATAATGAAAAACAATCTACATAAAATCAGCACCCTTAGCAATGGTGTAAAAATCGTTACTCGGACAATGGACGATACCGAAAGCGTAACGGTGGCATTTTTTGTTGGCGCTGGCGGCAGGTACGAAGACATGAAGACTGAATACGGAGCCGCTCACTTTTTAGAGCACCTTCTTTTTAAGGGCACTACAAAAAGGCCCGAAGCAAAGATTATTGCCGAAGAAGTTGACTCGGTAGGTGGATATATGAATGCTTATACCGCTGAAGACCACACCAGCTACTATATAAAACTACCTAAGAATTATGCCGGCCTAGCTTTTAATATTTTGGCCGATATTCTGACCGACCCGCTATTTAATCCAGATGAAGTTGAGCGGGAGAGAGGCGTAATACTGGAGGAAATGAATGTCTATAAGGACGATCCTGGTAGATTGGTGTTTGATTTAACCGGTGATTTGCTATGGCCAAAAGATAGCTTGCGAACCAACGTCATTGGAACGCCAGAGATTATTAGCAAAATGCCACGTCAGGTTATTATGGACTACTTTAAAAGTCTTTATACGATGGATAACTTGGTTATTTCGGTGGCGGGCAACATAAGCCACGCTAGGGCTGTTGAGCTTGCAGAAGAGTTGCTAGGAGGGTTCGAGTCTAAAACAAGAAGGGGATTTGAAAGAGTAAAGAATGGTGAGTCTTCTAAAATTACTAACATAATCAAACAGGATACCAACCAAACTCACTTAGTAGTTGCAGGTAGGGCCCCGCAGATAGACGCTCAGGACGAATCTTCTTTCAAGATACTATCTACATTATTGGGTTCAGGCATGAGCTCGCGATTATTCTTAAATGTTCGCGAACGTAAAGCCTTGGCTTACACAATATTTATGAGCTTTAGTAATTTTATAGACAGTGGAAAATTCGAAATTTACGCTGGTGTTAATAATGACAGAGTAGATGAAGCAGTTGGTGCAATTACCGAAGAACTCATTAAAATACGCAAAGAGGGTGTAGATAAAAAAGAACTTGAAAAGGCTAAGGAACAAGTTAGGGGACGAATGATAATGGGTATGGAAAGTAATTCCGCGGTCGCCGATGTAATGGGAACCGATTTAATTGTTTCGGGCAAGGTATGGACACTAGAAGAAATGCTTGCAAAGGTTGATAGTGTAAATATCGACGGAGTTATTGAGGCTGCCCATAAATATTTAGTTCCAGAGAATTTACATTTTGCAGGCATTGGCCCAATAGAAAATGATAAAATTAAAAATATCGAAGATATACTAAGAAAGTAAGGAGAAAAATGGAAAAATCACTAATTCTTGTAAAACCAGATGGACTGCAAAGAGGCTTGGTAGGCGAAATTATCTCTCGTTTTGAAAGAAAAGGCCTTAAGATAATTGGTCTTAAAATGCTAAGTATAGAAGATTCAACATTGGAGCAACATTATGAGCATTTGGCTGATAAGCCGTTCTTTTCAGATATTAAAGAATTTATGAAAAGCTCCCCAATTGTTGCAATTGCTCTAGAAGGTGGCGAGGGTGCAGTATCTGCAATTAGAACATTAGTTGGTCCAACTAAGGGGCAAGAGGCACCAGGCGGAACAATAAGAGGAGATTTTGGGCTATCCGGTTCAAATAATATCGTACATGCCTCTGATAGTGTAGAAAATGGCCGGGTAGAGGTTGATCGATTTTTTGATGGCAACGAGCTTTTTGAATATACAAAGACAGATTTTGATCATATATACGGACGTTAATAATTGAAAGATGAAGGCCCCACTTCGGAATAATTCCAAAGCGGGGCCCTATTTGTGTGGGTGCAGTCCTAAGTCAGATCGATGACAAAGCCTTCTGCTGTGATGATGAAGTCGTACTGGTGGAACTGGGCGTTGTTGTAATTTCCCTTTTTACGCACGATCTTTCGTATATCACACTTTTGGCGTTGTCTTGGCTTGAGCTTCTTGCGGCTTGGTGGACTGCACAGTAGTGGCAAGACTCACATTCCTCCCATGTGTTTGGTGCAACCACTTCGTGGTTCAAAATAGAATATATCTTCATTAAATACTAGTCAAGCTTTAATTTAGATCAATTATATAAAATCCCCGAAAGCTTGATGCCTTCGGGGCTAATTTCAGATACTGAAATTTGGGTGAGATTCGAGCAAGAAGCCTTCTTCGACGGCCTGATAAAGCAGGTTAATGTTATCTTTGAATCTTGCCATAATTGTCAAAAAGGGTTCATTACTGATGTGGTCGTTTGTTGGCAACTCTACTGCCCAAAAGATGTTGGTAATCTCGCAAGGGAAAAGGGTTCCCAGCAAAATGTTTTCGCCAATTCGCGGAATTGGTGCTTCATTGGGCCATGAAACCTCTCGGTAAAAGAGCTCTTTTCTGTGCTCTGGACCACCCACAACTGTGACGAGTATATCCACGGTCTACCTTTCGGTCGGAACTATAAAATTATACAACCAATGTGTGGTATGTCAATATTTATTGATTAGATAATTTGAGGCAGTCTTTTATAATGTTATTGATAATTTCTTTGGGAAGTGCTTGATTATTTTGGAATTGGATTGTGCCTCGGCTGGTTTTGTAGTCTTTTAGTTCTGCCCCATACTTTTCTATTAGTACATGTCCAAGAGGGTAGATGCTGATAAATTCTTTGTAGGCACCAAAATGAAGGATTGTGCGCCCATCTTTTAATACGGTTGGTACACCATAGCTCATTGTTAATTCATAATCACCAACTACTGATTTTATTATCGATTCAAGCTCAGCTATTCTCGAAAGAGATTCTTTGGGTATTTTATTATAATAATTTTTTACATCTACATTCATATATATTGGTACCCTGGGAGGGAATCGAACCCCCGACGCTCTCCTTAGGACGGAGACGCTCTATCCACTGAGCTACCAAGGCACTGAAGTAATTATAACCCACCTTACAACAGATTGACAAAGCATAGCATAAGTTGTATAATTTTAGTTAATAGCCTATATTCAGTAGGCTCCGAACCCAAGGAGAGCAGTTGGCCTCCAAAAGCCATCTTGTGTTGGTATGCACAGTGCGAGGCCGCAAGGTTCGTATTAAGGTACCGGCAGGGTTGTACCACAAGGCTGATGCACGAGAAATCAACGGACGCTTGAGGTCAGCAAATGCCGGTCATCGTAGCGCCATTTGCATTCAAGTACGAAAGGCAATGAAGCGCACGGGCGACGACCCAGGCTTTGTTGAGTGGCATAAGCTCCACATTGAAGTAGTAGCTCATATCAACGAAGATGAAAGCATCGATGATTTTGAGCAGGATCTTACGCCGCACGATGTTTACCGCTTGCAGGTTGCTCGAAACCTTCAAAAAGCTCTCGACAAGTACGAGGCCGAGCAGAAGGCTGAACAACTTTCTCTTTTCGAGGTTGAGGCGCCTGAATTGAACGCAGACGAGATCTGTGGCTGTGTCCCTTTCCCTATCACAAAGACGTGATGGGGAAAGGGCACTTTTTATTTATAGGCTAAATTAAGCTACAATGTTCTTATGCAAGAACACAAAAGAGAGCGCGTGAAAAAAAGAGTTAAAATAACCGGTGACGATGAAAAAGTCATTACAGTACAGCGCCAGTTTCCAATAGTTCTTAGAAAAGCTTTAATTATAGGGCTGATTATAATTACAATTGGAATTTTACCCTGGGTTTTTGGTTACGGACTAAGTACAAGCTGGGTAAATATTACCTATTATTGGATGATAATATGCCTGGTCATTTTAATTGCCTACTGGCTTCGCAGCTGGGTAGGGTGGCATTATAGTATTTATGTACTTACTAATCAGCGATTGATGGTGGTAAAGCAAAACGGGTTGTTTACAAGAGAAGTTGCTGATTTGGCACTTCATAATGTCCAGAACGTTAATTACAAAATAAAGGGCCTACAGGGAGCTATGTTTGGTTTTGGAACGTTAAGTATTGATACTCTTTCAGGCTCTGGAGGGTTCAAATTGAGCTATGTTCATAAGCCGGCTAGATTACAAAAATTAATAATGGAAGAAGTACATAAGACAGCTCCTAAAAAGGGTGAAAAAAAATCGACAAGTGATTAATTGCAAGGTAAGATAGATATATTAAAGAAAGGTTAAAGTTGTGCCTAAAGATCCAGATATTAAATCAAGTTCAAAACCATCTAAGAGTGTAAAACCTAAGCCAGCAAAGAAAACGGCTAAGACTTCATTGCAAGCCAAAGCTAAGCAACTTAGCTTTAAAGATAAACTTAATAAGTTCGGAATCAAAAAGAAACAAAATAAGAAAACTATCGTAATGGTAGGGGTGGGTGCGTTAGTAGCGCTTCTAGTTACGGTGTCTGTTTTTGGCGTACTAATTTACAGATATAAGTCTTCGAATAGAGCAGTTAAAATAGCAAGCAAAGTCGTGCCATATCCTGTCGCGAGCGTTAACGGTAACTGGTTTTGGAATACTGTAACTTATAACCAGTATCTTTTTGAGCTGGCTTCAATCCAAAAGTTTTATACCTCACAGGGACAAGACTTGAATAGCCAAGAGGGCAAGCAAAAACTTTCACAGCTAAAAAACGATATCATTATTCAGCTTGAAAATAACTTAATTATTGAACAGCAAGCAAGAAAATATGGTATTAAGGTCACAAATAAAGAAATTACTGATCAATACAATGAATTAGTAAAAAATGCAGGTGGAGTTGAGAAGGTTAAGACCACTCTAGATAAACTTTATGGCTGGACCATTGATGACTTTAAAGAAAAGATCAAACAAAGCGTATTGCAAAAGAAATTAGCAGAAAAGATTTTGGCAGACGAGAGCTTGAATGCTCCTGCTAAAGCACAAGCAGAAGATTTGAAAAAGCAGATTGATGGTGGTGCCGATTTTGCTGAGCTTGCTAAAAAGTTTTCGACAGATGGCAGTGCCAGCAATGGTGGAGATCTAGGCTTGATTAGTAAGGGGCAGACTGTTCCTGAATTTGAAGCAGCCGCCTTTGGTCTACAAGAAGGTCAGGTCAGTGGTGTGGTTAAAACTCAATATGGTTACCACATAATCAAATCTACCAAAAAAGAAGGCGATCAAGTGCGTGTTAGCCACATCTTGATTAAGGGTGCAGATATCGATAGCTGGCTCAAGGATCAGCGTGCTAAGGCAAAGATTGTTCAGTACTTTAAACCATAAAGTAAATGGCAAAAATAATCTCAAAGCTCAAAAGTAATAACAAATTTGCTCACTTTTTAATACTAGTTTCGGCTATTGGGCTGGTTGCTTCCTTTATACTTACGATAGAAAAGTTTCAGCTGCTAAAGGATCCAAAAGTTCAGCTCAGCTGTAATTTTAACCCTGTTGTAAGCTGTGGAAGCGTTATTTCCTCGCCCCAGTCTGAAGCTTTTGGCTTTGCCAATCCGTTAATTGGTTTAGTGGGCTTTGCAGTTATTATCACTATTGGAGTAGGTATGATTGCAGGGGCTAAATACAAACGCTGGTTCTGGCTTGGTTTGCAGGCGGGTACAATCTTTGGTGTGCTGTTTTCAACTTGGTTGTTTTATCAAAGTCTTTATGTAATAAAAGCCCTATGTCCTTTCTGTATAGTTGTTTGGGCGGTGGTTATTGCTTTATTTGTGTATGTTACTAGATACAATCTAATAAACGGAAATATAAAAGTTAAAAAATCATTCCAAGCTTTATCGCGATTGTTCTGTGAGAACGCTTGGTTTATAGTTGCTTTGTGGTACTTGGCTATATTTGTCGCAATACTCAATAGATTTTGGTACTACTGGAAAACACTTTTTTAGCTTGACTTTAGCGCCAAACTGAATAGAATTATTAACGACTGCAAAGGGGGTACAAGCCATGCAGCGTTTCTTTGTAATCAAAAGCTCAAATGATTGCTATGTGGTTATTGACGAGGAAGACAGCACCATCTATTCAAGTAAAATCCTCAAGGATTGCTTGAATGTTCAGAATAACCTCAATAGTAATAGGCATAATTACATTCTCTACAAGCAATCTTTGGAAGCCATTTTGGTTGAACTGGTCAGAGATCAGAACACCGATATGTGGAGGGTTGAGCCCGATGGTTTTCAGGGAGCGAGTTTGCTAGATGAAAACGAAAAAGTTGTTGTGCAGCACGTAAGTGCCGAAGTTGCGGTTGAGCTTTTGAGGATGGCAAGAGATATTCGATATTCAAAGGATTCTTAATGAATCTTAAGTGTTTGCTCGAGGATTTGTTCTCGAGCTTTTTATATTAAAAATCATTAATCATAAAAATTTATAACTTTCAGCCTCAGGCTTTGGATAGATGCACCTGGGCTATGCTCCTTTTGACTGGAGGGAAATACACGTGTGTTTTACCAATTCCAAAAGAGTAAACGCTTTTCCATGAAAAAGAGCCACCAAAAGGTGACTCACTTTCATGGCGGGCCCGACCGGATTCGAACCGGCGATCTCCTCCGTGACAGGGAGGCATGTTAGGCCTCTACACCACGAGCCCGCGTCGTTCAACGCGATTTGAACCTGATTATTCTAGCAGATAATCATAAATATTTCAATCTGTTAGTGGCTAAAACACGCTTCTTATCCTTGACAATACCACTTATGTTTGATAGTATATACGCTTATCTGGTAGGTGGAGACCAATCAGACAAAAAACAACAATTCCAGCTTATTTATAGCAGGGAACTGATTATTTTTTGCAAAAATAAAAACAAAAGGAGTAAAAAGTGTATTCGAGAACAGCAATGTTAACATATTATCAAGTATCAAGACCACGAAAGATAAAAGTGAGGGTGGTCAAGGCGCATGACCATGTGCCGTATTTGGGTTCGGGAAATGTCGTAGACACCCGCCAAAAGACAAAAATAGGTGGTTTTGGTGCAACTTTCTTCACCAACCGTTATGAGCAGCAACTAAGCGAATATGACAAATGGCAAAGTCTGTCTCGTAAGCTCAAAAAGCAGCTTGTCTAATGCAAATATCTTAATAAAAAGACCATCTAAGTGTGCTAAAATAATGGCGCACTTTTTTGGTATTTGCCACCTTAGCTCAGTTGGTAGAGCGACGCTTTCGTAAAGCGTAGGCCGCCGGTTCAATCCCGGCAGGTGGCTCCAGATAGCAATATCAGGCTATATTCTGGTATAATTAAGCAATAATATTATGGATAAAAAAGCTCAATCTACGACATCTATCACCAGCCGGTCAATATACAAAGATGGCTGGTTTTTGAGTTTGTCGGCTTTAACTTTAGTAGTATTAATTTTTAATGTTTTGTGGTCGCTAATTAATATTAAGCAGACTCCAATTCAGATACCAATCAGGTTTTCTAGCCTAACCAATTTTGACCAACTAGGAAATTGGTACCAACTTTATGAAATACCAGTAATTACTTCATTTATTGTGCTAGCAAATTTTGGCTTAGCGAACTTGCTTCATAGAAAAAACCGACTGGTAAGTGTTTTTTTAATGATGGCAGCCCTGATGTGTACCATATTATCAACAGCAATTTTAATTGGCTTTACGGTGATAAACTATGGCACAAATTAAAGTAGATGATCTGGGCTACAAGCCTGTTGGTTTAGCCGGCAAAAGATGGTTTTATCGACTTTGGGAGATTATTCCTGGACTCACCAGCTGGCTAATAATTTTGGGGCCAATTATATTGAGCCTAACTTACCCTTTGGTACTGGCTTACTTTATAATTGCTTTTGATATTTTCTGGCTACTTAAGTCATTTAGGATGAGTTTTGGCTTGGTGGAAAGTTATAATATTTTCAAAAAGGCTGAAAAAGTTAATTGGACAATGCGCCTTGAAGAATTGAAAGACGTTGATGGGCATCTTAAGAAATGGCAAGATAAGATAGAAGAGCTTAAAAAACCAGGATTGTTGTCGCACTCAATATTTTCTAAAAAGAAACGTCAGTACGAAAAGAGCATAGAAGAAATTCAGCGCTTGGGTCAAATTCAAGATCATAAATCCACACTAATTCAGCCAAAAGAAATTTATCATGTAATAATAACTGCGGTTTATAACGAATCTATAGACGTACTCAAACCTTCAATTGAAGCAATTCTTAATTCAAAATTTGACCCTAAAAAAGTTATTTTTGTTTTGGCCTACGAAGAAAGGGGAGGGGAGCAAACCAAGAAAAATGCTGAGATATTAGAAGGTCAATACGCCAAAAAGTTTGGTGGATATCTGAGTATTTGTCACCCCGACGGCTTAAAAGGGGAGATTAAAGGAAAGGGTGCAAACATAACCTATGCTGGTCGAATCGTGCAGTCTTATTTGGAAGAAAGAAAAATCGAGCCAGAAAACGTCGTTGTCACTACGCTTGATAGCGATCACCGCCCAGACCCTAGCTATTTGCCATATTTGACTTATGAGTACTGCATAAATCCAAATAGAAAAAATATATCATTCCAGCCAATGGCTATGTTTTTTAATAATATATGGGACGCTCCAGCCCCAATGCGCGTCATTGCAACCGGAAATTCATTTTGGTTAATGATGGAAAGCGTAAGGCACTACAGGCTGCGAAATTTTGCAGCCCATGCCCAAAGTATGCAAACTTTGATTGACACCGATTTTTGGTCAGTCACATCTATTGTAGAAGACGGGCATCAGTACTGGAGGACTTTTTATACATACGACGGGGATCATTTGGTTGAACCACTTTATGTTCCAATCTATCAAGATGCAGTGCTTGCAGACAACTATCGTAAAACCTTCTTAAATCAGTACAAACAGCTTAGAAGATGGGCTTACGGCGCTAGTGATATACCCTATGTAGTGACAAACAACATTAAAAACAAAAGTATTGGTTTTGGCAAAAAGTGGCTACAGTTCTTTAGATTAATGGAAGGCCACATTAGCTGGGCAACCGCTCCTCTAATAATAACTTTTGCAGCATGGGCGCCATTGTTTTTGAACGATGAATTCAGTCGCCAAGCGATTGCACATCAATTGCCTGTAGTGGCCTCAAGAATTTTGACCATAGCATTGATTGGCCAGTTTATAACTATCCTTCTTAGCCTTTTGATGTTACCGCCAAGGCCAAAGCACTACCACAGAGCAAAGCTTATATTTATGGTCTTACAGTGGGTGTTAATACCTGTGACATCAATCCTTTTTGGATCAGCCGCCGCGCTAGATGCTCAAACAAGACTTATGTTTGGTCGATATCCAAAAGCCTTTGACGTTACTGAAAAGGCGGTTAAAAAATGATTTATATTATTGGTCTTATTGCGGCCTTTGTAATTTCCGCGCTAATCGTGCCTTACGTTAAGAAAGCAGCGATTAAGTTGGGGGCCGTTGATAACCCTAAAGAGGCTAAGAGAAAAATACATAAAAAAGTAATGGCCCGAGGCGGTGGAGTAGCGATTTTTATAGCTTTCATAATTGTTTGTTTTTCTCTTTTGCCTAATTTTCCAAAGGAGTTTGTTGGTTTGCTGATTGCTGGCACTATGGTTCTGGTAGTTGGCTTAATTGATGATATACGAAGACTCAGCCCCTGGGTAAAACTTGTTGTTCAGGTAGCTGCAGCCTTAATTGCTGCGATAGGATTCGGAATTACAATATCAAATATTACAAATCCTTTCGGAAATACAATTGTTCTTGAGCAGACCACTAATCAGTTTAGTGTTTTGGGCCTCGATTTAAGCTTTAACTGGATTGCAGTTTTACTGGCTGTAATCTGGATGGTTGGGATGACCAATACAATCAACTTTTTAGATGGTATAGATGGCTTGTCTGGTGGCGTTTCGGCTATTGCTGCAGGAATTATTTTTTTACTAGCAATAAGTGATAAGGTTTCCCAGCCAAATACCGCGCTAGTATCAATTATTTTAATGGGTGCAGCTTTGGGCTTTCTTGTATACAATTTCTACCCAGCCAAAATATTTAATGGCGATTCAGGTGCTTACTGCTTAGGAATGACACTGGGTATTTTGGCAATTTTCTCTGGTGCAAAGCTGGCGACTGCTGCATTAGTTCTGGGGCTGCCAATACTGGATGCCGTTTGGGCTGTTTTTAGGCGCCTGATACATAAAAAATCGCCTTTCACCGCGGATAGGGGGCATTTGCACTACCTATTTCTGGATGCAGGATTTTCCCAGCGGCAGGCTGTTTTGAGTATTTATTTACTTTGTATTATTTTTGGTCTGGTTGGTATTATGGGCACTACGCCCCAAAAGATTATTGGAATAGTAGTTTTAATTGTGGTTATGATAATACTCTTGGTGGGCCTAGCTGTTTTAAAAAAGCGTCGCTCCAAAAAAGCTATTTGACCTAATCCAACAGATATGGTAAGCTATAAAACAAGAGGGAATACATTAAAACGTGAAAAGTAAAAACCTACAGGATTTAATAAGAAACTTGCAAGTATTCTACAAGTGTCCTTCCTGTGGTGCGAGCTATATCCATGATGATATTGCATTCCTTGGCAAGGTGGAAGAGCATTGCTTTATGCAGCTTACCTGCCATGATTGCTCTTTGCCAGTCCTAGCTACTGTTTTCTTACAATCAGAAATCGAGCAGGCAGCCAAAAAGACTTCATCTAGAATGGGGCGTAAATCTGACCTTGGCTACAAAGAGCGATCTGCCTTTATCAAGCGAGGCCCAATATCTTCCCAAGAAATAGCCACTTTTCATCTTAATATAACAAAGCCTCAAAAGACTAAGAAAACTAAATAACAAGGATTTTAATGGACAAAATTGTAATATCAGCTACTACTCGTGATTCGTTTGGCAAAAAAAATGCCGAATTGCGTAAGAATGGAAAAATTCCAGCCGTTATATATGGAAATAACAAAGAAAACGCCACAGTCACTTTAGACGCCAAAGAATTCACTAAGGCCTTCGCTAGCGCAGGTCATAGTGCTATTGTTGAGCTGAAACTCGACGAAGGTGCAGGAGAAAATGTTCTTATTCAAGATATTGATATGGATCCTGTGAGAAATGAAATTTCTCATGCCGACTTTTATAGAGTCAATATGAACAAAACCATTAGAACCGAAGTACCACTTCACTTTATTGGTGAATCTCCAGCTGTATTCCAGCAAGAAGGCTCATTATTTAAAAATATTGAAGAAGTTGAAGTAGAAACTCTACCAGCTAATCTTCCTCCGCATATCGAAATTGATATTTCTGTTCTAGACGACTTCAGTAAGTCTATACATATTTCTGATATCAAAGCGCCAGAGGGCGTCGAAATCCTAGAAGACGCTGAACAGCTTATTTGTAAGGTAGATCCACCTCGAAGTGAAGAAGAAATGGCTGCTCTAGATGAAGAAATCGGAGAAGCAATTCCTGAAGGCGCTGCAGAAGAAGGTGCAGAAGCCACTGAAGGTGAAGCCAAAGAGGGCGAAGCACCAGCTGAAGCCGAATCTAAAGAGTAAGAGTGCGTTTTATATCATCTAAAAAGACCCCCAAGGGGTCTTTTTTGCTTTTTATATAGATTTGATTAGCTTGTTTATTTGCCTTAGGTTATTATTTGGCCCGAAATTAGCAAGATACTTTATCGTGGCATTAGCACTAATAGGGGCCAGAGTATTGAGCACAATTTTTATAAGCTCATTTTTTGTCAATGTTGTTTTATGCATTGAAACAATTTTTTGTTCTATTGTGTCGAGTACATTTTCTATATTTATAGCCTCAAGCTCAGGGTCATCAAAACTTAGCAAAATACTCTTAGTTAGGATACTTCGATTGTATTTTTCTGATGTGCTTTGACTTTTGTTTTTTATATACAGCCAGCTTAGATCGGCTTTTTCATAGGTTGTAATCGAGGAGTGGCACTTCTGGCACTCCTTGCGTCGCCAGGTTTGAGTACCCATCTTAGTAGAGCGGGAGTTAGTAGTTTTTAAACCAGTCGAGCCACAAATTGGACATTTCATATCAATATATTGTCATATTACTATAAAAAAATAAAGTGGAAACTTTTTAGACTTCTGTGGATAACTGCTATTATTTGTTCGTATTTTGTTTGCTTTTATATCTATAAAAATGTAGTATAAATTAATGAATCCTGAAAACTTACTTAAAAATCAGCCAATACCATATTCAACTATTTTTGTGGATATGAATTCGTTTTTTGCCTCAGTGGAGCAGTTTTATAATCCAGAACTTCGGGGTAGGCCGGTAGGTGTATCGACTGCACCAAGTGCTGGTGGGAGCATCGTAGCTGCATCTGTGGAAGCCAAAAAATATGGCATCAAAACTGGCACCAAGGTGGCGGAGGCTCAAGCTATGTGTCCAGATATAGTAGTGGTGCATGACAGCCCTAATTCGTATCGAGACATACATCGCCAAATAATGGCTATTTTGCACACCACGCCTTGTTATGTGCGGGCTAAAAGCATTGATGAGGCTTATTTGAAGGTGCCATCGTACTTACAGAGTAAAAGTGGTGCAATTCAGCTTATAGCTGGTATTAAACAAGCATTAAATGATCTCTATGGTGGGCACATCCTCTGTTCGGCGGGAGTCGCAAGCAATATTTGGCTAGCCAAGATGGGTTCTAACAACCAAAAACCAGATGGATTAGTGTTTTTGACTAAGGATCGGCTGGCAGATTTCTATAAATCTATCTCGCTTTTAGATATGACAGGAATAAATTTTAGGATGGCGCGCCAGCTTTATAATTTAAATATCCAGAATCCATGGCAGCTCTATAATGCTAGCTGGAAGTTTTTAAGGGGTAAGCTAGGGGTGAACGGAGGCAAATGGTATTTGCGCCTGCGTGGGTTTGAAGTTGATATTGAAAAGATTCAAGCTAATAAATCCATCTCTCACCAGGTTACAACTATGCCCAATCCACCCAAGAATAATGTGGAACTTACAACATATGTTAATAAAATAGCTGTTAACCTTGGGGGCAGGCTGCGCCGCAAGGAGCTATCGGCCGCCGGAATTGCTTTAAGTATAAGATTTATAGACGGTTCTTGGCAGGGCGATATTTTTAGAAGAGTAGCTCTGTTTAGATCAGATAAAGATATAATTGCGCTTTCTAAGATGCTGCTTAATAAACTTTTTATAGATAGGCCAGTGCGAAAGTTGAGTATTACTCTTTTCAATACAAGTATGAGCAAACAATTGCCACTGGATATATTTAACGATAAAAAACCTCTGATGCTATCTTATGCAATTGATGAGATAAACAAAAAGCATGGTAAAAACACAATAATGCCACTTAGGAGTTTTTATGCTGGCCATGTCGATTTGAATAGGGTTGGGTTTGCGGGTGATTTAACTAGGGAGTTTAGTAACCCAACCGACAAACAGCACTTTTTGTAGTCCCTTCAGATTGAAAATTATACCTAAATAAGCTAAAATCAAGCAATTACGGGTCCTTAGCTCAGTTGGCTAGAGCGCTTCCTTGACGTGGAAGAGGTCAGAGGTTCGAGTCCTCTAGGACCCACCATTTTTAGGGAGAATAGATGAGTAATTTGGGCATAAAAGTAGAGTTTTCGAAAGTCAGTGATGGTAATATGAGCTTTGTTTGGGGTAATAAGGCTGATGTTATCAAAAACCGACAACAGTTTTTGGAAAAAAACTCCTTTGATGCTGCCAGTGTAAGCTACATTAGCTTAGAACATGGTAATAAAATTCACAAAGTCGATGCGCCAAAGGCCAATTTGTTGGATAGCACTCGGCAAGATGAGCTTGTTGGTGATGGGTTGTATACAAACAGGCCGGGGGTGGCTTTAATGCTCGTTGTGGCTGATTGTATTCCAGCTGCACTATATGACCCTCTGGGTAGGCAGCTCTGCGTTTTGCATGCTGGCCGCAAAGGTGTGGAGTTAAATATTTTGGCTGAGGCAGTCAAGATGATGAATCCAAAAGATCCAAAACAGCTAATATTGGTTGCTGGCCCTGCGATTTCCAAAGAATCTTATGTGTTTGATAGCGATGAAGGAGTAGATAAGGAGTTTTGGGGTAGTGATTTTGGCCTTGGTAATGACAAAAAGTATCATATGGATATTAAAAATAAGTTTAAAAAACAAGCAATATACCTTGGGCTATCTGAAAAAAACATAAGTATAAGCAAAATTGATACCTACCAAGATCAAAATTATTATTCTCACCGAAGGAGCATGAAAACAGGCGAGGCCGAAGGAAGATTCGCCATAATTGCCAGTCTTTTATAGCTGTAAAAGCATAAGTTTAATGATTTATTTACAACACTTTAGGTTTTAATCTAAACCAGTTGAAAAAAGTTAAGTTATAAGCTAAAATTGGTTTATAAATAGAGCGTTTGAACTAGGCCTAACCAACTTAGTAAGCTACGAAGCCTGGGCGTACAGGGCAAAAGAGAGATCCACCAGGATAAGCCAAGTGGAACCTTCCGACAGAGTCGGAACTTGGCATGAATAGGTGGTTTTTTGTTTAAAGAAAGGAAGCGTATGGAAAATTCAGAACAATTACATAAATTAAGACACAGCTTAGCGCATATCATGGCCTCGGCCGTACAAAATATTAAGCCTGAAGCTAGTTTTGGAGTGGGTCCGGCAATCGATAGCGGCTTTTATTACGACTTCTTGGCGGATGAAAACTTTACAGAATCCGAGCTTAAGTCGATTGAGAAGGAAATGCGCTCGATTATCAATCAAAAGCTACCTTTTGAGCAAGAGAATTGGCCTATCGATGAGGCTATTAAGTATTTCGAATCTAAGAATCAGAAGTTTAAGGTTGAATTGCTTAATGATCTTAAAACCAAAGGAACAACTGCGGTTGCCGATGCTGGTGATGATGATTTGGCAAAGGGTTCAGAAGCAGAAGTTAAAGAGGTTAGTATATATAAAACTGGTGATTTTGTGGATTTATGCCGTGGGCCGCACGTCGAAAACACGTCTGAAATTCAAGCCGATAGCTTTAAGTTGAATCGCACTAGCGGTGTTTACTGGAGAGGCAAAGAAGAAAACCCTCAGATGCAGCGTGTTTATGGGTTGGCTTTTGAGACTAAAGAAAGGCTTAATGAATATTTGCAGATGCTAGTCGAGGCTGAAAAGCGTGATCATCGCAAGCTTGGCCAGGAGCTAGATTTGTTTGTGTTTTCAGATATGGTTGGGGTGGGACTGCCGCTATTCACACCCCGAGGAACAATATTAAGAGAAATGCTTAATGATTTTTCGCAGTCGCTTAGGCTTAGAAATGGGTTTGAAAAGGTCTGGATACCGCATATTACCAAAACTGAGCTTTATGAGAAATCTGGCCACTGGGATAAATTCGGCGATGAGCTATTCTTAGTTAAGAGTCAGGAGTCAAGCGATGAGTTTGCACTAAAACCAATGAATTGCCCTCACCACCAGCAAATTTATGCTAGCAAACCCAGAAGCTATCGTGATTTACCTATTAAGTACCTGGAAACAACCACGATTTATCGTGATGAAAAGAAGGGTGAGCTTTTAGGGCTTTCAAGGGTGCGTTCGGCAACCCAAGATGATAGTCATGTTTTTTGCACCCCAGAACAGGTCAATGATGTTCTTACTATGCTTATTGATATTACCAAAGAGTTCTACCAGGCTATGGGGCTAAGCTTTAGCGCTCGGTTGAGCCTCAGAGATGAATCAGATGCGTATTTGGGTGATAAGAAGCTTTGGGAGAGCGCCGAGAACTCATTAAGACAAGTTTCGAAAAGCGAAGGTTTGGAATTTTATGAAGAACAAGGGGAAGCCGCATTTTATGGACCAAAGATAGACTTTATGGCAAAAGACTCTTTGGGTCGAACCCACCAGGTAGCAACAGCACAGCTAGATTTTGTTCAGCCGGGTAGATTTGAGCTGACCTACACCGACAAAGATGGGTCTGAAAAGACTCCAGTTATGATCCATTTTGCATCTTTAGGTTCAATCGAGAGATTTTTAAGTGTTTACATCGAGCACACAGCTGGAGCTTTTCCGCTATGGCTAGCGCCCGAGCAAGTTCGTATTATTCCGGTGTCTGATAAGTTTAGCGAATACGCCAAGAGCGTTCACGAGAAGCTAGACAGGGAAGGAGTGAGAGTTAAGCTGGATGATGATTCAGAATCGCTTGGTAAACGCATTAGAACTGCCGAAAAGCTTAAAGTTCCGATGATTATGGTGGTGGGCGAGAAAGAGCAGGAGTCCAATTCTGTTGCAATTCGGCGCCATGGCGTTGGCGATGAGGGCTCTAAGGACTTAGATGAAGCCGTTAGTTCAATACTTGAAGAAATTTCAACACGTAAAGTTTAGATGAAAGATAAGTTACTGGTAATAGTGGGGCCTACTGCCTCAGGCAAAACATCATTGGCAATAGAAGTGGCCAAAAAATATAATGGCGAGATTATCTGTGCGGACTCCAGGACAATCTATAAAGGCATGGATATCGGTACAGCCAAGCCAAGCAAAGCTGAACAGCAAGAAATTGCGCATCACTTACTGGATATCATTGAGCCCGGTGAAGTGTTTAGCGCTGCCGACTTCAAAAAGGCTTGCACGAAAGCTGTAAAAGACATTCGAGCGCGCGGAAAGCTGCCTATAGTCGTCGGCGGAAGTGGACTATACATAGATGCTTATCTGTTTGATTATCAATTCAGAAACAGCCAACCGATTGCAGATGTCAGCCAGATGAATAGGGGGCAAATATTGGAGCTAGCTAAAAAAACTTACCCGGAAGAAATGAATAATATCGATATTAATAACATTCAACGACTAACCCAATTATTAGAGCGGGGACCGGTGGATAAAAGTGATACAAAAAAGCTCAAGATAAAGTGTAAAATAATTGGTCTAAACCCAGAAAAGCTTATGCTAAAGCAAAATATAGCTAAACGAACAAGGCAGATGTTGAATAATAGTTTTGTTCAAGAAGTCGAAGCTTTGCGAAAAAAGTATGGTAAAGATTGTCCGAGCTTGCAGACTATTGGGTATAAACAAGCAGGGGCTATGCTGGATGGTCAAATCAAGCTTAATGATGTTGAAACTACAATAAACAGCGCCACTCAAGACCTGGCTAAACGACAAATCACCTGGTTTAAGCGCAATAAAGCCATTACTTGGGTAATAAATCCAACCGAAGCTTTAAAGATTGCTAAACAATACTTGGAAAGTATCTGATACAATAAGCATATGCGTAGTTTACTTGCCATATTAGCTGCTAAAGCAGCCTCCAAACTGAATCGAGTATCGGGTAGTGGGGGCTCTTCTTTCCCGGGATTAGTAGCAAAAAAAATTGATAAGGATATCTTAGAAAAGCTGGTGTTAAATAATTTCCCCAGGGGAATTATCGTGGTAACTGGTACGAACGGCAAAACAACTACTTCAAAACTGATAGCAAATATGCTTGATGAGGCTGGTATTACCTATGTTCACAACAGAACTGGTTCTAATATGGAGCAAGGATTGATTTCTTCACTCACGGATAGTGTCGATATTTCTTCTAAAATTTCGGCCGAGGTTGGTTTATTTGAAGTTGATGAGGCATTTATGCCCAAGGTTTGTCGAGCTATTAAGCCCGATACCATTGTAGTGACAAATCTTTTCAGAGATCAGCTAGATAGATATGGGGAGCTTGATAAAATCGCTAGAAGCTTCAGATCTTTATTCGAGGATTTGCCTGGAGCGAATTTAGTTCTAAACGCAGATGATCCTTTGGTTGCTAGCTTGGGCTTTAATCTAGAAAACGAAAGAAAAGCTACATATTTTGGGGTAGCTAACTACAATGGCCCTAAATTAAAACATGATTACACGGCCGATAGTATATTTGACCCGTTTACTCAGGAAAAACTACATTATACGGATAGATATTTTAGTCATATCGGCAGGTACAGGGGCAAAAGAGGTGGTTTTACTAGGCCAAAATTAGATTTCGTGGCTGAAGATGTAAAACAAAAAGGAATAGAAAATATTAAATTTGTTGTAAATAATTCAACAAAAGTTATAAAGTTGGATATGCCTGGTCTTTTTAATGTTTACAACTCGGTAGCTGCCTTTGCAACTGCCAAAATTGCGCTTGAAATATCCGATAAAGATATAATTTTTGCGCTTAATGAGTCTTCTGCCGCGTTTGGTAGATCTGAAACTCTTAGCTACAAGGGCAGAGAGCTATTACTTCTTCTAATTAAAAACCCAACCGGGCTTAATCAGGTGATTCAGAGCTATCTCTTAAAAGAAAAAGATAGGCTTTTAGTGTTTGTTATTAACGATAATTATGCCGATGGGCGCGATATAAGTTGGCTCTGGGATGCAGCCTTTGAGGATCTGTCTGATTACAAGGGCAAGATACTGGTTGGCGGGTCTAGGGCTTATGATATGGCCCTAAGGCTAAAATACGCAGGAATAAAAGGGGTTTCTATAGAGCCAGACGAATCAAAGCTTTTGGCTAAGATAGAAATGAATTCTAGCAAGAGAAGTAAGGTATTTATGCTACCAACTTATACTGCAATGCTCAGTATGAGATCTAAAATAGTATCTGAAGATGAAAAAGCTAAGGAGTATTGGCAATGAAAAAAATCAAAATAGCCCACCTTTATCCTGAAAGAATGAGTATATACGGCGATCATGGCAATACCTTGGCCCTGGAGCAAAGAATGAATTGGCGATCTATTAAAAATGAAGTAGTAAGAGTTGAGGTTGGCGAAAAAATACCTAATGATATTGATTTAATTTTTATTGGTGGTGGACAGGATAAAGGTCAATTGGTAGTTGCAAATGACCTATTAAAAAAAGCTAGCCAGATAAGAGATTTTGTTGAGTCTGGAGGGCCGCTACTTTCGGTTTGTGGCGGGTATCAGCTTTTGGGGGAATACTTTATAAGCAATGACTATGGCCAAATTCAAGGTATCGGATTATTCAATATTATATCTAAAGCGACTAATACTCGCATGATTGGAAATATTGTCGTTCAATCAGAGAAGTTTGGACAGCTGGTCGGCTTTGAGAACCACAGCGGAGCCACCGAGTTTATAGGCAGAGCTAATCCACTAGGCGTGGTTAAGAAAGGTTATGGCAATAATCCTAATGATAAGCTCGAAGGAGTGATTTATAAAAATGCCATTGGAACTTATTTGCATGGCTCATTCTTGCCAAAGAATCCAAAAGTTGCTGACTGGCTCTTGCGACAGGCCATTAAGCACAGTGGCCAAACTCTTAAGCTAAAAGAGCTCAATGATGAACTAGAAAATAGCGCACGAAAGTTCGCCTCAAAACGCCCATAAAAATTTATTCAAATAGTCTAGAAATTTTGTTCAAATGTTCGTATAATGAGCTTAATTAATCTGTAAATTGTGCTTTAGAACACAAATTTTTAGGAGGAAGGGGAGTAAAAATGTTTGAACAATTGTTTGGATCGAAGACGCGAGTCAAGCTTTTGAGTCTGTTTTATAACAACCCAGATCGACCGTTTTACGTGCGCGAAATCACTCGCAAAATTGATGAGCAAATAAATTCAGTACGTCGTGAGCTCCAAAACCTACTCAATATCGGTATCGTTCGTTCGGTCAGCCAAAGTAACCGATTGTACTATGAGGTTAACCCTAAATATAAATTCCATAAGGAACTGCAGTCTATTTTTCAGCGAATTCCGGCTAAGTCTAAGGAAATCAAACAGACTAAGGAGGAAGACCAGATACTTAAGCAGCTCCAGAAGGCTGGAAATGTCCGAATGGCCTTTTTGACCGGTGCTTTTGTAAGAGGAAGCAACCAACAGATAGACATTTTCATAATTGGCGATATGAACAAATCTCAGCTAGCCAGGATTGTTGTAGATATGGAAAAGGAAATGAACCGAGAGCTAAACTATGCTGCCTTAACTGTTGAAGATTATGACTACAGGCGAAATCTTAATGATCGATTCTTAACCGATATTTTAGATGAAAACAAAATAATACTATGTGATAAGATAGGTGTTTTCCCTAACTCCAAAGAATCCAAAGAAGCAGCCGCAGAAACTGAAGACGAAACTACAAAGGTAAGTGTTCAATCCGAAGAAAAACCTGAGTAATAAACATAAGCACTTTGGCTAAAGCTTGAATATATGCGATAATTAATCATATGAAACGCAGTGATAGAGTAACGGTGACTATTTCACCGATGTCGTTTATATATTTAGCAATTATCGTGGCTTTATGTGCTATGCTTTGGTTTTTATCTGGTGTTGTAGTTATTATTGTGGCCAGCTTGATCTTTGCTGCAGGGCTTAATCCGTCTGTGCGCAGGTTAGAGAAGATGCGCTTCCCGCGCTGGCTTGCAGTAACCGTTATATATACTCTGGTATTTGTGTTATTGGGTTATTTAATTTTTGCTATCTCTCCGAGCATTACAAACCAGGTAAACAGCATATTTACAAACTTTCCAACCTATCAAAAACAAATAGAGCAAACCCTATCTAGTCAGCCGTTACTTCTAGAAGGCTTTGATAGGATGGTTTCTATATTAAGAAGACCACCAGAGGCCTTGGCTAATCAGGTAGGGCAAGCTGCTACCGGCGTAATTGGCAGTGTATTTGGTTTTATTACCTTCTTGGTGCTGACATTTTATTTTTTAATGAGCGGCAAAGATATTTTGCTCGCTATTGTACGCTATGTGCCTGGCAAAACACGCCAAAAGGAGGTTTTGGAAATAGGTAGAGAAAGCTCAGTTAAGCTTGGAAGATGGATTCGCTATCAGTTGATCATGTCTTTAATTGTATTTATTACAACATATATAATTTTAAGCTTACTTGGAGTTAAAGTAGCACTTTCGTTGGCGCTGTTTGCGGGTGTTTTGCAGTTTGTGCCGTTTATTGGTGCTTTTATTGGTGCAGTACCAGCCACATTAGCAGCACTGGTCGTATCACCAACAGCTGCATTGATATTTATAGCCCTCACGGTGGTATTACAGTTAATTTTAGCAAATGTCATATCACCACAGCTGTTCAATAAGGCCATTGGTGTTTCACCTGTAATTATTCTGTTAGCTGCTTTAATAGGCTTTACGCTGCTTGGGCCGATCGGAGTAATCTTGGCCGTACCTGTAGCTGCTATTATCGATGTAATCTTTGATACTATGGGCTCGGATTATGTTAAAGAAAAGATTGATGAGGTAACAAATACCTAGCAACAAAGGTGATTAATCTGTTACAATAATCTGCATGGATATTACATTTTCAAACAAGAACTCAATCAAGTTAGCTGGCAAGAACGCCACTATTGTTATTAATCCGGAGAAAGAAACTAAAGCTGACCTGTACTTATTTAGCAACCCCGAAGCTTTCCAGGGTGACTTTAAGGCCTTTTACGGACCAGGCGAGTATGAAGTGCTTGGTAGTATGGTGGATGGGATTGAAATTACCCCAGAAAACACATGCTACAGCGTAGTGATAGACGATATGCACGTAACTTATGCAATTGATATGGAAGCAACCTTTAATGATGACCAACTGGATAGGATGGGCGGGGTAGATATACTCGCAATTTCAGTTAAAGACGACAAGTCTGATCTTATGAATAAGATTATCACCCAAGTAGAACCACGAATACTCATACCAATTATGGAAAACGAAGGCGAGCTTACTAAAATCAAGGCCGAATTTGGCAAAGACGTAGAGCCGACTGACAAATTCAAGATTGTCAAAAAAGACCTGCCGACTGACAGCCAGCAGTTGGTTATACTAAAATAACAAAAAAGCCCCATTTCTGGGGCTTTTTGAGTTAACCATAAACATATTGTAGAATTAACCTATGAGTGAAAGAGCTGGTGCTAATTTTATACACAAAAAAGACTCTAGTTTGCAATTGAGCGGGCCAGTTGAACAAACCCAAGAACAAAGAAAGCGTAAAGGGCTTGAAACATCTCAAAAGCCAGCCATCCGCCTGTCCAATTGGTTTGAGGTCTTGGAGCGCACCCATCTAGCTCGTGGTGCCAGTAAGGAGCGCCAAGCCAAGCACGAGCAGGTGCTGGAGCGAATCAAAACTAGTTACCACAAACTATTTGTAGTAAAGCCAGCAGAAATACCAGAGAGTGTTTTTGGCTTGGAGGTGAGATTAGCTAGGGAACGGGGCGAAGGTAATATCCCACCATATGAGGAGTTTAAGAAAGCAAAGTCCCAAGAAATTATAACAGCTCAAGAATCCAGTTTGGATAAATGGGTGGATTACTTAACTAGTGAAGACGCCGATTCTGCTGGCTACCCCTTGTGGGCCCGCTATTGGGCCTTTATGGCAGTTATCAAAATGGGGCTTATGGAAAAGCACGATAAAGAAGATGGTACTGTCGAAATAAAGTTTGGCAAGCGCGATGAACATACCGTAGCCCCATTTGCCGAACTTAACCCCAAAGCTCTAGCCCAAGCAATTGAAGCTATGCAGCACCAGCTTGAACAAGAGGGTTTGCCAAAGGCTGAAAGAAGCATAGATAACACCTCCAAGGTATTGAGTGATCAAAAGTTTACCCAAATGCTCAGCGAGGGCAGTTTTGCTAAGATCTATGGACAGTTCTTGGCCGAGAACCCTTCAATAACCACTGAACGGCTTAAAGAAACCCGTGGTGAATGGGTCAGATACGAACACGGTAGTGACGCAACCGAGCTTTATGATAGCTTGCAGGGCCATACCCTAGAATGGTGTACAGCAGGAGCAGTCAGTACAGCCCAAAGCCAGCTAAACGGAGGAGACTTTTATGTTTATTATTCGCTAGATGCCAGTGGGCAAGCAACAATCCCAAGAATAGCGATACGAAAAGAGCACAATCAGATAGCCGAAATTCGAGGAATCGAGCATGACCAACATTTAGACCCCTACATCGGCGAAGTACTAGAAGGCCAACTCAAAAACGAACAAGAATTTCCGAATGCAAAAGAGTATATGAAGGGGGCTGAAGATATGAAGCGAGTTACCGCAATAGAGCGGAAGCTAGGCGCCCGCTACAATGACCTAGAAGCTGAGTTTTTGGGCTATGATAACCCACATGCTGAACTATCCAAAGAAGAGCTAGAGTTTATTTATGAGCTTGATAGAGAAATAGTTAGTCTTGGCTATGGTGAAGACCCAAGATTAGATCAGATAGTTCAGAACCGCGATTTCAAAAGCGACCTAGAGCATATATACGGCAAAACCAACCCAACTGAAATAGTACAAGCAATGCTAAACAGTGGCGATTATAGGTTTTTGGCGGTCAATGTAGGCTTCTTTGATACACTAGACCACAACCAAATCGCCCAAGCTCTAATAGACAAAGGCAAAGGCAATATAGTCACCTATAACCTCAATAAATTCCAAGGACTCGATAACGCAACCGCCCAAGCTATCATTGAAGCCGGTGAAGGCTGGGCAGTCGCCCAAAACCTCGATAAATTCCAGGGCCTAGACAACACCACCGTCCAAGACATAATAAACAAAGGCGAAGGCTATGAAGTCGCCCGAAACCTCAATAAACTCCAAGGCCTAGACCACAACCAAATCGCCCAAGCACTCATTGAAGCTGGTGAGGGCTATTCAGTCGCCCGAAACCTCGATAAATTCCAAGGCCTTGATCACAACCAAATCGCCCAAGCTCTAATAGACAAAGGCGAAGGCAATGAAGTCGCCGATAACCTCGATAAATTCCAAGGCCTTGATCACAACCAAATCGCCCAAGCTCTAATAGACAAAGGCGAAGGCTATGAAGTCGCCCGAAACCTCGATAAATTCCAAGGACTCGATAACGCAACCGCCCAAGCCTTAATAGCAGCAGGCAAGGGCTATACAGTCGCCAATAACCTCGATAAATTCCAAGGCCTAAACCACAACCAAATCGCCCAAACCCTGA
>BJGX01000012.1 GCA_014191035.1 Candidatus Saccharimonadota bacterium
GCATGATTTAGCGAAGAAGGCGTAAGCCGCTATTCTACCGACCCAGACATAAAAAAATTGAGTTTTACTTTCTATATCTAGCAAAATTTAGTTATGATCTACTCGCCAGCATCATCAATACAAAATCTTGATTGTTTAGTAAATGGCTCTAGCGGCACAACAATAGCTACATTACCTTGGGAATCTTTCAGATTGCTAGTCAAAGAGTTGTCTCCTAAGCATGCTTTATTAATACCTATTGTTACATCGCCTACAGTATTTTTAGAAGCTAGGCTGTTAAATGTATTTACTATATAGATTTTATATGCAATTCCACTGGGATCATTAAAAACTGATCTTGGCAAGTAGTCTGTGAAAGCAGCCGTATTATTCACAGACGGACCAGTGGTAAGCGATGGGTCGCTCAACTTGCCACTATCTCTAAAATTATACGCAGATGTAAGCAAAGATTGAGCATCTCTCTGCCTTTGAGAATTTCTCGCAGACCTTTGTAATTGCGGTACAACTAAAAAAACTGCCAACATAATAACAGCACCAATCACAAGCACAATTATTATTTCGATAATAGTGAAGCCTTTAGGCATAAGCTTTTTCATTATTAATATTATAACTTCATTAATGTCAATTGTTAATCAATGGGCCAACAACACTGTTCTAACCTCAAACACCAAGGCCAGCCATACAAAGAACCTTGAAGCACCAAAGCGCATATGCAATGATAGTATGAATGATTGAAGCGACACTAAATTTCTTTGAAAGCATTTCAAAAACAATGCCGCTTCCGGCATACATATTAATTGGATCTTTGGCCGAAGAGATAATAGCTTTCATTCCATCGCCTTTCATACTAACTCTTTCAGGATCTTTGGCTGCCAGCCAGGGCCAGAATCTTATTTTTTTATTCCTGCTTGGGTTTATCGCAACTTTTGCAAAGACAATTGGCAGTTACGTTTTTTATATTATTGCCGACAAGGCAGAGGATATTATTACCGGAAAGTTCGGCCGTATATTTGGGATCAGCCATAAAGGAATTGAGTCGATAGGTAAAAAACTCGAAAAAAGCACGCGAGATGAAGTTGCTATTTTCTTTCTTCGTGCCACCCCCTTGGTACCCACTGCGCCAGTTTCGATAGTAGCAGGCATATTAAAGCTCGAACTAAAATCCTACCTGCTTGCAAGTGCGGCAGGGCTTTTTGTGCGCTCAATGTTCTTCTTATACCTTGGCTACACAGCAAAAGGTACGCTTGATGATTTATCGAACCAACTTTCAGGACTAGAAAGTATAGGTCGAATTTTATTACTGGTTTTAGCTGGTATTGGTTTAATCTGGTTTTATAAAAAAAGGAAGTCGGTGACTAAAGATCAAGATAAAAAATAATCATTGCTCTCGTTCTTTTAGATTAATTTTTTTGGGTTAATCTTCCTTGAATTCTTCTAATGATTTTTTCCAGAACTTTTTAGAAGCCTCGAGCTCCTTTTCTGTCTTAATCCTCTGCTCCATAACAGATATTTGAGTTTTACCGCTCTTCATTTTCTCGAACGCAACAAATGCCCTGTTTGAGTTTTTTAATTCAGCTTTCCAAGAATGTCTTTTTGGAGTTTTAGAAACCTCTGGATCTGAAGCCAATTTATTTTTAAGCTCCGGATTATTAGCAGCATAACTAGTCCACTTTTTTATTAAATCTTGGGGGTCTTTATCGCTCATTTTGGTGGTCGATGCTTCGTAGGTGCCGTCGGCTCTCTGCCCAGGTTTTCGCCTGCCAGATTGCTGCTCGTAAGCTACGGTAATTGTTTGGGCCCACCAACTATCGTTGATTTTGCTATCTACCTTTTTGGCAATTTCGGTGTGTGACAAATCTTTTGCCCCAATTGATTCCATATAATCCATCCAGTAGCCCCAAGGCTCTCCAAATTTATTTTCGATAGATTCTATGTCTATTGGCTTAATCATAGCTTTATTATAAATACTTTTTTAAATCACTAACATAGTTTATTAAATTCTGGTTTCCAGATTTTTTGGCATAGCCATCCATATTATAAATAATTTTGCTGTTTGCCTTTAAGTCTTCAGTGGTTTTAATATTGCCAAGCTTTTTTTGTTCTTTATTAAACAAAGCCCCATAGCAAGTTTTAACGGCGTCACTATCGCCTGAATTTTCAAATGCCGATATGGCGTGCTCGTAGTTTCCTTTATTGAAATAATACGCGCCTTCATTTTGATATATAGAATGTTTAAGGTTGTGTGCTTCGGATGAATATTTAGCGAATTTAAGCGCCCTTTTGAAGTCATTGCTTTTCATGTAGTATATTGCCCCGTTATGGCCTGCTGCAGCTACAAGTTTATTGTCGCCACTTGCCTGTGCAAACTCTAAAGCTTTTTTATAAGAATTATTTTTTAGCATCTCAACTACGGCGTTATTGTAAGCAGTTACCAAATTTTTTTCGACTATTTCGCGCTGGCTACTTAATACATAGGCAACCCGCGAAGCCTCCAACAGTGCCTCGGCAGATACTTTATGGGTCTTATAATACTTATCTGTAACATCAAGCATATTCAAGCTCACGATTTCTTCGATTGGCAAAATTGTTTGGCCTTGTTTTTTATAGTTAGCAAACTGCCCATTTGTGGCTTCGATATCCACACCATAAAAATGCAGCGCCACGTGGCCCGGGTAAGTCTTGAGTTGTAAATCTAAAATATCGTATTTGCGAGAATACAAATATATATAGAGCGTAACAATTTGGTTACAATCCCCTATCAATTTTTCTTTGGTTGGGTCTTTAAGTAGGGCACCAAAAGTGCTTGATTCTCTATATATGTATCGCCCAGAACGTGGATTTAAATAATCCATAATGCTTTTTAAATAAATAATCTTTTGAGTTTTGTCTTTGAGTTTTTCAATGCTCATACCTTGAGTTGATATCTCGTTTAGTATTAACTGGGCTGGTTGGTGATGGTGGTTGTAAAACTTATCAAAGTCCTCTTCCAGGGCTTTAATGTTTTCGTATAAAACCTTGCGTTCGTTCTTTTTAAGATACTGGTATTGCCGATATTTATATTCCGTCCATAAATTTATGGCCACAATGTTGTTCTGGATTAACTCAATAAGCGGAGGCCTAACATCTTCGTAGCTTTGGTTTTCGTGTATTTTTGAAAAAAACTTAGCCACCTCCCGCTCGGCGGGCCCAGAGTAATCACTAAAAAAGTAATAGGTCTTTTTAAAAAAGTTCATGCTTATATTATATATTATTTAATTTTCAGATTAGGGTTAATTAGCTAAAAATTGTATAATGCATGTATGAATAAAAAAGTAATTATTATAATTTTAGCAGTTGTAGTATTAGTTGGTGCGGGGGTTGCTTACCTGCTGATATCGGGTAGCCCAAAAGAGCAAACCAATACTACCGAACTAACCACCGAGAGTACTAAAAGTACACCCAGTCAAGTCGCTGAAGCACCACAAGCCTCTGGCAAGTACATAAACTACAGTGCAGAAGAACTAAGTAATGCTACCGGCAAAAGAATATTGTATTTCCACGCCCCTTGGTGCCCACAATGCCAAGAGCTTGATGCGAGTATTAAAAAAGGTCCTATTCCAGACGGCGTAACAATAATAAAGACTGATTTTGATAGCAACCAAGAACTTCGTAAAAAATACGGAGTAACTCAGCAAACTACGCTAGTGCTAATTGATGAGAACGGCAATTTGGTTAAAAAGTACAATGCCTACGACAGTCCGACCCTAAGCTCGATAACAGACAATTTACTTTAAATGAGTATAGGCCTCATAATTCTTTCGTTCGTGGCCGGGGCTTTAACGGTTTTAGCTCCGTGTATTCTACCGCTATTACCAGTAATTATTGGCGGAACTTCGCTTAATTCAGAAGGTAATGAAACAAGTGGCCTTAGACATGCACTAATAATATGTATTAGTTTAGCAATATCGGTGCTGATATTCAGTTTGTTACTAAAAGCCTCTACTCTGCTATTAGGAATTCCACAATTCGCTTGGCAGGCTATTTCTGGCATAATTGTAATCCTTTTCGGAATCAACTTAATTTTTCCAATGTTATGGGCAAAAGTAAGCATAAAGCTTGGCATCGAAAACAAATCAAATCGTTTTTTGGGCCAGTCCTCTAAGAAAAAGGGAATAATGCGCGATATTCTAATCGGTGCTGCTCTTGGGCCGGTTTTTGCTAGCTGCAGCCCAACTTACGCGCTAATTGTTGCAACCATTTTACCCCAATCCTTCATTAATGGGCTAATATACTTGGCTGTTTACTGCCTTGGGCTTGCTAGTGTGCTACTTGCTATAGGCGTTGCTGGCCAGTCCTTGGTGAGTAAGTTAGGCTGGGCCACCAATCCAAATGGTTGGTTCAGAAAAGCATTAGGAATTATTTTTATAATTACAGGCCTTGTAGTAGTCTTTGGGCTAGACAAGCAAATTCAAACATTAATTATTGAGTCTGGGCTGTACGATCCAATTAAAAAGTTCGAACAAAGATTAAGATAGATTATTTGATTGGGTTTGCTTCTATAACCTCTCGGCCATCAGCTTGACCTTCTTTTGTGCAGCTGTATAGTGTTAGCTTTGCTTGAGTGCTTTGGGCTTCTACCTCGGTGTTATTTGGTTTAACTTTATATTTTTTATCAACGACATATTCATATCTTTCATTTTGCCAATCGATGTATATTTTATCGCCGACATCAAGCTTATCAATGTTGTATAGGACAGATTTTTCACTAGTTCTCTGAGGTAAGAGAGAGAATATGTAGCGATGTGCTGCTAATATGAAGTTTCCACCAACTTTTGGGTTTCCTCGATCAGGAAATCGGTGCCAAGTTCCCTTATCTAAAACACTAGAATCACCTTCGTATATTTTAGAATTAACTGAAATTTTAGGAATGATAACCCGTTTTTCATTAGTAACCGGGACTAATGCTAAATATTTTTCTTGCTCAATACTACTAAGAGGTGCTTTGTTTGGTATTAACTGAAGAATTAATACAAACAAGCTAAGTAATACTAATGCGATTAATATTACCCGAACTATTTTACGAAATGCCAAACTAGAGCCTGTTTGTTGCTTTATAGATTCATTATCTATCTTTTCTTTTTTAGTCTCAGAAACTTTTTGATTCTTAGCTTTTGGCATTAACTTTGATAGGCTTACGACTTAAGCGTTCAATTGCCAATCCTGCCAAAGACAAGATTAGTATACTTAAAGCAATCAATGCAATCTGATTACTGTTTTGGCCTGTAGAGGCAAGAGTTCCGCCTAGCATAGTTAGATTCACTTGGGTCCCTGTGTAATTTATTTGAAACTCTAGCCCATTGGAGGTAAACTTTGCGCCATTAGGCAAACCATTGAATGTTCCTGTCACGCTACCGGCTTGAATTATTGTAAAGACAGCACCGACAGGGGGCTGATAACTTGGCGCAACATTCAAATTTACACCCAATAGATTTGCGTTATTTGCATTGGCTCTATCATAGCCAGAGCAAGCGTCATTGCCAGCAATTTCTACATTAAAATTTGAATCAGCACCTAAGGCCAAGCCATCTGCCGTGAAGCACCCAGGACTATTACCTGGTGCGAGCGTTCCAGGTGCCACCGATAGATTACCTACTGTACCATTACCCTTTATAGTGGCTCCGGAACCAACATTGGTTGTTGTTGCAGAGAAATTACTATTAACTGTCAATGTGCCAGCCTCTACATCAATACTCGGTGCATTGGTTGCTGACTCATATGCCGAACCACTGGCTAATTCCCAGATACCGCTACCTACTTTGTTGAGTACGCCAACATCGGTACCCGTGGAGCAAAGAAAGCCACTAAATGAGCCGCTAATATTTCCTCCGCCAATATTAAGAGTTTGACCGGCATTGTTAAAGCAAACTGTTCCATTACCATTAATAGTTCCTACTAAATCAGAAGTAGCTGTAGAAGTCATAAAAAGCGATGCAAAAGTACCAGGAGTTGAATCATCATTAAGAGTGATTACAGAATCATCTGCAATATCATCATTACTGCTCAAGCCCAATATTGCAGACTGGGTTGGAGTACTATTGATATCTACATCATTTGGGATTGTTTGTGCTCCACCGTTTAGGTCAAGAGTGGCGCCCTGCAAAATTGTTTTACCAGTGTATGTATTGGGGGAAGTCTGTAAGAAATTAAAGCGTGTGGAGTTAGTTCCTTGAACTCTTAGTAGAGTTAGATTGCCATTACCAGATATTGGACCGCTTAAAATAAATTCATCATCTGGAGCTGCAGAGCCTGGGTCATCCATAGCGAAAGTGGTATTGCCATTAAGAGTAATTGCACCGCTCAACTCGGTGCTTGTAGCACCCGCGGGAAGCTGTGACCATATAGCACCGCCACTGTATGCTCCTGAAGGTCTTCCAGTGCCTGTAACAGCAATGTTCTCTGGGATAACGTAACTTCCAGATAACCACAGAACAGAGCTATTATTAATAGTAGTGTTTCCAACCGTTGTACCTAATGCGGTGTTAGCAAGAGGCCTTATAATGGCATTATTACTAGCACCAAAGGTTCCATCATAACTATTACTGCTTGCATTGAGGTTCAAGAATGTCTCTCCAGAAACATTCACAGCTGTGGAGCTTGATCCAGTAATAGCAGAGCTTACAGTCACGTTAGGTCCTGGGTAGCTACCAAGGCTGTTTATTGAAAGTGTGGTGTTATTAGCAATTGCAATTGGAGAAGCGCCACTTTTTGTTAAGTTTGTTGTTGGTGACATTTCAATCTCTAGATCTTGATTAACATTAAGCCCCCCAGACAAAGTAAGTGTTCCAGACTGCGGCTTAATAAATGATAGATCTGAATTCGCACTAACATTGCCAGAGAGTGTAACATTTCCATTAGAAGACAATTCAGGTGCAAAATTAGAGCCTATCAAGCTTATATTGTTAGAATAACTACCGGCAGTAAAAAAGTTAATTCCAACTGGGGATGTCGATGTTGAATTGACATTGATATTAGGGTTTCCAGAGCCCAATGCAGTTAAAGAACTAACGGTTAAGGCTGAGGAGTTGGTTTTTCCCGAGGCGTTACTTACGTTAACTCCACCAGAGTAAGTGTTAGTACCTGCTCCACTTAGGTTAATGTTGCCATAATAATTTACATTGCCACTACTACCGCTGCGATTGCCAGAAATGACAAAAGAGCTGGTGTCATAATTATAAAAGTTCATGTCTCCAGAAATAGCAAAAGTTAAATCACCTGAAACGGTGTTTAGTCCAGGCCCGTCATCTTGAGATATTGAAACTGATCCACCACTAATTGTGGTATCTATCTGATAATCGCTATTGCCGCTAGTGTTGGTAAATTGCATAACGGAGTTTATAGAGGGTGAAATCGTTAGTGCATTGCCGCCTATTACATAATCTGTTCCTGAAATTCTTATTTCATCCAGATCGAGCCCAACTAAATCGTTATTGTTAGTTTTGTTGCTTGCTGACGCGGGAAAAACTAATGTATCGCCATTTTCTGGAACGCCGCCGTTATCACAACCAGACCAATTACCGCCGTTGCTCCAATTAGCGCTTACTGTGCCAGTCCATGTGCAGGTGTCAGCTGCTGCTCTAGCAAGAGGAATACCTGCTAATACAGGCGACAGAATTAGAACGAAAACTAAGAATAATTTAAAAATCTTTTTCATTTATTAACTCCATTTAATAATTGCTTGTATTCTATAGCACTAAGCCATATCGAGCAATAGTTGATATTTGATTTAATCAAATTTTTCAGTGATAATGTTAAGCATAAAGAGTTTATATATTTGTGAGTAAGGCAGGAATTAAAAGAATATTACTTCCAACAATACTACTTGTAATTGTCATTGTTTTATTTATAGCCTCGATTGCCTATCGACGCACCCCAAACTATACCAATAGCTCGTTCAGCCGCAACGTATACTGCGGCATTTTTAGTTGGGTTGATAAAACCTGCGATCTAAATAACAACTGGGTGGCCAAAGACTACAAAACTGGTGATTTTGTTATAGTACAAGGAAACAATAATTCTGCCATACTAGATACAGTTGGCGCCAGAACTGTGTTGGAGTTTACACGAGATGCCTCGGCCTCTACGCCTATTACTTGCTTGTCTGGGCCCGAAGGTACAGCTGGAGCTACTGGGGAAACTGGAGACACGGGGGCTAAGGGCGGTACTGGTGCTACCGGTGGGACTGGCGCTAGCGGATCTTCAGGTGAGCCAGGTAGTGAAGGGGCTACTGGGGCTACTGGGGCAACTGGGGCTACTGGGGCAACTGGGGCTACTGGGGCGGCTGGTGTTTGTACCAAGGGCGACACTGGCCCTCAAGGACCTCCTGGACCACAAGGCGATCAAGGTGTACAAGGTGTTCAGGGAATTCAAGGCATCCAGGGAATTCAAGGTCCACCAGGAACTTCTGGCATGGCGTCAGCATTTTATGGTTCCTTCGATAGTAGAGTAGATCAAAATTTAGCCGCAAATACAGCAGGTGCTATGTATTTTGAAAATACTTCTCTTTCTAACGGCGTAAGTGTAGTCAGCGATGGTGTTAATCCATCTAGAATAACGCTAGCCAATGCAGGAATCTACAATATTCAATTCTCTGCTCAGTTGCATAATAATGGAGGTGGAGGTTCGGGCACACTAGTAACTATTTGGCTTAGAAAAAATGGTGTTAATGAAGCCTGGTCCTCTACTAATGTAACTGTAAATACAAATAGCCCCTATGTCGTTGCATCTTGGAACTTTGTTGTTCCCGCAAGTGCTGGAGATAACTATCAGCTGATGTGGTCTACTACAAATGGAAATATAGGAATTGATTCTTTACCAGGAAACGGTACTTACCCAGGAATACCATCTATTATACTCACCGTAACTCAATCAGGAGTTTAGTTATGACTCGCAAAAAAAAGATATTCTGGATTACACTAACTGCAATAGCTATAGCTATCACTTATATTTTGATCATGGGAATACTTTATAAAAACCAAATGGCTTCCAAAAAGAAGGCGGTCGAAAAAGAAGAGCAACAAACTGTAGATAAAATTGCAAAGCTTTTAAGACTTCCAAACGAAAAGCCCATATTCACAACTGTATATAACGAAAAAGACTTTGAAAACAATAACCTATTTAGGGTCGTCAAAAAGGGAGATAAAATATTAATGTATATCAATGCCAAGCAGGCCGTAATATATCGACCCTCTACAAATCAAGTTATAGAAGTCTTGCCTGTAAGGGCAACTGTTAAGACTAAATAAACTAAATTAATTCTTTTATATCTTGGTCGAGCTTTTCGGGCTCAACATTTGGAGCAAAACGCTTAACTACATTGCCATCTCGGTCCAGTAAAAATTTAGTAAAGTTCCACTTTATAGTACTGAGTAGCCCGCCCTTTTTCTTTTTAAGATATTTATAAAGCGGATCGGCGTTTTTGCCATTTACATCTATCTTGGCAAAAGTCTGGAAGGATGTTTTGTAGTGCATGGCACAAAAATTAGCGATTTCTTTATTTGATTCCGGGGCTTGGTTAGCAAATTGATTACAGGGAAAGTCTAGTATTTCTAAGCCCTGCTTGTGATACTTTTCGTAAAGCTTCTCTAGCCCCTCGTACTGAGGGGTAAAGCCACAGTGGGTTGCAGTGTTAACTATTAGCATTACCTTGCCTTTGTATTTTGAAAGTGAAACTTCTTTATCGTTTATGTCTTTTACTTTGAAATCGTATATATTCATAAATTCATTATACATTAAGATTGGTTGTAGTATAATTAACAGATAAATAATAAGGAGTTAAAATGAATTCAAATCAAATGGATGGTACTTTCTGGGCAATTTATTCTCTAATTGTACTAATACTGGCAGTAACAACAATTGTTTCAATATGGAGAATATTCGAAAAAGCCGGCGATAAGGGCTGGAAATCTCTAATACCCTTTTATAACACCTATACCCTATTTAAGGTAGCTGGCTACAATGGGTGGATGTTCTTGCTACTAATAATTCCAATTGTAAACATAGTTATCTTTGTGCTTTTTTCGCTAAAACTAGCCGAGAGATTCGGAAAAAGCACTTTATTTGCAGTGGTTGCTTTGATACTATTCAATCCAATCGGCTTCTGGATTATTGGACTTGGCGATGCTAAATACAAAGAAATTAAAGAATAATTATACTTAATAAAAATTGACCCTTCGGGGTCTTTTTTTATTTAATGCGACATTAATTCAATAACAGGTTATAATAGATGTAATGACAAATGAAGAAGCCAAAGCACGACTTGCAATCGTAAATAGTGAAATAGAAGTTTACTTTAGTCCCAAAGCGGACGGATATGATAAAGACGACACGAATAAACCACTAAGTGCCAAGCACTTTGATGATCTATTTAAAGAAAAAGCCATGCTTAATAAGCAACTTGGTGTTAACTAGCTTTTTCTTGACGCAACCCAACTCATAACTGCAATTGCAGCAACCCAATTCGGAACGATAATAAATAGGCTTGTTAAGCTAAAGCCATAATAAACCATTGCGTAATAATAAGTTATAACCAAGTAAGCCACATAGGGTAAATAAGTTAAAGCCCCCTGCCAAGTTATTGGCAGATAGCTACCTCGAACTTTTTTGAACCATTTGTTAGTTTTTTTGCTCATAAATAAATTATAATAAACTTATGCTTAAAACGAAATACCAAAACATTTGGTGGTGGATACTCGCAACTGTAATACTCGGAACTTTTTGGCATTTTGTATATCAGCTTAGTGGCGAAAACTTTTTAATTGGCCTTGTTGCCCCAATTAACGAGAGTGTGTGGGAGCACTTAAAGATTATGTTTTTCCCGTTTGTCATAATAGGTGGTGTGGCTTACTTCAAATTAAAGCCTAAAAAGAGCAGCTTTTGGCTTGGTATATTTTTGGGATCTGTTGTTGGAATGCTAATTGTATTTTTTGGATACTATTTGTACACCCTACTTGTGAGTGACTCGCTAATTATAGACATACTCTTATATATAGCCTCTATTATTGTTGCGATGTACATTGCTTGGTGGTGCAACATAAATATTAAAAAGAATACTGTTTTGGAATTTTTAGGTATTTTTGGACTTATTGCGGCTGCTATTGTTTTGATTTATTTAACCATTAGTCCGCCAGATCTTAAGCCTTTTATAGAAGAGTCTTCTGGCCAATATGGAATTTATAAAAATACAATCTAACTAATTTTTAAACTAAGCTCGTTGTGCCTGATAAATCCTGGCTTTATGGGCGAATCAAAACGAGATAAAATTGGCTCGCCAGAAGCCTTAAGTTTGTGAACTTCTAACCAATTATTAAGCTCAGCTAGCTTTTTGTTTACCTTTTCATCAGGCGTGTAGCCAGAAAATATAATTGTAGCCATTTTACGTTTAGGGACTTGTTCGATAATTACATCATTATTATTGGGTTTTGGCAGAGTCTTTAGGCTATAGCTTGAAGGCATTGTGAATGATACTTTGTACTGGCCTTTTGATTTTGTAGTGTCTACTGGCGCAGTCATTGGTATTTGTTCGGACATCTGAGTATCTACCGGCGCGGTCATAGGGATCTTGCCACTTTTTGTGTTGTTGCCAAATATATAATCAGCCAAAACACTAAATGCATAACTTCCTGCCGAGTTATAACTGTCTGAATCAACATAAACGCTTGCCTTTAAGTAAGGCTCATATTCTCGAATTTCTATTCGACCAGACTTTTTTATAACTTTATAGTTTGGTGTTTCGATTGCCATAGTTTAATCATAGCAAATTAATCTGATATAATTCATTTATTAATAAAGGAGATTTATGGAAAAGCAAACTGACTCTCAGATGACAATAATTAAACTAGTTCGAGGAATTACTTATGTAGTTTATGCGTTTACGCTAATTGCGGTAATAAGCCTGACTTTGGCATTCTTTTTATTACTGTTTAGCGCTAATGCAGACACACCATTTGTAAAATTTATTTATCAGATCGCTTACGATTTCGGTCAACCATTTAGGGGAATATTCCCAACCAGGCCAGTTGGAGAAACTGGATATTTCTCGACAACTGCTCTATTTGCAATCGTAATGTATCTATTTTTTGCAGCCGGAATAAACGCGCTAATTGGCTACATCAACTTAAAAATGGCCAAACACCAAGAAGAACTCAATAAAATTGAATCTAGACAAGTAAGAAAATAATTTTACTATTTAAATAAATTAGACCGAGCATATGCTCGGTCTTTTTATTCGGCGAGAATAATTCCTTCGCCACTTGAGTGGTAGTAGATTTTAAGTTCTCGTTCGACAACAATATTGGACGTTCCTGGCATGGTTATTTCATTTATAACAACCATCCAGGCAGGTCCGTTGCGATCGATAATTTTAATAGAAACAACCATCCCGCCAATTACTTGCGTGCTTCCTTTGCGGCTCTTCGGTTCCGCAATAAATTCGCAAGTACCGAGGGGACCGCCAGACAAGCCCAGACTTTTGGCAATTTGAGATAGCCCAGGGCCACCTACAATCTTCGAGTAATGATCGCGCACACTTACATACTCGCGTCCTGAATGCACTTGCCTCACCCCCTTTTATAGGTGCTTCCGTTATGGATTAAGCTAATCATACAACTTTAGAGCTTAAAGTCAAACTAAAAGTCTAGTAGGTCTGGTCTATTTTTTTTAGTTTTCTTTACGGCCTCAGCTTTTCGCCAAACATGTATCTTGCTATGATTGCCACCTAATAGTATATCTGGCACCTTCATCCCTCTAAAATCGTCAGGCCTTGTGTACTGTGGATATTCTAATAATCCTTGGCTAAAAGATTCGTCTTGGTAACTTTGATTGTCACCCAAAACCCCTGGGATAAGCCTAACCACTGCATCGACTATAGTCATTGCAGGTAGCTCCCCTCCTGTTAAGACGTAATCACCAACCGATATTTCACCGTCTACTATATCTAAAATTCTCTCATCGAACCCTTCGTAATGCCCACAAAGCAAAATAATTTCATCTAGTTTACTAAGTTTCTTTGCAATGACCTGTGTAAACTTTTCGCCACGAGGTGTCATCATTAAAACCTTTGCCTTTGGCATTTTAGACTTTAACTTTTCTACAGCCTCATAGACCGGCTCTGGTTTTAGTACCATACCAGCACCGCCTCCATAAGGAGTATCGTCGACCTGCTTTCTTGGGCCAATTCCATAATCTCTTAAATCAACTATTTCGAAATTCGCCAAATTTTCTTTTTGGGCTTTCCACATCATACTTGAATTCAAGATGGGCTCAAACATTTCTGGAAATAGGGTAATAATAGCAATTTTCATATTACTTAGTATGAACTAATTAAACTTAAGTGTTAAGACTAAATTTCTACATCTAAGTCTTCGAGGCCTTCACGGGCTTTGGACTTAATCTGTTCGGTGTTGTCTTCTTCAGTTACTGATTCTTGGCTATCTGCATTATTAGCTTCAGCCATCTCACCACCAGGCTCGATAATTTTAAGATTATAACGAGCATCGTGCTTGGCGCCCATGACCCTAAGTAGTGTTCTGATTGCTTTAGCAGTTGCGCCAGCCTTACCGATAATTTTACCCATATCTTCTGGGTTTACAGTTAATTCTAGAAGAACACCGCGTTCATCTACTGTGCGGTTAATTTTAACGTCACTTGGATTATCTACTATTGCTCCAACAATATACTCTAGAAATTCTTGATCTCTTTCAGCCATTTTGTTCTCCTTAATGTTAAAATACAGCCTTATTGTAGCAAATAGGCTGTATTTTTGTATATATTATCGTTTATTAAGCTTTGTCTTCTGCTTTTTCTGCAGCTTCAGCAACTTTTTCGGTTGCTTCTTTTTGGTCTTCAGCTACTTTGGCTTCGGTTTCTGCACTTTCTGGAGCATCTACAGACTCTTGCTTGGCTTCGGCTGTTTCGCCTTCGGCTGCAGCAGTCTCAGCAGCTACTTCGCCTTCGGCTACTTCTTCAGACTCTTTTTTAGACTTCTTGAAGCGGTCGTGAGTCTTAGCCCATTCTGGAGTAGTTACGCCTTCAGTCTGCAATAATCTTAAGACTCTATCTGATGGCTGGGCGCCATTTGAAAGATACTTTTCAACCAATTCTTTATTAAGCTTGATTTCTTTAGTGTGTGGGTTATAAGTTCCCAAGATATCCAAAAACTTGCTGGTAGAAGCTCTACGCTTATCAGCTGCTACGATACGATATATTGCTTGTTTTACTCGCCCACCACGAGCTAATCGAATTACTACCATAATTTCCTTTATTTAATAGAAGTGTCTAAAAAGACAATACGACTGATTATACCTGTAAAACGGCTATTTTGTCAATAATTATCTACTTCGTATCTTCTTTGGGGAACTTATCTAGCTGAATCTTTATAATGCTAGACTCATTGTTGCCGCCACTTGTAACCCCCAAGAGCTCATCTGCGACAGCCATAGTATCGTGGTTGTGAGTCACAACCAAAACCTGTGAGTGCTTTGTGATTTTGCTAATAATCGAAGCGAATCTTTTAGTATTATCTTCATCTAGAGCCGCGTCAACTTCATCTAAAACTACAAATGGCGATGGATTGGACATTAAAATACCCGATAACAAGGCTACAGATGCCAAAGCTTTCTCTCCACCAGATAATGATGAGATGTTTTGTGAACTTTTACTGGGTAATTTAACCCTTATATCGACCCCATAATCTTCATCTCCGCGCACCAGCTTCAGCTCTGCCTGCCCACCCCCGAACAGCTCTTTGAAGTTTTTCGAGAAGTTTTCATTAATTTTTGAAAATCCTTTTTCAAAGACTAGCTTAATTTTGTTTTCTGTATCAGTCGCTACTTTGTTTAGATTATTCAAAGCTTTTTTTAAATCCTCGGACTGCTCATTCAAATATTTAAGTTGATTTTGAGACTCAACAACTTCTTTAGCTACTTCTGGGTTAATTTCCTCGAGCATGCTCATTTCAGCTTCAAGCTTATTGATATCTTCTTTGGAAGATATAACATTTTTTTCAAGTGCTGGCATCTTGTAAGGGAACCATATATTTTTATCGTGCCTAATGTTTTCTAGCTGCTCTAGGTTTTGATTAAGGTTAAGTTCTGCAGCCTCTAAATCGGACATAAGTGCAACTCGATTATTGGTAAGCTTTTCGTGTTTTGAGTAATACTCATCAATTTTACTGCTAGACCCGAGTTTTGCCATATCTACCAGCTCATCTCTTTTTTGCGAAATTGCCAAATTAACTTCTGCTTTTTGTAATTCTAATTTTGCTAAGCGCAATTCTAACTTAGACATTTTACCTTTTGACTGAGTGTTTGATTTTTGTTTCTCAATATCTTTTATTTTTAAGTTAAGTTCTTCAATTCTATTTTCTATACTTGATGAATCCATCTCAATTGCCCTAAGCTTAATAACTTCATTTGTCTGAGATTCATTAATACCCTCCCTTTCGTCCATAAGCCTAGAGATTAGATTTTGAATCTTTCCGACCTTCATTGCCAGCTCAGCTGAGTTATCAGACATTGAGTGCTTTATCATTCTACGAAGTTTGAAAAATACAATGCCGAGATCCTGCCCATACTTGCCTCGTTTTATACCATCCTGCAGTATATCTATTAAGCCCAAGCTATGCTTTAGATACTCTGACTTTTGAGAGTTCAGCAGTTGCTTTTTTGCATTATCTAGCTCATTTGTTTGATTTTTGATTTTCATATCTAGCTTGCTAAGTTTCATTTCGTAACTACCAACAACCTTTTCAATAACCTTTAAGTTGGCTGTATGGGATTTCATATTATTCTCTAATACTTCAAGCTCCCTGCGATATACCTCGATAGAATTTTCATAATCGTTCAAATCAACTTTTACTTTTTCTGCTTCTGCACTTATCTGCAATATATTGTTTTCAACATTAATCTTTTTTTGCTCAAGCTTACCTAATTCGGAATTTATCTTTTCAATCTTTACTTTACTACTAGTAAAACCATCGCGATTGTTATCTTTTTCAATTAGCAAAATATCTTTGCTTATTAGTTCAATTTTTTCTTTAATTTTTTTTATATAATTTTTACTAGAATTTATTTTGTTTTCTATATCATTACTGTTTCTAATTATATAGCTTGCCTTTGCTTGCTCCAGTTGAGTGCTTAATTTATTTTTCTTATCCAAGAGTTCTGCTTGGCGATTCAACAGTTCATTTTTTGGCTTAAGCTCTAAAATAAGATTATTAATATGGGCTAAATTTTCTGAAGTAGCTTCAATTCTTTTTAGAGTTTGGCCGTGTTTTATTTCGTAATGCTTTATTCCACTAGCTTCATCAAAAAGCTGTTTTCTTTCTTTTGAACTAGAAAGAATTAATTTATCAATCATTCCTTGGCCAATTACTGTGTAGCTACCTACTCCAAAGCCACTAGCAGCTAGCACCTCTTGAATCGAACTTAGGCTGGTCCTTTTACCATTTAACAAATAATTACTCTCGCCACTTCTGTAAAGTCTTCTAGTAATTTCTATTTCAGCTAAATCTATAGGTATCGATTTGGCTGAGTTGTCTAAACGGATAATAACTTCAGCCATGCTAGCACGAGATTTACCGTCTGAGCCATGATAAATTAAATCTTCGGATTTATCCGTCCTGAGTGATCTTCCTTTTTGTTCACCAAAAACCCACCTGATAGCATCCGTAATATTACTTTTACCTGAACCATTTGGGCCAACAATCGCAACCAAGCCATTACCAAAACTAATCTTTGTGCGTTTTGCAAAAGACTTAAACCCAGCAAGCTCAATGCTTTGTAATGTAGCCACCCTCGATTTCATTAACTATATTTTACTTGCCTAGAGCTAGATATGGCAAACTAT
>BJGX01000013.1 GCA_014191035.1 Candidatus Saccharimonadota bacterium
TCGATTACGGCTCGGTGTTTGGCGGATAATAATAAGCTCGAGCATGTCGTCCTAAAAGAACGGGCTCTAAATTCAGTTCACCCCAAAATTCAGCTAGTCAAAATAAGTTCAGGCGAAATTATTTCAAAAGAGCTAAAAGATAAAATTGACACAGCACTTAAGAATAAAAAAATGTCTTTAATTTATATTAACCGTCGAGGCACGGCTCCAGTTTATAAATGCAACGACTGCGGGCACAGCTTCGAATGCCCTAACTGCGGTATAAATCTACATTTTCATGCCGACAGCATGAAGCTAGTGTGTCATGTTTGCGATTATAAAATTCAGCCTCCAGCCAAGTGCCCTACATGTAAGGGTAGTGATTTACGCGGTATAGGCGTTGGTACTAAAGCAGTACTAAACGAATTGCAAGACATGTTTGCGGATGCCAAGATTGCTCGGATAGATACCGACAGTTCCAAACAAAAGGAATTTTCAGAAACACTAGATAAAATCAATGATGGAAAAGTCGACATCATTGTTGGCACTCAAATGATTGGCAGAGGCATGGATATAGCAAACCTCGAGCTAGTCGGCATGATAAACACCGACTATGATTTAATGAGCGTCGACTACAATAGTTTAGAGCGAGCCTTCCAACTACTTACCCAGACTGCTGGGCGCGCAGGCCGACGTGAAACTCAGGGTGAGGTAATTATTCAAACTTCTCAGCCAGAAAACCCCATGCTTGAACTAATTATTAAAAATGACTTCGACAGCCTCTACTTACAAGAGCTAGAGCAGCGCAAAAAATACTCTTACCCTCCTTATGTCTATCTGTTAAAATTAGAGTGTGGTTTTGTTAGCCCTAATTTAGGTAAGCAAAAAGCCAATGATTTAATAAAGTCTTTAAAGGGCAAACCAATCGCCGTTCTTGGTCCAGTAAAGTCTCACCCTGCAATAAAGGGCAAAAAACATATGTGGAGCTTGGTTATCAAGAGCAAAAACCGCAACGCCCTGCAAGAAATCGCAAAAGACTTAGATCAGTTTTGGACAATTAATTTAGACCCATTTGGAATATCATGATACGAAAAATAGTTACCATACCCAACAAAATACTAAGAATGAAATCAAAGCGCATTGGCTTTGTCGATGATTCTATTCGTGACCTTGCAAATGACATGATCCAAACCACCCTCGACTGGGATCACGACAGCGAATTTGGGGCGGCGCTTGCGGCAATTCAAATTGGCGAACCACTAAAACTTACAGTTGTTCGTAATGATTTTGATGATGCCAAAAGCAAAGAATTCACAACCCTAGTCAATCCAGAAATTGTTAAGTCCAGTAACGAAAATGTTAGCGATGTTGAAGGTTGCTTAAGTGTCCCTGGCGTTTACGGTCGTGTTAGTCGACCACTCAAAATAAAAGTCAAAGCCCAAGATATTAATGGCGACCCAATCAGACTTACGCTTGAAGGCTTCCCTGCGCGTGTGCTCCAGCACGAAATTGACCACATGAACGGAATTATATTTTTAGATCATGTAAAAGACAGTTCACAATTATTTAATATCGACAAAAACGGCACACTTATGCCTGTTAGCCAAAGCAAAAAAGATGACCTTAAAAAAATCAAACAATAATTCGATAGTTTTTTTTGGTACTGGCCAAACGAGCCTAGAAACCCTGCAGTGCTTAAGTGAAGAGTTTGTTATTGAGCTAGTGGTCACCAAGCCGCCTGCAACCAACTCAGCTGGCAAGCCGTTTAAAAACGCCGTTCATAACTGGGCAGAAGACAATCATATTCCTGTAATCAATCCAAAAAATAAAACTGAATTGGCAGAACTATTAAAAGGAGTTAACCACCAAAGCCAGCTAGGTATTGTTTTAGATTTTGGAATGATTATTCCAGCGGATGTAATAGATATGTTCGCCAAGGGAATACTCAACAGCCACTTTAGCTTGCTTCCAAAATATCGCGGTGCCAACCCTATTCGGGCAGCTGTACTAAATGGGGACCATACCAGCGGGGTAACAATTATTCGTATTACTCCGGGGCTCGATGACGGCCCAATCCTCACGTGGTCAGAGATCGATATTGCTGGCCTTAACGCCGTGGAATTGCGCGAAGATCTGTCAAAGATAAACTGCGCGCTACTCCCTGAAACAGTTGAGCTTTATTTAAATAATCAGCTTGAACCAATCGAGCAGGATGAGCAGGAAGTTAGCCATACCCACAAGACGACCAAAGCAGACGGCCAAATCAATACCGACAAATCCCCCAAGGTATTGGCCCAAGAAATCTTGGCTTACGTCGGTTGGCCTAAAAGCTACATTAGCGTTAATGACAAAGAAGTAATCATAATCGAAGCTAATCCAAGTGATATGTCGGCACCAAAGGGCGAATTTTTTGTAAATAACAAAAAGCTATATTTGGGCTGCAGCGGTGGAAGCTTAGAAATAACTAAACTCCAGCCACAGGGCAAAGCCCCAATGGATGCTCAGGGCTTCATAAACGGTTATTTAAAATAAGTTTGGGCTGTTTTAGGCCAAATAAGTCATTACTTTATCGAGCACCTCTCCAGGGGTAAGATCGGTCTTTATTATATAATCACGAGCTCCTAGCTGTTTGGCTTTATCTATTGTGGGCTTGTCCATAATATTAGTTAATACAATTACCGGAAGTTCTGGGGTCATTTTGTGCTTATCAAGCTCCTCTAGCACTTCTAGGCCGGTTACATTCGGCATCATAAGGTCTAGCAGCACTAATTTAGGCTTGTGCTCAGATATCATACTAAGTGCCATAGCACCATCTACAGCCTCCAAAACATCAATCTTGGCCTTGCTTAGCTTTAGCTTATACATGTCGCGAATAAAGTCGCTATCTTCTACAAGTAATACTACATTGCTCATGGTTATATAATACTCTTACCGGTTTGGGTGGTCAAACGCTACTTGCACTCTGCCAAGGCATTTGGAATTTGCGAACCTAAACTTTTATTACCCTCAATGGTGCTAGCATAAATATATAGCTCTTTATTTAAATTAGCTTCTGACACATCAATGGCCAATTTAAAGTTTTTATCATTATTATCCGTAAACACAAACTCTCTGATCTTTGCGCCTGTACCGTCTGATTTGCTTGTTATATATACACTTTTGGTTGTTTCATCCACCCTATAACCACGAAAGGCAAATGCCCAACGATCCTGAGTATTTGATTGAAATGCTGTCCGGCAACTAAACTCATAAACAACTTCGCTATTTGAAGCAAAGCTAAATCTAACAATTAAATAGCCAGCAAGTGCCATTATCGCAATTACAGGTATTGCATACCACCATTTAAGATTGGGGGCTTTGGATATATTTTTTGATGTTCTAATTTTATTAGCCATTTTTTTGTATATATTAAAATACTTACGCTAAGTATGATTTAGCTTAAGTATAATGTCAAACTGTTTTTGGTTTATTTGAGTAGTTCTTCGATTTTTTCGGCTTCGGACTGGCCTGTGTCTAGGTGGAATGTAAGGCTTGGCGAAAACTTGCTTTCGAGCTTGCCTGCAAGATTACGAGATATTTCACCGCGGTTGCGGATGATGTTTTCAAAACCTCTTTCGGTATCACCACCAAAAACGGATACATATATATGGGCTATCTTTAGATCCGGGCTAATCTTAACGCTATTTACGCTCGTGCTAGTTCCTGGCAATTGGTAATTAAGCATAATTGGACCTAATTGCTTTTTGACCATCGAGCTGAACTTTTCGAGGCGCAGGTTCATCTCTTATAGCTTTCTGGCTTGGGTGCTAGTTGTAAAGAACACTAGCTCGTCGCCCATTTCTATGGCCTTACTTGTACCAACCTCTAGACCACACTCTTCATTTTCCATAGCTTCTTTAGCTACTTGCTTGTCTTTTTGCAGGCTTAAAAGCTTGCCGGTTCCGACTTCTTTGCCAGCGCGCAAAATTTTAATTTCAAGATCTGGAGTAATCTTTCCGCTCAGCACCTTACCACCACATATCACCTTTTCTTTAGTAGTCTTAAATACACCTAAAATTTTAAGCTTGGCATGCTCGGTTTCAATAATTTCTGGCTCTAGCATGCTTGATAACCATTCGCGCACGTCATCAAGAAGCTCATAAATAACTTTGTATAGTTGGAAATCCACACCTTCGCGCTTGGCTTGCTGGTTTACTGCAGCGTTAATACTAACATTGAAACCCAGTATAATCGCACCGCCGGCAGTCGCAGACTGCACGTCCTTTTCGGAGATATCACCAATTCCTGATGCAATTACTTTGGCGCGCACTTCGTCGTTGCCAACTTGTTCGATGGCTGTTACCAATGATTCCAATGAGCCCTGCACGTCAGCCTTAACAACTAATGGCAGTTCTTTGACTTCGCCTTCGGTCACTGCATTAGCGATGTCTTCGGCGGTCACGCTCTTAATAGATGTAACTGACTTGTATGTCTTTTTGCGGCTTTGGCGCTCAACCCAGTCTTTAGCTTCCTTTTCTGACTTAACTTCTTCAAACCAGTTACCAAAATCTGGCAATGACTTAAGCCCAGAAATCACTACCGGCATAGCTGGGGTAGCTTCTTTAAGTTTTTGGCCCTTGTAGTTGTCCATAGTTCGGATTTTTCCATAACTTGCGCCAGCAATAATCCAATCGCCCTGGCGAATTGTGCCTTCTTGAACAAGCAAGGTCACAACAGGACCCTTACCGGTGTCTAGGTGAGATTCAATAACCACACCGCGTCCATGGCCTTCTACTCGAGCCTTAGTCTCGACAATATCAGCCACCAGTAGCACCACTTCCAAAAGCTTTGAGATACCGTCGCCAGTCTTGGCGCTTACTTCCACGCACGGAATGTCTCCACCCCAGTCGTCTGGGATAATACCGATTTCTGAAAGCTCTTGTTTAACTCGGTTAGTATCAGCACCTTCTTTGTCGATTTTATTAATAGCAATCACAAGTGATGCACCGGCTTCTTTGGCATGATCAATCGCTTCGCGGGTTTGTGGCTTAACGCCATCATCGGCGGCGACTACAATAATTGCGATATCGGCAATCTTAGCACCATGCTCTCGTAGGGCAGAAAAAGCTTCGTGGCCTGGAGTGTCCAAGAAAGTTATGACGCGGTCATTTTTAGTAACCTGGTAAGCACCAATGTGCTGAGTAATACCACCGGCCTCACCAGAGGCAACTTCGGCGTTTCGGATGGCATCAAGTAGCGATGTCTTTCCATGATCAACATGACCCATTACAGCCACAACTGGTGGTCGCTGTGTTTGTTCATCGGTAGAGGCTTCAGTGTTTGGGCGCACTTCTTCTTCGGTCTTTAGCTTAACTTCAAAACCCAGCTCAGCACCAATTATTTGGGCAGTGTCAAAATCAATCTGCTCATTAATGGTGGCCATTACGCCGTTCTTCATAAGTTCGCCCACAACTGCAGCAGCGCCTTTGCCAAGTAGTTCGGCAAATTCACCTACACTTATAACTTCTGGTATTTCAATCTTTTTTAGTTCTTCGCTCATACTCTTCTCCTTGTAAGCATTCTAGGCAAACTGGCCTTTATATTATTATAGCAATCATCACTGCAAACATAGGCCCCACGGGCTGACATATTTTGGTTTTCGTCATGCACTGGCTCGTTATTTTCTAAAACCCATCGCTGAAGCTGGTTTTTGGCCAGCTTCTTACGGCAAGACTTACAACTGCGTATTGGGGTATGTGCAGTCTTGCCGGCCACGTTGGCTATTCCTTTTCGGTTTTCTTAGCTTCTTTAGCTTCAACCTTGTCTTCGGCTTTTTCAGCTTTTTTGGCTGGCTTAGCGTCTTTAGACTTAAGGCTTAGTGATAGCTTGTGCTGATCGGCATCGATTCCGATAACTCGGAACTTTTTAGTTTCACCGACTTTTACAAGTTTGTTTGGATCAGTTACGTGATCGTCAGATAGTTCTGATATATGCACCAATGCTTCGATAACTGGGCTAATTTGTACAAATGCACCAAATGGAGTGATGCGAGTAACTTTACCATCGATCTCATCATTAACCTTATAGGCTGAAATTTCTTTCTGCCATGGGTCTTCGCTAAGTTGCTTCATTGAAAGCGAAAGCTTGTCTTGATCGATTGCAATTATAACCGCTTCGACTTCTTGCCCAACTTTAACGTACTTAGATGGGTTATCTACGCGGTCCCAAGCGATTTCAGAAATGTGCACAAGTCCTTCGATACCATCGACATTAACAAATACACCAAAGTCTACAACACCAGTTACGATTCCCTTAATAGTATCACCAACCTTAAAGGCCGCAATCTTACCTTCGGTAAATTCGCGCTGTGCTTCCTTTTCAGAAACGATTAGTTTACCTTCTTTGCGATCAACATCTAGTATGCGAACCATTAGAGTTCGACCAACTAGGCTGTTTAGGCGATGTTGAATTTCGTCTTTATCAGCTCCTGTTACACGAGGGTAGTTTTCGGCGCTCAACTGACTTACTGGCAAAAAGCCACGTACGCCGTCGATTTCGATAAGCATTCCGCCCTTGTTGGCGTCAAAAGGCACGATTCCAAAGACTTCTTTGTTTTTAAAGCGTTCTTCGAGCTCATCCCATCCCTTATCTTTAGCAACCTTTTTAAGACTTAGGATTACATAACCATCTTCGTCTTCTGGATCTAGCACTGAAGCTGAAACCACGTCGCCGATTTGCATATCCTTGGCAGAATGCTCAACTTCACGACCGGTTACAACACCGGTTCCGTAGGCACCCAAATCGAGCCATAACTCACGACGATCTTTAGCAATAATTGTTCCTTCTATTACGTCTTCAACGTTAATAGACTTGATGGACTGATCATTTAGCAGATCTTCCATCGAAATACTGGAATTAGACATATTAAATTGTTCTCCTTAAATTTGTAGCGTTATAACGAAAGGGGCAAATCAAAACATTTGCCACTCGTTTAAATAAACTATACCTGATTTTAGGCTTATTGTAAAGCTTGTTTACTGGCCTTGAGTCGTCTGCGCGACACCAAATAAAGTCCGCTTAATGTTCCAAGCGCGATGGTTGGTATTAATGTATCTACTGGGCCAGTTGCAGGCATACTGCTTTGTGGAACCTGTGCGTTTACCGTTGGGCTAACTGTGCTTGGTGCTGAAGGTTTAGTAACTACCGGCGCTGGCTCGGGTTTTGGCTGAGACTGGGTGGGCTTACTTGGGTTGGGCTTATTTTCAGACTGAGTGGGCTTAGTAGATTCACTTGGTTTGTTTTCCTGCACTGTTGGCAAATTATTTCTTGCTGTATCAGTATTTGCAATTTTAGCCCTCTGATTACGCCCATAGTTAACAGTTGCAATAACTACTACAAAAAGCAAAAGTGCTGCGATAATAACTTTAAATATATTTGACTTGTTCATCCTAAAACTCCTTAATTTGGAGGTATTTTACACCCCAAAACGCTTACAATGCAAATTATTATTTACTTGAAGCTCTCAAACCCATATAGTAGTAAGTAACAAAGGGGAGGGTGAATGGAAATTATCGCTGCATATCCAAAGCAGAGGTTTTTACCTAGCGGCTATTTTGCCTACGACGCAAGTGAAGATATTGTTAATTATGATCCGATTGGAATTAAAACCAATTCGGGCAAATTAGCATTGCTTCACGAAATAAGCCATGCAATGCTCGGGCATTTCCACTACCGATTTGACTTTGAACTATACGCTATGGAAATGGACGCCTGGAACAAGACCCGCGAACTGGCAAACAAGCACAAGCTAAATATCAATGAAGAGTATATAAATGCCTGTATGGACAGCTACGATGAATGGCTGACCAAGCGTGGAACTTGCCCTAAATGTAACGAATTTAATGTCCAGAACAAGCCAAATGAGTTCAAATGCTATCGTTGCCTCACCCGCTGGCGTGTGAGCGAAGATATTCAGAGTTCGATACGACGTATAGTTATTAAATAACAAAAAGCCCCAAATTAATGGGGCTTTTTGAATTAGTAAGCAAGCTTACTTAGCGGCTTTGCCACGGCGACTTGCGCGTCCACCCTTAGCACCAGCTGAACGAGCTAGTTCTGGGTTAGCAGCGAATCCACCACCACGGCTTTTCTTGCCACCAACGGCACCGATACGAGTATAAAACTCTTTACCGTAGCGCTTTTTGTTGGTTGATGCGGCCTTAAGACCACCTTCACGTGTACCTGGCATAAGAAAAACTCCTTTGTTAAGGAGCTTAACCACTCTATACACACCCTCCAAGAGGCTAAACTCTTGGGTTAATTTTTATTGCACTTATGATTATACTAACTTATGCTTAAATTGTCAATAGTTATATAGTCAGATCTGTTAGCCTAAAGGCCAAAATTATTAATAATTACCTTTAATTGAAACTGCTGAGTTTTGCTCATATTCAACCTTTAAAAAAATTTAGTTTATTACAATTTAAAACCTGAGTCATTTTTTGGTAATTGTTTTATATCAAAAGTTTCATAAAGACTACTCATGTAATTTTTATAACCTTCATTGATAAATTCAAAATAAGGCAAAAGTTCTCTTATGCTTTGCATCACTGTTCTGTATTTTTCAATCTGTGGTGAATAAAGGTCGATGTTCGTATTTTGTATTATCTCAGGTCGACTATTCCAAAACTTTTCTCCACTTTGCGCAGCTAAAGCTGAAAGTTTATCAATAGCATCGTCTATAACATGTCTATCTGAATCTGTTAGAGTAGTATAATTATTTATCTGTGCGCTTTCATAATTAAAAAAAGCCTTTAGCAACTCGGAAATTGTTATATAGTCAATGGTACCGTCCTCCTTTGCTAGTCGAAATTCTTTACCATGGTTCGGTGAATCTCCGGAGAAAGATAGTTCGCCATTCTTAAATGCATTTTTCATTAGTAATTGGATGTCATCTGAATTTTTAGCTGAATCTAAGTCTTGAAAATGGGAAATTTTTTGCTTTAGCTCAGCCAGTAACTTAGTTCTATCATTTACTTTTTCTTCTAATTTATCAAATTCCTCGGCGCTACTGGCCATCAATGGTGGAGGAGCACCACTTTCTGCAATCTTTCTCAGCCCTTCTTGTATTTTCTGGCCTCTTGTCAATTTTGCAGTTAGAAAACTCAAAAATGAAATTCTTGCAGACTCTATTTTATCTAAAGAGTCGGTGCTGGAATTTAAGTCATTTTCATTTTTAGACAATATATCTTGTCCCTGTTGGATGACTTCTCTCAAATCCTTGCCTCTTGCGGGTAAATCATCCATATATGGAACTCGGGCAGCTCTTCCTTCACGCAGTGCTTTGATTTCATCGTATACAGCTTTTTGCTGCGGTTTTGAGGGGGGAATAGTATCACCAAATGTGTCTGGGGAGTTCATTTACTTTTATACTTTTTATTTAATTTCTTTATAATTTTAATCATTAAAATAAGTATATATTAAAAATTTATAAATACAAAAAACACCCGTTTAAAGGTGTTTAGGTTTGTGAACTTAATGCTCGCGTCGTTCTACTTTCCCCATAAAGAGTATCATCGACGCAGAGAGTCTTAACTGCGGTGTTCGGAATGGGAACCGGTGTGGCACTCTCGCTAAAAACACGAGCATAAAATCCACAAAGGATCTTATGATATATCAAATTGTTAAATGGTAAATACACATCTACCAATTTGTAGCTTACTAGCTACAAATTGCCAGAGAATTAAAAGTATATAAAAAGTCAATCGACTATTAGTACACCTCAGCTGAACACATTACTGTGCTTACACTTGGTGCCTATCAACGCAGTCGTCTACTGCGAGTCTAATGGAGAAATCTAATCTTGAAGGAGGCTTCACGCTTATATGCTTTCAGCGTTTATCCCGTCCGAACGTAGCTACTCGGCAATGCCATTGGCATGACAACCGATACACCAGCGGTTCGTTCACTCCGGTCCTCTCGTACTAGGAGCAACTCTTCTCAAATTTCTAAACGCCCACACCAGATAGGGACCGAACTGTCTCACGACGTTCTGAACCCAGCTCGCGTACCCTTTTAATTGGCGAACAGCCAAACCCTTGGAACATGCTCCTGCTCCAGGATAGGACGAGCCGACATCGAGGTGCCAAACAGCGCCGTCTATGTGGACTATTGGGCGCTATAAGCCTGTTATCCCCGGGGTAACTTTTATCCGTTGCGCTCTCACACTTCCACGTGTTATGAGTGGGTCATTAGCTCCTGCTTTCGCACCTGCTTGACTTGTAAGTCTCGCAGTCAAGCTAGCTTATGGGCTTACCCTATCAGTTCGATTTCTATCCGAACTTAGCTAACCTTTGAACGCCTCCGTTACTGTTTAGGAGGCAACCGCCCCAGTTAAACTACCCACCAGACACTGTTCCGTAACCGGATAACGGTTACGGTAAGAACCAAGTCACATACAGGGTGGTATTTCACTGATGACTCCACTTCGGCTAGCGCCGAAGCTTCAAAGTCTCCCACCTATGCTACACAGTATATGACCAAATCCAATGCCAAGTTGTAGTAAAGCTCCACGGGGTCTTTCCGTCTTGGTGCGGGTAAACGGCATCTTTACCGCTATTGCAATTTCACCGGGTCCCTCGTTGAGACAGTGCCCAAATCGTTACGCCATTCGTGCGGGTCGGAACTTACCCGACAAGGAATTTCGCTACCTTAGGACCCTTATAGTTAGGGCCGCCATTGACCGGGGCTTCAGTTCGAGGCGTGAACCTCTCTCCTTAACCTTCCGGCATCGGGCAGGCGTCAATCCGTATACATCCACTTACGTGTTAGCACAGACCTGTGTTTTTGGTAAACAGTCGCTTGGGCTCTTTCGCTGCGGCCCCGCCAATTTAATTCGCGAGACACGTCCGAAAACTTAAGCGATTACACTATTATCTTCAACGTTTTTGTTATTTTAAAAAATTATTGTTAAGAATCCGAACAATATCTCCCGTCCTAAATTGGCGGGGCAGACCTTATCCCGAAGTTACGGTCGCTGTATTGCCGAGTTCCTTAACGAGGGTTCTCCCGAGCACCTTGGTCTACTCGACCCGACCACCTGTGTCGGTTTGCGGTACGGGCGGCTACTTCTATTAATCATACAATTTTCTGGTCAGTTTGGCTCACGCGAATTCAAACCTTGCGGTTCGTTTCATTCGTGTTTCAGCCGAAGCCTACGCACTTGGACGGATATAGCCAAAAATCCGCTCACGCTACCATCCTGCGTCTTGTATGGGAACAAAGTAGCCGGTACAGGAATATCAACCTGTTGTCCATCGCCTACGACTTTCGTCCTCGGCTTAGGCCCGACTAACCCTGGGACGATAAACGTTGCCCAGGAAACCTTGGTCTTACGGTGGGTAGGATTCTCACCTACCTTATAGTTACTCATTCCAGCATTCTCACTTCCCCGCGCTCCACCAAACCTTACGGTTCAGCTTCAGTGCCCGAGGAACGCTCCTCTACCACTCTATGTAAACATAGAATTCGCATCTTCGGCGCATAGCTTGAGCCCCGTTATATTTTCCGTGCAAGATCACAATTGACCAGTGAGCTGTTACGCACTCTTTAAATGCATGGCTGCTTCTAAGCCAACATCCTGGTTGTTTATGCAATCTCACCCCGTTTCCCACTTAGCTATGACTTGGGGGCCTTAGATGGCGATCTGGGCTGTTTCCCTTTCGAGCGACGATCTTAGCACCGCCGTTCTAACTGCCATAATAGTCTCTATCGGTATTCGGAGTTTGATTGAGCGAGGTACTCCGAGGAGCCCTCAACCCATTCAGTGCTCTACCCCCGATAGGTAGTTTATGACGCTAGCCCTAAAGCTATTTCGAGGAGAACCAGCTATCTCTAGGTTCGATTGGCATTTCACCGCTAACCACAGGTCATCCGGGCGTTTTGCAACACACTACGGTTCGGCCCTCCACCGCCTGTTACGACGGCTTCAGCCTGCCCATGGTTAGGTCACCTAGTTTCGGGTCTAATACATACGACTAAGTCGGGCAGTTAACCCTCGCTTTCACTTCGGCTCCGTGGCGTTTGCACACTTAACCTTGCCGTATATATTAACTCGCTGGATCGTTCTACAAAAAGCACGCCGTCACACCCGAAGGTGCTCCGACTCATTGTAAGCATATGATTTCAGGATTCTATTTCACTCCCCTTACGGGGTTCTTTTCACCTTTCCCTCACGGTACTTGTGCACTATCGATCATGCAATGTAATTAGCCTTGGAAGGTGGTCCTCCCGGGTTCAGACAGGGTTTCACGTGTCCCGTCCTACTTGAGAATATCAACAATAAAGACAAAAGGTTTTATTATACGCGACTATCACGCTCTTTGGTGGTCCTTTCCAGGCTCCTTCTAATAACGCTCTTGTTTTGTAACTTCATCCATTCGATCTTAACGATGGCTTTTATATCAGAGAAGCTGTTCAGCTATAAAGCTGGTCAACTTCTCTATTGATACAAAAGAGTCGATACCTCGCAACCCCCTCTGTTATTACTTAAGAAAACTTCACGCAAGGTGAAGAAACAGATAAGTTTTGGCTCATCCCGTTTCGCTCGCCGCTACTAAGGGACTCTCGGTTGATTTCTTTTCCTCCGGGTACTAAGATGTTTCAGTTCTCCGGGTGCCCTCCACATAACCTATGTATTCAGTTATGGGTAATACGACATTACTCGTACTGGGTTTTCCCATTCGGATATCCACGGATCAAAGCTTGTTTGGCAGCTCCCCGAGGCTTTTCGCAGCCTACTACGTCCTTCATCGGCATTGCACGTCAAGGCATTCATCATATGCCCGTAACTACTTTTTATTTGCTTTCAATTACACTGACAATTTGCAAATAGCAAACTATCAGTAGATGCTCTGAGTTTAGAATATGTCTATAAATAGACACAAACTACTTACTCTTATATTTATTTACCCATTTAACATATTTGAATATCAACGAACTAAAAATGGCCGCTTGTTTCCTTACGGAGAGGCGACCACATATGAGTAAACAAACTTTAGTTTAGACCGTGGTGTCTCCTAGAATTTGTTTGTTCATATGTGATTACCTTTGTTTAACTCAAATATAGTATCAAGATTTATCTGGTTTGTAAAGGGTATTTATAGGTTAAATTTTGGCCCTCAACTGCTCGTCGATATCACCAGCCCCCATAAACACTACTATATGACTATCATCAAACTTTGTTTTGACTATATCGAAAGCCTTATCAAAGCTCTTTTCATACACCGCCTTAGGCTTATCAATCATTCCGGCCAACTGCTCCGAAGACTTGCCCTCGCCATCATCGCGGCCACGTACACTATATAAAGGAATTAAATAAAGCTCATCGGCGCTTATAAAGCTATCGGCGAATTCATCAAAGAGTTTACTTAAACGATCGCGCTGATGCGGTTGAAACACACACACCAGAGTCTTTTCAGGGTTGGCGTCTTTAAGAGCCTTAAGAGTAGCTTTGATTTCGGTCGGATGGTGGGCGTAGTCGGTATAAACACCAGGCTGAATTTCTTCGAGTCGCCTCCAACTACCACGAAAACCACGAAGGCTATTAATAATAGAGTCTTTTTTAATTCCCAGGACTTCACCAACCCAATAGGCAGCTTCGGCATTGCTTTGGTTGTGCTCGCCCGGCACACCTAGCTCGTGGCGTGCAAGATCTGCTTCGTTATACAAAATAACCCTGTGCTTTAACAGATCCGTCTTTTTAATGACATCGACAGTTTCTTTGTCTTGCCCGTTAGCGATAATTGTCCCGCCACTTCTAGTGTTTTCCAAAAACTTACTAAAGGCTTCTTTAACCCCTTCGATATCGCCATAAATATCCAAGTGCTCGCGATCGACATTGGTCACGACCGATACGGTTGGGCGGTAGTTATGAAAGTGTCTGTTGTAATCATCGGCCTCAAGCACAAAGAACTCGCTTTGGCCCATCCGGAAGTTATTGCCGTTTAGCTCGTGCATTTTAGTACCCACCACTACGGTTGGGTCTAGGCCGGCATCAATCATGATCTTGGCAACCATCGAGGTTGTTGTGCTTTTGCCGTGGCTGCCAGATATCGCAATAAGTGTATAGTTCTCTGTAATTTCGCCCATTGCCTCGGCATATAGCTTGGTTGGTATTCGTTCAGCTTTTGCGGCATCATATTCGGCATTACCCTCTTTTACTGCCGCGCTATGTATTACTAAATCGGCCCCGCGAACATTTTGGGCATCAGTACCGATATATATATTAATTCCTTGAGTTTTTAAAAAGTCAGTTATCTCGGACTGTGATGCATCTGAGCCTCTTACAATGTGGCCTTTAGCTTTGTAGTATTGAGCTAATGCCGATGTGCCAATCCCACCGACAGCAATAATATGTATATGCATAGGTTTACTCATATCTATATGGTAGCACAATTACTGCTTAATAAATGAGTCCAAATCTTTCCATGAAGCATTGGCGGCCTCTTCGTTATACATTTCGGCTCGACCTGGCTGGAAGTAGGCATGGCCAGCATCATAGACCTTTTCGGTGTAATTAATACCGGCGTTCTTAAACGACTCGGCTGTAAGCTCCCGGTCAGCCTGTGGGATACTGCCGTCTTGAGAGCCGTAAAAGGACAGCACCTTAAGGCTTTCATCGCTTCTGCGAACTTCACACAAAGCTTCGATTGGAGTATTGGCCTGATAATAATTATCAGTATTAGCCCCAGCTCCGTAAAAAGATACAATCTTTTTAACTTCAGAACTCAAGCCACTCAAGTAGGCCAAGCGCCCGCCAAAGCAAAAACCAATTACTGTAATTGATTCTAGTTTTGGTTGATTGGCTTTGATTTCATCAAGGGCTTTACTAAATATATTTATAAAGTCTTCTCCAGTCATTTTGTTCATAAGCTCCGGGGCTAAGCCTTGGTCGGTTTGCGGGTTAAAGCTATTGGCTTTGCCGGTTAATTGGTAGAAGTAATCAAGCAAATACACAGGCATACCAAACTTCTGCACAAACTGCTTGGCTGTTTCGGCCGAGTAGACAGTTTGGCTCCAAATGTCTGGGAGCATGATTATCGCTTGGGTGGCATTTTCGTTTAGCCCAAAAAGTTTTAAGTAATCATTCATTGTTTGATTATAACAAAATTTATTGTCATTTTTTTGGTGCTATAAAGCTTAAAAGACTTGCTTGGCAGTAGCTCAAAAATTTGTAGATCTAATAGCTATCTAATTTATTTTCTGTATTCTAAATAGACTCGTTGACGTTGCAATGGGCAACTAACATATCTTGTTCTAGTATAGCTTGGCTTTTTGAGGTACCGTTTTCCATTAATAATGGTATAAGAATAACCTGTTGGTCTCCATGGAGTGTAGGTCGTTTTGCAACTTCTATACCCTTTTGCAAAGCTACTAGATACTATAGCTATCCCTGCAATTGCGACAATGCCAATGATTATTGCAGCAATTAGTTTATTTGATATTTTAGATTTTGGCTTTGAGCCTGATTTGGTACGTGATGTTGGTTTTGATTTTGTAGGCATTTTAATCTTTTTAATAAATATTAATTAGCATAAGCATAAAATATACATAAGTGGTTTGCAAATTTAAAATTATTCTTAAAGTTATTATATGACTGTTAAAGAGATAATGCATTTTCCCAAGTAGGGGACCCGCTAAACCAAGTTGATGTGTACTGCCTTGGGGCTGTAGAAGGAGCGCCGGGCTGCTTCCAGTGCCTGCAAATTTTCTGAAAAACACCAATTTTTTGCGGATGGAATGTGTACCAAGTAAAGAAGCCAAAACCTCTCTTAGTTCTTTTTTGACGTTCATAGGTTTTGACCAAGGAAGTCTTGCATTCAGTGCCTTTTATTTCTTTTGGCTTGAAATATGTAGGTGTAGCAGGCTGAATGGGCCTATTTGACCAAGCAGCTAAATTATCGCAATCTTGATCAGTAAAGCTACTTCCACACCACCCACCCTTATCTCCAGGCCCCGGTTCTACTGAAGCTATCTTGGGCTTTTGCTCTTGCTTTTGCCTGCTGCGGTTCTGTGCAGCTATTCGGGCGTTTTCTTCATCAACCCTATACTTCTCAGCTCTTTGGCCGGCCTCAACCGTAGCTGCCCAAGATGAGTTTAAGTAAGCATCGGCTTGCCTTTTGTAGTCGTTCATTTTTGCTATTGCTATAGCTTGTGTTGTATTTGCCGTTAGAGATTGAGTATAAAGAGCGCTGAATCTTTCCATGCCTTTACCAAGGTCGATCATAATTCTAGAGACTTCATCTTGCTTGGGCTTAGCCTTGGCGTAGG
>BJGX01000014.1 GCA_014191035.1 Candidatus Saccharimonadota bacterium
ATGTTTGGGTCTGCTTGCTTTGCAGATTGATAAGCTTTTAAAAACCCTTCAAAAACTATTACTTCTCCTTTGGCAACGAATTCTTCACTAGCATCTTTTGTTTTTATGCTAATTTCGGTCTTTTCAATTTGTGCTTCGGACATCTGTGAGGCCATAGCCCGAGACCAAATTAATTTGTAAAGCTTTACTTGCTTTGGGTCATTACCAGCTTCTTTGTTTGAAAAGTCAGTAGGCCTTATAGCCTCATGAGCTTCTTGTGCATTTGAGGATTTTGATTTATAAAATCGCTCTTTGTAGTAGTCTTGTCCAAACTCTTTTGTAACCTCTTTTTTAATTTGATTAAGAGCTGTCTTTGATAGATTTACTGAATCAGTTCTCATATAACTTATATGGCCTTCTTCATATAGCTTTTGAGCAAGTACCATGGTTTGTTTTACCGAGTAGCCAAGTCTGCTAGAAGCGGCTTGCTGGAGGGTTGAGGTAGTAAAAGGTGGTGCTGGACTTTTCTTTGCAGGTTTTTTCGATACGGCATCTACGCTAAAATCGCTAGAACTTACGTTTTTTAAAAATTCCTCTGAGGTTTTTAAATCTTTAAGTCTTTTATTTAATTCAGCCTTTAACTCGTCTCCCTTTGCAGACTTAAAGATGCCTATTATTTTATAGTCAGATTTTTGATCAAACTTTTCTATTTCACGTTCTTTGTCTACTATTAAGCGCACGGCTACAGATTGAACCCTACCAGCACTCAGTCCAGCTTGAATTTTTTTCCACAGCACTGGGCTTAGTTCGTAGCCCACAAGCCTATCAAGTATTCGGCGAGCCTGCTGAGCATCAACGAGGTCTAAATCAATGTGCCTTGGATTTTTTACCGCCTCTTCAATAGCTGGTTTTGTGATTTCGTGGAATGTAATACGCTTAGTTGTTTTAGGATCAAGCTTTAATACATTACATAAATGCCAGCTTATTGCTTCCCCCTCTCGATCTTCATCGGTGGCTAGCCATACTTCTTTACCTTTGGCAGCTCTCTTTAATTCGCTAACTATCTTGGTTTTGTCTGCAGACACCTCGTAGGTGGGTGCAAATTTATTTTTAACATCTATTGCTAAACCACCACCCTTTTGCGGGAGGTCTCTAACGTGGCCCATACTACTCAGTACTTTAAATTCACTTCCGAGATATTTCTCGATAGTTTTTGCTTTGGCTGGTGATTCAACTATTACTAAATTTTTTGACATTTATTTTGTAAGCTATTTGATTATGCTAATGTTTAATTGAATATTTTGCAAATAGCACAGAAAAAAGACTATATATTATAGTCTCAAAGTTTGTCAAATTATTTATATAAAGAGTTCGGGCCCCGGCGGAAGCAAATTAATGCAACCACCGAGGCCCAAGTTCCTTGAGACTACGTCGCCAACGAAGGGCTTTATGGCAGCCAACCCTGAAATTCGCGCGACACGGATAAGGGCAAGCACTGCCCCAGCCACTACCGTCTTCCCTCTGCTTTTGCCCTATAGGAGGGCACAGGTGCTTAGGGGTCAGCTGGCGAATTGCAGATCAGTTAACAGGCGGAGTACCATACGTGCTCATGGAAAAGCACTACCCGACGGGGCTGGTATTCCTTCAGCAAAGGAGGCATGCCTTAGCCTGTTAATGATTATTCAAGGAACTTATGGCCCAAATTATAATATAAAATACTAAATTTTGCAATATTTTCTTGAATTAAAACATTGACAAAATTAAGAAATGATATAAAATAGCTTTTTAGCACCCACACAGGAGGCGACCATGCCATCACCAGTACCGATTTCCGAAGAAGTTATCAGATCGATTGAAGACCTTATCGATAAAAGCCGGTTGGCTGGATTCGATCATGGTTATGCGATTGGTTATGAATCAGGCTTTCAAAATGCACTTGATTCCATTAGAAAAAAGCTTGGGGCCATCGTCCCAGATAAATCTGAAAATTTCGTTGACGTCGACAAGGTGCGCGAAGATTTCGGTCTTGCAGATGATTCCAAGCCTGCTCCCATCAAGGAGGCTTATGGCTTTGAGATTATCGAGACCAATTCGGTTGTGCCGAAGCCTCGTAAAAAGCGTCTTGTCTCTGTGAAGGCCCTCGGGCTTTCCACCAAGACGCAGAATGCGCTTACAAATGCCGGAATTACCAAGGTCAAGCAGCTCACAGGGATGTCTGCTGCTGACCTGCGTAAGCTTCCACGCATTGGCGCTGGGGCTGTTAAGGAGATCGCATCTGTGCTGAAGAAGCACGGACGCTCCCTTAAGGCTTAGTTTTTGTTCCGCCCTAAGCGGCGATTAATCGCCCCGCTTGGGGCGGTTTTTCGTTTAAGTTAAAATCCAGCTTCCAGCGCCAAGATTACGGATTTTACCTGTTATTTCCATTAAGCTAATAATGCTCGCAATGCTTACGGCATCGATTTTGGTCTCATCTATAATTTGCTGAGTAGTCATAGATTGCCCACTTAAAATTTCCATTATTAGCGCCTCTTCTTTGCTTTCAGCCCTTGGCCTTACTTTAACAAGCTCCGGACTTTCCAGCCCCAAATAAGCTAGTACATCTGAAGCATTTGTAATTAACTGTGCACCATTTTTAATCAAATTATTAGGTCCGGCCGATCGAAGGCTAGTCGTGTTTCCTGGAACTGCCATTACTGTGCGATTTGCCTGTATTGCAAAATTAGCCGTAATTAAGCTTCCAGATTTAGCATCGGCCTCGGTAATAATTGTTGCACTACTAAGCCCTGCTATTATTCTGTTGCGCGCCGGAAAGTGCGATTTGAAGGCCTCTGTACCTTCTGGGTATTCACTAATTACTCCCCCGCCATCGGATTCAATAATCGACTTGTACAGACCAAAATTGCTTCTAGGATAAGGCCTATCGAGTCCGCAGCCCAATACAGCCAAAGTTGAGCCTTTTGCGTCTAAAACAGCCCTGTGGGCAATGGTGTCGATTCCTAAAGCCATACCACTAACCACACAAAAACCAGCCTTAGCTAGCTCATAAGCAAGCCTGTAGGTTATTTCTTCTCCATATTTGGTTGGCCTACGGGTACCCACTATAGATACCATTGGTAGGTCCGGGATTTGACCAGCCAAGTACAAACCCTTAGGAGGACTTGAAATATCCCGCAAAAGTTGCGGAAAAGTATTGTCATTATGTTTAATATATTGTATATTCATATTCTATCTCAATCTGGAGTATAAAAAACAAATTTAAACATAAGTGGTAAAAAGTATTGACAATATACCGCTTATGTGATAATATACTACACGTTCTTTAAATTACTACATATTTTGAAGCTTTTTCAAGGGAGTAACCTGCTCCGCGAGGCTTAATCTAAAACTCACCCTCCTTTTAGATCTCGCGAGCAGATTACTCCCTTTAATGCCACGGTCTTATTATTTTCTATTGACGGCCGCACAAATCCCGCTAAGGGGGCTTTAAAGGGAATAACAAACAGATCAGTTCGAGTTTATACGGCTGGTCTGTTTTTTATTTCTTTGTTTTTGTATTTGATAAACCTAGCTTAGCAAGTCCAAAAATCAATTGCTAGCATGGAGCGGAATAAACTTTTAATTTTATTAAATTGACGTATGCTCTACGCCATTTTTTAGTGAATCTAGTACTATTTCAGCACTCTTTTTTACCACATCCTCAAGCGATTCCTGCTCTTCTTTATTGAACTTTTGTAAGACAAATTTTTCGGTTGGGACTTTTTCGAGCATGTCATTTTTTATACCAACCCTAAAGCGCGTGAAATTATCGCCCATTTTAGAAATAATATCTTTAAGCCCGTTGTGACCCCCACTGCTACCACCTACACGCACACGAACAGTGCCAAAATCCAAAGCTAAATCATCTGATATTACCCATATGTCTTGGGTTTGAATTTTATAAAAATTAGCAATTTTAACCACACTATCACCGCTTAAATTCACATAAGTTGTAGGTTTGGCCAAAATAACCGTCTCCTCATTTAACATAGTTACACACATATCGGCTTTAAGCTTTTTTTCATTTTTAATATTTAACTTATATTTTTTAGATATTTCATCAATTACCATAAAGCCTAAATTATGGCGTGTGTTTTCGTATTCATCTCCTATGTTGCCTAGTCCAACAATTAGTTTCATAAGCTAATTATACTTTATCTTCTTTGTACTTGCTCTTAAATACTAACTTAATGGGTACGCCGGTTAGTTCAAAATTCTGGCGAAGTTGGTTTTCAATATAGCGCATATAACTAAAGTGAATTAGCTCGGGGTGAGTTCCAAATACGCTGAATTCTATCGGGTCATTTCCGGTTTGCGTGACATAGTTCATTTTGGCATGGAAACCTCTAGTCGTTACGGGCGGCTGCTTTTGGACAGCAGTTTTTAGCACTTCATTTAGTTCCTTGGTAGGAATTTTGGTTGCTCGTCGGCTATTTACTTCAACAATGATTTGCTTGAGTTTTTCTAGATTCTGCTTCTCCACACTAGATGTGAAAATAAGTGGTGCCCACCAAACATATTGCAGGTTGTGGCTAATAATATTTCCCATTTCGGCCATGGTGTTATCTTCTTTGTCTTCGATTGCATCCCATTTGGTAACTGCCACGATTAGTGCTTTTCGAGCGTCTTTGACCATCCCTATAATATGTTCATCTTGCTTTGTGAGACCTTCAGTTCCATCAATTAGCACCAGGCAGACATCGGCCCGCTCGATGGCTGACTTTGTTCGAGTCGCCGAAAAGAACTCAATGCCTTTCGAAATCTTTCCACGCCTACGAAGCCCTGCAGTATCAAAAAAGTCCAAGATAGTATCTTTGTATTTTACTTCTGCCAAGTTTACATCACGAGTTGTACCGGCTATGTCCGATACTAAGGCAACTTCTTCGTTAGCTAAAGCATTAATGAGCGCACTCTTGCCTACATTTGGTCGACCAAGAATTGCGATCTTAATTGACTCTTTAATTTGTGCGGCTTTTTTACGTGGTATTTTAATCACCACTTCATTTAATAGATCATTTATGCCTTGTCCATTTTGGGCTGATGCCTGCATGATGTTTTCAAAACCAAGCTTACGATAATAGCTAAAGTCAGAGTTAAACTCCTTTTTGTCTAGCTTGTTAATAAGCAATATTACTGGAAGCTTAGATTTAATTACTAATTTACCAAGTTTAAGATCGTCACTATTTAGCTGAGTGGTTCCATCGGCTACAAATACAACTAAATCACTCATATTAACTGCATCTTCAATTTGCAATATGGCAAGCTTGTTAAGCTCATCTGTAGGCTTTGCAAAGCCAGCGCTATCAACCAATTCAAACTGCACGCCATTATGTTTCACCACACCCCTATTCTGATCGCGGGTTGTGTGAGCCACATGCGAAGTAATCGCCTGATTACTATGGGTCAGTCGATTAAACAGCACGCTTTTTCCAACGTTTGGTTGGCCAACAATTATTACTCTTGATAAATTCTTCATTTTATTGCCAAATATGGTTATTGAAGGCCCATTCTATCATATTTTTGCTTTCTTGAAAACGGTCAGGGCTATTCAAGACCACTGTAATGATTCGGCGGCCGTTTCTTTCGACGGCAGTTATCAGGCATTGGCCGGCATCTAATGTATATCCCGTCTTCATTCCCACTACACCACCACTACCTAATATTTTGTTTGTAGTTGTAAGAGTATAAGCCTTACCGTCTTGATTAAAAATCTTTGAATTGGCTGTGGAAGTTATCTCTTTAAAAGTTTGGTTTGTTGATAGCACGCTAGCCAGCTTTATTAAATCTTTTGGGGTGCTAGTATTTTTGGAGCTTAATCCACTCGGTTCGTCGAAATTTGAATTTGTCATCCCCCAAAGCTTGGCTTTATCATTCATTTTTTTTGAGAAATCCTCAACCGAGCCACTATCGTAGATTGCAAGTGCGTTCGCAGCATCGTTGGCCGAATAAATTAAAATTGCTTTTAAAAGCTCTCCTACAGTAATTTCTTCTCCCTCAACCAATCCAAGCTTTTGGTCTTCAGGTCCAAGAGCCGGAAGTTTTCCTACTGTAACAACTTCATTCGGTTTGTGTGATTCCATTATGACCAAAGCGGTCATAAGCTTAGCAAGTGATGCAATTGGTCTGGGGGTGCTAATATCTTTTTCTAGTAAGTTTGTGCCAGAACCAGTATCGTAAATTACCGATGCTGAAGCTAAAGGATTAAATTTTTTATTGTTTGATTTGGGGGTTGGCTGAGTCGAATAAGGCTGCTTCACAAAGGGTATTTTGTTATTTTCTTTAGCACCAACAACGAAAAGGTTTTCTATGGGCTTAATAAATGCCAAGCCAGAATTAACAAGTAAACTAAAAAATAATCCTATAGTAACAACTAAATTCACAAAACATCCTCTGGCTTAATAAACATATATTCTTTTTGGGCTAACTTATGACTGGAAAATTTTCCTACTCTAATTCGCACTAGCTTTATGACTGGCCGGTCTATCGCTTCAAGAGTCCTTCTTATTTGTCGGTTTTTTCCTTCATTCATAACAACTTTAACTATATTATCACTTACACGCGTGGTCTTCATTTTGCTTATTCCATCTTCAAGCTTAATACCTTCATTAATCTTTGCTATATCTTCGTCTTTAATTTGCACATTACTACTTACTAAGTAGGCCTTAGTCTTTTTCTTGCTAGGGTGCGATATTTCATTTATAAAAGTGCCATCTGAACTTAAGATTAAAATCCCCTCGCTGTCTTTATCTAGTCTACCGGCAATCTTGAGCTTCGAAAATGATTTAGGTAAACTATCAAAAATAGTTTTGTCATCGCCATACCTTTTGTGAGAACATATCTCACCACGAGGCTTGTTGTAGGCTATATAAATATCCTCTCTAGATTTACCTTCAAGACCATCTAGCAAAACTTTATCATCATCACCTATTTGGGTGCTAAGCTCGGTAATCGTTTTTCCATTAACACTTACCCTAGAAGCCTTTATTAGCTCATCAGCTTTTCTTCTGGAGTCGGCTAGGCCGGCATTAACTAGGAATTTATTTATGCGCATTTTCATAGCCTTCAAGTTGATTAATATCTTCAATTCCCATGAGCTTTAAAAAATCGGTAGTAGTTTTGTATTTTTCTAGGCCACCAACTACACCCTTTTTTATCAAATGCTTGTTTAGAAGGTTTTTTATAGACTGTTCACTACTAACACCTCTGATTTCATCAATCTCATCTTTGCTTATTGGTTGCTGGTAGGCAACTACGCTTAATGTTTCAAGGGCTGGCTGGCTTAGGGCCTGTGGAGTAGAATCGTAAAATTCATCAATCAGGCTGGTATATTCTGGCATAGCAGCCATTTGCGCCGTTGATCCATCAGTTATTATGATTAGACCCAAATCAGAAAGTTTGCGGTTAGCAGTCTTAATCTCATCCAATAATTCACCACTTTTGATACCTAAGTTTTTAGCCAAAGATGTAATATTTATAGGCTCACTTGAGTAAAAAAGAATAGTAATAATTTTAGCTGTCAAATTCATTTAGAAGTTCCAATTAGTATGTTTGCCTGCCCGCTTATATGCTGTTTTTTTATAAGCTCTAAAATCGACATAAAAAACACAATTGCCTCGGTTCGGTTCTTAGGAACGGACATGATTTCATCAATCGAATACTCCCTAAGCCTGCTAACATGTATGTTAAATTTAACCTTAGCTTTATCGAGATAGTCTTTGTTATTTTTTAAAGTATGTGTTTTTTGCGAGAGCTCAAGATTTTTTAAAATTGAAGAATAAATGCTAGTTAGTTCTAGCGGGAGTATTTCTGCGGTTTTGGTATTTTTATATAGATTTTTTTGTCTGGAATACATTCTGCCTTTTGAAAATTTAGCTAATATTTGAGCCTGCTTTTTTATTAGCTGGTATTGTTTTAGCGATTCAGTTAAGTCTATTTCGTCTTCTGTATCTGGTATGTTAATTACGGCCCTAGACTTATCTAGGCTGAGTTTTGCTGCGATATATAAAAATGAGTTCATTTCCTCAATTGTTAAGTTCATTTGAGAAATATAATCTAGATAGTCATCAGTAATTTTAGAAAGTGAAATTTCGGTTATTTCAAGTTTTTGCTTATCTAGTAAATTTAGCAATAAATCGAATGGACCTTGAAAATTTTCGAGCTCCAAAACAAAGGGCATATTAATCCTTTTTTTCTTTGATTGATAAGCCAAGTTCTCTTAGTTGTTCTGGCCTGACCTCAGAAGGACTCTTAAACATCAAGTCTCTGGCATCTCCTGTTTTAGGGAATGCTATCACTTCTCTTATTGAAGTTTCATTTAATAAGACTGTAATCAATCTGTCCAGTCCTGGTGCCATTCCGCCGTGCGGAGGAACGCCATACTTAAAGGCTTCCAAGAATTCTCCAAAACGCTCTTTCACGTCCTCGTCACTTAAGCCAAATCTTTCAAATACTGCTTTTTGGATTTTTGGATCATGAATCCTTAAGCCCCCACTACTAACTTCTACTCCATTAAGAACTAAGTCAAAGCAATATGCCCTCATCCTTAATAGGTCTTCTTCTTTTTGCGAATCTAGCAAATGCATGTCTTCATCATGAGGCTTGGCAAATGGGTTGTGAGCAAACGTTATATGACCTTCGGGTGTTTTTTCGAATACTGGAAAATCTACTACCCAAACAAAAGCAAGTTCATTTGGATTGTCTTTGTCTTTTCTCAAATCTGGCTTGTCTGTACCATACTTTTGCATGCTCTCGGCATAAGTTATAACTTCAAAATTTTCGGGCATCTCTTTTTCGGGCATTAGATTTTTAATAACAGATTTAATCATTGCTTCATTAAAGTCCATAATATCTTTATCATTAACAAAGCTCATTTCCATATCTAGCTGCGTAAATTCTGGCTGCCTATCGCCCCTCTGGTCTTCATCTCTGAAGCATCGAGCTATCTGGTAGTATTTTTCAAAGCCTGAAATCATAAGTAGCTGTTTGAACTGCTGCGGTGCCTGAGGCAGTGCATAGAATTTGCCCTCACTTAATCTTGAGGGCACCAAGAAGTCACGAGCTCCTTCCGGGGAAGATTTTGTAAGAATTGGAGTTTCAATATCTACAAAGCCTGCTTCATCCATATAATTTCTGATTAAATTAATAAATTTGTGCCTAAAGCGCATGTTCTTTTGCATGCTTTCACGGCGCAAATCCAAATAACGATGTTTCATTCTGACTTCTTCATGAATAGCTGATTTGTCCTCGGTTATTTCAAAAGGAGTTGTTTCGGCCTCGCTAATTATCTGGAGGTCTTTTATTTCAAACTCGATAGTTCCTGTAGGATGATCATGATTAATCATTTTTTCGGGTCGAGCCTTAACTTCGCCAGATATTTCTACTACAAATTCAGTTCTAAGTTTTTCTACTATGCCGTCTAATTCCTGACCAGCCCTAAAATAAACAGCCTGAACTACCGCTGAGGCATCTCTGATTTCAAAAAAAGCTAACTTACCGTGGTCTCTTCTGACATGGACCCAGCCTTTTACGGTTGCTTCTTGACCTACCATATTGGTAAGTTCTTTAATCATTGTTCTGGTTTTCATAGGTATAATTATACCTTATAAGTGGCACTAAGCTCAAACAGATTATTGGGCTTGTGGATTTTGAGGGGCTGGCCCTTGTGGCTGCTGAGGCGCAGGTGGTGGGGTTTGCTGCGGGGCGTTAGCTTGCTCGGGTTTGCCAACTACAGGCTCTTTGCTGCCACCGGCCGGTGCTTCTAGTACTTTCTTAATAGTGGTTACTACATCTTCAAGAGTTACCTGAGACTTTACCAGATATTTATCTACACCGAGCTTCTCGCCTCTTTCTTTATCGGTAGGGCTTCCTAGCGCTGTCATCATAATAACTTTTGTATGCGCAATCTCTGGGGTGGTGCGTACTATGTCTAATACATCAAATCCAGAAATTCGAGGCATCATAATATCTAGAACTATTAAATCGGGGCGTTCCTTTACTGCCATTGCTAAGGCTTCTTCACCATTACTAGCAACTGCTAGCTCAAAGCCTTCGGCCTGAAGCCTCGCAAAATAAACGTCTCTTAAACTTATATCATCTTCAACTAGTAGTATTTTTGCCATTTTTTCCTCTAACCTTAAGAATTAATTATATAATATCACATTTTTACCAAAGGTAGCTTAAATGCGAAGGTTGAACCTTTTTGAGGGCTGGATTCTACCCACACACTTCCTCCATACATCTCTACTAAATTTCGGGCAATATATAACCCAAGCCCAGTACCACCCTTTTCTCTGGTGAGTTCGCTATCTACCCTATAAAACTTTTCAAACAGATGCTTTTGATCCTGCTCCGAAATACCAACACCCGTATCGTGAATTTTTATAGTTACAAAAGACTGATCGGCTTCTATTTCTACATCTACATTTCCCTCATCGGTATATTTAATAGCATTATCAATCAGATTTGTTAGCACCTCAGCTATTCTGCTTTCGTCGGCATTAACCAAGTAGGTCGGGGCAATTACCTTTTCGCTTTTGATATCAGCCCCAGATATATGTGTAAATAGTTGAATACCTTTTTGTTGGGCTAGTATTTTCATTTCGGCAGAAACTTTTAAAACTAAATCGCTGATATTAAATACCGCTCTTCTGTCTTTAATGTTTTTATCTTCAATTTTGCTAACACTCAATAAGTCTTGAAAAAGCTTGCCTAGATGTATAGCAGACCCATGAGCCTTATCTAGAAAGCCTTTTGCACGTTCATCGATTTGAGCTAAATTAGGATTTTGAGCCATAGAAATATAACCCTCTATCGCAGCAACAGGCGTGCGCATTTCGTGGCTAGCGGTCGATATAAATTCATTTCTTTCTCGTGCTAGTGCTTTTTGTTCAGAAATATCTCTAAGTATTGCTATAGCACCCGTAGGCTGACCTTCATTATCTGAAGTCGGACCCACAGAGATAAACAGGGCCGAACGTTTTTTGTCCCTACTTAGTAAAGTTAGTTTATCCGAGCTAACTGGCCGATGATTTTCTAATACATAAGAAAACGGATCATTTGCTTCATTTAGCTCCTTATCGTTTTGATCTCTTAATTTAAAAACTTGGTCATAATCTAAATTGAGCGCATCGTGCATATCCCAGCCAGTTAGCTCCTGGGCTGGTTCATTCATGAGTATGATTTTTCGATCACTGTTTATTCCTACTACAGGATCGGCAATCGAACCAAGCATTAGTCTCTCGGTCATTTTTGAACTTTCTAGATCGGCGGTAACTTTTTGTTCGGGCTTTTCAGAATGAATATATTTTTCTGTTGTATAAGCAATTAATCCAGCAAAAATTACTGCGGCAATAGTGCTTGGAAACGAACTTACATTAAGCTGCTGTTCAGAAGTTGCAAGTGATGCCAGTATATCGCCAACATAAAGGACCGCTACCAGACCAGCATTTATAAAAAATGCACTAAAGCCGAGAACTGAACCTGCCATAATCAATATTAGAAACACAGGATACCAGATAGATGTTGTGCCGCCAGTGAAATAAACAACTACGGCAGCTTCTGCCACAACGAAGAAAAATTGTAAATATTTTGCAAGAAACTCGCGTTTTCTAATCAATGGACGCGCCAACAGCAAGTTATACACTAGCCCTAAAACTACCAATGGAGTCAAAACGTATATTAATAAGTTCTTATTTTGAATATCGAAATTAAAGAAAAATAACACAGCAACAAAAACTCCAACTGCAATATTAAACAGAGAAGTTACCAAAGTCATTTTGACATAGGTATGTCTGTGGATTTTTTTCTTTGCCACTAAACAAATTATAGCATAAGCGCTATATTTAAATTAGAACTTTTCAGTGTAGTTAGGGAACCAGTCTTGATGAATATTTTCTTCTTTTACATCCATTTCCATAAGCATTGGCTTAAAAGCCTCAACCATTGGCTCGGGCCCCGAAACATAAAATTCACTCTCGGCCATGTCGCCAATTGCATCTTTTATCATTTCTTTACTTATCATGCCTGTTTTTCCGTCCCAGTTTGACGGAACCTTATCGACCAAGGTATCAATTAGCTTAAAATTGGTTATATTTTCCTTGGCACTAGCCCATAAATCCTCAAAACAAATATCTTCTACTGTTCGGTTGGAATATATAAGAGTGATATCTCTCTGCTCTTGATTATCAATTAGAAATTTCATTTGCGAACGAAATGGGGTGATTCCAATACCACCTGCAATCCAGACGAGCGGCTTTTTAATGTCTTTTGGCATTACAAAACTACCCATGGGCCCTTTGGCTTCTATACTATCCCCAGGTTCCAGCCTAAACATCGCATCCTTCAAGCTAGAATGCTTATCAACCAATCTTGTCGTAATCATTAACTGAGCTTCGGTCGGAGAGCTAGACAATGTAAACCATCTTTTTATTCCTCTATCATCTTGGTTTGGATGTTCTAAATATATTTCTAAAAACTGCCCGGGCTCATAAACAAAGCCTTCTGGTTTTTCAAACATTAACTCCCAACTATCGGCTGCTATTTTTACTTTGTGGATTAATTTTAAGTTCATACTTACCTCCTGCTATAATAAGTATATCAAATGAACAAAAAATTAATCGAATTTAGTAAAATACCAATCACAGTCTTACAGGGCTTTTTGGGCGCTGGCAAAACTACTTTGCTTAATTACATCCTTACACATAACGAAGGAATGAATATTGGCGTTGTCGTAAATGACTTTGGTGATATCAATATCGATAGCAAACTAGTTAAAAGCAAGACTGATAAGCGTCTAGAACTAACTAGTGGCTGTATTTGCTGCAGTCTCAAAACGCTAGATCTTCAAGAAGCTATTGATCAGTTCGTTTTTGAAGGTAGTAATATCGACTATATAATTATAGAAGCTTCAGGCCTGGCGGAGCCTCGCGACTTAGCCCTAACGCTAAGAACAAGCTTAGGGCATAAGGTTCGACTTGATGGAATAGTCACAGTTATCGATGCGGAGAACTTAGAAAAGAACGCAAGTGAGCATAATATTGCCCGTGATCAAATTCTATTTTGTGATTTTGTAATTATCAATAAAGTCGATCTAGTATCTAGTAAAAAAGTAGAAGAAATAAAACAGATGGTCTTGAGTTTTAATCCGCGAGTAAGGATATTAGAATCTATTAAAGGACAAATAGATATTCGCCTAATTCTTGACCAAGACCTTTATAAGTCCAGAGAAATTAAACACCCAACAAAGGGAGAAGATCACAATCACGACGACCATTCAGATCATGTCCATGAAAAATACTCAACTTACTCGTGGATATCACAACAACCACTCCACCCTATGAAGTTTCAGGAATTTGTGAATCGTAAATTGCCACTAAATGTTTATCGTGCCAAAGGAATTGTCGACTTTGGTCTTAAGGGTCACTCAAGAAAATATATTTTTCAGCTAGTCGGTGTCCGGCCTGAAATTGTTTGGGAAAACTGGGATGACAAACCCCTTACAGAACTGGTATTTATTGGGCAAGATATAGACGAAAAATTATTAGAAAAAGAACTCAAAGCTTGTATAGATGAGGAGCCAGACAAAAAGCTTGAAGGTAATATTGAATTAAAGCTTCCTAAAAAAGCCGAGCTTTAGGCTTCGCCGATTGCGTCGATAGCTTCGAATAGTCCGCCTATATTAACAACATCATGTCCCTTTTGAGAAAGTAGCATTTCCGCCATCTGAGAACGTCCACCAGAGGCGCAGTATACAAATAGTTTTTTATTTTTATCTAAATTTACGGACGGAATTTCGTCTAGTGGAACATTGATTGCGTAGGCAGCATGCCCATTGTTGTATTCATCAATAGTTCTCACATCAACCAAGATTGCTTTACCGTTTTCGATATCTTTAATTTCGTTGTCTTTTAATTTGTGCATTAGACTCTTCTTTTATAAATAAATACCGACAATGGAACAAAAACAATCAATAAACCAATTATCCACAATAGCAGCTTCCATTCGGCTCCATCCGATGGGCTTCCCAGCGCAAAATGTCTAGCGGCTGTTACCGCGAATGTTACCGGCTGGTTGTTTGCAAAAGTTTGTAGCCAACTCGGCATGGTCTGGGTTGGAACAAATGTTGCGCTGGCAAATGTCAAGGGAAAGATAAACAAGAATCCTGCTAGCTGTGCAGTTTCCTCGTCCTTAACGGCCAGCCCCACAAAAGCAGCCACCCAAGAAAATGCATAACCAAAAGCAACGATTAGAGCAATCATCAAAAATGCATCCAAGGCACCATTTTGAAATCTAAATCCATACAAAAAGCCTGTAATCAATAAAATTAGAGCTGTCGAGGTGTTGCGCACTAAATCAGCGGTTGTTCTGCCGGTAAGCACTGCACTTCGACTCATCGGCAAACTTCTAAATCGATCGATTATTCCGGCATTTAGATCCCTGGACAGTCCAACACCGGTTTGTAAGGCGCCAAAAAGAATTGTTTGTACCATTA
>BJGX01000015.1 GCA_014191035.1 Candidatus Saccharimonadota bacterium
TTTGGTACCGGGAAGAGGACTCGAACCTCCACGGGTGTTACCCCACTAGTTCCTAAGACTAGCGTGTCTACCAATTCCACCATCCCGGCTTATGTTTTTTGTAAGTACACTATTTTGGTGTCGCCGTAATTCTTTTCATCAAGCTCAATTGTGTCGTTTGGCTCTTCTACGAAAGATCTAGATGAACAGCTAACTACCAAAATGCCGCCTAATTGTAACAGATTGGAGGCACTTTTGACTAGTGTATTATTAAAATCCTTATACGGAGGGTCTAAAAATATAATGTCGTATTTAAGGCCTAAATCTTTCATATATTTTTTGGCTTCCATTTTTTTAATAACTATATTACCCTCAACGTCTAAGGCTTTTGCATTATATTTGAGTATTTTTATGGCTGAATCTGACATATCAACAAAAGTAATCTTTTCGGCGCCATTACTCAAAGCTTCAAAACCAAGAGTGCCACCGCCTGCATACAAGTCGAGAATATTTCTCTTTTCTACATCTAGCTTATTGAAAATCGCCGAGCGCACTCTGGCAGATACTGCACGGGTTACAGCTTGGGGTGGCAGATTCAAAATCCTGCCCCCATATTTACCTGAATTGATTTTGGTAGAGATCATTTTTTTGTGCCGTAGGCTTCTTCGTAAGCTGCAACCCAGGCGGCTGCCACAAGCTGAGGAATTCTTTTTACAACTACTACTTTTATATTTTTAGCTAATTTTGCATTCCAACCTTTGGTAATGAACTGATCGTATAATTTATATTTTGATATAGCCAAGCTCTCTCTCATTGCTACCTCTTTTATGCCGTCTTTTTTTATTGAATTTAAAAGTTTTTCATCAAATCCAGCTTTTATTGGACTAAAGAAAATAGCGCTACTAATACCTGCTTCGAAAGCAACATGGGTGCTTAAAAGACCCTTGTGTCCGTAGATCTTCCAGCGTTTACGGTATTTTTTATTTTCGTACTCATCCAAAATAAACTGATGACTCAAGTGATGTGCCGGCGTAAGAATGTCCGTTAAGTAGTGAGCCATAAATCCAGCCTCAAAAGAGGCCTTGACTTCATCACCGTCTTTAAGGGCTTTAACTAAATTCTTATAATTAACATCTATCCAGACTGGCAAATGTCCAATCTTATTAACCGGGTCCCACATGTGGTCTGTGTTGTAGTTGCCCTTAAATTTCAAGCCATCTGGGCCGCCAGAACCTTCAAAATTCAATATCATTGAGCGAGCTGGAAATTTTTTGGTATCTACTACCCTATTTTTAAATAAATCATAACTAGCTCGGTCAAACTTCTGGTGAGTTCCGACCGAGTTAAATAATCTACCCTTAGTTAAGTGATTAAAAAATCCTGAATTCATGATTTTACTAGTCGAGAGTAGTAATGCTTTTTAGTCTGTTAATCTTCTCGGCAAGTTGCGCATATTCTAACAGATTATGCTTATTTATGAAAGTCTCGGCTGCTTGCTTAACTTCAGATATGAGTTTGTGGTCGTAGATGTCTGCTACCCGAAGATCCAGTATGCCGCTTTGCATGGTTCCATAAATCTCTCCCGGGCCGCGCAATTCTAGATCAATTTGGGCCAACCGAAACCCATCATTAGTGTTTTCTAAAGCCTTCAAGCGCTTAATGGTGGCTGGATTTTCGCTATCACTAAACAAATAACAATGTGATTGCATTTCTCCTCGACCAACCCTGCCACGAAGTTGATGCAGTGCCGCCAAGCCAAACCTTTCAGCTCCTTCGATAATCATTATGGTTGCATTTGGCACATCAACACCCACTTCAATTACAGATGTTGCCAATAGCATATCGAGTTTGCCGCTTTTAAAGTCATCCATGATCCTACTTTTCTCTTCGGCTTTTAATTTTCCATGCACCATACCTATTTTTCGATGTTTAAAAACAGTCTTTTGAAGTGTTTTGTATTCAGCTTCAACACTTTTAACCCCGAGCTTATCCGACTCACTAATTAAGGGGCAAACTATGTAAACCTGCTGACGCTTTGCAATCAAGCTGTCTATAAGGGAATAGACATGCACCCTATCGATTTCTTTTACTAATTTTGTTTGAATTGGTTTACGCCCGGGCGGTAACTCATCAATAATCGAAACATCTAAGTCGCCATAAACCACCAAAGCCAGACTGCGCGGTATAGGAGTGGCCGTCATGGTTAAAACATGAGGCATATACTTTGCCTTTCCTTTCAACGTGGAGCGCTGATTAACCCCAAATCGATGCTGTTCATCTACCACTACAAGACCTAGTTTTTGGTATTCGATATCTTTGCTAATTAGCGCATGAGTTCCAATAATACAGTCTAGCTCGCCAGATCTAATTTTATCCTTCAACTCCTCGCGTTCGGATTTTTTTAAAGCAGAAATCAAAAGCCCAACTTTGATGCCAAGCTTACTAAGTAGCTTTTCTGCACCAATAAAGTGCTGGCGTGCCAAAATTTCTGTTGGAACCATAATTACTGATTGATAGCCAGAATTATAGGCCATTGCGGCAGCCATCAAAGCTACTAGGGTCTTTCCGCTACCTACATCCCCTTCAAGCATTCTATTCATTGGTTTATCCGAGTCGACATCTTCGAGTATTGTGTGAGCCGCTTTCTTTTGAGCGCTAGTGAGTTCAAAGTCCAAAAGACCTACAAACTTTTTAGCAAATTTGGGGTCATATTTAATCTCCACGCTTGGTGAAGTTTTAATATTTTGCTTTATTACCAATCCAGTCAGAATTAATTCAAACATTTCTTCAAAGCTGATTCTGCGCTTGGCCAGTTCTAACTCTTTAAAATCTTTTGGTTGGTGTAAAAATTTTATTGCTTTATCGATCGGAATTAATTTATGCGTCTGGGATATTTCTTCGGGCAATATATCCTCAAGCTGATTGGTATAATCTAGACACTGTGAAATCAATTTTCGAATAATAGTAGAGGTTATTTTTTTGGTCTCTGGGTAAATAGTAATAATGTCTTCTTTGTTGACATTTGTGCCGGGCTTTTCAAAGCTTGGGGCAGCAAGACTTACGTAGCCATTTTTATATTCATAGTTACCACGAAAACGATATATTTTTCCTTTTAATAAGGTCTGGGAAAGGTATGGTTGGTTAAACCACACTGCTCGAACTGTGCCCGTATCATCGCTGAGTATTGCCTCAGTTATAGTTAGTCTTTTGTGTCGATTGCTTCGACGCATCGCAATATTTTCAACCTTAGCCTCAAAGCTGACCAACCCTGGCTTGATATCTTGTATTCTATTTATTGACTGGTAGGTCTCCCATTTTCGAGGAAAATGATTGAGTAAGTCGGCAATGTTTTTAATTCCCATAGAATTTAGGGACTTTTCCAATGTCGGGCCAACCCCCTTTAATCTCGATATCGGACTAGAAATGGTCATCGCTTAAGTGATTTTTATGTTTTTATAACGTCTTTTGCCCAGTTGAATCAAACAATCTTTATTAACAGCAAACTCAATGTCTTTAATCTGCTGATCATTGACCTTCACACCGCCCTGATGGACTAAGCGTCTTGCTTCAGATTTGCTGATATCAAATGCAGAACTAACTATATCCAAGATTGATTGCTTTTTAGTGGTGAAGGTTTCAATATCTTTTGGCTTCTCGCCTTCACGAAACTGCTTTTCCCAAGCCTTTTCAGCTTCTAGGGCAGCCTTTTTGCCGTTGTATCGGGCGACTATTTCTCTGGCCAAGCTGGCTTTAGTATCTCGCGGGTTGGCACCAAGCGAAAGATCCTTTTCTATCTGCTGAATGATATCCATTGGAACATCAGTTGCCATCTTAAAGTAAGATGGTATCAGTTCATCTTTGACTGTCATTACTTTGCCATACATTTCAATGGGTTCATCATCAATATATATGCAATTGCCCCAGCTAGTACTCATTTTTCTGCCGTCCATACCCTCCATAATATGAAATGTCATAACACTTTGTGGCTGCATTCCGTAAGCCTTTTGAACAGTTCGGCCGGCAAGCATATTAAATAATTGGTCAGTTCCACCAACTTCTAAGTCTGTTTCCATCTTAACGCTATCGTAGCCCTGCAGAAGTGCATAGAGCGTTTCGTGCAGACCAACCGGCTTACTTGCTTTGATACGTTTAGCGAAGTTTTCGCGTTCTATCATTTGCTGGATAGTAAAAAGGCTAGTCAGCTTAAAGAATTCATCTAGCTTCATTTTTTCAAACCAATCACCGTTACGGAACATTTCAACCTTATCCATATCCAAAATCTTTGAAAGTTGATTGTGATACGATTTGAAGTTCTCTACTACCTCTTCCTTAGATAGCATTTTTCTTTCTGATTCTTTATCCGATGTGTCGCCAATTTGGGCTGTAAAAGTACCAGCTACAAAAGTTATATGATGACCCAGCTCTTGAAACTGTCTTAATTTCCAAAGAGTAACGGCACGACCAATATGTATCTTAGAGCCAGTCGGATCAATACCTAGTTTAATCCTTAATTTCTTTTTACTTTTAAGCTTTTTTTCCAGTTCACTACGTATTATCAAGTCTTCAACATTACGAGTTAATAAATCATTTAATAAATCTTTAGATTTCATTTTTTCCTCTATAAATAAATAATAAAACAAATGATTTGCGGGCTTTAATTAAAAGCCAAATTGCAATATTTGTAAGCCTGATAATTACTTGTTTTATTGAGCAACATATCTGTCACATTATAGCAATAAAATCGTTGTTATGTAATCAAACAATTAAAGTATTAATGAAAATTTAGTGGTATAATTACTAATAAAGTTATGGCTAAAAAACGTAGAAGCTCAAATAAGACTAGTTCAGCTCGAAGAGTAGTTCGTAGCTCCAGAACATCAAAGACAGTTAAAAAGGCTGGAAAATCGGTCGCTGTACCTAAAGCGCAAGGTTTAGACAGATTTAAGCCCAAGCATGTTTGGGCTGTTCTAACTAGCAAGAAGGCATTAAAAATTTATGGCATATCTTTGGCTGTTTTTGTGCTTCTTGTGGCAGGACTATTTTTATGGTTTGCAAAAGACCTACCAAGTCCTAATAAAATAAACTCCAGAGTAAGTGCCCAGACCACTAAAATTTATGACAGAACAGGAGAAAACCTGTTAATAGAGGTTTACGGTGACAAAAATAGAAGCATTATAGAATTCGACCAGATGCCGAAGTGCATAAAAGACGCAACCGTTGCTCTAGAAGATAAGGATTTTTACAACCAAGGTGCCTTTAGTCCAAAAGGAATTGCTAGAGCCTTCACTGGGGTGGTATTTAAAGACCCAAGTCGTGGTGGTGGCTCGACCATAACCCAGCAATATGTAAAAAATGCTCTTTTAAGCAATGAGAGGACGGTTCAGCGTAAAGTTAAAGAGCTGATACTTTCAATTCAGATGGAGCAGCTGTACAAAAAAGATGACATATTAAAGCTTTATCTTAACGAAATTCCATATGGCTCGACCGCCTATGGAATCCAAGCTGCCTCAAAACAGTACTTTGGAATAGATGCTAAAGACTTAAGCTTGTCACAATGCGTAACTTTAGCTAGCTTGCCACAAGCCCCCACCTACTATTCGCCATACGGTTCAAACAAAGACGACCTTCTAGTTAAAAAAGATAGAGTCTTGGACTTAATGGTAGAGCAAGGCTATATCCAAAAAGAAGAAGCTGAGTCTGCAAAATCGGTCGACGTGCTATCTCAGCTAAAGCCTTATAACCCATACGCTAACGTTCAAGCGCCACATTTTGTTCAATACGTTCGTGAAAAACTTGAAGAAAAATACGGTATCAAAAGAGTAAATGAAGGTGGATTTAAGGTTATTTCTACTATCGATTTACCTAAGCAAAAGATTGCTGAACAAGTTGTTAAAGATAATATTGCATCCGTCAGAAGATTTGGTGGAAGCAATGCCGCACTAGTTTCGGCAGATCCAAATACCGCACAAGTATTATCGATGGTCGGTAGTTATGACACGGCAGACCCAGACTTTGGAAGTTTTAATGTTTCTGCATCATTACGACAGCCTGGATCTTCAATCAAGCCGCTAGTATATGCAAATCTATTTAAAAAGAATTGGGGTGCTGGAAGCACAATTTATGATGTAAAAACAGATTTCGGTGGTACCCCCGCATATGTACCGGAAAACTTTACTGATAGATTTTATGGGGTTCAATCCATAAGATCTTCATTGGCTAGCTCCCTAAACATCCCAGCTGTAAAGGCTCTATACATTGGCGGTATACCTGAATTTATTGGTACGGCAAAAGACATGGGCATAACAACCTACAATCGCTCAACTGATAACTATGGTTTGAGTACTGCACTAGGAGCTGCTGAAGTTAGAATGGTGGATATGGCCAACGCCTTTTCGGTTTTCCCTGCCGAAGGCAAACATAGGGATCCTGTTTATTGGCTTAAAATAACTGACAGCTCTGGTAAGGTTGTTGAAGATAACTCAAAAGAGGACAGCAATAAGCCTAAACAAGTTTTAGATCCTCAGATTGCCTACCAAATAAATAGCATAATGTCAGACAACAATGCCAGATGTAGCTTGGGAGTTTTTCCTTGCAGAAACCCACTAACCATTTCGGGCCAAACTGCCGCTGCCAAAACTGGTACTTCTGAAGATTTTAGAGATGCATGGACCGTGGGTTATACCAAGAAAGTTGTAACTGTTGTTTGGGCTGGAAATAATGACAACAAGCCAATGACGCAATCTGCAAGTATCGTATCGGCACCTATTTGGAATCAATATATGACACAGGTCACCAAAAATGAACCCAATGAGCAGTTTAATAGACCGAGCGGAATTAAAGACCAAACAATAGATGCAAACACAGGAAAGTCTCTAATCCAAGGTTCGCGAACTAGAACTGATATTTTTCCAAGTTGGTACAGGATTGAACAGGCACGCGATGCTCAAAAAGCTACTATAGATATAGTGTCGGGCAAGCTAGCAACCGACTGTACACCCGCAGGAGCAAGAAAAGAAATTACGGGCTCATTGATAACGGCTGAAATCAATACGACTGACCCATCATACTCAAGATGGAACCCACCCGTTCAAACCTTAGCCAGAACCCTGGGCTATTCTCAGGGGGGAAGCATACCGTCTGAAAAAGATGATGTTCACCAGTGCGGAGATCCTCAGCCGGTGGTGTCTTTAAGTGCATCTCCCAACACAGGTAGCACCTTTACTGTTACCGCTAACACCACGGCCGGTAAATTCCCTATAAGTCAAGTGGAGTTCTATATGGATGGCAATTTAATAGCTACTCAGGGTGGCGGAGGGCCAACTTTTAGCACAACTATAACTCCTTCTGCGGGTGGCCATACATTTAGTGCCAAGGTTATAGACAGCGGATACTACACGGCCACAAGCAACAGCGTAAATGTTACTGCAACCGGATCGGGTGGTGCAAACCTCAATTGCTCAGGTAGTAACTGTAATTTTAGCTACACTATCGGCGCATTCACGGCGCAACTTTATGTTGGTGGCGTACCCTTTGGATCTGCCGTTAATTCATCACCCTCAAATTGGAATATTGCACCAACCTCCTGGAACGGAGTTTCTGGAGGTGGTTCAAACGTCAAAATAATTTATAGCTCATCAAGCGGAGCTCAAACAATATATCCTTAGCTCTTTCTTTTAGAAGTAGCTCTATTGCTGGGTCTTGATACGGTCTTATTATTGCGATATGTTTTCGGCTTTGATTTAATTGCAGACTTAGGGCTAGCAAATATCATCTTGCCTGCAACAGTCTGAAAAATTCTAGTTACTTCACACTCAATATCTTTACCAATTAATTTATCCCCGCCATCTACGACTATCATTGTGCCATCTGGTAAATAGCCCACTCCTTGGTTTTTTTCTTTACCAGCCTGTACGACAGAAACTTTCATTATCTCACCTGGCAAAACTACGGCTCTAATTGAATTAGCTAGCTCATTTATATTTAGAATCTTAACCCCCTCAATTGTAGCGACTCTATTTAGGTTATAGTCGGTCGTAAGGATATTCGCTTTATATTTCTTTGCCAAATACACAAGCTTGTGATCAACCTCTTTGATGTCCTTAGGGTCTTCTTCGATAATATCAAGCTTCAAAGCATCATTGAGGCGCATTTCATTTAGTATTTCCAAGCCTCTTCTGCCCCTGCCTCTTCTAAGAGCATCTTCGCTGTCAGCTATATTTTGAAGTTCTGCTAAAACGAATCGTGGCACTATCAATGCACCCGGTATAAATCCTGTGGCCACAATGTCCCCTATCCGGCCATCTATAATTGCTGAGGTGTCTACCAATATCCTTGATTCATTTTTAGAAATTTTCATTGTTTTTAGTTTTTCTAATTTACCTTTACTATCAGACTTCTTTTGCATCAATCCATCTAGGAAATCATGCTTCGAATAGAAAACTCCAGCTAGTGCGATCGCCAAAAATACCGTAACACCGATAGGTAGATACTGCCTGTAAGGATCGCCCAAAGCCGAAAG
>BJGX01000016.1 GCA_014191035.1 Candidatus Saccharimonadota bacterium
TGTCAATGATCATAAAGATTGTCACGATACGATGCGAGATATTGCTAAGGCATGTCATCGTCAATCGCTGATACCCCATCATTACTATGACAAGCATAGTCTTTTCGAAGAGGCCAAACAGGGTCTTAGCCGTTTTCGCAAGGAATAAACTCCACTTTTATTAGTGGAGTTTTTTATTCTTTAGAGTATTATTATTTTATAAGAGGGCAAGTTTGGTGAAGGCAACAATGCGATTAGAAAATTCATTAAGAAGAGACGGTAAATTATTTGTCTGCGGCATAGACGAGGTTGGCCGTGGCTGCTTGGCTGGTCCATTGGTTGCTGCAGCGGTTATATTGCCTGCTAATTGGCGTAAGCCTCTTAAAGACTCCAAACTATTGAGCGCCCAAATGCGAGAAGAACTCAATGAATATATATTGGAAAAGTCACTGGCTTCGGGGATTGGCTGGGTTGATAATTTTGATGTTGATGAGCTAGGGCTTACCCAGTCTGTCAGGCTTGCTTATATGAGGGCACTTGAGGATATGAATTCTGGATTTAGCATAGCAGTAATTGATGGAAATTATAATTATCTAGACGATTTTGAGGTTGCTCAGACGCTTATTAAGGCTGACCAAAAAGTATCCTGTGTTGCGGCAGCTAGTATTATTGCCAAAGTTGCCAGAGATAAGTATATGAGCAAGCAATCAGAGATACATCCTGAGTATGATTTTATTAAAAATGTGGGCTATGGCACCAAAAAACATCGCGAAGCATTGATGAACAATGGCTTAACTAGCTTACACCGCAAAAGTTTTTGTAAGGCCTTTCTATGAAAAACACCACTAAGATAGGTTTGGATGCTGAGGCCAAAGCTTGCGAATATCTTATAGGTCACAGATATAAGATTATTGAGCGCAATTATCGCAATCGTTTTTGTGAGATAGATATAATCTGCGCGGATGATGAATATATCTGTTTGATAGAAGTAAAGTATCGCAAAAATAACATCTTTGGTGGCGGGTTTGGCGCAATTAACTACAATAAACAGCAGAGACTAAAAAGAGCTTTTGAATATTGGTTGTCAGAAAATCATCAGTATTCAGATTTGCAGCCAAGAATAGATGTTATATCGGTAGATGAATCTGGCAAAATTGAATATATAGAAAATGCCATTTAGCACTCTTGACATTAGACTGCTAAAACAATAAAATAATAAGCATAGTCTGAAACGAACAAATGTCGGTCGCCTCTGTGAGTGCGGCTTTTTTGTTCCAAGGCTAAATACAACAATTTAATAGGAGAAAAAATGCAAAATCAATTTTTATCAGCAATAGAACAAATATGTGAAGAAAAAGGTATCTCAAAAGATATGGTGCTCGATGCTATCGAAGCTGCGATTATCGCTGCTTATAAAAAGGACTTTGGCGATAAAGAGCAAGAAGTAAGAGTAGAACTTAACCCAGATAGTGGTGAAGCCACAATTTTTGTAACTAAAGAAGTGGTGGAAAATGTTGAGGATCCAATGATTCAGCTTACGTTGGCTAATGCTAAAAAGGTTAAAAAGGATGCCATAATTGGCGATATGATTGAAATTAAAGAAGACAACAAGGACTTTGGTCGTGTTGCGGCCCAAACTGCCAAGCAGGTTATTGTTCAGCGTATTCGTGAAGCTGAGCGCGATGTTGTATTTAGCGAATTTAGTGATAAAGAAGGCCTAATAATTAATGCTACTGTTCAAAGATTTGAGAATGGAAATACCTATATTGATCTTGGAAAAGCGACTGGTGTTATGTTCCCAAGCGATCAGATTCCAAACGAAAAATACTACCCAGGTCAAAAAATTAAAGTTTATGTTGTAAGGGTTGAGCAAACCAACCGAGGCCCTCAAATTGTGGTGAGCCGATCGCATCCAGATATGGTACGTCGATTATTCGAAATGGAAGTTCCGGAAATTGCCAATGGTACTGTTGAAATTGCCGGCATTGCCCGTGAAGCTGGAGCTCGAACAAAAATTTCCGTTAAATCAAACGCTGAAGGCGTTGATCCAGTAGGTACATTTGTTGGCGGCCGTGGTACTCGTGTGCAAGCTGTAATGGGCGAGCTTGGGGAGGAAAAAATCGACATCATCGCTTATAGCGAAAACCCTGCCGAATACATTACTAATGCTTTATCTCCTACTAAAGTTATAAATGTAAAAATCGACGAAGAAAATAAGAAGGCTTTAGTTAAGGTGCCAGAAGATCAGCTAAGCTTGGCAATTGGTAAGTCTGGTCAAAACGTTCGCCTGGCCGCTAAGCTTACAGGCTGGAATGTTGATATTGATGGTGCCGATGATGCCGGAATCGAAGCAACTGCAGAAGAGGTTGAGGAAAAGCCAAAACCTAAGAAGGCTGGTGATTTAGAAGATGCTTTGATTGCTGCAAGCACTGACGAAGTGGAGAAGGAAGAAGCTGCCGAGGAAGCCGAAGACAAGCCTGCAGTCGAAACCGAAGCTGAATCCAATGACGAAGCTAAATAAGCTTATTTTAACGTAAGTTTTTTGGTAAAATCTAAGAGAGGATAAGTGATATGCAAGAGGAATTTTTAAATAATTTTGATAGGTTTACACAGAATGCCAAGAAGAGTTTGGAAAACGCCGGGTTACTGGCAATAAATATGGGTTCAAACTACATTGGCACCGAGCATTTGCTTTTGGGTATGCTAAAGTCCCAGGGCTCAATAGGCTCACGATTACTCGCCGATATGGGTGTGCGAATCGATAATGTTCCTGTTTATGGAAATCACAATATTCAAACCTCGACACCATCGGGAGTTATTGAACTTTCAGAAACTGCAAAACAGACTATTACCTCTGCATTAAGAATAGCCCAACAGAACGGCCAGCCCTATGCCGGCACTGAGCATTTGCTTTACGCCATTTTGTCTCAAAAAAATTCAAGAGCAATCTCAATATTAAGAGAAATGAGTGTTGATCCATCAACTGTTAAAGATGAACTTGAAAAATACCTAAATTCTCAGCCTGCTCAGGTTGAAGTGCCTCAGGGCATGAAGCGCAAAGGTCCAAAACAAAGTAAGACCCCGGCCTTAGATCATTTCGGCATAGACCTGACCGCTAAGGCAGCAAAAGACAAGCTAGACCCTGTCGTTGGTCGAGATACTCAGATAGAGCGAATGATTCAAATATTAAATCGCCGCAGCAAGAACAACCCGGTACTTATTGGAGAGCCAGGTGTTGGAAAAACAGCTATAGTTGAGGGCTTAGCAAAAAGAATTATAGATGAAAAAGTTCCCGAAACTTTGTTTGGAAAGCGATTAATGATGCTAGATATGGCATCAGTTATTGCGGGCACTAAATTCCGTGGTGAATTTGAAGAGCGCCTTAAAAAAATTATTGATGAAGTAACTGCTACGCCTGAAGTAATTCTTTTTATTGACGAAATACATAATGTTGTTGGAGCTGGTAGTGCCGAAGGTGCTATTGATGCAGCAAACATTCTAAAACCCGCACTATCTCGTGGCGAAGTTCAGACAATAGGGGCTACAACCTTAGAGGAATATAGAAAGTATATTGAAAAAGACTCAGCTCTAGAGCGACGTTTTCAACCAGTAATAGTGCCCGAGGCTACCGTTGATGAGACTGTCGAAGTCTTGAAGGGTTTGCGTTCAAGATACGAAAAGTTTCATAGAGTTAAGATAACCGATGAAGCAATTGAAGAAGCCTCAAAATTAGCAAAGCGTTATATAGCAGATCGTTTTATGCCCGATAAGGCAATTGATTTGATCGATGAAGCATCTTCTCAGGCTCGAATTGCGCGAAGCGGAACGGACGGACGAAGTAAACGCATGAAAAAGCAACTTGAAGAAAAACTATCACAGATTGATGATGCGGTATACAATCAAGACTTTGAACATGCTGCACGGCTCAAATCAGATGCTAGTGTAATTGAAAAAAAATTAAATGACTTAGAAGCTGAGAACAAGAAGACTGCCAAAGTTGTTGTTAATATAGATGATATTGCAAAGGTTGTTTCGCAATCTACCGGCATTCCAATTAGCAAGCTTGTTAAGTTTGAGACAGAGAGTCTAAAAAATCTAGACAATACACTAAAGTCTAAAGTAATTGGTCAAGATAATGCAGTCGAAGTTATTGCAAAAGCCATAAGAAGAAGCCGTACTGGTATATCTGACCCTAATAAGCCAATAGGTTCATTTATGTTCTTGGGTCCAACGGGTGTTGGTAAGACTGAATTGGCACGCGTTCTGTCTCAGGAGCTATTTAATGACAAAGACGCAATGATAAAAGTGGATATGAGTGAGTTTATGGAAAAGCACAATGTGTCTCGTTTGGTTGGTGCGCCGGCTGGCTACGTGGGCTATGAAGACGCAGGCCAACTAACTGAAAAAGTTCGTCGAAAACCTTATAGCTTAATATTGTTTGATGAAATAGAAAAAGCCCACCCGGATATCTTTAATATGCTTTTGCAAATATTAGAAGACGGCGTTCTGACAGATGCAAAAGGCAAGAGGGTTGATTTTACTAATACAATTATAATTATGACTAGCAATGTTGGTGCACGAGTTATGGCTAAAGAAGCAGAAATTGGCTTTAGTACCGATACCCCAAAAGAACAAACTAGACTTGAAGAAATTCACGAGCAAATGTCTGAAAAGGTTACAGCAGAACTAAAAAAACAATTCAGACCTGAATTCTTAAATAGGGTTGATCACATAGTAGTGTTTAAGGCGCTGTCTAAAATTGATATTGAAAAAATTGCCAACCTTCAGCTTAAAGAGTTGGCGGCAAGGCTTGAGGCCAAGGAAATACAGTTGAAATTTAAGCCTACAGTTAAAACGCTGTTGGTTGAAAAAGGCTACGACATTGAAAATGGTGCAAGGCCAATGAAACGAGCAGTCCAAAGGCTAATTGAAGATAAACTTGCCACTGAAATGGTTTCAGAAATGATTAAGCCTGGTGATGTTGTCGAGGTCTCGGTAAAAGATGACGAAATTGAGCTAAATATAAAAATTGGTACTAAATAATATATTCGTATTTTGTTCGCCTAGCTAATTTTGGTGTATACTTTAATTATGGCAAAAGCAACAACTCAATTTACCTGCCAAAGTTGTGGTGCAGTAACTACAAAGTGGAGCGGAAAATGCATGCAGTGTGGTGCGTGGGATAGTTTGGTTGAAACCCCTGTTGTATCCATGGCTGGAGTGAAGACGAAAATATCCACACCAATTCAAAAGCCCGATAGATTTCATGAAATAACCTCTTCGGAAAAAAGCCGAATTTCTACAGGAAATAGCGAGGTTGATTCGGTTCTTGGTGGGGGTATTGTGCCGGGCAGTTTGACTTTGCTTGCCGGAGATCCAGGAATCGGTAAGTCGACTTTGGTCTTACAGCTAGCAGGTGATATATCAAAGACAAAAAAAGTTTTATATATTAGCGGAGAAGAGTCGGCAGCCCAGGTTAAGCTTAGGGGTGGCCGAATTAAAGATCTTAATAATGAATTTGAATTTTTAGCTACAACGGACGTTGACCAAGTTTTGTCGCATGCGATTTCAAGTAATTATGATTTGATTATTGTTGATTCAATTCAGACGATGGCTAGCCAAAACTTGAGCGGAGCCGCCGGCACAACTAGCCAGATAACTAATAATACCAACAATATTGTAAGAGTAGCTAAAGATTCCAATACAGCGTTTATTATTATTGGGCACGTAACCAAAGAAGGTAATGTTGCAGGTCCTAGGCTGATGGAGCATTTGGTTGACACAGTGCTCTACCTAGAGGGCGAAAGATACGGGCTACTTAAAATGCTTAGGGGAGTTAAGAATCGTTTTGGAGCAACCAACGAAGTAGGAATGCTTGAAATGACAGAGCAGGGTTTGAAGGCAGTAGAAAACCCCTCTGAGGCATTACTTATGGAACGCCAAGAACTACCAGGTAGTGTTATTTACGTAGGAATGGAAGGTACTAGGCCGATATTGGTGGAAGTCCAGGCTCTTGTTAGTCCTAGTGTTTTTGGCTACCCAAAGCGAGTAGCTGATGGCTTTGATATTAATAGACTTGGATTGTTGTGTGCAGTTATGCAAAAGCGCGGAGGCGTAAACTTGAGCACACAAGACGTGTATGTTAATATTGTTGGTGGAATAAAGCTGACTGAACCAGCAATAGACCTCGCAATTATTTTGGCTATAGCCTCCGCTGCAAGCGGTAAAATTATCAATACCAGCACAGTAGTGTTCGGTGAAGTAGGTCTGAGTGGCGAAGTTCGATCGGTTAATATGTCAAATTTAAGGCTTCAGGAAGCAAAGAAACTGGGCTTTGATAAAGCGATTGTTCCGGCATCAGTGAAGGGGGCAAAATATTTTGGTGTTAAGACAATTGCTGATGCAATAAAAACTTTAAAATAAGGAAACTCAAATAAAATGGTAGTAGTAGAGATTGTTCTTCTTATAGCATTAATAGCAACGGTTATTTTTTACAGGCTTGCACAACTTAGTGCCCAAAAACTTATCTTGGTAGTCATAGGATTACTATTGGGCAGTTTTATCGGTTCTCTATTAGCCTCTCCTCTTTCGGCTTTGGGCGATCCTTACAGGCAGTATCTTCCTATCGGTGTTACGGTATTTTTGGCAATCGCACTAGCTGGAGTTTTTTATTCTAAGCACGATTTCCTAGATGCACTGATGCAAAAGAAGTCTGATAACAAAGGTAAATTAGAAAAACTAAAAACAATGAAAATTTCTAAAAATGAATCAAGGATATTAGTAGATACCTCGGCAATTATAGATGGACGAATAGGGGACATTGTGGCCACAGGGTTTATACCGGGTGCATTGATAGTGCCACGATTCGTTTTGGCAGAACTTCAAAATATAGCCGACAGCGAAGACGCTCTTAGAAGAGGTAGGGGCAGAAGAGGCTT
>BJGX01000017.1 GCA_014191035.1 Candidatus Saccharimonadota bacterium
GCAAAATAGCATTTCATATAATAAGGCCAAAGGGGTAACCAGAGGTCTGCATGCAGAGCCTTGGGATAAATATATTTCTGTAGTTAAGGGCAGTGTTTTTGCGGCTTATGTTGATCTTAGAAAGGGGGACGGGTTTGGCCGAGTCGAAATCATTAAGATCACACCCAATAAGGCAGTATTCTTGCCTCGCGGGGTGGCTAATTCCTTTCAGACTTTAGAGGATGACACATATTATATATATAGTGTTAATGAACACTGGAGAGCCGATAATTATGATAAGTATTGTTTTGTGAATTTGGCGGATAAAAAACTCAAAATTGATTGGCCTATTAATATTCAAAATGCAGTTATTAATGAAAGAGACAAAAATCATCCAATGCTTTCTGACATAAAGCCTATGGAGATATCATGAAAGATTCCGAAATATTTATAGTTGGAGCAAATGGTCAACTAGGCACTGCACTACGTAAAAAATATCCAAAAGCTAAACATGCTGATATTAATGAGCTAGATATTACTAAAAAAGAGAGCATAAATGATTTTGATTGGAGCGGAATAAAATATATTCTAAACGCCGCTGCATTTACAGATGTAGATGGAGCTGAAAACCAAAAAGGTCGTATTGTCGCCTGGAAAGTTAATGCAGAAGCAGTTACAAATTTAGTAGATGTCTCTAACAAAAAAGATATTTTGTTGGTGCATATATCATCTGATTATGTATTTGATGGCACCGCCAAAATACATACTGAGGAGGAGGACTACTCGCCATTATCTGTTTACGGTGCCAGCAAGGCCGCAGGAGATATAGCATGTAGTATTGCAAAAAAACATTATATTTTAAGAACTTCATGGGTGATTGGTGATGGTAAAAATTTTGTCAAAACGATGCTGGAATTGGGTCAAAAAGGGGTTGATCCAGCAGTTGTAGATGACCAAATCGGCAGACTAACCTTCACATCAGAATTAGTTAGGGCAATTGATCACTTGCTGACCAATAAATGTGAATACGGCACCTATAACGTTACTAACTCAGGCGATTCGGCTAGCTGGGCAGACATAACTAGAGAGATATTTAAATTAAGCAATTTAAATAATAAAGTCTCAGACACTACGACAACAGAGTATTATAAAGATAAGCAAGGAATTGCCCCAAGGCCGCTACATAGCACACTGAGCCTTACAAAAATTAATTCAACAGGTTTTGAATCTACAGATTGGGGAGCTGATCTAGAAAGATATATTAAAAAGGAGATTACAAAATGAAAGGAATAATATTAGCCGGTGGATCTGGTACAAGACTTTATCCTATAACAAAAGGCATTAGTAAGCAGCTTATGCCGATTTACGACAAGCCCATGATTTATTATCCACTGAGTGCTTTAATGATGGCAGGGATAAAAGATATTTTAATTATTACTACACCTCAAGATCAAGAACAATTTAAAAGACTATTGGGAGATGGTTCTTATTTGGGAATAAATTTGAACTATGAGGTTCAGCCAAAACCCGAAGGTTTGGCCCAGGCGTTTATTATTGGCGAAGAATTTATTGGGGGTGATAAAGTTGCTTTGGTGTTGGGTGACAATATTTTTCATGGTCATGATTTTGGACAGAGTTTGAAGCAGTGCACTAACCCTGATGGCGGAATAGTTTTTGCATACCAAGTTTCTGATCCTGAAAGATATGGTGTAGTAGAATTTGATGAAAATAAGAGAGCCATTTCAATAGAGGAAAAGCCAGAAAAACCCAAAAGCGATTATGCTGTAGTTGGGCTGTATTTTTACGATAATGATGTAGTTGAAATTGCCAAAAATATTCAACCCAGCGATAGAGGAGAATTAGAAATAACAACTGTAAATGAAGAGTACTTAAAAAGAGGCAAGTTAAAAGTTCAAAAAATGGACCCAGGTTCCGCGTGGCTAGATACAGGAACCTTCGCATCAATGATGGATGCAGCCGAATATATTCATGTAATCGAAAAGCGCACAGGTCATAAAATTGGCTGCATCGAAGAGATTGCATTTAGGGAGGGATTCATAGATGCCTCGAGACTTGAAGAAATAAGTAAAGATCTTGAAAAAAGTGGCTATGGTAAATACCTAAAAAAAATAATTAAATAACTATAAGTTTTAGTCACATTACAATCTGAAAAGCGTTTTAAAATGTGTTAATATAATATTAATTATGGAAAGCAAGAAAAAAACAAAAAAATATATTATTGGAATATTAGCAGCTTTAATTTTAATAATACTAAGTGGCACATTTTTATATGTTTCCAGGCCTAAAGACAACTCTAAAATTGAGGTTAGTGAAGCTACGAAAAAACAAACAGAGCAGAAAGATGCTGAACAGGCTAAAAGCACAGATAATAAAAATTCTAATCAAGGTCAAAGCACCGTATCGAGCTCAAATCAAAAGCCCACTTTAGATATCACAACTGCAGAGCAGGTTGATGATAGGCTAGTTGTTAGCATATTGGCCAACAATACAAATAGTGGAACCTGCACAATTACACTCAAAAATGGTAGCTCAATTATCACTAGGTCTGCACCCGTAGGTCAACAAGTTTCATATTATGTATGTCAAGGCTTCATTATCAGTTCAAATGAAATAAACCCTAAGGGAGATTGGGATTTAACTGTAAAACTAGATTCACCTAAAGGTACTTTTGAAACATCTTCAAAAAGGATAAATATTAAATGAAAAAACTATTAAGACTAATATTTTTATTGCCGGCATTTTTATTAATGAGTATTTTTGCTTCTCCTGCTAAAGCCGAAGCATTTGATCCTGGCCGGATTATCGATGACGCAGTTTTTACTAATAAAAACTCAATGTCGGTTGCAGATATACAAAACTTCTTAAACTCTAAAGTGCCAGTTTGTGATACTTGGCGTGCACCTGGTCCAAATGCACAAGGAGCAACTCCTCCCTGGATTTGTTTAAAAAACTATACTGAAAATGGCAAAAGTGCAGCTCAAATTATATGGGAGCAAGCGCAAAATTTTAATTTAAACCCCCAAGTATTAATAGTTACATTGCAAAAAGAAAACGGTCTTATAACCGACACATGGCCTTACCCCTGGCAGTACAGAACAGCAATGGGCTTTGCCTGCCCAGATAACGGCACTTGTGACCCAGCATATTATGGCTTCACTCAGCAGGTCTATCAGGCAGCTAGGCATTTTCGCAATTTTTACGATTTAAACCCTGCTTGGTATATTCCATATAGCCCTGGAGTAAGATATGTTCGATGGAGTCCAAATTCTGCTTGCGGAGGCAGTAATGTAAATATACAAAACCGAGCGACAGCAGCTTTATATTCTTATACCCCATACCAGCCAAACTCAGCTGCACTAAATAATTTATATGGCACAGGTGACGGTTGCAGTGCCTATGGTAACCGTAATTTCTGGAGAGATTTTACCAATTGGTTTGGCAGTACTATCGTTGCCCCTTACAGGTGGGAGATAGTATCGCAGGGCTGGAGTCGTGATATCACAAATCTTCCACAGGGTGAAAGGGCTACTTTGACTTTACAGGCTAGAAACACAGGCACTCAGACTTGGTATAATTCGGGCGCAAATCCAGTTAGGCTAGGAACTATTAATCCAACCAATAGAGGAAGTGGTTTTGCCACTAGCTCATGGCTGAGCAATAATAGGCCGGCAGTGATGCAACAAGCATCAGTAGCACCTGGCTCAATTGCAACATTCTCTTTTGAAATTCAGGCCAATCCTGGCGCAGGAAATTATAATGAATATTTTAATTTGGTTGCTGAGAATTTAACATGGTTTAACGATATAGGACAGTACTATCCGATAAGAGTAATTTCTCCAGTCATTTC
>BJGX01000018.1 GCA_014191035.1 Candidatus Saccharimonadota bacterium
AAACATCCGGAATCCGGAGATTTTGTATAAGCTTATATTTTTTTATTAGAATCATATTGGCAAGCATGCTGCTAATATTCAATGTTAAGAACCACTAAAGGAATTTGATTATGACTATCCGTATAGGCGATGAAGCCCCAAACTTTACTGCAAACACTACCGAAGGTAGTATTAATTTTTATGAATGGATTGGGACTAGCTGGGCTATTCTTTTTTCTCACCCAAAAGATTTCACTCCTGTATGTACCACTGAATTAGGCTATGTTGCTAAATTAAAGCCAGAATTTGATAAGCGGAATACTAAAGCTATTGGATTAAGTATTGACCCTGTAAGTGATCACGAAAGATGGGTTGGCGATATCACTGAAACTCAAGGTTACGCTGTAAATTATCCATTAATTGGAGATGACGACTTAGTGGTAGCAAAACTCTACGACATGATTCACCCTAATGCGAGTGGAGGCTCAAGAACAGCACAAGATAATGCAACCGTTAGATCAGTGTTTATTATTGGACCAGATAAAAAGATTAAAGCTATTCTTATCTACCCAATGAGTGCAGGAAGAAATTTTGATGAAATCTTAAGGTTACTTGACGCAATACAACTAAATGCTAAACATCAAGTTGCAACACCTGTGAATTGGAAAAATGGTGATGATGTGATTATTCCGCCAACTGTTTCCAACGAAGATGCGCTAAAGAAATATCCTGATGGATTTAAAACGATTAAGCCTTACTTAAGAACAGTGCAACAGCCAAAGTAATTTCAAATTATAAAACCCACTTGGATTGTCTGCGTTGTAGAGGGGGTAGGTCGGGGGATTTTGGCAGGGGCGGAATAGGGGTGTGTTAGAAAACATCCGGAATCCGGAGATTTTGGATGATATTGAACTTTCAATAATAAAAGCGTATCTTAAAAGTATGAAAGCTATTAGAAATTATCTAGTTTTATGTTTATTGCTTGTAATGCCATTGCAAAGCATTGCAGCAAGCTTTCAGCTCGCCTGCCAAAACAATCATAAAACTTCAGTGACTGCTGAAACAAAGATGAGCCATTGCCATCAAACTAAAGAACATAAACAATCTAAAGAAGTTAAAAGCCATAACGCCTCTCATCATTGTTTATCATTCTGTGCCCAAGTTGGTATGGCGGCATTAACTCAAGATACTGCTATCGTATTTTCTCAAGATAACGGCAACGTTTATAACGAATATTCATATCATTACGATTCTGTAATTTCCCCGAGCATTCAAAGACCACCCATCAGCTTTTCTTAAAAAATAGTTTTAGGCTTTTTTTAAGCCTTATTTTTATTAATTAAGGAAATCTATGTTTACTTGTAACTATAGATTATGGGTCATTCCCTTAATCTTTTTAGCAAGCCACCTAGTAGTAGCAGCACCTATGGGTTTTGAGGGTTCTGTGATGACTATGGGGGACTTCAATCAAAATTGGCGTGAAGCCGGCTTTAATTATGCGATTACATCTCGTGACGCTTTGGGATTAACTCATCTTGAGTTTCGGTCAGATAATCACAAAGATAAACGTGAAGTCGATACGCTTAATTACACTCGTCTATTGTCTCGTTGGAATTTAACCGATGCTCAAAGTAATCTATGGTTATTTATGGGGATAGGTGAGGTCAGAGGAAGTGTTGATAATCAAAGTATTGATAGTAAATTTATTGCATCTCCAGGCTTTCAGTTTGATTATGAGACAACTCGTATTTACTTTGCCGCGACTCATAAACTCTACCGAGCTTCAAATTTAAATCACGACACTACATCAATTCGTGCAGGTTTTTCTTTTTACGAAGCTGATTATGAAAAGACACAGCCGTGGTTTATTTTAGAGACAAAATATACTAATCAAATATCTGACAAGATTGAAGTGATACCTATGTTAAGACTGATTAATAAAAATATCTTTGTGGAGGGTGGTATGAACAATAGTGGCCAACCTCGCTTAAATCTTATGTATACATTTTAAGGAGTTTTATGAAACATTTATTATTAGTAGTAAGTTTGGGATTATCTTTAACTAGCTTGAATGGTTTTACGACACCATCTTATAAAGTCACTGTGAATGGTATGGTATGTTCTTTTTGTGCGCAAGGCATTGAAAAGAAGATGAAAGCTTTAAGCGAAACAAAAGATGTTTATGTTGGATTAAAGAATCGTCTAGTCGTAGTTGAAGTCAAAGATGGTCTAACTTTATCTCAAGATGTTATTAGAAAAATCATCAAGGATGCAGGCTATGAAGTTAAAAGTATTGAAGTAAGCGAGCATCCTATTGAGCATATCAAATCAGGTGCGGACAAATAATGTCGAAAAAATATTTAGATCCTAAATTAATTAAAACCAAGCATATATCCTTGCTAACTTTATTTACGTCGGGAGGCACGCTGATTTGTTGTGCCTTACCTGCGCTATTAGTAAGTTTGGGGGCAGGTGCAGTGATGGCTTCAGTGGTAAGTTCTGTGCCGCAAATTGTTTGGTTTTCAGAACATAAATTAGGTGTATTTATATTTGCAGGGATGATGTTAACGATCTCTGGATTTCTACAATGGAAAGCTAGATCCTTACCTTGTCCGAGTGATAAAGAGTTAGCAGAACTTTGTAATAAAACTAGAGTAAACTCGTTGAGAGTTTATTTTTTTTCAGTTTGTGTATTTTTCATAGGTGGCTTTATGGCTTTTGTTGCGCCTTGGTTAATGAGTAATCTTTTATAAGGAGAAATAGTATGGAACATATGATGGGTGAAGCACACTGTTAGCATATGGTAATTATGTGCTTACTAATAACAACGTTTTTGGTTTTAGGTATTGCGTCATTTATTAAGTATTTGTTTTATAGCAAAAAGAAATAAGAAATAAGAAATAAGAAGTAAAAAGCCACATTTCACTGTGGCTTTTTTATGTGTGGTGTGCTTAGGTGTGCTTGCTGAAATTCACTGAAGAAAAAACTTCTATCTCTGCCACCGCCTGGGTCTTACAGGGTGAGAAGTCTTGATATTTAAATAATATTAAGAGTCCGCTGCTCTACCAACTGAGCTAATCCCCCAGAAACGGATATTTTACAGTATTTGTGGGCTAGACATAAGGTTAAGGGCAGGGGTTTTTGCTAGTGGTGGAATAG